>NZ_AP014862.1:5564820-6183134 GCF_002355475.1 Pseudomonas furukawaii | reverse complement strand
ATGAAACGCACTTTCCAACCCAGCACCCTCAAGCGCGCTCGCACCCACGGTTTCCGTGCCCGTATGGCTACCAAGAATGGCCGCCAAGTCCTGTCGCGTCGTCGCGCCAAGGGCCGCAAGCGCCTGACCGTCTGATTGATCCGGAACGGGTGGTGAGTCAGGGCTTCGGTCGGGAAAAGCGTCTGCTGGTTCCCCGACAATTCAAGGTAGTCTTCGACTCACCGACCGGGAAGGTTCCCGGCAAGCACGTCCTGCTCCTCGCGCGCGACAACGGTCTCGATCATCCCCGTCTGGGACTGGTGATCGGCAAGAAGAGCGTCAAGCTCTCCGTAGAGCGCAATCGCCTCAAACGCCAGATACGCGAATCTTTCCGCCACAATCTCGAGTTGTTGGCCGGATGGGATATCGTGATCGTGGCGCGTAAAGGTGTTGGCGATCTGGAGAACCCCGAGCTGAGACATCAGTTCGGCAAACTCTGGAAGCGCCTCGCGCGAAGTCGGGCTCGCCCTGAACCAGACCCCGGATCAGGGGTGACCGATAGTCCCCATGCGTAAACTGGCCCTCGCTCCGATCCAGTTCTACCGCTACGCCATCAGCCCACTGATGGCCAGTCACTGTCGTTTCTTCCCCAGTTGTTCCTGCTACGCGCAGGAGGCCATTGAACAGCATGGCGTCCTGCGTGGCGGCTGGCTGACCCTGCGTCGGCTGGGCCGCTGTCATCCGTGGAATCCGGGCGGCTATGACCCGGTGCCACCCGCCAACACTTCCAAAAACTCTTCGATGGCCGAGTAATCATGGATATTCAACGCTCGATCCTGATCGTCGCCCTGGCAATCGTGTCCTACCTGATGGTTCTCCAGTGGAACCAGGACTACGGCCAGGCCGCCCTGCCGAATGCGGGCAGCGCCACCACCGCGCAAGCGACCCTCCCGGACGACAATGCAACCGCCAAGTCCAGCGATGACGTGCCGACGGCCACCACCGGCGAGCGCACCGAGCCGGCAGTCGCCCAGGTTGCTCCCAGCACAGACCTGATCCGCGTTGAAACCGATGTGCTGAACCTGGCCATTGATCCGAACGGCGGCGACATCGTCCAGCTGACCCTGCCGCAGTTTCCCCGCCGCCAGGACCGTCCTGACGTTCCCTTCCAGCTGTTCGACAACGGCGGTGAGCGGGTCTACCAGGCCCAGAGCGGTCTGGTCGGAGCCAACGGCCCCGACGCCCGTGCCAATGGCCGTCCGCTGTACACCGCGAGCCAGCGCAGCTTCAAACTGGCCGATGGCCAGGATCAACTGGTGGTCGACCTGAGCTTCAGCGAAGCCGGCGTCAACTACACCAAGCGTTTCACCCTGACTCGTGGCAAGTATGAGCTGGACGTGACCTACAAGGTCGAGAACCAGAGCGGCGCACCCTGGGCCGGCAATATGTACGCCCAGCTCAAGCGGGACGCCAGTGCCGACCCGTCCGCCACCACCGCTACGGGAGTGTCCACTTACCTGGGCGCAGCGGTCTGGACGCCGGACGAGCCGTACAAGAAGATCTCCATGAAGGACATGGACAAGCAGCCCTTCAAGGAAAGCGTTCAAGGCGGTTGGGTAGCCTGGCTGCAGCACTATTTCGTGACCGCCTGGGTAGCCGAGAAGGATCAGACCAACGCAATCCAGACACGCAAGGACTCGCGCGGCAACTACATCGTGGGCTTCGTTGGCCCGTCGCTGAACGTGCCGTCCGGCGCATCGGCCGAGACTTCTGCGACGCTCTACGCCGGTCCCAAGATCCAGAGCCACCTGAAGGAACTGTCCCCCGGCCTGGAACTGACCGTCGACTATGGCTTCCTGTGGTTCATCGCCCAACCGATTTTCTGGCTCCTGCAACATATCCACAGCCTGCTGGGTAACTGGGGCTGGTCCATCATCGTCCTGACAATCCTGATCAAGGGTGCGTTCTTCCCCCTATCCGCCGCCAGCTACAGGTCCATGGCCCGCATGCGCGCCGTGTCGCCCAAGCTCCAGGCACTGAAGGAACAGCACGGCGATGATCGCCAGAAGATGTCCCAGGCGATGATGGAGCTGTACAAGAAGGAGAAGATCAATCCGCTGGGCGGCTGCCTGCCGATCCTGGTGCAGATGCCGGTCTTCCTCGCGCTCTACTGGGTGCTGCTGGAAAGCGTCGAAATGCGCCAAGCCCCCTGGATGTTCTGGATCACCGACCTGTCGATCAAGGATCCCTTCTTCATCCTGCCGATCATCATGGGTGCCACCATGTTCATCCAGCAGCAGTTGAACCCGACCCCGCCGGACCCCATGCAGGCGAAGGTGCTGAAGCTGATGCCGATCATCTTCACCTTCTTCTTCCTCTGGTTCCCGGCCGGCCTGGTCCTGTACTGGGTCGTCAACAACGTCCTGTCGATCGCCCAGCAGTGGTACATTACCCGCCAGATCGAAGCGGCCAGCAAGCAGGCCTCGGCCTGACGCCAACGCCTTCCGAGCCTGAACAAGACGCCCCCTCTGGGGGCGTCTTGCTATCCGCCACTTGGCAGTCCCCGAGGTATCCACAGATGAACCCTGTCCGTGACACCATCGCCGCTGTCGCCACCGCCCAGGGCCGTGGCGGTGTCGGCATCGTCCGCGTCTCCGGGCCACTGGCCGCGCGAATCGCCGACGCCATCTGCGGCCGGACACCCAACCCCCGGTTCGCCCACTACGGTCCCTTCCTGGATGCCACCGGGCAGACCCTGGACGAGGGTATCGCCCTGTATTTCCCGGGCCCCAACTCCTTCACGGGAGAGGATGTGTTCGAACTCCAGGGCCACGGTGGTCCGGTGGTGCTGGATATCCTGCTGCGCCGTTGCATGGAGTTGGGCGCTCGCCAGGCCCGTCCAGGCGAGTTCAGCGAACGCGCCTTCCTCAACGACAAGCTCGACCTGGCGCAGGCCGAGGCCATCGCCGACCTCATCGAAGCCAGCTCCGAGCAGGCTGCACGCAATGCACTCCGCTCCCTGCAGGGCGCGTTTTCGCGTCGGGTGCACAGCCTCACCGAGCAATTGATCGAACTGCGTATCTACGTGGAGGCCGCCATCGATTTTCCGGAAGAGGAAATCGACTTCCTCGCCGATGGTCATGTACTGAGGCTTCTGGATGGTGTGCGGGATAACTTATCCACAGTTATCCGTGAGGCGGGCCAGGGGGCATTACTGAGGGATGGGATGAACGTGGTGATCGCCGGTCGCCCCAATGCCGGCAAATCGAGCCTGCTGAACGCCCTGGCCGGCCGCGAGGCGGCCATCGTCACCGATATCGCCGGCACCACCCGCGACGTCCTGAGGGAACATATCCACATCGACGGAATGCCACTTCACGTTGTGGATACGGCCGGGCTGCGGGACACCGACGATCATGTGGAAAAGATCGGCGTGGAACGCGCCCTGAAAGCCATTACCGAGGCTGACCGTGTGCTCCTGATGGTGGATGCCACTGCCCCCGAGGCTACCGATCCTTTCGCACTCTGGCCCGAGTTCCTCGATCAGCGCCCGGATCCGGCCAAAGTCACCCTGATTCGCAACAAGGCCGATCTCAGCGGGGAGCCAGTGAGGCTGGACATCAGCGAGGATGGCCACGTCACCCTCAGCCTCTCCGCGCGCACCGGTGATGGCCTGGAACTGCTGCGTGAGCACCTCAAGTCCTGCATGGGTTATCAACAGACTTTCGAGAGCACCTTCAGCGCCCGTCGCCGTCACCTGGAAGCCCTTCGACAAGCTGGGGATTTCCTTGAACATGGCCGCAATCAACTGACCCTGGCGGGTGCAGGCGAGCTACTGGCGGAAGATCTCCGCCAAGCCCAACACGCCTTGGGAGAGATCACCGGCGCCTTCAGTTCCGACGACTTGCTCGGCCGCATCTTCTCCAGCTTCTGCATCGGCAAATAGCCCGAATCCCCTTCCTTTTTATCCACAGACGTTCGACTGCCTGAGTATCAGGCGGTCGGCTGCTGCCTGCATGACTGAAAAACGATCGCCCTGAGCCCTGTTGATAACTGGCGTGTAACCCCGTCCATAACTCAGTTGAAAAGAGGAGGGATAAAATGCCTGTTGATAACATCAGCTATGGTGCACAGGTTGCTGACTGCTTTCCCAAGGGCTGCCTCCAGGAAGGTAACAGGCTTATCATCTCCCGAATCGAGCGTCTCGCAAGGGCCTGAGGCAGTTATCCACAGAAAGGTGCTTCCCTAAGGTATAAACATAAAAACAGGCTTTTTTAGAAATTCTTCTCTTTATTTTTATTTTTACCCACAAGCCCGATTCACCCATCTGGATAACTTGCTCGACCTGTTAACAATGCCCCCCTTCTTGGCATTGGCTACTTTTTATCCAGACAGCTTCATGGTCCAGGGCAAATTCCCCTATACTGTGCGGCTTTCTCAATTTCCCAGCCTTGAACAGGCACGAGGTGCGTGGTGGATTTCCCTTCCCGTTTTGACGTGATCGTGATCGGCGGCGGTCATGCCGGTACCGAAGCCGCTCTGGCGGCCGCACGCATGGGCGTGAAGACCCTGCTGCTGACGCATAATGTGGAAACCCTTGGGCAGATGAGCTGCAACCCCGCCATTGGCGGCATCGGCAAGAGCCATCTGGTCAAGGAGATCGATGCACTTGGCGGTGCCATGGCCACCGCCACCGATCTCGGCGGTATCCAGTTCCGCGTGCTGAACAGCCGCAAGGGACCCGCAGTCCGGGCCACCCGCGCCCAGGCGGACCGTGTGCTCTACAAGGCCGCCATTCGCGAGATCCTCGAGAACCAGTCGAACCTGTGGATATTCCAGCAAGCCTGCGATGACCTCATCGTCGAGAACGACCAGGTCAGGGGCGTCGTGACCCAGATGGGTCTGCGCTTCTTCTCCGAATCCGTCGTACTGACCACGGGTACCTTCCTGGGCGGACTTATCCACATCGGGCTGCAGAACTACTCCGGCGGCCGTGCCGGCGACCCGCCGTCCATCGCCCTCGCCCAGCGACTGCGCGAACTGCCGCTGCGTGTCGGAAGGCTGAAGACGGGAACCCCACCACGTATCGACGGCCGCTCGGTGGATTTCTCGGTCATGACCGAGCAACCGGGGGATACACCCATTCCGGTGATGTCCTTCCTGGGCAGCAAGGAACAGCATCCGCGTCAGGTGAGCTGCTGGATCACCCATACCAATGCCCGGACCCACGAGATCATCGCCAGCAACCTGGATCGCTCGCCGATGTACTCCGGTGTGATCGAAGGCGTCGGCCCGCGCTACTGCCCGTCGATCGAAGACAAGATCCATCGCTTCGCCGACAAGGACAGCCACCAGGTGTTCCTGGAGCCTGAAGGCCTGACTACCCATGAGCTGTACCCCAACGGCATCTCCACCTCACTGCCATTCGACGTGCAGCTGGACATCGTCCGCTCCATTCGCGGCATGGAGAACGCCCATATCGTCCGTCCCGGATACGCCATCGAGTACGACTACTTCGATCCCCGCGACCTGAAGTACAGCCTGGAAACCAAGGTGATCGGAGGCCTCTTCTTCGCTGGACAGATCAACGGCACCACCGGTTACGAAGAAGCAGGTGCCCAGGGGCTGCTCGCCGGCGCCAACGCCGCGCTTCGAGCCCAGGGCCGGGAAGCCTGGTGCCCGCGTCGCGACGAAGCCTATATCGGCGTTCTGGTGGACGACCTGATCACCCTGGGAACCCAGGAGCCTTACCGCATGTTCACCTCCCGCGCCGAATACCGGCTGATCCTGCGGGAAGACAACGCCGACCTGCGCCTGACCGAGAAAGGTCGCGAGCTCGGCCTGGTGGACGACCTGCGCTGGGCGGCCTTCGAGGCCAAGCGCGAGGGCATTGCCCGTGAAGAGCAGCGGCTGAAGAGCACCTGGGTGCGCCCCGGCACAGCCGAAGGAGATGCCATCGCCCAGCGCTTCGGCACGCCGCTCGCCCATGAATACAACCTGCTCAACCTGCTCAGCCGCCCGGAAATCGATTACGCCGGCCTGGTCGAAGTGACCGGTGGTGGCGCCGAAGATCCGCAAGTGGCCGAACAGGTGGAAATCAAGACCAAGTACGCCGGCTACATCGATCGCCAGCAGGATGAGATCGCACGCCTGCGGGCCAGCGAGGACACGCGGCTTCCGGCTGACCTGGACTATGCGGCCATCTCCGGCCTGTCCAAGGAAATCCAGCACAAGCTGGGCAACGCCCGTCCGGAAACGCTCGGCCAGGCGTCGCGGATCCCCGGCGTCACGCCGGCGGCCATCTCCCTCCTGTTGATCCATCTGAAGAAGCGCGGTGCTGGCCAGAAGCTGGAGATAAGCGCCTGATGTCCCTCGTCACCCAGCGCCATGCGGACGAACTGTCCCGTGGCGCGCAACAACTGTCCGTTTCCATCACCCCTAAGCAACAGGAAAGTCTTCTCGGCTACCTGGCGCTCCTGATCAAGTGGAACAAGGCTTACAACCTCACCGCCGTCCGCGATCCGGACGAAATGGTCTCCCGCCACCTCCTCGACAGCCTGAGCATCGTTCCCCATGTGGGGCCGCTTGGGGACAACTGGCTGGACGTCGGCAGCGGTGGCGGCATGCCGGGCATTCCCCTGGCGATCCTGTTCCCCGAACGGCGTTTCACCTTGCTGGATTCCAATGGCAAGAAGACCCGCTTCCTCACCCAGGTGAAGCTGGAGCTGAAACTCGCCAACCTGGACGTTGTCCACAGCCGCGTCGAGGCGTTCACTCCCGAGCGCCCGTTCGACGGCATCGTGTCCCGCGCGTTCAGTTCCCTGGAGGACTTCAGCAACTGGACCCGGCACCTGGGTGATGGTGAAACCCGTTGGCTGGCCATGAAGGGGTTGCATCCGGATGACGAGCTCCAGGCACTGCCGGCGGACTTCCGCGTCGAGTCCGCCCACGCGCTGGAGGTTCCCGGTTGCCAAGGTCAGCGCCATCTGCTGATACTGCGGCGCACGCAATGAGGGGGAAGGTGGCCATGGCCAAGGTATTCGCAATCGCCAATCAGAAAGGCGGGGTCGGCAAGACCACCACCTGTGTCAACCTCGCCGCCTCGCTGGTCGCGACCAAGCGGCGCGTGCTGCTGATCGACCTCGATCCCCAGGGCAACGCCACCATGGGCAGCGGCGTCGACAAACTGGCGCTGGAGCACTCCGTTTACGACGTCCTCACCGGAGAGTGCGACCTGGCGACCGCCATGCAGTACTCCGAGCACGGGGGCTACCAGCTGCTCCCTGCCAACCGCGACCTCACCGCGGCGGAAGTGGCGCTGCTCAATGTGCCCAACAAGGAGCATCGCCTGCGCGAGGCCCTGGCACCGATCCGCGAGAACTACGACTACATCCTCATCGACTGCCCGCCTTCGCTGTCGATGCTGACCATCAACGCGCTCGCCGCGTCCGATGGCGTCATCATCCCCATGCAGTGCGAGTACTACGCACTCGAAGGCTTGTCGGACCTGGTGAACAGCATCCAGCGCATCGGCCAGCTGCTGAACCCCAGCCTCAGGATCGAGGGTCTGCTGCGAACCATGTACGACCCCCGCATCAGCCTCACCAACGAGGTATCGGCCCAGCTCAAGGAGCATTTCGGCGACCAGTTGTACGACGCGGTGATCCCGCGCAACGTGCGCCTCGCCGAAGCACCGAGCTACGGCATGCCGGCCCTGGTCTACGACAAGCAATCCCGTGGCGCCATCGCCTACCTGGCGCTGGCTGGTGAACTGGTCCGACGCCAGCGCGCCAAAGCCAAAACCGCTACCGCATAAGGAATCCGCATGGCCGCGAAAAAACGAGGTCTGGGCCGTGGCTTGGACGCCCTGCTGGGCGGCAGTACCGTCACGAAACTGGAAGAAGAAGCCGTCCAGGTCGATACGCGGGAGCTGCAGCACCTGCCCCTGGACCTTATCCAGCGTGGCAAGTACCAGCCGCGCCGCGACATGGACCCCACCGCCCTCGAAGAGCTGGCCCAGTCCATCAGGAGCCAGGGGGTCATGCAGCCCATCGTGGTGCGCCCCATCGGCGGCGGTCGCTACGAGATCATCGCCGGTGAGCGCCGCTGGCGTGCCAGCCAGCAAGCCGGGCTGGACCGGATCCCGGCCATGGTGCGGGAGGTGCCCGATGAGGCCGCCATCGCCATGGCGCTGATCGAGAACATCCAGCGCGAGGACCTGAATCCGATCGAGGAGGCCGTGGCCCTGCAACGCCTGCAGCAGGAGTTCCAGCTGACCCAGCAACAGGTGGCCGAGGCGGTCGGCAAGTCACGGGTGACCATCACCAACCTGCTGCGCCTGATCGGCCTGCCGGAGGAGATCAAGACCCTGCTGGCCCACGGCGATCTGGAAATGGGCCATGCCCGGGCGCTGCTCGGACTGCCCCTGGAGCGGCAGGTCGAATGTGCGCGACATGTTGTCGCACGCGGCCTCACCGTGCGCCAAACCGAAGCACTGGTGCGGCAGTGGTTGAACGTCAAGGAAAAACCTGTCGAAGCGGCCAAGTCCGACCCGGATATAAGCCGTCTCGAACAGCGCCTGGCTGAGCGGCTGGGCGCTCCCGTCGAGATCAAGCATGGCCAGAAGGGTAAAGGCCAACTGGTCATCCGCTACAACTCACTGGACGAATTGCAGGGCGTTCTCGCCCACATCCGCTGAAACATTTGCTGCTGTAGCGACGGTCGGATTTGACTACCCGACAGTTGAACAGGGGGGGTTCCCCCCCTATACTCTGCGCGCAATTTTGTCGGCACAAACTATGCCAAGTCGTTGATTCCAGCGGCCGACACCAGAGGAACAGCTGCGATGGATATCCGCACGCCAAACCGCTTGCCCTTCCATCGAATGCCGGTCTTTCCGGTACTGCTGGCCCAATGGGTCGTCCTGTTGCTCGCCGCCGTCGTTCTCTGGCAGTGGCGCGGTACGGTCTCTGGATACTCTGGCTTGTGTGGCGGGCTGATCGCCTGGTTGCCGAACCTGTATTTCGCCCGCAAGGCGTTCCGTTACAGCGGAGCCCGAGCAGCCCAGGCGATAGTCCGCTCTTTCTATGCGGGCGAAATGGGCAAGCTGATTCTGACGGCAGTGCTCTTTGCACTGACGTTTGCAGGTGTGAAACCTCTGGATGCGCCGGCAGTCTTCGGCGTCTTCCTGCTGACCCAATCGGTCAGCTGGTTCGCGCCCCTGCTGATGAGAACAAGACTTTCGAAACCTTAGGGCGTTTGAGGCAAACATGGCAGAGCAAACCGCTTCGGGCTATATCCAGCACCACCTGCAGAACCTGACCTTCGGTCGTCTGCCCAATGGCGAGTGGGGCCTTGCCCACAGCGCTGAACAAGCCAAGGAAATGGGCTTCTGGGCTTTCCATCTGGACACCCTGGGCTTCTCCATCGGCCTCGGCTTGCTCTTCGTCCTCCTGTTCCGCATGGCAGCCAAGAAAGCCACTTCCGGCGTTCCCGGCGGCCTGCAGAACTTCGTCGAAGTCATGGTCGACTTCGTCGACACCAACGTCAAAGACACCTTCCACGGCCGCAACCCGCTGATCGCCCCGCTGGCGCTGACCATCTTCGTATGGATCTTCCTGATGAACGCCATCGACCTGGTGCCGGTGGACTGGATTCCGGTGCTGGCCGCCAAGATCGCGGGTGATGACCACCTGTTCTTCCGCGCAGTGCCGACCACCGACCCGAACGCCACCCTGGGCATGGCGATCTCCGTCTTCGGCCTGATCATCTTCTACAGCATCAAGGTCAAGGGCATCGGCGGCTTCCTCGGCGAGCTGACCCTGCACCCCTTCAGCAGCAAGAACATCTTCGTTCAGATCCTGCTGATCCCGGTGAACTTCCTGCTCGAGTTCGTGACCCTGGTAGCCAAGCCCATCTCCCTGGCCCTGCGTCTGTTCGGCAACATGTACGCCGGCGAGCTGGTGTTCATCCTGATCGCCGTGATGTTTGGCGCCGGCATCCTGCTCCTGAGCGGCCTGGGTATCGCACTGCAGTGGGCGTGGGCTGTGTTCCACATCCTGATCATCACCCTGCAGGCCTTCATCTTCATGATGCTGACCATCGTCTACCTGTCGATGGCGCATGAGGACAACCATTAATAACGCGCAGCGCACCCGCTGACCTTCTCCCTGCCGGGAAAGGGCGTCCAAGGGCGCAAGAGGGTGCCTGTCGAGTGATTGATGGTCCCGCGCCGAAAGGTGCGGGAATGCCCGAAAGGGCAGTGGGAACACAAAACGATTTCGCTTTACCGCTTCACTTAAACCTTAACCAACACGACATAAAGTCGGGAGGAAAAATGGAAACTGTAGTAGGTCTCACCGCGATCGCCGTAGCTCTGCTGATTGGTCTGGGTGCCCTGGGTACCGCTATCGGCTTCGGTCTGCTGGGTGGCAAGTTCCTGGAAGGCGCCGCTCGCCAGCCGGAAATGGTTCCCATGCTGCAGGTCAAGATGTTCATCGTGGCCGGTCTGCTCGACGCCGTAACCATGATCGGCGTTGGTATCGCCCTGTTCTTCACCTTCGCTAACCCGTTCATTGCTCAGGTAGCCCAGTAATCCTCACTCCAGAGGATTCGACTGACAACGAACGAGCGAGGTGTTGGCGTGAATATTAATGCAACCCTGATCGGCCAGTCCGTTGCGTTCTTCATCTTCGTACTGTTCTGCATGAAGTTCGTGTGGCCTCCGGTCATCACTGCTCTGCGTGAACGTCAGAAGAAGATCGCTGATGGCCTGGACGCTGCCAGCCGTGCGGCTCGTGACCTGGAGCTGGCCCATGAGAAAGTGGGTCAGCAACTGCGCGAAGCCAAGGCTCAGGCAGCTGAAATCATCGAGCAAGCCAAAAAGCGCGCTAACCAGATCGTCGACGAAGCTCGCGATCAGGCACGTGCTGAAGGCGAGCGCCTGAAGGCGCAGGCTCAGGCCGAGATCGAACAGGAACTGAACAGCGTCAAAGACGCCCTGCGTGCCCAACTGGGTGCCCTGGCCGTCAATGGTGCCGAGAAGATCCTGGGTGCCACTATCGATCAAAACGCGCACGCGGAGCTGGTTAACAAACTGGCCGCCGAAATCTAAGCGAGGGCGATCATGGCAGAACTGACCACGCTGGCCCGACCTTACGCCAAGGCGGCTTTCGAGTACGCCCAGGCCCATCAGCAGCTGGCCGCCTGGTCGGCCATGCTTGGCCTGGCCGCTGCGGTGTCCCAGGACACCACCATGCAGCAGGTGCTCAAAGCCCCGCGTCTGACGAGCGAAGAGAAAGCCAACACCTTCATCGAGGTGGTTGGTGACAAGTTCGATGCTCAGGTAGGCAATTTCATTCACATCCTCTCCGAGAACGGCCGCCTCGTGCTGCTGCCGGAGATCGTCGAACTGTTCGAGCTGTACAAGGCCGAGCAGGAGAAGTCGATCGATGTGGAAGTCACCAGTGCCTTCGCATTGAACACTGAACAGCAAGACAAACTCGCCAAGGTTCTCAGCGCACGGCTCAGCCGGGAAGTGCGTCTGCACGCCGCGGAAGACGCCAGCCTCATCGGCGGCGTCGTGATTCGCGCGGGCGACCTGGTTATCGATGGCTCGGTTCGCGGCAAGATCGCGAAACTGGCCGAAGCGTTGAAATCTTGAGTTTGAAGGGGCAGCAGAGCAATGCAGCAACTCAATCCTTCCGAAATTAGTGAAATCATCAAGGGACGTATCGAGAAACTCGACGTCTCTTCCCAAGCCCGCAACGAAGGCACCATCGTCTCCGTCTCCGACGGTATCGTCCGCATCCACGGCCTGGCCGACGTGATGTACGGCGAGATGATCGAGTTCCCGGGCGGCGTCTATGGCATGGCACTGAACCTGGAGCAGGACTCCGTAGGTGCCGTGGTCCTGGGCAGCTACCTGACTCTGGCCGAAGGCATGAGCGCCAAGTGCACTGGCCGCATCCTGGAAGTACCGGTTGGTCCGGAACTCCTGGGTCGCGTCGTCGACGCACTGGGTAACCCGATCGATGGCAAGGGCCCGATCAATGCCAAGGCTACCGACGCTGTCGAGAAAGTGGCCCCGGGCGTGATCTGGCGTAAGTCGGTAGACCAGCCGGTGCAGACCGGTTACAAGTCGGTCGACGCCATGATCCCGGTAGGCCGTGGCCAGCGCGAGCTGATCATCGGCGACCGTCAGATCGGCAAGACCGCCCTGGCCGTCGACGCCATCATCAACCAACGTAACAGCGGCATCCGCTGCGTCTACGTGGCCATCGGTCAGAAGCAATCGACCATCGCCAACGTGGTGCGCAAGCTGGAAGAAACCGGCGCCCTGGCCAACACCATCGTGGTTGCTGCATCGGCTTCCGAATCCGCTGCACTGCAGTTCCTGGCCCCCTACGCCGGCTGCACCATGGGCGAATACTTCCGCGACCGCGGTGAAGACGCCCTGATCGTTTACGATGACCTGTCCAAGCAGGCCGTGGCCTACCGCCAGATCTCCCTGCTGCTGCGTCGTCCGCCGGGCCGCGAAGCCTACCCGGGCGACGTGTTCTATCTCCACAGCCGCCTGCTGGAGCGCGCTTCCCGCGTTTCCGAGGAATACGTCGAGAAGTTCACCAACGGCGAAGTGAAAGGCAAGACCGGTTCCCTGACCGCCCTGCCGATCATCGAAACCCAGGCTGGTGACGTTTCCGCGTTCGTTCCGACCAACGTGATCTCCATCACCGACGGTCAGATCTTCCTGGAATCCGCCATGTTCAACGCAGGTATCCGTCCGGCCGTCAACGCCGGTATCTCGGTATCCCGCGTAGGTGGCGCAGCCCAGACCAAGATCATCAAGAAGCTCTCCGGTGGCATCCGTACCGCCCTGGCCCAGTACCGTGAACTGGCGGCCTTCGCCCAGTTCGCTTCTGACCTGGACGAAGCCACCCGCAAGCAGCTGGAACATGGTCAGCGCGTTACCGAGCTGATGAAGCAGAAGCAGTACGCGCCCATGTCCATCGCCGACATGGCTGTGTCCCTGTACGCTGCCGAGCGCGGCTTCCTGACCGACGTGGACGTGAACAAAGTTGGCGCCTTCGAAGCGGCCCTGCTGGGCTACTTCAACCGTGACCTGGCCGCCCTGATGGCCAAGATCAACGAGAAAGGTGACTTCAACGACGAAATCGACGCAGGCATCAAGGCCGGCATCGAGAAGTTCAAGGCCACCCAAACCTGGTAAGCCGCAGCGGGGGCCGCATGGCCCCCGCCTGCTAACCCGATAGGTGTCAAATGGCAGGCGCAAAAGAGATTCGCAGCAAGATTGCGAGCATCAAAAGCACGCAGAAGATCACCAGCGCCATGGAAAAGGTGGCCGTCAGCAAGATGCGCAGGGCTCAGCAGCGCATGGCTGCCAGCCGCCCGTACGCGGAGCGCATCCGCCAGGTGATCGGTCATCTGGCCAACGCCAACCCGGAGTACCGCCACCCGTTCATGATCGAGCGTGAAGTCAAGCGCGTCGGTTATGTCGTGGTGAGTTCGGACCGTGGTCTGTGCGGTGGCCTGAACACCAACCTGTTCAAGGCCCTGGTCAAGGACATGGCGAGCAATCGCGAGCAAGGCGTGGAGATCGATCTCTGCGTGATTGGCAGCAAGGGTGCGGCGTTCTTCCGCAACTTTGGTGGCAATGTCGTTGCTGCGATCAGCCACCTGGGCGAAGAGCCGTCGATCAACGATCTGATCGGCAGCGTCAAGGTGATGCTCGATGCCTACCTCGAAGGTCGCATCGATCGTCTGTCCGTCGTATCGAACAAGTTCATCAACACCATGGTGCAAAAGCCCACGGTGGAACAGCTCGTTCCGCTGGTGGCGACTCCGGATGAAGCGCTCAAGCATCACTGGGACTACCTGTACGAACCCGACGCCAAGCAGCTCCTCGACGGGCTCATGGTGCGTTACGTGGAGTCGCAGGTGTACCAGGCGGTGGTCGAGAACAACGCCGCCGAGCAGGCTGCGCGGATGATCGCGATGAAGAACGCCACCGACAACGCCGGTGAACTGATCAGCGATCTGCAGCTGATCTACAACAAGGCGCGTCAGGCAGCGATCACCCAGGAAATTTCGGAAATCGTCGGCGGCGCTGCCGCGGTTTAAGAACGGTTCAAATATTCAGAGGAACCAAAGATGAGTAGCGGACGTATCGTTCAAATCATCGGCGCCGTTATCGACGTGGAATTCCCGCGTGATCAGGTACCGGCCGTATACGAGGCGCTGAAAGTTCAAGGCGCCGAAACCACCCTCGAAGTCCAGCAGCAGCTGGGTGACGGCGTGGTTCGTTCCATCGCCATGGGCTCGACCGAAGGTCTGAAGCGTGGCCTGGACGTCACCAGCACCGGCGCAGCCATTTCCGTCCCGGTTGGCAAGGCCACCCTGGGTCGCATCATGGACGTACTGGGCAACCCCATCGACGAAGCCGGCCCCATCGGCGAAGAAGAGCGTTGGGAAATCCACCGCGCAGCCCCGTCCTACGCCGACCAGGCGGGTGGCAACGAGCTGCTGGAAACCGGCATCAAGGTGATCGACCTGGTCTGCCCCTTCGCCAAAGGCGGCAAGGTAGGCCTGTTCGGTGGCGCCGGCGTGGGCAAGACCGTGAACATGATGGAACTCATCCGTAACATCGCCATCGAGCACAGCGGTTACTCCGTGTTCGCCGGCGTGGGCGAGCGTACCCGTGAGGGCAACGACTTCTACCACGAGATGAAGGACTCCAACGTTCTCGACAAAGTGGCCCTGGTCTACGGCCAGATGAACGAGCCGCCGGGCAACCGTCTGCGCGTGGCCCTGACCGGCCTGACCATGGCCGAGAAGTTCCGTGACGAAGGCCGTGACGTTCTGCTGTTCGTCGACAACATCTACCGCTACACCCTGGCCGGTACCGAAGTGTCCGCGCTGCTGGGTCGTATGCCGTCCGCTGTGGGTTACCAGCCGACCCTGGCCGAGGAAATGGGCGTTCTGCAGGAGCGCATCACCTCCACCAAGACCGGCTCCATTACCTCCATCCAGGCCGTATACGTACCTGCGGACGACCTGACCGACCCGTCCCCGGCGACCACCTTCGCCCACCTGGACGCGACCGTCGTACTGTCCCGTGACATCGCTTCCCTGGGTATCTACCCGGCCGTTGATCCGCTGGACTCCACCAGCCGTCAGCTGGACCCGCTGGTGATCGGTCAGGAGCACTACGAGACCGCCCGTGGCGTACAGTATGTTCTGCAGCGCTACAAGGAGCTGAAGGACATCATCGCGATCCTCGGCATGGACGAGCTGTCCGAAGCGGACAAGCAACTGGTAGCCCGCGCTCGTAAGATCCAGCGCTTCCTGTCCCAGCCGTTCTTCGTGGCCGAAGTCTTCACCGGTTCCCCCGGCAAGTACGTCTCCCTGAAGGACACCATCGCGGGCTTCAAGGGCATCCTCAACGGTGACTACGACCACCTGCCGGAGCAGGCGTTCTACATGGTCGGCAGCATCGATGAAGCCATCGAGAAAGCCAAGAAACTGTAATCCCCTGAGCGCCCGGCAACGGGCGCTTACGTGAGGCAAGCGTATGGCTATTACTGTCCACTGCGATATCGTCAGCGCCGAAGCGGAGATCTTCTCCGGTCTGGTGGAGATGGTGATTGCGCACGGCAACCTGGGCGATCTGGGTATCGCGCCGGGCCACGCCCCGCTGATCACCGACCTCAAGCCGGGCCCCATCCGCCTAGTCAAGCAGGGTGGTGAAGAGGAGGTGTACTACATCTCCGGTGGCTTCCTCGAGGTGCAGCCCAACATGGTGAAGGTCCTGGCCGACACCGTGCTGCGCGCCAGCGACCTGGATGAAGCGGCGGCTCAGGAGTCCCTCAAGGCTGCTGAGAAGGCCCTGCACCAGAAGGGCGCGGAGTTCGACTACTCCACCGCCTCTGCTCGACTGGCCGAGGCCGCAGCCCAGCTGCGTACCGTCCAGCAGATCCGCAAGAAGTTCGGCGGCTGATCCCGCCGGCTTCATTGCTGACAAGTAAAAGGGTAGCCTTGGCTACCCTTTTTCTTTTCCGGCCCGCCGTTTTTCCACCAGCCTGATTCGGTGATCTACTCCATGTCCCTCGATATCGTCATCCTCGCCGCTGGCCAGGGCACGCGCATGCGTTCCGCCCTGCCCAAGGTCCTGCATCCCGTCGCCGGCAAGGCCATGCTCGGCCATGTCATAGACACTGCGCGCCAGCTCGAACCCCAGGGTATCCACGTAGTCATCGGCCATGGGGCCGAAACGGTGCGGGAGCGCCTGGCGGCCGACGACCTCGGCTTCGTGGTCCAGGCCCAGCAACTGGGTACCGGCCATGCCGTGGCCCAGGCCCTGCCGCAGCTCACTGCGGAGCGGGTGCTGATCCTCTATGGCGATGTGCCGCTGATCCAGGCTGAGACCCTTCAACGCCTGCTGGAGAAGGTCGGTCCCGAGCAACTGGCCCTGCTTACCGTCGAGCTGGCGGACCCCACGGGCTACGGCCGGATCATCCGCGACGCCGAAGGCATAGTGCGGGCCATCGTCGAGCACAAGGACGCCAGCCCCGAGCAGCGCGCCATCCGCGAAGGCAACACCGGCATCCTCGCGGTGCCCGGCAAGCGGCTGGCGGAGTGGTTGGGCCGTCTATCCAACGACAATGCCCAGGGTGAGTACTACCTGACCGACGTGATCGCCATGGCCGTGGCCGACGGCCTGGTTGTCGCCACCGAGCGGGCGGCGGATGAAATGGAAGTACTGGGCGCCAATGACCGTATCCAACTGTCGCAGCTGGAGCGCCACTATCAGCAGCGCGCCGCCAGGCGCCTGATGGCGCAGGGCGTCACCCTGATCGATCCGCAGCGGTTCGATGTGCGCGGGGAGGTCAGCGTCGGCCGCGATATCACGATCGACGTCAGCGTGATTCTCGAAGGCCGGGTGGTGATCGAGGACAACGTCCAGATCGGCCCCAACTGCGTGATCAAGGATTCCATCCTGCGCAAAGGCGCCATCGTCAAAGCCAATAGCCACCTGGAAGGTGCCGAAGTGGGCGAGGGCGCCGATTGCGGCCCATTCGCCCGCCTGCGTCCGGGGGCCGTGCTCGGCGCCAGGGCCCATGTGGGTAACTTCGTCGAGCTGAAGAACGCGGTGATGGGCGAGGGCGCCAAGGCCGGCCACCTGGCCTACCTGGGGGACGCCGAAATCGGTGCCCGCACCAACATCGGGGCAGGCACCATCACCTGCAACTACGATGGCGCCAACAAGTTCCGTACCGTCATGGGCGAGGACGTGTTCATCGGCTCCAACAGTTCGCTGGTGGCCCCGGTGACCCTCGGCGATGGCGTCACCACGGGTGCAGGTTCCACCATCACCCAGGACGTCCCTGCCAACACCCTGGCGGTGGGGCGCGCCAAGCAACGCAACATCGAAGGCTGGAAGCGCCCCGTCAAGCTCAAGCGCTGAGCCTGTGGATAACTCCAGAAGGCGGCCCCGGCCGCCTTTTGTCGTTTTCAGCCTTGACGCATAAGCTTCGTTGAGTTTTGATTCGCCAACTTTTTCTTTCGAATCGAAACTTGCGAGATGTCGAAGCGCAATACACCCCAGCGCCGCCATGCCATCCTCGCCTTGCTCGCCGAGCAGGGGGAGGTCAGCGTCGACGCCCTGGCCAAGGCCTTCGCCACCTCGGAAGTGACCATCCGCAAGGACCTCGCCGCCCTGGAGGCCAACGGCCTGCTGTTGCGTCGCTATGGGGGCGCCGTACCCGTCCCGCAGGAGTTCATGGTCGAGGCCAGCCAGCCGGTTTCCCGCTACAAGCAGGCCATCGCCCGCGCCGCCGTCGGCTGCATCCGCGAGCACGCACGGATCATCATCGACAGTGGCAGCACCACGGCGGCGATGATTCCGGAACTGGGCCACAAGCCCGGCCTGGTGGTCATGACCAATTCCCTCAGCGTGGCCAACGCCCTGCGTGAGCTGGAGCACGAACCGGTACTGCTGATGACCGGCGGCACCTGGGATCCCCACTCCGAGTCCTTCCAGGGCCAGGTGGCAGAGCAGGTGCTGCGATCCTACGACTTCGACCAGTTGTTCATCGGCGCCGACGGCATCGACCTCGACCGCGGTACCACCACCTTCAACGAGCTCCTGGGCCTGTCCCGCGTCATGGCGGAAGTGGCCCGGGAAGTGATCGTGATGGCCGAGGCAGACAAGCTGGGACGTCGTATTCCGAACCTGGAGCTGCCGTGGAGCAGCATCCACACCCTGATAACCGATGAGCGCCTCGCCCTCGATGCGCGCGAACAGATAGCCGCGCGTGGGATCAAGCTGATCTGCGCGAGCATTGATTGATAAAGGAGAACAGCCATGTGTGGCATCGTTGGCGCCATTGCCGAGCGTAATATCACCCCCATCCTGGTCGAAGGCCTGAAGCGCCTTGAATACCGTGGCTACGACAGCGCCGGTGTGGCGGTCTTCACCCAGGAAGGTATGCTGGACCGCTGCCGCCGCGCAGGCAAGGTCAGCGAACTCGAGCAGGGCCTGGTCGAAGGCCCCCTGCTGGGCCGCCTCGGCATCGCCCACACCCGCTGGGCTACCCACGGTGCCCCTTGCGAGCGCAATGCCCACCCGCACTTCTCCGGCCAGGCGCTGGCCGTGGTGCACAACGGCATCATCGAGAACCACGAAGCCTTGCGCGAGCAGCTGAAGGGCCTGGGCTATGCCTTCACCTCGGACACCGATACCGAGGTCATCGTCCACCTGCTGAACCACAAGCTGAAGGAGCTGCCTGACCTGGCTGACGCGCTGAAGGCCGCTGTCGCCGAACTGCACGGTGCCTATGGCCTTGCAGTGATCAGTGCGGCCCAGCCCGACCGCTTGCTGGCGGCTCGAAGTGGCAGTCCACTGGTGATCGGCCTGGGCCTCGGGGAGAACTTCCTCGCCTCCGACCAGTTGGCCCTGCGCCAGGTGACCGACCGCTTCATCTATCTGGAAGAAGGCGATATCGCCGAGATCCGTCGTGACAGCGTGAAGATCTGGGACCAGGCCGGCCAGGCCGTGCAGCGTGAACAGGTGCAGTACCACGAAGGTGCGGAAGCCGCCGACAAGGGCGAGTACCGCCACTTCATGCTCAAGGAGATCCATGAGCAGCCCAAGGTTGTGCAGCGCACCCTGGAAGGCCGCCTGGGTGATGACCATGTCCTGGTGAACGCCTTCGGTCCGCGCGCCGCCGAGCTGTTCGCCAAGGTGCGCAACGTTCAGATCGTCGCCTGCGGCACCAGCTACCACGCCGGCATGGTGGCCCGTTACTGGCTGGAAGGCCTGGCGGGCATTCCCTGCCAGATCGAAGTGGCCAGCGAGTTCCGCTACCGCAAGGTGGTGGTACAGCCGGACACCCTTTTCGTCACCATCTCCCAGTCCGGCGAAACCGCCGACACCCTCGCTGCCCTGCGCAACGCCAAGGAGCTGGGCTACCTGGCCAGCCTGGCCATCTGCAACGTCGGCACCAGCTCCCTGGTGCGCGAATCCGATCTCACCCTGCTGACCCTGGCGGGGCCGGAGATCGGCGTCGCCTCCACCAAGGCCTTCACCACCCAGCTGGTGTCCCTGATGCTGCTCACCCTGTCCCTGGGACAGGTGCGCGGTACCCTGGCCGCAGGCGTCGAAGCCGATCTGGTGGAAGAGCTGCGTCGCCTGCCCACGCGGCTGGGCGAGGCCCTGGCCATGGACAAGACCGTGGAGAAGGTGGCGGAGTTGTTCGCCGAGAAGAACCACACCCTGTTCCTCGGTCGCGGTGCCCAGTACCCCGTGGCCATGGAGGGCTCCCTGAAGCTCAAGGAGATCTCCTACATCCATGCAGAGGCCTACCCTGCCGGCGAACTCAAGCACGGCCCCCTGGCCCTCGTGGACGCCGACATGCCGGTGGTGACCGTGGCGCCGAACAACGAGCTGGTGGAAAAGCTCAAGTCCAACCTCCAGGAAGTGCGTGCCCGTGGCGGTGAGTTGATCGTCTTCGCCGACCGCGAGGCGGGCATCGACAATGGCGAGGGCACCCATGTGGTGGCCATGCCCCATATCGGTGACGCCCTCGCGCCGATCCTCTACACCATCCCGCTGCAACTGCTGTCCTACTACGTGGCCGTGCTCAAGGGCACGGACGTCGACCAGCCGCGCAACCTGGCCAAGTCCGTGACCGTGGAATAAGGCCTGGACCTTCGATCAACGGCGCCCGAGGGCGCCGTTATCGTATGTGTCACCGGCACGAACGGCGTTGGATCGATACGCTGAGCAGGAGGTCTAGACCTTCAAGGGGGCTCGAATCGGGGGCCTCTATCGGGTGGATAGCCTGACAACGGCCCGGTTTGATCTACCTTTTCCAGTGTCCTTGGTAAAGGAGGCGATTCGATGCTCGCGCAACTTCCCCCGGTCCTTCGTGAACTGCGATTGCCGCTGCGGCTGCGTCTCTGGGATGGCAAGGAGATCGACCTCGGTCCCGATCCCACGGTGACCATGACGGTGAAGGACCCCAGCCTCGTGGCGTTGCTGGCAAATCCCAGCCTGGATTCGCTGGGGGCGGCCTATGTCGAAGGCCGGCTGGACCTCAGTGGCCCCATCCTCGAGGTGATCCGGGTGGGCGCTGCACTCAGCGAGGCCGTACTGGGTGACGAGGATGGGGCGTCTCCCGACTATCGTGCCCACGACAAGGCCACGGACGCCGCCGCCATCTCCTATCACTACGACCTGTCCAACGACTTCTACCGACTCTGGCTCGACCGCGACATGATCTACTCCTGCGCCTATTACCCCACGGGAACCGAGGACCTGGAGAGCGCGCAACAGGCCAAACTGCACCACCTCTGTCGCAAGCTCCGGCTCGCCGAGGGGGATTACCTGCTGGATGTGGGCTGTGGCTGGGGCGGCCTGTCCCGATTCGCGGCGCGGGAGTACGGGGCCCGGGTCTTCGGCATCACCCTGAGTCGTGAACAGCTGCAGTTGGCCCGGGAGCGGGTGCGGGACGAGGGCTTGGAAGGCCAGGTCGAACTGACCCTGCTGGATTATCGGGACCTGCCCCAGGATGGCCGTTTCGACAAGGTGGTCAGCGTCGGCATGGTCGAGCACGTCGGTCACGGCAACCTCGCGATCTATTGCCAGAAGCTGTTCGGTGCGGTGCGCGCGGGAGGCCTGGTGATGAATCACGGCATCACCGCCAAGCATCCGGACGGTCGGCCCGTCGGGCGAGGCGCCGGTGACTTCATCCATCGTTACGTGTTCCCGCATGGCGAGCTGCCCCACCTGGCCACCCTGGTCGCCGAGCTCAGCCAGTCTGGCCTGGAGGTGGTGGATGTGGAGAGCTTGCGCCTCCACTACGCGCGCACCCTGGAGTTCTGGAGTGCCAACCTCGAGGCGCGGCTTGAGGAGGCTGTGCGGCTGGTACCGGAGCAGGCCCTGCGCATCTGGCGGCTGTACCTGGCGGGATGCGCACATGCCTTCCAGAAGGGCTGGATCAACCTCCACCAGATCCTTGCATCCAAACCCTGCGCAGACGGCTCCCATGAGGTGCCCTGGAGCCGTGGGGATATCTATTCGGCCGAGTAGTTCCAACGGTACTCGGCCACGGCGTCGTGGGCGTGGAGGCTTTCCGCGTGGACGACCCGGACGCCGAATCCATGCACATCCGAGCGTTGTCGCAGTGCCCCAGCGAGGCGCCTCGCGGCATCCTCGCAGAACATCAGGTTCTGGCCATTGGCCAAGGCGAAGGCCTGCTCGTCCACGCGCTTGACGGCGGTTTGCACCGGGGTGCCCAGGGCCTGCTCGGCCAGGTCGGCCAGGGACCTGAGGGGGATAGTCCCGACCTGCTCCAAGCGGACCCTGAGATGCGCGCGACTGCGCTGGCTATGGGGTGTCGCCACGATGCCCTGCTGGCTGCCGAGCCAGGCCAGGATCCGCTCGTGGTCCAGTGGACGGTCACGAAAGTCATCGTCAAAGCGCTGCTGGATCAGCTGCCTGGCCAATGCCGCCGAGCAGGGGCAGGTGGAGGAATAGTCCAGTTCAAGTCGAAGTTCCACGTGGAACCTTTCACCTTCCAGGCTGGCATGCACCTCAAACGGATAGGCCTTCCAACCCTTCAGCGGGCTCACCAGCGCCGCTCTTCCAAGCAGCGCCTCGCCACGCAATGTCAGGCTGGCGCGGCTGGACAACGCGCGGTGGCTATCGAGAAATCGCACCAGCAACCGTCTCATCAGGTCGCCGGACAGCTCCTCCTCTTCCAGCATTTCCAGTGCCAGGTACAGGCGCGACATGTGTATTCCCCGGGCCTGGCCATCATCCAGGCTGACACCGGCGTCAGCGCTGACACGGATGCGCTGGCCGTCGAGCCTCACCGGCAGTGCGATGCCACACATACCTACCCAGTCCAGCGGCAACGAGCCCGACTGGGTCTGGACGGCGATATCGGGAAGCGAGATGGCGTTCATCGGATGGACTCTTGAAATCGGTGCTAAATGTTATGTTATAACTCTCGAAATTCAAAGCGATCACCATCATGACCTCCTCGCGCCTGACTCCTGAACAGCTCCTCGCACAGCCTGCCGACGACTACATGAATGACGTCCAGCAGGCGTTCTTTCGAGACCTGCTGGAAACCGAGCGGGACGAACTGCGGCAGCGCATCGATCTCGGCTTCCATGCCCTGCGGGAGTTCGAATCGGTCAGCGACGACGCTGACATCGCCAGCCGCGAGGAGCAGCGCCAATGGCAGCTGCGCCTGCTGGAGCGAGAGAAACGCTTGCTGGACAAGATCGACGAGGCGCTGGAGCGGCTGGCGCGCGGGGAATACGGCTGGTGCGAGGAAAGCGGCGAGCCCATCGGGCTGCGTCGCCTGCTGCTCCGTCCCACCGCCACCCTGTGCATAGAAGCCAAGCAGCGCCAGGAACAACGAGAGCGCCACCAACGCCAAGCCTGAGAGGAAACCCCATGGACACCCGCCTTCCCGTCACCCTGCTTTCCGGCTTCCTCGGCGCCGGCAAGAGCACCCTGCTCAACCATGTGTTGAAGAATCGCGACAAGCTGCGCGTCGCCGTCATCGTCAACGACATGAGCGAAATCAACATCGATGCCAGCGAGGTGCAGCGAGACGTCAGCCTCAACCGCGCCGAAGAGCGCCTGGTGGAGATGAGCAACGGCTGCATCTGCTGCACCCTGCGGGAGGATCTGCTCGAGGAGGTCAGTCGCCTGGCCCTTGAAGGACGTTTCGACTACCTGCTGATCGAATCCACCGGAATATCCGAACCGCTGCCGGTGGCCGAGACCTTCACCTTCCGCGACGAGCAAGGCCGGAGCCTCTCCGACCTGGCGCGGCTGGATACCCTGGTCACCGTGGTGGATGGGGTGAACTTCCTGCGCGATTTTCACGAGGCCGAGAGCCTGGCCAGCCGTGGCGAGACCTTGGGGGAAGAGGACGAGCGCTCCATCACCGACCTCTTGATCGAGCAGGTGGAGTTCGCCGATGTGCTGCTCATCAGCAAGATCGACCTCATCTCCAGCGCCGAGCGTGAAGAGCTCACGGCCATCCTCAAGCGCCTCAATCCCGACGCCGAGGTGGTGCCCATGGTGATGGGCCAGGTGCCGCTGGCGCGCATCCTCGACACCGGCCGCTTCGACTTCGAGCGGGCCTCCCAGGCACCGGGCTGGCTCAAGGAGCTGCGCGGCGAGCATGTGCCGGAAACCGAGGAGTACGGGATCGCCTCCACCGCCTACCGCGCGCGCCGGCCCTTCCATCCCGGGCGCTTCCACACCTTCATCAACCAGACCTGGAGCAATGGCCGCCTGCTGCGTTCCAAGGGCTTCTTCTGGCTGGCCAGCCGCTACCGCGAAGCCGGTAGCTGGTCCCAGGCCGGCGGCCTCATGCGCCATGGCCTCGCCGGTCGCTGGTGGCGTTTCGTTCCCCGCGAACATTGGCCCGAGGATCAGGACAGCCTGCGGACGGTCATGGAGCACTGGAGGCCTGAGGTCGGCGACTGTCGCCAGGAACTGGTGTTCATCGGCCAGGGCATCGACTTCCAGCGGCTGACCCGCGATCTGGATGCCTGCCTGCTGGATGACGAGGAGATGGCGCGGGGGCCAGAGGCCTGGGCGCGGCTGCCCGATCCCTTCGATGCCTGGACCACCGAGGAGGCCGCCTGATGCTGGCCCTCAAGCAACCCTGTCAGCCGTTGCAGGTGCAGGGCGACACGCCTGCGGCTCTCGGCGACGCCCTGCGTGACGAGGTCAACCTGGCCATCTGGCGCCGGCAGTTGCCGCTGCACATCCAGGGCTTCGCCAACAGCCTGCTCGCGTTGGGTGAGCCACTCGCCGAGTCCCTGACCCTGGAGTTGGCGGATGCCGACGGCGAGCCGGATCTGTCGGGACTTGCGCGTGGCTTCGCCGACCTGGAAGGCCATGCCGGGTTCATCGCCGATGTAGGCTGGCTGGTGCGCGCCTTTGCCTGCCTGCTGGAGGCCCGGCGCATCGGGT
The DNA here is from genome assembly GCF_002355475.1 of Pseudomonas furukawaii. NCBI lineage: Bacteria > Pseudomonadati > Pseudomonadota > Gammaproteobacteria > Pseudomonadales > Pseudomonadaceae > Metapseudomonas > Metapseudomonas furukawaii. The sequence goes on along the minus strand of NZ_AP014862.1, from coordinate 6,158,629 downwards.
TGCGCCTGCGTCGCCTGGACAAGGCCATGTGCCCGCGCTTCCACGTCGACCACGTGCCCCTGCGCCTGATCACTACTTATGCCGGTATCGGCAGCCAATGGCTGCGAGAAGGCGAGATGTCCCGTGCCAGGCTCGGCGATCCCAAGGCGGAACCCTCAAGCATTGTGGATAACCAACAGTTGGCGGCCGGTCACGTGGCACTGTTCAAGGGCGAAAAATGGCTCGGCAATGAAGGGCGAGGGATTATCCACAGGTCCCCGCAGCCTGCACCCGGGGAAAGCCGCCTGCTGCTGACCCTCGACTGGCTGGCCTGATCAGGGCGAGACCCACTGCCCCTGGCTCTGGGTCTCGCAGAAGGGCCTGAGGTAGCGCGCATCGCTCGCCACGCCGTAGTAATGCAGGTCCTGGCGATAGGGCTGGTTGCTGATCCGGGCATTGCGGCAGATGCCAAAGGCCCCGGTGGGGCACTTATCCACATAGGTCACCTCCACCTGCTGCCCCTTCATCTCCGGCTTGCAGAAACCGTCACGGAAGAGTTGCGTGGGGATGCTACGGTTTTCCTGGCAGAGCTTCACATCGAGCCCCTGGCCCTGGCTGTGGACAACACAGGCCTCGGCGTGGACATCCAGCGACAGCAGCATCAGCAGGGGCAGCAACCAGGAACGCATGGGAGGGTTTCCGAATCATGACGCGAGCGACTCTAGCACGGGACTTTGCAGGTCGGCTGCGAAGCCGCACCCTATTCCGATGCTGACTCATATACCGACCCATCTCATCGCCGGCCCGCTGGGTGCCGGCAAGACCAGCCTGATCCGCCATCTGCTGGCGCAGCGGCCCGCCCACGAGCGCTGGGCCGTGCTGATCAACGAATTCGGCCAGATCGGCCTGGACGCGGCACTGCTCACAGGCTCGGACGACGGCATCGCCCTCGCCGAGGTGGCGGGTGGTTGCGTCTGCTGTGTCAATGGCACGCCCTTCCAGGTCGGACTGGCCCGGTTGCTGCGCAAGGCGAGGCCGGACCGGCTACTGATCGAACCGTCCGGACTTGGACACCCTGCCGAACTGCTTCGCCAGCTACGGGAACCCCCTTGGGCGGACGTCCTGGCGTTACAGCCGAGCGTCATGGTGCTCGACGGGGCGGCCCTGGCGGCGGGCCAGCTACTGCCAGACAGCCAGCGGCAGGCCCTGGACAATGCTGGCCTGGTGCTACTAAACAAGGCCGAACAGCTCGATTCCGCCGACTGTGAACAACTTGTCGCCAAACTGCCCACTGTTCCGGTGCTGTGGACCAGCTACGGAAAGCTCGATATCACGCAACTCCCCGGCATTCATGCACAGCGTGGAAAAGCTGTTGGTAACGGAGGGTTACCAACAGGTGTGGATAAACCTCCCGTCCTGTGGAGGAATCCCACTGAACCTATCTGCCAGATCCAGTCCGCAGCCGAGGGTTGGAGCCTGGGCTGGCGCTGGCATCCAAGCCAGGAGTTCGAGTTGGAGCGTGTCCAGGCGTGGCTGGCGGGATTGCCCTGGCGGCGCGCCAAGCTGGTGTTGCGGACCGATGCCGGCTGGCTCGCGGGCAATGCGCTGGACGGCGCGCCCATCCATTGGCTGGCCAGCGAATGGCGCAAGGATTCGCGTCTGGAACTGATCTTCGCCGGGCCCCAGGACGAGGCGGCATTGAAGGCGGGATTGGCGGCGTGCCGCGTGGCGCGCGGGCGTTGATCAGGCGCGTTGTCGCTCGCAATCGGGAAGCCCGGATGCAATCCGGGGCGGGGTTGCGCCTTGCCCCCGTATTTCATTGGAGTTGCGGGCGCGGGAGTGATGACCACCAACCCGTTACCCATGCCTCCCGGCTGAATGTTCGCCTGAAACGAAAACGGGCCCCGAAGGGCCCGTCAGTGGAAGCGCGGGGCGGTGTGCCGGCGCTCAGTCCTCGTTCATGCGGGAATGGGTGCGGGTGTCCTTCATGAAGACATACACCAGCAGCGAGCAGGCGATGCAGGCGGTGACGTACCAGTAGAAGCCGCTTTCCATGCCGATGCTCTTGAACCACAACGCCACGTATTCGGCGGTGCCGCCGAAGATGGACACGGTCAGCGCGTAGGGCAGGCCCACGCCCAGGGCGCGGATCTCGGTCGGGAACAGCTCGGCCTTCACCACCGCGTTGATCGAGGTGTAGCCGCTGACGATGATCAGTGCCGCCATGATCAGGAAGAAGGCACCCCACCAGGTCTGGATGCTGTGCAGGGTGCTGAGGATCGGGTAGGTGAACAGGGTGCCGAGGACGCCGAAGGCGATCAGGATCGGGCGACGGCCGATCCTGTCGGAGAGCCCGCCGATGATGGGCTGCAGCAGCATGAAGAGGAACAGGGTGGCCGCCGAGATCATGGTCGAGTCGTTCTTGCTCATGCCCACGGTGTTCACCAGGTACTTCTGCATGTAGGTGGTGTAGGTGTAGAAGGCCAGGGTGCCGCCCATGGTCAGGCCGACCACGGTGAGCACTTCCTTGGGGTGGCGCAGGAGGGTGCGCAGCAGGCTTTCCTTCGGCTTGTCCTTCTTCTGGGTGAAGGATTCGGTCTCCTCCATGCCGCGACGCAGGAACATCGCTACTACCGCGCACAGGGCGCCGATGAAGAAGGGCACGCGCCAGCCCCAGCTTTCCAGCTGTTCGATGGTCAGGGTCTGCTGGAGGACGATCAGCACCGCCAGGGCGATGAGCTGGCCGGAGATCAGCGTCACGTACTGGAAGCTGGAGAAGAAGCCGCGTTGCTCCTTGGTCGCCATCTCCGACAGGTAGGTGGCCGAGGTGCCGTATTCGCCACCCACCGAGAGGCCCTGCAGCAGGCGTGCGACCACCAGCAGGATCGGCGCGGCGATGCCGATGGTCTCGTAGCTGGGGGTCAGGGCGATGATCAGCGATCCGAAGCACATCAGCAGGACCGAAGCCAGCAACGCGGCCTTGCGGCCCTTGCGGTCGGCGTAGATGCCCATCAGCCAGCCGCCGATGGGGCGCATGAGGAAGCCCACGGCGAAGATCGCGGCGGTGTTCAGGAGCTGGGCGGTCAGGTCGCCCTGGGGGAAGAAGGCCTTGGCGAAGTACAGCGAGAAGGCGGCATAGACGTACCAGTCGTACCACTCCACCAGGTTGCCGACCGAGCCGCTGAAAATGGATTTGATGCGTTGGGACGTTGTACGGGGTACTGCGGAGGCAGCCAGGGTGCTGGAGTTATCCATCATCTTTCCTCGACACGTAGTTGTTGTTGTGGGCGCTGGCCGGAGCCGCGCGGGATGCGAGGACCCCATAGCAGGAGCTGTGCCAGTGCGGGAAAGGCCCGGAATAGAGGGGTGACGGCGGATTCACGAGCGGGTTATGAGCGGAATCCTGCTCATGCATGGAGATCGATCAGCAGGATTCCGCCGATCGCAAAGGGTCCTCGCCTGGATGAGATCCGGGAGCGGCGGTGGGGACTTCAGCGGATTTCGTCCAGGCGACTGACCGCCCCTGGCGAATGAGTTCGCCCCTAGGGTTCTTCGCCCGGCAGGAACTCGCTGCGCGCCAGGCCGTGGCGGAGCATCTTCTCGTTGAGGGTGCGGCGGGGCAGTCGCAGCAGCTCCATCACCGCCTTGATATCGCCCTGGCATCGGGCCAGGGCCTGGCGCAGGCACTGGGCTTCATAGGCTTCCATCAGGTCGGCGAGGGAGGGTTCCTCATCGCTGTCGTCCGCCCGGCTTGTGGATAACCCCAGTACATGTCGCTCGGCGGCGTTGGCCAGTTCGCGAACGTTGCCGGGCCAGCGGTGGGCCAGCAGCTGCGCGAGCTCCGCCGGCGTCAGGGCCGGTTGCGGGCGGCCCAGGCGCTCACTGGCCTGACGGGCGAAATGCTCGAACAAGAGGGGAATGTCTTCACGTCGCTCCCGCAGCGGCGGCAGTTGCAGTTCGGCGACATTCAGGCGGTAGAGCAGGTCCTCGCGGAAACGGCCCGCCTGCACCTCGTCCCGCAGGTCCGGCTTGGTGGCGGCGACCACACGGATATCCACAGCGATGCCCTGATTCGAACCCAGTCGCTCCAGGCGCTGTTCCTGCAATACCCGCAGAAGCTTGACCTGCTGGGCCAGGGGCATGCTTTCGATCTCGTCGAGGAACAGGGTGCCGCCATGGGCGTGCTCGATCTTGCCGATACGCTTGCCCTGGGCGCCAGTGAAGGCGCCGCTTTCATGGCCGAAGAGCTCGCTCTCGAACAGCTGCTCCGGGATGGCCGCGCAGTTCAGGGCCACGAAGGGCTTGCTGGCGCGGGGCCCGAAGTCGTGCAGGCAGCGGGCGACCAGTTCCTTGCCGGCGCCGGTCTCGCCCCGCAGTAGGACGTTCACCGGGGTGGCGGCCAGATCCAGCACCTGGCGGCGCAGTTGCAGCAGGGGGCGGGACACGCCCAGCAGGCGGCCCTCGAGCTGGTCCTTGAAGGCTGCCTGCACACGCAGGCGACGGTTCTCCTGGACCAGCCGGCGCTTTTCCAGGGCACGGCGCAGGCTGTCCAGCAGGCGCTCGGCGGTGAAGGGCTTCTCGATGAAGTCGTAGGCGCCCAGGCGCATGGCTTCCACCGCCTGGGCCACGTCGCCGTGGCCGGTGACCATCAGCAGGGGCAGCTCCCGGTCCAGGGCCTGCACCGCCGCCAGCAGCCCCATGCCGTCCAGGCCGGGCATGCGCAGGTCGCTGATGACCACGCCGGGGAAGTCGGCATCGAGGTGCTTCAGGCAGTCCTCGGCGCTGGCCTCCACCCGCACTGCGTAGCCGGACAGCTCCAGCCACTCGCGGACGGCCTCGCGGATCGCCTCTTCATCGTCGACGAAGATCACCTGGACGTTCATGGGGTTTCCTCTCTGGTCTTATCCACAGGCAGGCAAAGGCTGAACACCGCGCCAGCCCCACGGTTGGCGGCTTTCAGGGTCCCGCCGAGTTCATGGACGATGGCGTAGGACACCGCCAGTCCGATGCCCAGGCCGGCACCGGCCGGTTTGGTGGTGAAGAAGGGGTCGAAGACCTGGGGAAGGTCGGCCTCGGCGATGCCGCCACCGTTATCGGCCACGTCCAGGTGCCAGGCGTCACCTTCGCGCCGCAGATTTATCCACAGCTGCGGGTCGGGCTGGTCGGCGAGGGCATCCAGGGCGTTGCGCAACAGGTTCACCAGCACCTGTTCCAGGCGTATGGCGTCGCCCGAGACCCAGGCCGGCACGCTGAGTGCCTGGCTGATGCGCACCCGGGCATCGCGCAGGTTCGGCGCCAGCAGTTGCAGCGACTTGTCCACAACCCCGCCAAGTTCGACGCATTCCCTCAGTCCGCCGGGGGTCTTGCGGGCATAGGTCTTGAGGTGCCCGGTCAGGGCGGCCATGCGCCGCAACAATTCGTCGTGGCGGCCCAGGGCCTTTCGGGCCTGCTCCAGTTGGCCGTTGTCGAGCATCAGGCGCAGGCTTGCCAGGTGCATCTGCAGGGCGGTCAGGGGTTGGTTGATCTCGTGGGCCAGGGCTGCGGACATCTGCCCCAGGGCCGCCAGCTTGGCGGCCTGGATCAGCCCGTCCTGGGCGGCGCGCAGGTCGGCGGTGCGCTGTTCCACCAAACGCTCCAGCTCCTCGCGGCTGCGTTGGCGGATACGCGCCAGGCGCCAGCGTTGATGCAGGAACAGCCCCAGGAAGAACAGCGCCAGCCAGGCGCCCCCGGCGGCGAGGCTGGCGGCCCGGGCGCTGCTGGCGGCGCCCTGGGGCGTGCGCAGCAGGTGCAGGGTCCAGCCCTCGCTGGGCAGCGGAAGGCTTTCCCACAGGTAGTCGGCCGTGCCGCCCGGGCCATCCACCCGCGCCAGCCGGCTGCCGTCGCCCAGCGTCGTCAGCGTTCTGTGGATAAGTGGTGCCAGGGGCTGCTTGTCGTACTGCCGCGTGGCGGCCATCTCGGCGCGGTGCTCGGCGCTGATGGGCTGCAGCTCCCGGTAGCGCCAGCCCGGCTGGTTGGCGATGAACACCACGCCCCGTGCATCGCTGACCAGGATCAGGTCCGAGCGCTGGGCCCACTCCTGTTCCAGTTCGGGGAACTCCAGCTTCACCACCATGGCGCCCAGGAATTCGCCGGCGTCCCCCTGCACCGCACTGGCGAGGAAATAACCAGGAATGCCGCTGACCACGCCGACGCCATAGAAGCGCCCGCTGCCCTTGGCGCGGGTTTCGCTGAAGTAGGGGCGGAAACCGTAATTGTGCCCGACGTAGCTGGTGGGCAGGCGCCAGTTGCTGGCGGCCACCGCCAGGCCGGTGCGGTCCAGCAGCTCCAGCGTGGTGGAGCCGGCGGCCCGGTTCATGCGCTCCAGCTTGAGGTTGAGCAGGTGCTGCTGCTGGTTATCCACAGCTGACCGGAGCAGGCTGCGGATTTCCGGGTCAAGCGCCAGCACGGCCGGCAGGGCACGGAAGCGGTCGATCAGCGCACGCAGGTTGCCGCTGTAGAGGCTGAGCTGTTCCCGGGCGTGGTCGCTTTCGTCCCGCAGGGCCTGGCGCTCGGCCCTCTGCCCGGCCAGGTGCATCGCCAGGAACAGGCCGGCGAGCAGCAGCAGGGTCAGCAGGGCGATGCGCAGGGAGCGTGTGATCAAGGCGGTCGGTCCGGGGAAGCGAGGTGGCGACGATAGCACGGCTGCCACCGGCCACTGCGCCAGGGCATCGGCAGCGGATACACTGCCGCGCAGTCAAATCGAGGCCCGTTCGATGCAATTGATCCCCTGGACCCATTCAACCTCTGCCGGTTTCACCCTGCGCGGCTGGCACAGTTCGCCCAGCGGCAAGCCGCTGCTGCACTTTCTCCACGGAAACGGCTTCTGCGGCCGGACCTACGCACCGTTGCTGGAGGCCCTGGCAGTGGATTTCGATCTCTGGCTCTGCGATATCCAGGGCCACGGGGACAGCGACCATGGCGGGCGTTTCCTGGGCTGGAACCGCAATGCCGAACTGGCGATCGAGGCGTTCGAGGCGGGACGGGGGATCTTCGGCGAGGTGCCGCGCGTGGCCGTGGGACACAGCTTCGGCGGTGTGCTCACCAGCCTGATCCTGGCCCATCATCCGCGGCTCTTCGCGCGTGCCGTGCTGTTGGACCCGGTGATCTTCACCCCCGCCATGATCGGCGTCATGGCCTTCTCCGAGGTGCTGGGCCTGCACCGCCGCACCACCATGGCCAGCCGCGCCAGGGCCCGCCGCAGTCACTGGCCCGATCGCGAGGCGGCCTGGAGGGGATTGCACGGACGGGGCATCTTCAAGGGCTGGACCGACGAGGCCCTGCGCGGCTATGTCGACCACGCCATCAGGGTTGTGGATAACGGTGCGGAGCTCAAATGCCGGCCCAGCCGGGAAGCGGAGATCTTCAGCTCCTTTCCCAAGCGCCTGTGGCCTTCGCTGCAACGTATCGCCACACCCACCCTGATTCTCCACGGTCAGGGCAGCTATCCCTTCGTGGCCAAATCGGTGGCGCGGCTCACGGCCCTCAATGGGCACGTCAGCGCCCAGGTGGTGGACGGGGGGCACTGTTTCATGCAGGAGTTCCCGGAGGCGAGCGCCGCGCGGTGCGCGGATTTCCTCCTGCGCCAGCCATGAGGGGGACGCCGGGAAGCGCACGGCGGGCGGCCATCGGCTGTGGCTTTATCGAGACGTGGAGGCGGGTTATCCACAGCTTGGCGGTGATGAGGATATGGATCAATCCACCCGGCGCTGCTCGTCGGGCTTGGGATGGCTGCGGCGCCATTCGTTCATGTGGATAACCTTGTCGTCGCGAGTCGACGGCGCCGCGAAGGGGTGGGCTTCCAGCTCGATACCGCCCAGGTGGTTGCCGAACATGCGGAGGGTCCCGGTGAGACGTTGTTCGCCGGTCACGGTGAACTCGAAGCCGTAGATTCGCGCCAGGCGACGGTGGCCCTTGGCGTCGCGGACGATGGCCAGGCGGCGGAAGGCCACATTGCCGTCCAGCAGTTCCACATCGAGCCGGGCGCAGTGCTGCTTGGCCAGGGCCAGCGCACGTTCGCGCACGCCATGGCCGCGCCACAGCCAGGCTGCACCGGCGGCGAACAACATCAGCAGGAAAACGTCAGCCAGGCTCAGCATGATGACTCCAGGAATACCGCTTGAAGCTTAACCCATTCGGGGTGGTTTTCAGCTGGCCAGTTCCGCGCGGTTGAGGCCGAGCGGCATGGGAGGAGGAAGACAGGGTTCCCATCGATGGGCCTCCCGGGCCCGTTTCAAGATGGCTGGATTCCGGCAGCGCCGCGCGTGGCGGTCGCGCCGAGCGGTCGGAAATACCCGGCGTGCGGGCTGCGGCCTCCTGTCCCAGGCTCTAGGCTTCTATCCAGGTGGGCGCTTGGCTAGCATAGGCGCCCCTTCGATCCCCGCGGCAGGGATTCCCCCGATGATCCATGGCAGAACACGGCAGCGCGGCGCCTGGCTTGGCCTTCTGGCCATGCTGCTGGTGTTCGTCGGGCCGTTGTTGTCCCAGGCGCGGGAAATGGGTGGTGCGACGGTGCCGGCCTGGGTGGGCGAGCTCGCCTGCGCCAGCGGGCACGACGCCGGTTCCCATGAGCCGGGCCCTTCCAGCCATCACGAGCTGTCCTGGGCCAAGTGCGGTTACTGCACCCTGCTGTTCAACTCGCCGGCCCTCAATCCATCGAGCTCGCCGGGCTTCCTGCCGGCTGACGCCGGCGCCGTCCGCCCCGGCGAAACACCCCTGGCCGGTTTCGCCTCGCGCTCGGTGTTCCCGGGCGCCCTGACCCGCGCGCCCCCCGTCGTTCCCGCCTGATCCACCCGAACACGATCTCCGCTCTTTCGCACGGTCCGGCCGCTGGCGCCGAAGGACCGTGCATGCGGCCACGGGCTTTATCCGGGAGCACGACAATGTCTGAAAACAGGGCCTCCTTCTACAACCTGGCGTGGCGCTGGCACTTCTATGCCGGGCTCTTCGTCATCCCCTTCATGATCATGCTGTCCGTCACCGGCAGCATCTACCTGTTCAAACCCCAGCTGGACGACCTGCTCTACAGCGACCTGATGCGGGTCGCACCCGAAGGGCGGATGCTCAGTGCCGACCAGCAGCTGGCCGGGCTGATGGCGGCTTATCCACAGGCCAGGGTGAGCCAGTACCTGCCGCCGGCGGACGCCAGCCGCAGCGCCCAGTTCGTCGCGAACCTGGACGGTCGCAAGCAGAACCTCTTCGTCGACCCCTACCGTGGCCGGGTGCTGGGTGTCCAGGACGCCGAATACAACCTGCAGGCGGTCGCCCGCTCGCTTCACGGCAGCCTGATGCTGGGCACCCTGGGGGATCGGCTGATCGAACTGGCCGCTGGTTGGGGCATCGTCCTGGTGGTCTCCGGCCTCTACCTCTGGTGGCCCCGTGGCCAAGCCATGCGCGGCGTGTTCTGGCCCCGGCTGGGCAATCGCGGGCGCCTGTTCTGGCGCGACCTGCACGCGGTCACCGGTTTCTGGGGCGCCTCGCTGCTGCTGTTCATGCTGCTCACCGGCATGACCTGGACCGGCTTCTGGGGCGAGCGCTTCGCCGATGTCTGGAACCGCTTCCCGGCGGCCATGTGGAACGAGGTGCCCACCTCGGACGTCCAGGCCCGCAGCCTCAACACCGCCACCGGCCAGACCCTGGCCTGGGCGGTGGAGAACACCCCCATGCCGGTGTCCGATCCCCATGCCGCCCACCGGGGACACGCCGCCGTCGAAATGGCCGGGAGCGCAGGGCGACTGAGCCTGCAGCAGGTGGTGGACACCGCCCGGGCACGGGGCGTGGTACCCGGCTACAGCATCACCCTGCCGGCGGAGGCCACGGGGGTCTTCACCATCGCCGTGTTCGCCGACGACCCGCGCAACGACGCCACCCTGCACCTCGACCAGTACAGCGGCAAGGTCCTGGCGGACGTGCGTTGGAAGGATTACGGCCTGGTGGCCAGGAGCGTCGAGACCGGCGTGATGCTGCACGAAGGCCGGATGTTCGGCCTGCCCAACCAGTTGCTGATGTTCGGCGTCTGCCTGCTGATTCTCCTCAGCGCCGTCAGCGGACTGGTGATGTGGTGGAAGCGCCGTCCCCAGGGGCGCCTCGGTGTTCCACCCCTGCCCCATGCACTGCCCTTGTGGAAAACCGCGGTGGGCATCATGGTGGCGCTGGGCGTGGCGTTCCCCCTGGTGGGGGCTTCGCTGCTGCTGATCTGGGCGCTGGACTGGCTGGTACTGTCGCGCCTGGGTGGCAGCCGTGCCGTAACGGGTTGATCCCCGATTCCCGCCCGCCGGGAGGCGGGCGCACCTTTTTTCGAAGAATGGAGTTCACACCATGCGCAAGACCCTGCTGACCCTCGGAGCCCTGCTGAGCTTTTCCGCTGGCCTGGCAGCCCACGAATACGACACGGGCAACCTGCACATCGAGCATCCCTGGGCCCTGGCCGTGCCCACCGTGTCCCCCAACGGCGCCGCCTACCTGGTTATCCACAACAAGGGCCAGGAAGAGGACCGCCTGGAAAGCGTGGATACCCCCCGCGCCGGCAAGACCGAGATTCACGAGCACGTCCATAAGGACGGCCTGATGAAGATGCAGGAAGTGCAGGGCGGCCTGGCGATTCCCGCAGGAGGAGAGGTTCGCCTGGAGCAGGGCGGCTACCACCTGATGATGTTCGACCTGAAGCAGCCGCTGAACGACGGCGACAAGTTTCCCATGACCCTGCATTTCCAGAAGGCGGGAGACCTGAACGTGGAGATCCATGTGCAGAAGAATCCCCCCGCCGACGCTGATGGCGGCCACTCCCACGCGCACTGAACCTGCCTGTCGGCGTCACCTGGTCGTTATTTGATCAGGTGACGCCGGGCCCCGCCTGACGGGGATTCCAGAGCCTTATCCACACGCTGTCCCCCGTTGTCCCCACAGAATATGTGCGTCTCTCCAGGCTAAGTTACTGATTCCGCTCGAAATTTGTACGAATGCCGGGAGGCCCCGTCCTGCCTGGCCCCTGGCGTTCCATGGACACCTTATCCACAAGAGCATCCACGGTAACTGGGCATAATCCACGCAACCTCCCGTCGAGCCTCCACCCGAAGCATCCGCCGGGCCTGTTCGAGGCGGGCGGCGAAGGCGACCGGATCGCGGGGACGCTGCGGCTGAGCGAATACTGATCAATGCCCTGGATGCCACGTCCAGCAAGGGGCAGAGCCAAGGACGCACAGATTATCCACAGTCGGCTGCACAGATAATGTGGGCAGCTAGCTCCCTGGACCATCCCTGGCGTGCAAAAAATGTACGCTTGGCTGAAAGCCCCGTGCAGAAAGGGGTCCATCCATTCGACTACAGCTTATGCACAGGTGAATCCACTGCTTTTGGGTAAAACCATGCCGCTGCGCCGCAGCGCCTGTGGATCAACCGATGGCGCAGGGTAATCCTGGCTGTTCGGCCGGGTGAAATTCTCCTTTCCGCCGGGTGTCCGGCGTCGGTGGCGAACCTTTATTCACAGCGACCCATAGGTGTGGCGAGAATTGATCAAACTTTGATCGAAGTGCGCAAAGCCACGTCACTCAAGGCCTGGAGCCTTTCCCGCACAGACTATCCACAGAGGGTTGCACAGAATCTGTGTGCAAGGATGAGGTTATCCCCTTGATTTAGCTCAAAAAATGCACGAACAGTGGAAAGCCGCGCACGGGTGGCCTTGCCGCCATCGATGGACAGCTTGTCCACAGCTTCATCCACCTGATCTGGGGGAAACCGCGCTTTCCGGGTGCGCCAGGCCCGATGAAGCGTACAGCGCCGACCCTGCGGGCACCGGACGGCCGACGCTTGCGCAGATTCTGATCGATTGTCTGGAAACCACGGCTGACGGGGGTTTCAGAGAAGATCGAACAGCTTGTCCACAGGCTGCTGCACAGCAATTGTGCATTGTGTACAAGCTGCTCGCAGTTGATTGTGCGGAAATTGATCAAGGTCCCCAAAGCAGCGCAGCTCGTGGGTCCCAGGCCGTGCTCTACACCTTATCCACAGAGCCTTCCACTGAAACTGGGGAATGCCGGGATAACTCGCACTCAGTGTTCCTCGCGCATCTCCTGATAGCGCTTCTCCAGCTCCTGGCGGATCTGGCGGCGCTGCTTGGCCTGGGCGAAGCGGCGCTTCTCGTCGGGGGTGGTCGGTTCCAGGGGCGGTACCTGGGCCGGCCGACGTTCGTCGTCCAGGGCCACCATGGTGAAGAAGCAGCTGTTGGTATGACGCACCGAGCGTTCGCGGATGTTCTCGGTCACCACCTTGATCCCCACTTCCATGGACGTGTTGCCGGTGTAGTTCACCGAGGCGAGGAAGGTCACCAGCTCACCGACGTGGATGGGCTCGCGGAAGATCACCTGGTCCACCGAGAGGGTGACCACGTAGCGCCCGGCATAGCGGCTGGCGCAGGCGTAGGCCACTTCGTCGAGGTACTTGAGCAGGGTGCCGCCGTGGACATTGCCGGAGAAGTTGGCCATGTCCGGGGTCATGAGGACGGTCATCGACAGCTGTGCGGTTCCGGGTTCCATGCTGGCCTCGTCGTGGTTGGTTGGGGCTGTCTGCTGTAGACGCGGGCGGACGCCGGGGCGCCACAGCGGCGCGGACCTGCCAGCAGGTGGCCGGCTTGTGGATAAGTCCCCTCAGGGAATGGCCTGGGGTTGTGCACAGGCGGGCCACTGTTCCTCGAGGTCGCTGGGACCGCAGGCCAGGCCATGCTGGCGCCGCAACTCCACCAGTTCGGCCCGCTGCTCCTCGAGGAAGCGGTCCAGGGCCTCCAGCAGCTCGGGATGCGCCAGGCTGCTGGCGTGGAAGGCGGTGCGGACCATGGGCAGCGACGGGTCGAGCTGCAGGCGATCGCCTCCCAGTTCGGTGCGGGTGGCCAGGTAGTAGTGCAGCACTTCCGGGTTGGCGTAGACCGCGTCGATCCGCAGGCGCAGCAGCATGCGCACCAGGCTGCCGATGTCGCTGGCTTCCACCAGCTGCACCGCCCCGGTGCCCAGGCGCTCCTCCCAGGCCTCGGGGGTGAAGCCGCGCACCGTGCCGAGGCGCCGAACCCCGTCGATCCCCCGGCCCAGGTGTTCACGGAGCACCAGGCTGCCGTCGATCACGCGGATCACCGGGCGGCTGTAGTGCAGTTGCACGTCATGCTTGAGTCGGCGCGACCAGGCGGGGTTGTCCGGGAACACCAGCATCAGCCGGTCGGTGGTCTGCAGGGTGCGGTGGAGCCGGTTGATGGGCAGGGTGTCGATTTCCAGGGTGAGGCCCTGGTGGACGGCGAAGCGCTGCAGCAGTGCGATGGCGTAGCCCTCTGCGGGCTTGCCGGGCAAGGCGCGGTAGTAGGGGAGGTAGTCCTGGCTTTCCAGGCCGACACGAAGCGGTTCGGCATGGCAGACGCCGGAGGCCAGGATCAGCAGCGCAAGGATCGCTCCCTTCATCGGCGACGGACCCGGAACGTGGGGGGACTTGCCAATGATCCTAGCAGGCCGTTGGCGGCGAGGTGGAGGGCCTCGCCGCCAACGCGGGGGTCAGGCGTGGGTGAGGTACCAACGCCAGTCCTGCTCGCCCACTTCGCTGACGAACTGGCGGAATTCCTCCCACTTGATGGCGAGGAAGATCTTCAGGAAGTCCTCGCCCAGGGCGTCCTTCGCCCAGGCGGACTGCTCCAGGTTGCGCAGGGCGGTGAGCCAGTCGGTGGGCAGGGTCTCGCGGGCCTGTTCATAGCCATTGCCGACGATGGCTTCGCCCGGGTCGATCTGCTCGCGGATGCCGGTGTGGATGCCGGCGAGGATGGCGGCGGCGGCCAGGTAGGGATTGGCGTCGGCACCACAGATGCGGTGCTCCACATGGCGGCTCCTGGCCGGCCCGCCGGGGACGCGGAAGGACACGGTGCGGTTGTTCACCCCCCAGCTCTTGGCCAGGGGCGCGTAGCTGTTGGCCTGGAAGCGCCGGTAGGAGTTGGCGTTGGGGCAGAAGATCGCCAGGGCGTCGTTGAGGGTGGCCATCATGCCGCCGATGGCGTGGCGCAGCAGCGGGGTGCCGTGGGGGTCTTCCGAGGCCATCAGGTTGTTGCCCTCGGCGTCGGCGAGGCTGACGTGCAGGTGCAGGCCGCTGCCGGCGAGGTCGCCGAAAGGCTTGGCCATGAAGCAGGCGATCAGCCCGTGCTTGTTGGCCACGCCCTTGACCAGACGCTTGTAGCGGATGCCCTCGTCCACCGCCTGCAGCGCGTCGAAGCGGTGCTCCAGGGTCAGCTCCAGCTGGCCGGGGGCGTATTCGGAGATGGCGGTGCGCACCGGCAGGCCCTGGGCCTCGCAGGCGGCGTAGAGGTCGTCGAGGAAGGGCTGCAGCTGTTCCAGCTCGTACACGCCGTAAACCTGGGGCGCTTGCGGGCGCACGCCGTTGGCCTGCAGGGCGGGCTGCGGACGGCCGTTGGCGTCGCGCTGCTTGTCCAGCAGGTAGAACTCCAGTTCCACCGCCATCACCGGGTGGTAGCCGTCGGCCTTGAGCCGGTCGATGGTCCGCGCCAGCACGTGGCGCGGATCGCCGGCGGCGGCCGGTTGGCCCTGGATCGGGTGCATGCTCACCTGCACCTGGCCGGTGGGCGTGGCGCGCCAGGGTTGCAGGGTGAGGGAGCCGGGTATCGGGTAGGTCCAGCAGTCGGCGTCGGCGACTTCCCAGACCAGGCCGCTGGCCTCCACGTCCTCGCCCTGGAGGGTGAGGGAGAGGATGGAACTGGGCAGGGGGCGGCCATGCTCGAAGATCGGCAGGAGTTCGTCGCGGTGCAGCAGCTTGCCGCGAGGGATGCCGTTGGCGTCGATCAGCATCAGCTCGATGCTGCGGACCTCGGGGTGGCGTTCGAGGAAGTCGCGGGCTTCCTGGGGGTTGGCGAATTGCATGATGGTGGACCTGTATGTGTCGGGCATCGATGGGTAGCGCTTCGCTCCACCCATCCTACGGAGAAAGCGGGGCCTCAGAGACGGGCGCCGGGAATGGCCAGAAGCTCGGCGATGGCCTGGTCCAGGGTGTCGATCAGCCTGTCCACGTCCGCCTCGGAGGTGTCCGGGCAGCACAGGGTCATGTTGTGGAACGGCGTGATGAGGATGCCGCGGTTGATCAGGTAGAGGTGCAGGGCCATCTGCAGCTCGTCGTGGAAGGCGGCCTCGGCCTCGGCGCCGGTGCGTGGCGACACGGGGCAGAACTGGAACTCGCTGCGGGCGCCCAGTTCGGTCACCGACCACTTCAGGCCGTGCCGGGCGATCAGCCGGCGGAAGCCGTCGGCCAGGCGCCTGGCCAGGGGCAGCATGTGGTCGTAGGCGGCCTGGGTCATCACCTCTTCGAGGTTGGCGCGCATGCAGTGCATGGCCAGGGCGTTGGCCGAGAGGGTGGTGCCCATGCCGCTGTGGCCGTGGCCATGGCTGTCTTCCTGGGCCTGCTTGCGCGAGGCGGCCATGCGCTCGGCCATCTCCGCACTGCAGCCGAAGATGCCGCAGGGCACGCCGCCGGCGATGGGCTTGCCGACCACGAAGAAGTCCGGGTCGAGGTTCCACAGGCGGGTGCAGCCGCCGATGTCGGTGGAAATGGTGTGGGTCTCGTCGATGATCAGCAGGCTGCCGTACTGGCGGGTCAGCTCGCGGCACTTCTGCATGAAGCCAGGGTCCGGCAGGACCATGCCGATATTGGTCATGGCCGGCTCGCAGAGCAGGGCACAGACGTCGCCCTGGGCCAGCGCGGCTTCCAGTGCCTCGACGTCGTTGAAGGGGATGGCGCGGCTGTACTGGGTCAGGTCGTAGGCCTGGCCCACCAGCCCGGAGCGATGCACCGTCTCGCCGTCGCGGCAGCGCACCATCACATCGTCCACGGTGCCGTGGTAGCAGCCGTCGAACACCAGCAGGGTCTTGCGCCCGGTGACGGCACGGGCCCAGCGCAGCACGTAGCGGTTGGAGTCGGTGGCGGTGGCGGTGACCTGCCAAAAGGGCAGGCCGAAGCGCGCGGCCAGCAGCTCGCCGCAGACCACGGCGTCCTCGCCGGGGAGCATGGTGGTCAGGCCGTTGCCGGCCTGCTCGGCGATGGCGCGGGCCACCGGGTCCGGCGAGTGGCCGAACATGGTGCCGGTGTCGCCCAGGCAGAAGTCGATGTACTCGTGGCCGTCGACGTCATAGAAGCGGGCGCCCTTGGCGCGTTCGACGAACAGCGGGCAGGGGGTGGACCAGTCGGCCATCCAGTGCATCGGCACGCCGGCATAGAGGGAATGGCGCGCGCGCTCGGCCAGGGCGACGGACTTCGGGTTGCGTTCGAGGAACCGGGTGCGCTCGCGGGCGGCAAAGGTTTCCACGGCGGCTTGGCTGATACCACTGGCAGTCATGTTGAACACCTCGTTCGAATTTCTGCACATCCTCTTTTGTGATCACAAATATGTCAATACTTGCGCGCATGGCCTGTAAAATTTACCGTTAAGCGGTATTTGTGATCACAGCTAGCGGTGAGATTGTCCGTCAGGCTTGCCCGACAATCCTGGCCTGCGAGGCTGTGAAGCCCACCTGGGTGTCGCGGTACACTCCTCCGCCACCGGCCAGACCGCCGGTGGCATTCCTCCCCTGAAGAAGGTGTTCCACACATGCGCAATTGCAGCCTGACCCTGAACCAACTGCCGGCGCCGCCGGCCCGCGCCTGGTAAGACGATCATGACCGAGAACCTGCAGGAACAGCTGTACCAACGATTACGCGAGGGCCTCCTGGAAGGCCGGTTCAAGCCCGGCGACCGCCTGAAGATCCGCGATCTCGCCGCCGCCTGGGGCACCAGTCCGATGCCGGTGCGCGCCGCCTTGCAGCGGCTGGTGGCCGAGGGTGCCCTGGAGGGCGAGCCCCAGCGCTCGGTGCGCGTGCCGCCCATGACCCGTGAACGCTTCAAGCAGATCTACCAGGTGCGCATGGCCCTGGAAGGCATGGCCGTGGAGGCCGCCGTGGGGAACCTCGACAGCGACGCGCTGGAGGTCCTCGAGGGCTGCATGGAGCGGATGGACCTGGCCATCGAGCGCCGCGACGTGCAGGCCTACCTGACGGAGAACAGCCAGTTCCATCGCGTCCTTTATGGCGCCTGCGGGAATCCGGTGCTGTTGCGTACCATCGAGACCCTGTGGCTGCAGGTCGGCCCCTTCTTCAATCGCCTGTTCACCGAGGCGGACCTGTCATTGCGCCTGAACGACTTCCACGAGGACGCGTTCAAGGCCCTTCGCGAGGGTGACGGCAAGGCCGCGCGGCAGGCCATCGAACAGGACCTGACCTACTTCGGCCAGGTGCTCCTCAACCTGCTGGACCTGGACTACGCCCAGGCCCGCAGCGGCTGATCGCAGCCTCCACGGGGGCGAGCCGGCCTCGCTCCCGTAGGACTTTTCAGGCAAGTGTTTCTGCATATTACTCCGTCATGGCGAGACAAGTCGCGGTGATAACCTGCGAACGTTCCTTGCGTGAATTTCCCTATTTCCTACATGGCTCCACAGGAGTCGAGCGAGATGCCCGCGCGCGGGCCCGCTGTGCCGCGCATTGCAGAAGAAGGAGTCCGTCGCCATGCATGCCATTGCTTTCATCCAGGATCTGGCCGTGATCATGCTGGTCGCGGGCATGGTGACCATCCTTTTCCACCGCTTCAAACAGCCGGTGGTGCTGGGCTACATAGTCGCCGGCTTCATCATCGGCCCCCACACCCCGCCCTTCGGGCTGATCCATGACGAGGAGACCATCAAGACCCTCGCCGAGCTCGGGGTGATCTTCCTGATGTTCTGCCTGGGCCTGGAGTTCAGTCTGGCCAAGCTGTTC
Source organism: Pseudomonas furukawaii (assembly GCF_002355475.1). Taxonomy (NCBI): domain Bacteria; kingdom Pseudomonadati; phylum Pseudomonadota; class Gammaproteobacteria; order Pseudomonadales; family Pseudomonadaceae; genus Metapseudomonas; species Metapseudomonas furukawaii. The sequence continues at coordinate 6,140,803 of NZ_AP014862.1, read as the reverse complement.
CGGGTCGGGGCCACGGCCTTCATCGCCGCCTTCCTGGAAATCGTGCTGATGATCTGGATCGGCTACGAGATCGGCAGCTACTTCGGCTGGAAGACCATGGACTCGCTGTTCCTCGGCGCGATCCTGGCGATCTCGTCCACCACCATCATCGTCAAGGCCCTCGGCGACCTGAAGATGAAGAACGAGCGCTTCGCGCAGCTGATCTTCGGCGTGCTGATAGTCGAAGACATCCTCGGCATCGGCATCATTGCGCTGCTGTCGGGCATCGCGGTGAGCGGCTCGGTGGAGACAGGCGAGGTCTTCGCCACGGTGGGCAAGCTCAGCCTGTTCATGATCGTCGCCCTGGTCATCGGCATCCTGCTGGTGCCGCGCCTGCTGGCCTACGTGGCCAAGTTCGAGAGCAACGAGATGCTGCTGGTGACGGTGCTGGGCCTGTGCTTCGGTTTCTGCCTGCTGGTGGTGAAGCTGGAATACAGCATGGTGCTGGGCGCCTTCCTGATCGGCGCGATCATGGCAGAATCCCGCCAACTGGTGCAGATAGAGCGCCTGATCGAGCCTGTTCGCGACATGTTCAGCGCAATCTTTTTCGTCGCCATCGGCCTGTTGATCGACCCTGGCGTGCTGGTGGAGTACGCCTGGCCCATCGTGGTCATCACCATCGCCGTGGTGCTGGGCAAGATGGTGTCCTGTGGCCTCGGTGCCTTCATCGCCGGCAATGACGGGCGCACCTCGCTACGGGTCGGCATGGGCCTGTCGCAGATCGGCGAATTCTCTTTCATCATCGCCGCGCTGGGCATCACCCTGCAGGTCACCAGCGACTTCCTCTACCCGGTGGCGGTGGCCGTGTCGGCCATCACCACCCTGCTGACGCCTTACCTGATCCGCGCCGCCGACCCGCTGTCGATCCGGCTGGCGCGACTGATGCCACGACCGCTGGCGCGCGTGTTCGGTTATTACGGCGAGTGGCTGCGCAGCATCCAGCCCCAGGGCCAGGGCGCTGTGCTGGCGAAGATGATCCGCAAGATCCTGCTGCAGGTGATGGTGAACCTGGCGCTGGTGGTGGCGATCTTCCTCGGCAGTGCCTGGTTCGCCGGCACCCTGGCCGAGTACCTGAGCGACTGGGTGAGCTCGCCCAACCAGCAGAAGGCGCTGATCTGGGGCGGCGCGCTGCTGCTCTCGCTGCCCTTCCTGATCGCCGCCTACCGCAAGCTCAAGGCGCTCTCGATGCTGCTGGCGGAGATGGGCGTGAGCCCGGACAAGGCCGGGCGCCATACCGAGCGGGTGCGCAAGGTGATCGCCGAGCTGATCCCGCTGCTCTCGCTGCTGGGCATCATGCTGCTGCTGATGGCGCTATCGGCGAGCATCCTGCCGACGCTGGAGCTGCTGGTGCTGATCGCCCTGCTGGCGGCGGGGGTCAGCGCGCTGCTCTGGCGCTGGCTGATCCGTGTGCATTCACGGATGCAGATCGCGCTGATGGAGACGCTGGAACAGAGCCAGGATCACCATCGCTGAGCGCCGGCGGGTGGGTGGCGGTCGATTTCAGTCAGCCGCCAGCCACACGTCTCGCGCCCAGTGCCACACCGAGTCCCAGCTCTCGTCGGTGAGCTCGCCCTCGTCGCCATCCCAGAGCAGCACTTCGCCCTCGCCATCCACCACGTAGTAGTTGCGGCCGTCCTGGCAGAGCGGTACGAGATCGCGGGGCACGCCCAGGTCCCAGGCCACGGCGGCCACTTCCGGCAGGTAGGTGTGGGATTGCGGGTCGGTGGCGGTCACCGGCTCCAGGCGGCCGTAGACCACATCGCTCACCTTGAGGAGGAACTCCCGCAACTCGAAGGGCAGGTTGATCAGGAGCTGCTCCTCGATTTCCACCAGCAGCTCCTCGTCCGGCAGCTCCAGGGGCACAGGCACCGGTTCGTTGAGTTCTCGCAGCTGTTCGATGACTTCTTCCATGGCGGGGACCCTCATGCATTGGGATGCGCTTTATACAGTAGACGGGGCGGCTTGTGATTCCAGGCGATGATCGAGCCGGGCGCGGTGGGCCGGCTTAGAACGGCGGCTGCTATCCATGGGCGCGTTCAGTACCAAGCGCTCCTGTACCGCTGGGCTGGCTGGCTAGACTTGGAGCACCGATGTCGTCCAACCCTGGAAATCGACAGGAGGTGCAACATGCGAATGGCCGCTACCCTGCAGCACAGCCTGGAGCGTGCCCATGCCCGGTTCGACCTGGTGCCGCATCCGCACTCGTCCAGCAGCCTGGAAACCGCCCGGGTCGCCCATGTACCCGCCGAACGCCTGGCCAAACCGGTGATCCTCGACGATCGCCACGGGCATTTCCTCATGGCGGTGCTGCCCGCCAGCCGTCACCTGGACATGGGCAAGGTGCGCAAGGACGCACGGATCTGGCAACTCACCCATGAAGCCGACCTGGCCCGGTTGTTCCGCGACTGCGAGCCGGGCGCCCTGCCGGCCCTGGGCGAGGCCTACGGCATGACCATGCTGGTGGACCCGCAACTGACCCGGCAACGGGACATCTACCTGGAAGCCGGTGACCACGAGAGCCTGGTGCACATGCCCATGGATGAGTACCTGCGCCTGGTGCCCAATGCCGAGGTGTGCGAGATCAGCCATTAGCGGGTGTCGGGCGCTCGCCTGGCCCCGCCCATGAAAAACCCCGGGACAGGCCCGGGGTTCGTTCATCGCGCTGGCGATCAGTTCTGGCGGATGCCCGCCACCAGCCAGGGCTGGTCCTCGCCGTTGGCGCGCTCCATGCGCCAGCTTTCGCTGAAGGCCTCGCCCTGGTCGAAGCGGGAGGTCTTGGAGACGCCGGTGAAGGTGAGGGTGGCGACGGTCTTGTCGGCCAGCTCGTCGATGCCGTCCAGCTGCACCTGGAGGTTGTCGATGTAGGTGGACTGGTAGGCGTCACCCAGGCTGGCGCGCTCTTCCTTGAGGAAGTTGACCATCTGCGGGGTGAAGAACTCGGCGATCTTGTCCATCTCGCCTGCGTCCCAGTGCTGCTGCAGGGCCAGGAAGTGCTCGCGGCCGGCGTCCAGGAAGCGCTGCTCGTTGAACCAGCTGGGGGCGTTGAAGGCCGGCTGGGTCGCGGCGGCGGAGGCGCCACCGAAGATGGACGGCTGCTGCGGCATCTGCGGCATTTCGCGCTGGAAGGGCGCGTGACCGGCCACGGCCGGCTGGCCCTGCTGCTGGGCCCGCTTGCGGGCGGCCAGGAAGCGGAAGATCAGGAAGGCGATCAGGCCGATGATCAGGAAGTCGAAGATCTGCATCCCATCGAAGCCGTCACCCATGAACATGGAAGCGAGCAGGCCACCGGCGGCGATGCCGGCCAGCGGGCCGAGCCAGCGGGAGGCACCGCTGGCGGCAGCGGCCTTGCCGGCAGCCGGAGCGGCGGCAGTGGCGTTGGGGGCTTGTTGGGCAGGCTGTGCCTGGCGGGTCTGGTGGGTCGGTGCGTTGCCAAAGGACTTGCCGCCGCCCAGTCGCTTGGCGGCGTTGACATCCAGGCTCAGCGACAGGCCGACGCAAAGGGCCAGGGCAATACTGAGAAATCGGCGCATCAGGGGCTTCTCTTGGTTATGAATCCACGCGCGCCATGCTGCACAGTCCCCGGCGCGCTGGCTAGGGGCAGAGTGTTTCGGGATTTTGTCGGACAGCGACAAAGGACCTTTCCACCCTTGCTAGTCACTTGCGCAGTAGGACCGTCAGTGGCCCGCAGCGCAATTGCCGGCGCAGCAGCGCGCGCAGGTCGGCGTCATCGTCCAGGGGGTGGCGCAGCCAGTGGACGAAGGTGCGCAGGTAGGCGCCGGTGAGCAGGCTCTCCTCGACGATGCGGCAGAGGTGCAGGGTTTCCCGTTGCGCCGCCTCGCGCCACCACTGCACGGTGCGGCTGACCCGCAGCAGGCCCTGCACCTGCAGGTGGACATGGCCGGGCTCGAGTTTGTAGAGGAGCATCTGCCCGGTCACCGAGCGATGGTGGGCAAGGGCGCCGAGCCAGGCCATCAGGAGTTCCTCCAGGCGCTTCTCCGGGGTGAGGGCGGGCAGGTCGGCGGCCTTGCCACGGACGAGCATGGCCTGGTCGGCGCGGTCGAACCAGGCTTCCACCAGGTCGTCCTTCTGCCGGTAGTGCCGGGCGATGGCGTCCAGGCCCACGTCCAGTTCCCGGGCCACGTCGAACAGGTGCAGGCGCTCCCAGCCGCTGGTGTCGGCGAGGGTCAGGGCGCAATCGAGAATCTGCTGGGCACTGGGTGAACGGGCCATGGGCGTACCTCCGCCAGTCATTATGGCCAAGGCGATCGCCGTGGACGGGGCTTCGGACGGGCGGAGGATGTGGGGGCGGCTCCGCCCGCCGCCCGGCGCTAGAACCGATGGTGATGGTGGTTGTAGGGCCAGGTGGTCAGCGTGGCCTGCTCCTCGGGGCCTTGCGACGGGGCGGCCAGTTCCTCCAGGTGGGTGATGATGTCGTCCGGCTTGAGCACCAGGACGTCGCTTTCCAGGGCGTCGAGCACCATCTCGGCGGTGTTGCCGACCAGGGCGCCGGTCAGCCCGGTACGGGCCACGCTGCCGATCACCGTCAGCGCGGCATTGAGCTTGTGGGCCGTCTGCGGAATCAGGATATCGGCGCACCTTCTTCGATATGCAGGTGGTCGTCGTCGATGCCGAACTCCTTTTGCAGGTTCCGGCATTGCTCGCTGTAGAAACCCTGGATGCTCTCCTTGCGCTGGAACACCGGGTCCGGCGCCGAGTACATGGGGTAGGGATGGGCGCTCATCATATGCAGCGTGCCGCCGGTCAGCTTGGCGATGTCGTAGCCGTGGCTGACGATGCCGGCCTGCAGGACGCGGTGTTCGATATCACTGTTGCCCACGTCCACGGCGGCGAGAATGGTGCCACTGCTCCATGGCGCGGCGGTTTTCACCATCAGCACCGGGCTCGGGCAGTAGCGCAGCAGTTTCCAATCCTCCGGGGTGAGGATCGACTTCATGATGGGGTTATCGGGCCGGTGCTGCTTGATCACCAGGCCGCAGTCCTTCGCCTGCTGCACCGCGATGATGGTCTGGTGTGGGCTGTGGTGCCAGGCCTGTTGGGCGCTGACACTGAAGCCCTCCTTTTCCAGGGCACCTCCCAGTTCCTCGAGGTGGGAGTGAAGGTCGGGGCGCTTGTCGCAAACCAGCAGGTGCAGGTGCGACTGGGTCGCGTTGGCGATCATTCGGGCCCGGTTCAGGACCAGGGTTTCAGGCTGTCGAGGATCCACTACCACCAGGATGCTGCGGATGGTATGCATGGCTGTCTTCCTGAGCGCGTGTTCGGTTGTCATGTGGACGGAGGCACAATTCTTCTTGGGTGTGTCCCTGCGAGGGCAGGGAGGGCGGCGGTTGCCTGACCTTGCCGCTCTGTCCGTCGGATGGGAGCCGATTCACCGATACCCTGAACGCGACAGCCGAAATCAAGCTTCGTCGAGTCACTCCGATGTCAAATGCCTGCATCGAACCGGCGTGGATGATCACGGAACGTCTTCTGCTCGTTCATGCAACTGCGGAAATGGCTTCCACAGCGCAAGCGCTGCTACTGCACTGCATCTACATCGAGAAGCCGGTGCCTTACCCGGTACATCAGGCCCGGCAAGGATGAAGCGACTGCGCCCTCGGATCGCCCGTCCCCATGGGCTGATGGCTGTACGACAGGCACACCAGATCGTTCCCGCCAGCACCGGCTGACGGGTTGTTTCATGGGGAGCATTACTGCCAGGGAAGACCGGGAGCGCAGGCCCTGCTCGCTCAGCGCGAAGTATGGTCGCTGGGCAATATCACAGCGAGGCAACTGGTCGCCCGGATTAGGCGGTTTGGTGAGCACCGGGCGCAGGCTTATTTCCTTGGGAAATTTGCGCGCCCGCAGGACCGCCCGCCCGGATCACGTCAGGCCTGCGAGCCGGATCGCGCGCGCGGAAACCCGTTCAGAGCGGCTGCAGCTTGGCGTAGGCCAGCATCAGCCACTTGCTGCCTTCGCTCTCGAACTTCACCTGCACCCGGGCCTGGGCGCCGGCGCCTTCGAAGTTGAGGATGGTGCCTTCGCCGAACAGCGCATGCTGCACCCGCTGGCCGAGGCTGAAGGGAGTTTCCGGCACGCCGGCGCCGTCGAAGATGGAGCCGTGGCGGCTACCGGCGCCCATGGGGCGGCTGATGCTGTTGTTCAGCCTGACTTCGCGGATCAGTTGCGGCGGCACTTCGCGAACGAAGCGCGAGACCTTGTTGTAGGTCTCGCTGCCATAGAGGCGACGGGTTTCCGCGTAGGTCAGCACCAGGCGCTGCATGGCGCGGGTCACGCCCACGTAGGCCAGCCGGCGCTCTTCCTCCAGGCGTCCGGGCTCCTCCATGCTCATCTTGTGGGGGAACAGGCCTTCTTCCATGCCCACCAGGAATACCAGGGGGAACTCCAGGCCCTTGGCGCTGTGCAGGGTCATCAGCTGCACGCTGTCCTCGAAGACATCGGCCTGGGTTTCGCCGGCCTCCAGGGAGGCGTGGCTGAGGAAGGCCTGCAGGGGCGTGAGGTCGTCCTCGGGCTCCTCGTTCTCGAAGGCGCGTGCGGCGCTGACCAGTTCTTCCAGGTTTTCCACCCGGGCCTGGCCTTTCTCGCCCTTCTCGTCCTTGTGGTAGGCCACCAGGCCGCTTTGCTCGACGACGGTCTGGGTCATCAGGTGCAGGGGCATGTCCAGCACCTTGGCGGCGAGGTTCTCGATCAGCTCCATGAAGGCCGCCAGGGCGCTGGAGGCGCGGCCAGCCAGGGCCTTGTTGGCGATCATCAGGGCCATGGCTTCCCACATGGAAACCTGATGGACACGGGCGAACTCGCGGATGCTCTCGACGGTCTTCTCGCCGATGCCCCGGGGCGGCACATTGATCACCCGCTCCAGGGCGGCGTCGTTGCCGCGGCCCTCCAGCAGGCGCAGGTAGGCCATGGCGTTCTTGATCTCGGCGCGCTCGAAGAAGCGCTGGCCGCCATAGATGCGGTAGGGAATCTTCTCCCGCAGGAGCGCCTCTTCCAGCACCCGTGACTGGGCGTTGGAACGGTAGAGGATGGCGATCTCGCTGCGGGTCATGCCGTCCTTCAGCGCGCTCTCGATGCTTTCCACCACGTAGCGGGCTTCATCGTGCTCGTTGTAGGCGGCATAGAGGCCGATGGGCTCGCCGTCGTCGCCGTCGGTCCAGAGCTCCTTGCCGAGGCGACCCTGGTTATTGGCGATCAGGGCGTTGGCGGCCTTGAGGATGCTGGCGGTGGAGCGGTAGTTCTGCTCCAGGCGGATGGTCTCGGCATTGGCGAAGTCGCTGGAGAACTGCTGGATGTTCTCGATCCGCGCTCCGCGCCAGCCATAGATGGACTGGTCGTCGTCACCCACCACCATCAGGCTCTCGCCGCCCCGCGCCAGCAGGCGCAGCCAGGCGTACTGCACGGCGTTGGTGTCCTGGAACTCGTCCACCAGCACATGGCGGAAACGCCGCTGGTAGTGCTCCAGCAGGCTCGGGCGGTCGCGCCAGAGGTCCAGGGCGCGCAGCAGCAGTTCGGAGAAGTCGATCACCCCGGTGCGCGCACAGGCCGCTTCGTAGGCCTCGTAGATCTTCAGCATGGTGCCGAGGAAGAGGTCGCCGCCGGCCTGGATGTGTTGCGGGCGGATGCCCTCGTCCTTCTGCCCGTTGATGAACCACTGGGCCTGGCGCGCCGGCCAGCGCTGCTCGTCGAGGCCGAGGTCGCGGATCACCCGCTTGACCAGCCGCTGCTGGTCGTCGCTGTCGAGGATCTGGAAATTCTCGGCCAGCCCCGCTTCCTGCCAGTGGGCGCGAAGCAGGCGGTGGGCCAGGCCGTGGAAGGTGCCGACCCACATGCCCGCCGGGTTGATGCCCAGCAGTTGCTCGATGCGCTGGCGCATCTCGGCGGCGGCCTTGTTGGTGAAGGTCACCGAGAGGATCGAGTGGGGCGAGGCCTGCTCCACCTGGATCAGCCAGGCGATACGGTGCACCAGTACGCGGGTTTTGCCCGAGCCGGCGCCGGCGAGGACCAGTTGACGGCCCAGCGGCGCGGCCACGGCCTGGCGCTGGGCATCGTTCAGGGAGTTCAGGAGAAGGGAGAGATCGTCATGCATCGCGGCATTCTAGGGGCGCCGCCTGAGCAGGGCAAACCGACGATCGGGCAGTCGGTCGGACGGTCGCCGGGCCCCGCGCCAGAGGCGCTTCCAAAGTAGGGGGGCGCTCGTCCGGAACCTCGCACATAAAGCTATTGCAGCCGCCGTCCGCTCGGGTAAGCTCCCGGCTCGCCTAGGCAGACCACTACAAGAAAAGCGCCTATGACCGTTACCCCGATGCCCGCCGGCCGAACGCTGTCCCTGGCCGACAGCCGCGAGATCCACCAGCAGTTCGCGACCGACATTGCGGCCGAGCGCACGCGCCTGCTGTACCAGGGATCCCAGGTCCCGACCCTGTTCATGCTGCTCAATGGCCCGGCCTGCGCCTACCTGCTCTGGGGCACGGGCAACAAGCTGCTGCTGGGCGGCTGGCTGATCTGGCTGGTGCTGCTGGCCGTGCTGCGGCTGACCCAGGTGGCCGCCTTCAAGCGCGCCGAGCCGGCCCGGCAGGCCTGCCCGCGCTGGCGCCGCGCCTTTCTCCTCGGCGCCGCCGCCTCCGGCCTCACCCTGGCCTTCGCGGTCGTGCTGCTGGTGCCGCCGGATGCTTTCCTCCAGCAGGCGCTGGTCTATGGCCTGATCGCTGCCGCCATCCTCTCCGCCAGTGTCGCCTACGCCGTCAGCCTGTCGGCCTTCCTCACCTTCGCCTTGCCCTGCCTGCTGCCTTCCATCACCTGGCTGCTGCTGGGTGATACCCCGCAGTTGCGGGGCTGGGGCGTGCTCGGCGTGATCCTCTCCATCTCGCTCATGGTGGTGGCCTGGCAGGTCAACCGGCTGGTCCGGCGCAGCCTGCTGCAGCGCTTCCAGAACCAGGCCCTGATCAGTCACCTGGAGCAGGCCAAGAGCCGCGCCGAGGGCCTCAACGAGGAGCTGGAGCGCGAGGTGGAGCAGCGTCGCCGCGCCGAGCGCGAACTGCGCCGGGCCCATGACGAGCTGGAGATGCGGGTGGCCCAGCGCACCCTGGAGCTGGCCGACGCCACCCACGCCCTGGCCAAGAGCGAGGCACGCCTGGCCCTGGCCCTGGAGGCCAGCGAGCTGGGCCTGTGGGACTGGAACCTGGAGACCGACGAAGTCCACCACTCCCAGCTCAAGGCCATCTTCGGCATCGAGGAAGAGGAGGTGACCCGCGTCCTCAGCGACCTCAAGCCACGCCTGCACCCGGACGACCTGCCCCTGCTGCGCCGGGCCCTGGTGGAGCACCTCAAGGGCCGCACCGACGGTTACGCCATCGACTACCGGGTGCGCCACAAGGACGGCCACTGGGTCTGGGTCGAGGACCGTGGCCGGGTGGTGGAACGCAACGCCGAAGGCAAGGTGCTGCGGATGATCGGCACCCGCAGCGACATCACCGCGCGCAAGCTGCGGGAAGAGGAGCAGCGCCTGTCCGCCACCGTGTTCGAGGCCGCCAGCGAGGGCATCGTCATCCTCGACCCGGATTACCGGATCATCCAGGCCAACGCCGCGTTCAGCCAGGTCACCGGCTATCGCCAGGACGAAGTGCTGGACCGTAACCTGTCCACCCTGATCGGCAGCCGCGAGACCCGTCGCCGCCTGCATATGATCCGCGCCGAACTGGAGCTCAGCGGCAGCTGGCAGGGCGAGCTGACCGACATTCGCAAGAACGGCGAGCTCTATCCCCAGTGGCTGCAACTCAATGTGGTGCGGGATTCCCGGGGCAACGTCAGCCACATCGTCGGCTTCTTCGCCGACCTGTCAGCCCGTCGCGAGGCCGAGGAACGCCTGCGCTACCTGTCCCACTACGACGAGCTCACGGGCCTGGCCAACCGTACCCTGTTCAAGGATCGCCTCCACGAGGCCTGCGAGCGGGCGCGCCACGGCGGCCGCTCGCTGGCCCTGCTGCACATCGACCTGGACCGTTTCAAGGTGCTCAACGACAGCCTGGGCCACGAAGTGGCGGACCAGCTGCTGCGCCAGGTGAGCCGGAGACTGACCCAGGCGATGCCGGAAGCCGACACCATCGCCCGGCTCTCCGGTGACGAGTTCGCGGTGATCCTCGATGCCTACGGCAACGTCGCCAGCCTCGCGCGCCAGGCCAGCCGGCTGCTGGGCAAGCTGCGCATGCCCATGGACGTCGGCGGTCACGAACTGGTGATCAGCGGCTCCCTCGGCATCAGCCTGCTGCCGGATAACGCCCGGGACATCTCGGCCCTGCTCAGTCAGGCCAACATGGCCATGCAGCACGCCAAGCACCTGGGCGGCAACAGCTTCCAGTTCTTCACCGACAACCTCCAGGCCTGCACCCTGGAGCGCCTGCAGATGGAAACCCAGCTGCGCAAGGGCATCGAAGAGGGCCAGCTGGAGGTCTTCTACCAGCCCAAGCTGTGCCTGGCCGACAACAGCCTGAACGCCGCCGAGGCCCTGGTGCGCTGGCGCCATCCGCAGCTGGGCCTGGTGCCGCCGGGGGATTTCATCGGCCTGGCGGAAGAGACCGGCCTGATCGCCCCCATCGGCGAGTTCGTGCTGCGCCAGGCCTGCCTCCAGGCCCGTGACTGGCAGCGCCAGGGCCTGGCGGATATCCGTGTCTCGGTGAACCTGTCGATGCACCAGCTGCGCCAGGGCAAGCTGGTCTGCCTGGTGCGCCAGGTGCTGGAGGAAACCGGTCTGCCGGCGCGCCTGCTGGAGCTTGAACTGACCGAAAGCCACCTGCTGGAGAATGTCGAGAACGTCATCGCCACCTTCCACCAGTTGCGCCAGATCGGCGTGAAGCTGGCCATCGACGACTTCGGCACCGGCTACTCGTCCCTGAGCTACCTGAAGCGCTTCCCGGTGGACTACGTGAAGATCGACCAGACCTTCATCCGCGACCTCTCCGCCGGCAGCGAGGATGCCGCCATCACCCGCGCCATCATCGCCATGGCCCACAGCCTGGAGCTGAAGGTGGTGGCCGAGGGCGTGGAGAACCAGGAGCAGCTGAACTTCCTGCGCAGCCAGCGTTGCGACGAGATCCAGGGCTACCTCATCAGCCCGCCGGTGGAGGTGCCCTGTTTCGTCCGGCTGCTCCAGGAGCAGGCCACGGCGCTCTGGCGCTGAAATGGACTGGCCTGGACAAGGGTGAAGCCCGTAGCTCCGGTCCCGGATTGCATCCGGGCTACCGATCAGGCTCGCGCCTCGCCGTCCCGCAGGCGCGAGCGCTGCTCGCGAATGGCCTTTTGCACAGGGGCTACAGGGCCTGTGCCCGAGGTTGGCGGCTGTTCTGGCCGGTGCTGAACCAGCGCAGCAGCAGGGCGTTTTCCAGGTCGGCGTCCGCCGGTAGCGGCAGGTAGAGGAGGTGGCCATCCCCCGGCGCCACCGCATGGCGCTCGCCGAAGCGGTTTTCCAGGGCCTCCAGGCGGAAATCCAGGTTGCCCCCGGGCGTCATCAGCTGCAGGCGATCGCCCACGGCGAAGTGATTCTTCACCCGCACTTCCGCCAAGCCGTGGCGCACCACCCCGGTGAACTCCCCGACGAACTGGTGGCGCTCGGCCAGGGAGTAGCCATGCTCGTAGTTCTGGTACTCGTCATGCACGTGGCGGCGCAGGAAACCCTCGGTGTAGCCCCGGTTGGCGAGGGACTCCAGGTCATCCATCAGCGCCCGGTCGAAGGGTCGGCCGGCGACGGCGTCGTCGATGGCCCGGCGGTAGGCCTGGGCGGTCCGCGCCACGTAGAAGTGGGACTTGGTGCGGCCCTCGATCTTCAGCGAATGCACGCCCGCGCGGGCCAGGCGCTCGACGTGGTGGATGGCCCGCAGGTCCTTGGAGTTCATGATGTAGGTGCCGTGCTCGTCTTCCCAGGCGGACATTGCCTCGCCGGGGCGGTTGGCCTCCTCCAGCAGGAACAGTCGCTCGCTCGGGCTGCCGCAGCCCAGGGCGGGCATCAGCTGGCCCAGTTCGTCCTCGGCGGCCGGCGTGGCGCCGTACTGCCAGCGGCAGGCGTTGGTGCAGGTGCCCTGGTTGGGGTCGCGGTGGTTCAGGTAGCCCGACAGCAGGCAGCGGCCGGAGTAGGCCATGCACAGGGCGCCGTGGACGAAGACCTCCAGTTCCATCTCCGGCACTTCCCGGCGAATCTCCTCGATCTCGTCCAGCGACAGCTCCCGGGACAGGATCACCCGGCTCAGGCCCTGCTGCTGCCAGAACTTCACGCTGGCCCAGTTGACGGCATTGGCCTGCACCGACAGATGCACCGGAATATGGGGGAAATGCTGGCGAACCAGCATGATCAGGCCGGGATCGGACATGATCAGTGCGTCCGGTCCCATGGCCACCACCGGCTCCAGGTCCTTGAGGAAGGTGCGCAACTTGGCGTTATGCGGCGCGATGTTCACCACCACGTAGAAACGCTTGCCGGCGGCCTGGGCCTCGGCGATGCCCTGGGCGAGGCGGGCGTGGTCGAACTCGTTGTTGCGTACCCGCAGGCTGTAGCGCGGCTGGCCGGCGTAGACGGCGTCGGCGCCATAGGCGAAGGCGTGGCGCATGGCCTTGAGGGTGCCGGCGGGGGAGAGCAGTTCGGGGGCGGGGACGCGGGACATGGACAGTGCTCGTGACGCGAAAAGCCGGGGATTCTAGGCACGTCGTCCGGCCCGGATATTGCGCTGGAGCAATGACGGCGCGGGGCGCAGGCATTCCTGGGGGGCTCGCAGGGTGGACCAGGCTTCACCGGTCCACCATCGGAGCGGGACGGGGGCTTCGTCGGTGGACGTGAACAGCGACGTCCACCCCACGCGGCGGGCCGGCTTTCTCGTGGCGCTCAGTCGTGCCAGGCCCGGCCGTGCAGTTCCAGCAGGGCGTGGGCCTGTTCCGGTCCGGTGGAGCCGGCGGGGTAGGGACGCGGGCTCAGGTAGTACTCGTGCCAGCCTTCCAGGATCGGGTCCACCCAGCGCCAGGCGGCCTCCACCTCGTCGCGGCGCATGAACAGCGTCGAATCGCCCTCGATCACGTCCAGCAGCAGGCGCTCGTAGGCATCCCAGCGGCGTTGCTGGCTGAAGGCGGTGGCCAGGTTCAGGTCCAGTTCCACCGGCTCCAGGTTCATGCCCTTGCCCGGGCTCTTGGCCATCAATTGCAGGCTGATGCGCTCCTCCGGCTGCAGGCGGATCAGCAGCCGGTTGGCCTCGCCGTCGGCGAACAGGCGGTGGGGCACCGGCTTGAACTGGATGACGATTTCCGAGTATTTGCGCGCCAGGCGCTTGCCGGTGCGCAGGTAGAAGGGCACCCCGGCCCAGCGCCAGTTGTCGATCTCCGCCTGCACGGCGACGAAGGTTTCGGTATCGCTGTCGTTGTCGACGTTCTTCTCGAAGTAGTAGGCCGGCACGTCATGGCCGCCGATCTTGCCGGCGCTGTACTGGCCGCGCACCGTCTTGTCCCGCACGTCCTGTCCGGAGATGGGCTTGAGGGCCTCGAGTATCTTCACCTTCTCGTTGCGCACCGCCTCGGCGTCGAAGCGTACCGGCGCCTCCATGGCCACCAGGCAGAGCAGTTGCAACAGGTGGTTCTGCACCATGTCGCGCATGGCCCCGGAGCGGTCGTAGTAGGCGCCGCGGTTTTCCACCCCCAGGGTCTCGCACACGCTGATCTGCACGTGGTCGATGTGCCCGGCGCGCCAGATGGGTTCGAACAGGCCGTTGGCGAAGCGCAGCGCCATCAGGTTCTGCACCGTCTCCTTGCCCAGGTAGTGGTCGATGCGGAACACCTGGGACTCGTCGAATACCCGGCCGATGGCGGCGTTGATCGCCCGGGCCGAGTCCAGCGAGTGGCCGATGGGCTTCTCCAGCACGATGCGTGACTGCGGCGTGGCCAGGCCGGCGATGGCCAGGTGCGCGGCGATGTCCTCGAACAGGTCCGGCGCGGTGGCCAGGTAGTAGACCCGGCCACAGTCCGGGGCGGGTCCGATGTGGCGCGCCAGGCGGCCGAAGTCGGCGCTCTGGGAAACGTCCATGGCGAAGTAGTCCAGGCGCTCGGCGAAGGTCCGCCAGGTCTCGATGGTGAAGTCCGTACGGGCCACCTGGGCGCGGCAGCGACGCTCCGCCAGGGCGAGGTAGCCCTCGCGGTCGAGGGTATTGCGCGCCAGGGCGAGGATGCGCATCCGCGGATGCAGGCGTCCTTCGCGATGGAGGTGGTAGAGGGCCGGAAGCAGCTTGTGCAGCGCGAGATCGCCGGTACCGCCGAAGACGAACATGTCGCAGGAGCTGGTCAAGGATGCGCTCTCCCTACCTTGGATTTGGGTAAATGGGTGGTTCAACTGGGCGGAAAAGCGACTTATGTAGTATAACTACAAGCTCGCTACAGCCAGGTTTCTCCGATCATAACCGAGTCGCGGCCCGTCGCATGACCGAAGAAACTGGCCCAATGCCCATTCCAGACAGAGCCTGCCCTGTGAATCTGCTGCAACATATCGCCCAGTCGCGGCATCTGCTGCGCAAGTCGGAACTGAAAGTCGCCGACCACGTCCTGCTCGATCCCGCTGCGGTCATGCACAGCTCCATGGCCGACCTGGCCCAGGGCGTCGGGGTCAGCGAACCCACCATCGTCCGCTTCTGCCGGGCCATCGGCTGCGGCGGCTTCCAGGATCTCAAGCTGAAACTGGCCCAGAGCCTGGCCGCCGGCGCCAGCTTCGGCCAGTTCGCCATCCACGAGGACGACTCGGTGGCGGATTTCAGCCTGAAGATCTTCGACACCACCCTGCACACCCTGATGGAAGTGCGCGAGAAGCTCGACCCCGAGGCCCTGCAGCGCGCCATCAACGCCTGCGCCCATGCCCAGCGGGTGGAGTTCTACGGCTTCGGCGCCTCCGGTGCGGTGGCTGCCGACGCCCAGCACAAGTTCTTCCGTCTGCTGCTGACCGCCGCCGCCTATTCCGACCCGCACATGCAGGCCATGTCGGCGGTGACCCTCAAGCCCTCGGACGTGGCCATCTGCATCTCCCAGTCGGGCCGTTCGAAGGACCTGCTGATCACCGCCAACCTGGTGCGTGAGGCCGGCGCCACCCTGATCACCCTGTGCCCGAGCCAGACCCCCCTGGCGGACCTGGCCACGGTGAACCTGGCCATCGACGTGCAGGAAGACACCGAGATCTACACCCCGCTCACCTCCCGCATCGCCCACCTGGTGGTGATCGACGTGCTGGCCATGGGCGTCGCCATGGCCCGTGGCCCGACCCTGGTCAACCACCTCAAGAGCGTGAAGCGCAGCCTGCGGAGCCTGCGGCTGTCGCCCAAGTCCATCAAGAACGCCGAGGACTGAGCCGCTAGCAGCCTGTTGAAATTCGTCCACGCCCGGCCTGGCGTTGAGGTGTGAGGTCTACGGTATCGGCGCCAATCCGCCGGAGACCTCGATTTCCATGCGTGGAGCCGATATCGCTCAGGAGTCCCTGTTCACTGTCGCCAAGCTCGATTTCTGAGTGCCGGCGAGTCTCGAGCCCTCTCAGTCCTTCGAGCATCGGCGTCAGGTCGTCAAAGTGCAGGCTTTGGTCGCTCAGCGGGTCCTGGATGCGGCCGCAGTCATGGCGGTGAATATCAACAGGCTGCTAGAGCGTCCGGATCGACGTCCGGATCGCCCGCGCGCACTCGATCACCGCCGGCGCTAGGCGGCGCTCCGCCTCCGCCTGGGTCCAGCGGCTGGTGGGAGCCACCACGTGCACCGACGCCACCGGGCGGCCTTGGCTGCCGAGGATCGGCGCGGCGATGGTCATGTCGCCCAGAAACAGCTCCTCGTTGTTGATCGCGTAGCCCTTGGCCCGGGTCATCGACACCTGCGCGAGGATCGCCTCCGGGTCCACCAGGGTCTGCTGGGTGTGCCGCTGCAATTCGCTGGCGGCCAGCAGTTCACGCACCTCCCCGTCCTCCAGTGCGCTCAGGTAGGCACGGCCGGAGCCCGTGCAGTACATCGGGATGCGGCTGCCGATGGGCATGTGGATGGGGATGAATTTGGGCGCCACGAAGCGCGCCACGTAGACCATTTCCACACCATCGGGCTCGGTGAGGTTGGTGGTTTCCCCGGTGATCTGCGCCAGTTCGGCAAGGAAGGGGTTGGCCACGTCCACCAGGGTGTCGGCGGCGAGGTAGTTGTAACCGATCTCCATGACCCGGGGAGTGAGCTGGAAGCGCTTGGTCTGCGGGTGCTTGCGCACGTATCCGAGCGCTTCCAGGGTATGGATCATGCGCTGCGCGGAGCTCTTGTTGATGCCGGCCGCCTCGGCCACTTCCGCCAGGTTCATGGTGCGCCGTTGGGCGTCGAAGGCCCGCAACACGGCCAGGCCTTTCTCCAGTGACTGGTTGAACAGGGCGTTGTCGTTGTCGTTCACGGCTGCACTCTCTTGTTTTTTATGTTCTGAATATCGATATTCGATATTTATAAATCTATTTACGATTTTTGTAAATCGCTTATAGTCGGTTCAACGCCTCCTGCCGAATCAGCCGAGGCCATCCATAACGCACAACGACAACAATCAGCGTCCAATGGGAGAACCGCCATGCACCCTCGCTTCCGCCTTCTCAGATGCGCCCTGGCCCTGGTGGCCGGGCTCGGCCTGTCCTCCGGCGCCGTCGCCGAGACCTTCAAGGTCGGCGCCACCGCCACCGGCGTGCCTTTCACCTTCCTCGACGTCAAGAGCCAGAGCATTCAGGGGATGATGGTCGACGCCGCCCAGGCGGTCGCCAAGGCTGGTGGCTTCGAGGTTGAGGTCCAGCAGACCACCTTCGCCGCGCTGATCCCCTCGCTGACCGCGAAGAAGATCGACCTCATCTCCGCCGCCATGCTGCGCACCCCGGCGCGGGAGAAGGTGGTGCAGTACTCCGACCCGGTGTTCAGCTATGGCGAGGGCCTGATCGTCCGCGCCGACGACAGCGGTACCTACACCCGCATGGACGATCTGGCCGGCGAAGTGGTCGGCGCCCAGGTGGGCACGGTGTTCATCGACGAACTGAACAAGCGCGGCCTGTTCAAGGAAGTGCGCGGCTACGACTCCATCGCCGACCTGATGCGCGACCTGGCCCTGGGACGGATCAAGGCCGGCTTCGCCGACCATCCGATCCTTGCCTACCAGATGGCCCAGGGCACCCAGGACAAGGTTCGCCTGGTGCAGGGCTACCAGCCGGTGATCATGGGCGATGTCTGCCTGATCGTGCGCAAGGGCGAGCCGGAGACCCTGGAGCGGGTCAACCGGGGCATCGCCGCCATCAAGGCCGACGGCACCCTCGCCGGCATCATCGAAAAGTGGAAGCTCAATTGAGCATGCCCCGCCCGCCCCTCGGGGCGGGCCTTCCTGAACCTTCCCTCGGGTAGCGCCATGTTTCTCCAGAACGCCCTGGACTTCCTCCCCATTCTGCTGAAAGGGGCGGTGGTCACCCTGCAGGTCACGGCCGGGTCCTTCCTGCTCAGCTCCGTCATCGGCCTCATCCTGGCCCTGATGATGGTGTCCAAGGTTCGCGCCGTGTCGCTCTTCGCCATCGGCCTGGTCAATGTCATCCGCGGCCTGCCGATCATCGTGCAACTGTTCTACATCTACTTCGTGCTGCCGGACTTCGGCATCCAGCTCACCGCCTTCCAGGCCGGTGTCATCGGCCTCGGCATCGCCTACTCGGCGTACCAGGCGGAGAACTTCCGCGCCGGCATCCAGGCCATCCACCAGGGGCAGATCGAAGCGGCCGAATCCCTCGGCATGCGCGGTGCCATGGTGATGCGGCGGGTGGTGCTGCCCCAGGCCTTCCGCATCGCCCTGCCGCCCTATGGCAACACCCTGGTGATGATGCTCAAGGACTCCTCCCTGGTGTCCACCATCACGGTGGCGGAGATGACCCGGGCCGGACAGCTGATCGCCTCCTCCACCTTCGAGAACATGACCGTCTACACCCTGGTGGCGTTGCTCTACCTCGCGCTGAGCCTCCCGCTGTCCTTTGCATTGCGCCGCCTGGAAGCGCGGATCGGAACGAGGAGAAAGGCATGATCGAGATCAAGGGCGTCCACAAGCGCTTCGGCAGCGTCAGTGTGCTGGAGGGCATCGACCTCGAGGTCCGCAGTGGCGAGGTGGTGTGCCTGATCGGCCCATCGGGCTCCGGCAAATCCACCCTGCTGCGCTGCATCAACGGACTGGAATCCTACGAACAGGGGGAGATCCTGGTTTCGTCGCAACGGGTCGATCGCCATGGCAAGGGCATCCACGACATCCGTACCCAGGTGGCCATGGTGTTCCAGCGCTTCAACCTGTTCCCCCATCGCACCGCCCTGGAGAACGTGATGGAAGGGCCGGTTTACGTGAAGAAGGAGAACCCCCGGGAAGCTCGTGAACATGCCCGGGCGCTGCTGGAGAAAGTGGGCCTGGCCCACCGCATGGACGCTTACCCGGATGAGCTTTCCGGCGGCCAGCAACAGCGGGTGGCCATCGCCCGCGCGTTGGCCATGCGCCCCAGGGCGATTCTCTTCGACGAGCCCACCTCGGCCCTCGATCCGGAACTGGTAGGCGAGGTCCTGGCGGTGATGCGCAAGCTCGTGGACGAAGGCATGACCATGGTGGTGGTGACCCACGAAATGGGTTTCGCCCGGGAAGTCGCCGACAAGGTCTGCTTCCTCTACGGCGGGCGCATCCTCGAAGAGGGCGCTTCCCGGCAGGTACTTGGAGCGCCTCGCGAGGTCCGCACCCAGGAGTTCCTCAGGCGTCTGCTGAACAACGGCGAGGTGCCGGCATGAGTGCGCCGCAGTCCGTGCTGCCGAACTCCCTCTGGGCCGCGACGGCGACGGCGGGACCCGAGACGCCGGCCCTTGCCGGGGACATGCAGGTTGACGTGGCCGTGGTAGGCGCGGGCTATACCGGCCTGGTCACAGCCCTGCACCTGGCCGCCGCCGGCACGCGCGTCTGCGTGCTGGATGCCGGTGAGCCCGGCTGGGGCGCCTCGGGTCGCAATGGTGGGCAGGTCATTCCCGGGCTCAAGTACGACCCCGACACCTTGCGCAAGCGGTTTGGCGGCGAACGCGCCGAGCGGTTGATCGAGGTGGCGGGTGGTGCGGCGGACGAGGTGTTCGCGCTGATCGAGCGTTACGCCATCGACTGCGATGCGACCCGCAAGGGTTGGATCCAGCCCGCCGCATCACAGGCGGCGATGCGCATCATCGAAGGCCGTGCCGGGCAGTGGCGCCGGCAGGGCGTGCCGGTGGAGGTGCTGGACCGGGCGGAGGTCGCCGGGCGTATCGGCAGTTCCCATTACCTCGGCGCCTGGGTCGATCCCCGTGCCGGCAGCCTGCAGCCCCTGAGTTACGCGCGTGGCCTGGCCCGCGCGGCCCTTGCCGAAGGTGCGGCGATCCACGGACACAGCCGGGTGACGTCACTGGAGCGGGACCGCGACGCCTGGTGCCTGACCACGGCCCAGGGCTTCCGGGTGCGCGCCGAGCGGGTCGTGCTGGCCACCAACGGTTACACGGACGATCTCTGGCCCGGCCTGCGGCAGACGGTGATCGCCGCCAATAGCTTCATCGTCGCTACCCGGCCGTTGCCCGACGCCCTGCGCCGATCGGTACTGCCGGGCGGGGAAGTCTGCTCGGATGCCCGGAGGCTTCTGCTCTACTTCAAGCAGGATGCCCATGGGCGGTTGCTGCTCGGCGGACGCGGCCCCTTCGCCGAGCCGTCTCGCACTGGCGATTGGGGGCATCTGGAGCAGTCCCTGGCCAGCCTGTTCCCGCAGCTGGCGGGGGTGCCTTTCGAGTACCGCTGGAGCGGACGCGTGGCCCTGACCCAGGATTTCCTGCCTCACCTGCACGAACCGGCTCCAGGTCTCAGCATGCTGTTGGGCTACAACGGGCGCGGCGTGGCTCTGGCGACCGCGCTGGGCCGCCACTTGGCGCGGCGGCTCCTGGGGACGGCGGATGACTTCCCGTTTCCCCTGACCGGTATCCGGCCCATCCCCTTCCATGGCCTGCAGCGCCTCTACCTGGGCGCGGGCATCGCCTGGTATCGGCTGCTGGACGCCCTCTGCTGACCCGCCCTCACGCCAGCCCCTGCCTCACCAGCAAGCGTTCGATGGCCTCGATGAAGGGGCCGCTGCCCGGCCAGCTGGTGATGCGGCCGAGCGGCCGGCCCTGGTAGAGCGCGACGAAGGTGGGCACGCCGTGCAGGCCGAAGCGCAGGGCCAGGGCCGGGTCTTCCGCCACTTCGTCGTGCAGCCAGCGCACCTGGGGCCACTGGCAGCGTTCCTGGGTGCGCAGCAGGTCGTGCTTGGCCACGTCGCAGAGGGGGCAGTCGTCCTGCCAGAGGTAGAGCAGCACCAACCGCTGGCGCTCGCTGGCGAGCACGTCGTCGAGGATGCTGGCGCGCACCCGCTGGATGGGAAAGCGTGCGAAGAATTCGGCGGCATTGCTCATGGCGTCCTCCCGCTGCCTGTGCGCCTATCGCTGAGCAAAGTCGCCGGGGGCCGGTCTGTCCAGCTACCGGCTCGATAGCCTGAAACCCGCCGTTCACCACAGGTTCACCGGGCCTTCGCCAAAGCGTCATGGAGCGGCGCCATGCTGCGCCTACCAGACCCGACCCAGGGAGAGATGCCATGCAGCGCTTCGACCGAGAGCCCATCCATCTGGACAGAAAGACCCGGCGCAAGCTCGAGGACCAGCGGCGGATGAAATTCCGCCGCGCCATCGAGGACCGCGTCGAGCAGCGCCGGCTGCTGATGGAATGCGCCGACTACCCCGACCTGATCGCCGCTAACTACCTTTTGTCGTCAAAGGCAGTGCGCCGGAAAAGCGGTGGGTAAGTGCGCTGATCTGCTGGCGTTCTTCGCGGATAAAGGCGAGAAAGGCCTGGGCCACCGGCGATAGCCGCTTGCCCTTGGCGTGCACCGCGCACCAGCTGCGGTAGAGGGGCAGCTCCTCCACCGGCAGTTCCCTCAGGAGCCCGGTGGCCAGCTCCAGGCTCACCGCGTGGCGGGGGATCAGGGCGATGCCCAGGTCCGCCACCACGCATTCCTTCTGCGCATCCAGCGAGGCCACTTCCATGGTCTGGGCGAAGTGCGCGCGTTTCTGCTGGAAGTACTCCTCGCAGGCCTTGCGGGTGCCGGAACCGGCCTCGCGCACCAGCAGCGTGTAGGGCTCCAGGTCCTTCAGCACCAGCTTCGCGGCGTTGCACAGCGGATGACCGGGGGGCGCCACCGCGACGATGGGGTTGTTGAGGAAGGGCAGGAATTCCAGGGCCATGTCCTGGGGCACCAGGGACATGATCACCAGGTCGTCGCGGTTGTCCGACAGGCGCTTGATCACCTGGGCGCGGTTGGTCACCACCAGGTGCAGGCTCACGTCCGGATGCTGGTCGCGGAAGGCGGCGAACAGGTGCGGCACGAAGTACTTGGCGCTGGATTCCACCGCCAGGTTGAGCTGGCCCTGCAGCGAGCCCTGGAGGTCGGACAGCTGCATGTCCAGGCTTTCCAGGCGCTGGAAGATATCGCTGCTGGCGCGCATCAGCGCCTCCGCCGCGTCGGTCACGTAGAGCTTCTTGCCGACGTACTCGAACAGGGGCTGGCCCACCAGCTCTTCCAGCTGGCGGATCTGCAGACTGACGGCCGGCTGGGTCAGCGCCATTTCCTCTGCCGCGCGGCTGTAGGAACGGCTTTCGAAGACGGCACGGAATACCTGGAGCTGGCGCAGGGTCATGCGCAGCAGGGTCTTGCGCATCGGTGGGAGGCCTCGTGGGGTGGGCGGGGTGGCTGACTATAAGATGATCCTAATGGATACCCCAATAATTATTGATTGGGGTTATTCACGTCGAGCGCGTAGGGTTTGTACGCGACCGCTTCACGATCAGCGGTCACCCAACGACCGGCCCAGCCGATCGCCTGCCCACTTGGTCGAGGGAAAACTCGTGATCAAGAAAATCCTGATCGCCAACCGTGGCGAGATTGCCGTCCGCATCGTGCGCGCTTGCGCCGAGATGGGCATTCGCTCGGTGGCCATCTACTCCGACGCCGATCGGCACGCCCTGCACGTCAAGCGTGCGGACGAAGCCCACAGCATCGGTGACGACCCGCTGGCCGGGTACCTGAACCCGCGCAAACTGGTGAACCTCGCCGTTGAAACCGGCTGCGATGCCCTCCACCCCGGCTACGGCTTCCTCTCGGAGAACGCCGAGCTGGCGGAAATCTGCGCCGAGCGCGGCATCAAGTTCATCGGACCTTCCGCCGAAGTCATCCGCCGCATGGGCGACAAGACCGAGGCCCGCCGCAGCATGATCAAGGCCGGCGTGCCGGTCACCCCGGGCACCGAAGGCAACGTCGCCGACCTCGACGAAGCCCTGCGGGAAGGCGAACGCATCGGCTACCCGGTGATGCTCAAGGCCACCTCCGGTGGTGGCGGCCGGGGCATCCGTCGCTGCAACAGCCGCGAGGAGCTGGAGCAGGCCTACCCGCGCGTGATCTCCGAGGCCACCAAGGCCTTCGGCTCGGCGGAAGTCTTCCTCGAGAAGTGCATCGTCAACCCGAAGCACATCGAAGCCCAGGTGCTGGCCGACTCCTTCGGCAACACCGTGCACCTGTTCGAGCGCGACTGCTCGATCCAGCGCCGCAACCAGAAACTCATCGAGATCGCCCCCAGCCCGCAGCTCACCCCCGAGCAGCGCGCCTACATCGGCGACCTCTCCGTGCGCGCGGCCAAGGCCGTGGGCTACGAGAACGCCGGCACCGTGGAGTTCCTGCTCGCCGATGGCGAGGTGTACTTCATGGAGATGAACACCCGGGTGCAGGTGGAGCACACCATCACCGAGGAAATCACCGGCATCGACATCGTCCGCGAGCAGATCCGCATCGCCTCGGGCCAGGAGCTGTCGATCAAGCAGGACGACATCATCCACCGCGGCTTCGCCCTGCAGTTCCGCATCAACGCCGAGGACCCGAAGAACAACTTCCTCCCGTCCTTCGGCAAGATCACCCGCTACTACGCCCCCGGCGGCCCCGGCGTGCGTACCGACACCGCGATCTACACCGGCTACACCATTCCGCCCTACTACGACTCGATGTGCCTGAAGCTCATCGTCTGGGCGCTGACCTGGGAAGAGGCCCTGGACCGTGGCCTGCGCGCCCTCGACGACATGCGCGTGCAGGGCGTGCGGACCACCGCTCCCTACTACCAGGAGATCCTGCGCAACGAGGAGTTCCGCAGCGGCCAGTTCAACACCAGCTTCGTCGAAGCCCACCCGGAACTGACCCAGTACTCCATCAAACGCAACCCGTCGCACCTGGCCATCGCCATCGCCACCGCCATCGCCGCCCACGCCGGCCTGTAGGGGAAGGATTCAGAACATGAGCAAGAAAATCAGCATCACCGATACCATCCTGCGCGACGCCCACCAGTCCCTGCTGGCCACCCGCATGCGCACCGAGGACATGCTCCCGATCTGCGACAAGCTGGACAAGGTCGGCTACTGGTCCCTGGAAGTCTGGGGCGGCGCCACCTTCGACGCCTGCGTGCGCTTCCTCAAGGAAGACCCCTGGGAGCGCCTGCGCAAACTCAAGGCCGCCCTGCCCAACACCCGCCTGCAGATGCTGCTGCGCGGCCAGAACCTGCTGGGCTACCGCCACTACAGCGACGACGTGGTCCGCGCCTTCGTGGCCAAGGCCGCGGTCAACGGCATCGACGTGTTCCGCATCTTCGACGCCATGAACGACGTGCGTAACCTGCGCGTCTCCATCGAGGCGGTGAAGGCTGCCGGCAAGCATGCCCAGGGCACCATCTGCTACACCACCAGCCCGGTGCACACCATCGACGCCTTCGTCGAGCAGGCCAAGCAGATGGCCGCCATGGGCGTGGACTCCATCGCCATCAAGGACATGGCCGGCCTGCTGACCCCCTTCGCCACCGGCGACCTGGTCAAGGCCCTGAAGGAGGCCCTGCCCCTGGAAGTGGTGGTGCACTCCCACGACACCGCCGGCGTGGCCAGCATGTGCCAGCTGAAGGCCGTGGAAAATGGCGCCGACCGCATCGACACCGCCATCTCCAGCATGGCCTGGGGCACCAGCCACCCGGGCACCGAGTCCATGGTCGCGGCCCTGCGCAACACCCCCTATGACACCGGCCTGGACCTGGAGCTGATCCAGGAGATCGGCATGTACTTCCACGCCGTGCGCAAGAAGTACCACCAGTTCGAGAGCGAATTCACCGGCGTCGACACCCGCGTGCAGGTCAACCAGGTGCCGGGCGGCATGATCTCCAACCTGGCCAACCAGCTGAAGGAACAGGGCGCCCTGAACCGCATGGCCGAAGTGCTGGAAGAGATCCCGCGCGTGCGTGCCGACCTGGGCTACCCGCCCCTGGTCACCCCCACCTCGCAGATCGTCGGCACCCAGGCCTTCTTCAACGTCCTGGCCGGCGAGCGCTACAAGACCATCACCAACGAGGTGAAGCTCTACCTGCAGGGCCGCTACGGCCGTGCCGCCGGCACCATCAACGAAGAACTGCGCCGCCAGGCCATCGGCAACGAGGAAGTGATCGACGTGCGCCCGGCCGACCTGCTCAAGCCCGAGCTGGACAAGCTGCGCGCCGAGATCGGCAGCCTGGCCAAGTGCGAGGAGGACGTACTGACCTTCGCCATGTTCCCGGACATCGGCCGCAAGTTCCTCGAAGAGCGCGCCGCCGGCACCCTCAAGCCCGAGGAGCTGCTGCCCATCCCCAACGGCCAGGGCCCGGCTCCGGTCGGTGGCGAAGGCGTGCCCACCGAGTTCGTGGTGGACGTGCACGGCGAGAGCTACCGCGTCGACATCACCGGCGTGGGCGTGAAGAGCGACGGCAAGCGCCACTTCTACCTGTCCATCGACGGCATGCCGGAAGAAGTGGTGTTCGAGCCGCTGAACGCGTTCATCGGCGGTGCCAGCAACAAGCGCAAGAGCGCCAGCGCCCCGGGCGATGTCAGCACCACCATGCCGGGCAACATCGTCGATGTGCTGGTGAAGGAAGGCGATGTGGTCAAGGCCGGCCAGGCCGTGCTGATCACCGAAGCCATGAAGATGGAAACCGAGGTCCAGGCTCCCATCGCAGGCACCGTCAAGGCCATCCACGTCGCCAAGGGCGACCGGGTGAACCCGGACGAGGTGCTGGTCGAAATCGTCGCCTGATGCTTTTCTAGCAAGTCCCCGTGGGGAGCCGCGAGGCTCCCCTTTTTTATCCGTGGGACGCCAGTGAATTTCTCAATGGGCGCCATGCAAATCGTCTTGTGGCGTCTGCAAGGCCCGGTTGCGCATCCTGCGCCTCCGGCCACCGTGAACCCAGGGAGGAACCCCATGAAAACCGTTGCCCAGATGCTGCGCGCCAAACCCCGCCAGCAGGTCCACACCATCGAAGCCGACGTGCCCATGCTGGACGCCCTGCGGCTGCTGGCCGAACAGAACATCGGCGCATTGCCGGTGACCGAAGGGGGGCGCCTGGTGGGCATCGTCAGCGAGCGCGACTACGCCCGTCGCGGCGTGCTCCAGGGCCGCTCCTCGGTGGCCACCCCGGTGCGCGAGTTCATGACCGAGCCGGTGTTCACCGTCAACGCGGGCCAGAGCATCCGTGAATGCATGTCCCTGATGACCGACCGCCACATGCGCCACCTGCCGGTGGTCGAGGACGGCCAGCTGATCGGCCTGCTGTCCATCGGCGACCTGGTGAAGGAAGCCATGGCCGAACAGGACGAACTGATCAAGCACCTGGAGCAGTACATCCGCGGCGAATCGGCCTGATCGCCGCGCGCACCGGGGCCTGGGGGGCAAGAAGTGGGGCACCGGGCCGCAGCCGGCATCCCTCTCCCCAGTCCTCTCCCGAAGGGAGAGGGGGCTGTCCGTAAGGCCATGGTCGACTCAGTCGGCCATTTCCCCGCACAGGTCCAGGGCGAACCAGTGCTCCACCTCTTCCTGGGCGAGGCCCGCGCCCAGCAGGGCGAAGAGCTTGCCCAGGGCCGCCTCGCGGGTCATGCCGCCGGCGGGTACCAGGCCGGTGGCCATGAGCTGGCTGCCGGCGGCGTACACGCCCGCCTGGACATGGCCGGCCGGGCACTGGCTGGTGGCGACCAGCACCACGCCGCGCCCGTGGGCTTCACGCAGGGCCTCCAGCAGCGCCAGGTCATCGGCGGGGCCGGTGCCGCTGCCGTAGCATTCCAGGATCAGCCCCTTCACGCCGCTGCCGAGCAGGCCGCGCACATGGCCGGCCTCGATGCCGGGAAACAGCGGCAGCACCGCCAGGTTCACCGGCTGGCGCGGTGTGCGGTAGTCCAGCCCGGCCGGAAGGTTGCCGGCTCGTTTCGCTTCCCGGGGGCGGGGCAGTTCGGCGAAGGCGTCGAAGGCCTCCGAGCGCAGCTTGCTGGCGCGGGCGCCATGCAGCAGCTGGCCGTTGAAGTAGAGATGAACCCCGGGCGCCACGCCCTGGCGCAGGGCCTCGACGGCGCCCAGCAGGTTCGGCCAGGCATCGCCGCCTTCGCTGCCGGCGGGCAGCATGGCCCCGGTCAATACCACCGGCACCGGCAGGCCCAGCAGCAGGAAGCCCAGGGCGGCGGCGCTGTAGGCCAGGGTGTCGGTGCCGTGCAGCAGCAGCACGCCGTCGCAGCCGGCCTCCACCGCCGTGACTATGGCGTCGCGCATGGCCAGCCAGTTGACCTGGCGCATGTTGGCGCTGTCGATCAGCGGCAGCAGTTCCTCGAAACGCCAGTCGAGGGCGACGCCCCGGGCGTCCAGCTGCTCGCGCATGCGTGCCTCGAAACCGCCCGCCGGCGCCAGGCCTTCGGCGGTCTGCAGCATGCCGATGGTGCCGCCGGTATAGAGCACGAAGAGATTCTTCACAGCCTTCATCCTGTGGGTAACTCGGGAAATCATGGGCCGAAAACGACAGTGCCGCTCTCCGTATCAACGGTAGAGCGGCACCGGCGTCTCACCAGGAGGCGCGATCAGCGGTGGCTCTGCGCCAGGCCGTCGGCCGCTTCTTCAGCCTTGGCGTCGCCCGCTTGGGCGCCGTGCCAGGCTTTCGGATCCAGGTCCAGGTCGGAGAACTTGCTGGCGTCGAACACCGGCTCCTGCACACCCGCCTTGATCTGGCCATCGTAGTCGCGCATCAGGCGCATGCCCACCTTGAACAGCAGGGAGATGGCCACCAGGTTCACCAGCGCCAGCAGGCCCATGGTCACGTCGGCGAAGCCGAACACGGTGGACAGGTCCTGCATCGAACCCCAGAGCACCAGGGCCATCACCAGCACGCGGTAGCCCTGTACCAGGATGCGCTTGGTGCTGAAGAAGCTCAGGGCGTTCTCACCCAGGTAGTAGTTGTACACCAGGGTGGTGAAGACGAAGAGCAGCAGCGCCATGCTCACGAACACGCGGCCCCACTCGCCGACTTCGGCCGCCAGGGCGGTCTGGGTCAGGACCACGCCGGCCATCTCGCTGCCCGGCTGGTAGACGCCGGAGAGCAGGATGATCAGGGCGGTGCTGGTGCACACCAGCAGGGTGTCGATGAACACGCTGAGGGACTGCACGATGCCCTGGGCGGCCGGGTGCTTGACCTCGGCGACGGCGGCCACGTTGGGCGCGCTGCCCAGGCCCGCTTCGTTGGAGAACAGGCCGCGTTTCACGCCCATGATGATGGCCGCGCCGACGCCGCCGGCGAAGGCCGGTTCCAGGCCCAGGGCGCTCTTCACGATCAGCGCCAGGGTGGCCGGCACTTCGGTGATGTTCATGCCGATGACCACCAGGGCCATCAGGATGTAGGTGCCGGCCATGATGGGCACCAGCACGTCGGCCATGGCGGCGATGCGCTTGATGCCGCCGAACACGATCAGGCCGATCACACCCACCAGGAGGACGCCGCTGACCCAGGTCGGCAGGCCGAAGGTGTCATGCATCGAAGTGGCCACGGTGAAGGACTGCACGGCGTTGAAGCCGAAGCCGAAGGTCACCAGCAGCAGGATCGAGAAGATCACCGCCAGCCAGCGCTGGCCGAGACCATGCAGGATGTAGAAGGCCGGGCCGCCACGGTAGGTGCCGTCGGCTTCGCGACGCTTGTAGAGCTGGGCCAGGGAGCACTCGAAGTAGCTGGTGGCCATGCCGAGCAGCGCCACGATCCACATCCAGAACACGGCGCCCGGGCCACCGAGCATGATGGCCACCGCGACACCGGCGATGTTGCCCGCGCCCACGCGGCCGGCAACCGACAGCATCAGCGCCTGGAACGAGCTGAGCTGGCCTTCCTTGCGCTGCAGGGCCTGGCCGAAGATGCGGAACATGTCGCTGAAGTAGCGAAACTGGACGAAACGGGAGCTGATGGAGAAGAAAAGACCGAGGCCCACGAGGACGACGATCAGCAATTTGCTCCAGAGGAGGTCATTGAGGAAATCGAGCATGGCGATTCACCTGATCCAGTTGTTGTTTTTGGGAAGATCAGCGTCGCGGCAACGGCATGCAGCACCGCTTCACTGGGAAGGTTGCGCATGGTTGTGCAGGAAAAGTCCTGTAGCAATTTCGCGGAGCGCATCGAGTTGACGCGACTTGGCGCTATAATCGCGCCGCTCGCATCAGGCAGGAGGGCGCAATGGCGGATTATCTGGGCAACAATCTGAAGCTGCTGTGCGGCCACTACCGCTCTATCGCGGAGGTTTGCCGCAAGCTGGGCATCAACCGCGCCCAGTTCAACAAGTACCTCGGCGGCCAGAGCCGACCGACCCCCTACAACCTCAAGCGCATCTGCGATTTCTTCGGTGTCGAGGACTATGAACTGGCCCTGCCCCCCGAACAGTTCGCCCGGCTCCTGGGTACCCGGCCCGCCGGCCAGGGAGGGGAGACCCGCAGCGACCCGCTGATGGAACTGCTGGCGCCCCTGCGGGAGCAGTCCGGCAACCTGTCGCGCTACTGCGGTTACTACTTCGAGTACTCCAACTGCATGTCGGTGCCCGGCACCGTCCTGCTGTCCCTGGTGCGCCTGTGGGAGGACGACGGCAACTTCCTCTTCGAGCGCCAGGAGCGCCAGGAACGCTCCACCAGCACCAACGTGGAGGCCGAAGACTGGGTGCGCTGCCGCTACCTGGGCGCCGCCTTCCAGCTGCAGGACCGCCTGTTCCTGGTGGACTACGAGTCCCTCACCCTCAACGAGATGAGCCAGACCATTCTCATCCCCAGCTACAAGAGCCGCATCACCCGCCTCAATGGCCTCAAGACCGGCGTCTCCAGCGGCGACCGGCGCAATCCGGCCTGCACCCGGGTGGTCTGGGAATACCTCGGCCCCGACATCAACCGCGTCGCCGCCTACCGCCAGGTGAAGCTCTACCGCCCCGACGACCCGCGTATCGACGACGACGTGCGCGAACGCCTGGACGTGGCGCCGCTGAAGAACGGCCTGTTCGAGATCGAGTGAGGAGCGGCACCGGGGCTCCCGGTGCATCAACCCCGCAGCGCTTCCAGGCTCTGCCTCTGGCGTCCCTCGCCATCGAAGTTATCCACAGCCAGCCAGCGCTCGAAACCGGCACGAACCCCGGGCCATTCGCCATCGATGATGGAGAACCAGGCGGTGTCGCGGTTCTCGCCCTTGACGATCATGTGCTGGCGGAACAGCCCTTCGCACCGGAAACCCAGGCGCTCGGCGGCGCGCATGGAGCGGGTGTTGGCCGCGTTGCACTTCCATTCCAGGCGGCGGTAGCCCAGGTCGTCGAAGGCGTGCCGGGCCAGCAGCCAGACCGCCTCGGTGGAGCCGGGGGTGCGCTGCATGGGCTGGCCGAAGGCGATGTGGCCGATTTCGATGACGCCGTCCTTCGGCGTGATGCGCAGGTAGCTGAGCAGCCCGGTGGCGCGGCCGCTGGCCAGGTCCACCACCGCGTAGAACAGCGGGTCGCGGCTCGCGGCATTGGCGGCGAGCCAGGCCTCGAAGGGCGTGCGCTCGGCGAAGGGACCGTAGGGCAGGTAGTCCCAGAGGCGCGCATCGTGGCCGGGGCCCTGCAGGGCCTGCCAGAGGTCGTCGCCATGGCGGGCGGGGTCGAGGGCTTCCAGGCGCACGAAGCGGCCGGGCAGCGGGCTGTGGTCCGGCGTGGGGCGGGGTTGCCAGTGGCTGAGGTCGGTCATGGGGAGGCCTTCAGAGCAGTTTGCGGTACTGGAGGAAGCCGGAACGGTCGGCGATGCGGTCATAGAGCTGCATGGCGTCGGTGTTGGTCTCGTGGGTCAGCCAGTGCACCCGCGAGGCGCCATCGGCGCGGGCCCGGGCGTAGACATGTTCGATCAGGCCACGGCCGATGCCGCCCCCGCGCTGGCCTTCCTGCACATAGAGGTCCTGCAGGTAACAGTAGTCGCCGAGGGTCCAGCAGCTGCGGTGGTAGATGAAATGCACCAGGCCCACGGCGCGGTCGCCGTCCCAGGCCAGGGCGGCGTGCATGGGTTCGGCCGGGTCGAGGAAGCGTCGCCAGGTGATGGCGCTGGTGGCCTCGGCGATCTCGGTCTTGTAGAAGCGCTGGTAGCCCTGCCACAGCGGCAGCCAGGCGGCATGGTCGGCGGCGGAAACGGGGCGGATCTCGAGGCTCATGGGGCGTCCTTGTGGGTCAGGTGGTCGGGGTCAGGCGCGCGGCCAGTTCGCGGTCGCGGGGTTCGGCGGAGGTGGAAAGGCCTTCGCGCACCCCGGCCTGGTCGGCTGCGGAGCGGTTCTGGCCGAGCTTCCACTTGCCTTCCAGGCGGCGGATCGGCAAGGCGAAGCCGACGATGGCGCGGAGCATGCCGGCCAGGTAGTCGGCCGGCGCCTCGTCCACCGACCAGGGGCGGGCCTGGCGCGCTTCATGGCGATCGCTGAGGCGGCGCACCAGGGCCAGCAGGCGCTCGGGATCGTCGAACACCTCGGCCTGGCCCCAGGCGTGTACCGCGATGTAGTTCCAGGTGGGCACCACCTTGCCGTGCTCAGCCTTGGCCGGGTACCAGCCGGGGTGGATGTAGGCGTCCGGTCCGGAAAACACCACCAGCGCCTCGCTGCCCTCGGCCAGGTCGCGCCAGTGGGGGTTGGCCCGGGCGAAGTGGCCGTAGAGGGTGCCGAACTCCCCCTCCCCGGGGACCAGCAGCAGGGGCAGGTGGCTGGCCATCAAACCCTGGGCGCCGGCGCTGGTGAGCAGGGCGAGGCCGCTGGCGTCGATCTGGGCGTGGAGCTGGGCCAGGTCGTCCTGGCGGAAGGCGGCGGGGCAGTACATCGTCGATTCTCCTGGCGGAATGGCTTCATGCTAGGCAGGCTATTGGACTTGCGTAAGATCCATTTCCCGCCAGTTCAATGGAGCCAATCGAGGCCGACATGACCCCCACGCCGCCGTTGCCCGTCGACCTGTCCGGAATCCGCCTGGACCCGGCCCAGGGCCTTTCCCGCCAGCTCTACGAGGCCCTGCGCGAGCGCATCCTCGATGGCCGCCTGGCCAGCCGCACACGCCTGCCCGCCAGCCGCGACCTGGCGGCGCTGCTCGGCCTCTCGCGCAATACCGTGACCCGCGCCTTCGACCAGCTCTATGCCGAGGGCTACGTGGAAGGCCGGGTAGGCGATGGCACCTACGTGGCGGAGTTATCCACAAGCCCGCCAACCCCGCAGCCGGTGCCCTTGGGGCCCAAGCCGGGGCCGGCTCTGGCGCGGCTGGATCGGCACCACCTGCCGCTGCCGCCGGAGGGCGCGCCCCGGGCCTTTCGTATCGGGGTGCCGGCCTTCGACCTGTTTCCCTTCGAGACCTGGGCGCGGCTGTCGGCACGCTTCTGGCGCAAGCCGTCCCTGGCGCGCCTGGGCTATGGCGACCCGGCGGGGGATCGTGGCCTGCGGGAGCTGGTGGCCGCCTACCTGCGCAGCAGCCGGGGCCTGACCTGCGACGCGGAGCAGGTGGTGATCACCTGCGGCGCCCAGCAGGCCATCAGCCTCTGCGCCCAGTTGCTGGTGCAGCCGGGGGATCGCGTGGCTGTGGAAAACCCCGGCTATCGCGCCGCCGGCCATGCCTTCGCGGTGGCGGGCGCGCGGGTGAGCGGCGTGCCTGTGGATAACGAGGGGCTGGATTGCGCCGCCCTCTCGCGCCTGGAAGATTGCCGGCTGGCGTACCTGACGCCGTCCCACCAGTACCCCACCGGCGTGACCCTGTCCCTGGCGCGTCGGCTGGAGTTGCTGGAGTGGGCCGAGCGCCAGGACGGCTGGATCATCGAGGACGACTACGACGGCGAGTACCGTTACAGCGGTGTGCCCCTGGCGCCCCTGGCGTCCCTGGACCGGCAGGGGCGGGTGCTCTATGTCGGCACCTTCTGCAAGATCGCCTTTCCCGCGCTGCGCCTGGGCTACCTGGTCTTGCCGGCGGGCCTGGCGGAGGCCTTCGCCCGGCGCCGCGCCCTGGATATCCGCCATTCCGAGGTGGGCACCCAGGCGGTGATGGCGGAGTTCATCGCCGCCGGGCACTTCCAGCGGCACGTCCGCCGCATGCGCCAGGCGGCCCGCGCCCGGCGTGATGCCTTGCTGGCCCACTGGCCCGAGACGATACCCGGCTGCGCGCCGATGCCGGCGGTGGAGGCCGGGTTGCACCTGTGCATAAGTGTCGACGGCCTGGCGCGGGAACAGGCGCTGGTGAGCGCCGCCCGCGCTGCCGGTGTGGAAATGAACGGGCTCAGCGGCTATTGGCTGGAGGACAGCGCCGAGCCTGTGGATAACCGCGCGGGACTGGTGCTGGGCTTCGCCGCCGTGCCCGAGGCGGAGATCGCCGAGGCGGTGCGGGTGTTGCGGCGGGCCTGGCGTTTGTAGCGCGGTGCGCGGGGCGCACCCTACTGAGAGATTTCGCTAGTGCTGTGGCCGTCTTTCCGAATGCGGGCTTCCGTTGCTTACGCCAATTCCTACAGAAAAGGATGAGGATCGATTGAGATACGCGCCGGTTCGGCGACGTATTATCCGATTTCGCTGTGATCACGTTGTTGGCGTTCAGCTCCCGACTTACTGTCGCCGCCGGTGCTCAACACACCTCTCACAGCGGTATGCCGTCCCCGTAAACCTGGCGGTGTTCTGATTCGGCCGGGTAGCGCGCAGCCATACAAGACTCCGTTCACGGAGGAAAACTGCGGGCCGTCTGTGAGCGGTGTTGAAGTGCCTGGCCACCCTCTCAACAGGGGTGTCACTCAACGAACTCACAGGACTTATCCATGAACTCGTTACTTCCGGCTTCCGTCGCTTCGCACTTCAACTGGGGGGCTCGCCATGAATGAGCCGATCCTCCATCCCCGCATCTTTATCCGTCATCGCCGCCAGTTAAGGGCCTTCCTGCTGGACGATCAGGCCTGGTTCTGCGCGCGCGACCTGGGCCGGCTGATGAACCAGGTGCTGGAAGGGCGGGTGTGCAGCAACCTGGACCCCGACCAGTACCAGCAGGCCTGGTTTCGCGATGCCAAGGGCGAACTGGAGCAGGGGCTGCTGATCAGCGAGTCCGGGCTCTACGCCGCGCTGATCTACTACTTCCACCCCGAACACCGCAGCCTGCGTCGCTGGCTCACCCACGAGGTGGTGCTGGCACTGCGCAGTGAGTTCCGCGGCGACTCGGCCCAACCCAGGCGGCGTTCGCTGTGCGGCGACGGAACCCAGGTCAGCGTGCTGGAGTGGCAGGGGAGGCTCTGGGTGCCCTATGCCGAGCTGCCGAAGGTGGCGAACCTGCGCTAGCGAGGGTTATCCACAGTCGGACGAGACCGGCGGCCCGCTGCGGTGGTCCGTCGGTTATCCACAAGCAAAAAAAAGGATGGTCTGGCGACCATCCTTTGGAATGAGGGGCTGCGCCCCTCCTGGTGAGACTGTGCGGATCAGGCCTTCAGCGGCACGAGGCGCGGGGCGATCATGTTTTCCGGACGGAGGATGTCGGCCAGCATGGACTCGTCCAGCAGCTTCTCCTCGCGAACCAGTTCCAGCACGCCACGGCCACTTTCCAGGGCTTCCTTGGCGATACGGGTCGCGTTCTCGTAACCGATGTAGGGGTTCAGCGCGGTGATCAGGCCGATGGAGTTCTCCATCAGGCGGCGGCAGTGCTCTTCGTTGGCGGTGATGCCGTTGATGCAGTGCTCGCGCAGCATGTCCATGGCGCGCTGCAGCAGGCGGATCGAGTCGAAGATCTTGTAGGCGATCAGCGGCTCCATCACGTTCAGCTGCAACTGGCCGCCTTCGGCGGCGAGGGTCAGGGCCAGGTCGTTGCCGATGACTTCGAAGGCCACCTGGTTGACCGCTTCCGGGATCACCGGGTTGACCTTGCCCGGCATGATGGAGCTGCCCGGCTGGCGCGGCGGCAGGTTGATCTCGTTGATGCCGGTGCGCGGGCCGCTGGAGAGCAGGCGCAGGTCGTTGCAGATCTTCGACAGCTTGACCGCGGTGCGCTTGAGCATGCCGGAGAACAGCACGAAGGCGCCCATGTCGGAGGTGGCTTCGATCAGGTCGGCGGCGGGCGTGAGCGGCTGGCCGCTGATGGCGGCGAGGCGGTCCACGGCCAGTTGCTGGTAGCGCGGGTCGGCGTTGATGCCGGTGCCGATGGCGGTGCCGCCGAGGTTCACTTCGGTCAGCAGCTCGGGGGCCAGGCGGCGCAGGCGGTCGAGGTCTTCGCCCAGGGTGGTGGCGAAGGCCTTGAATTCCTGGCCCAGGGTCATGGGCACCGCGTCCTGCAGCTGGGTGCGGCCCATCTTGAGGACGCCGGCGAACTGCTCGCCCTTGGCGGCGAAGGACTGGATCAGGCTTTCGAGGCTGGCCAGCAGGGCGTCGTGGCCCAGCAGCAGGCCCAGGCGGATCGCGGTGGGGTAGGCGTCGTTGGTGGACTGCGCCATGTTCACGTCGTTGTTCGGGTGCAGGTACTTGTACTCACCCTTCGCCTTGCCCATGGCTTCGAGGGCGACGTTGGCGATCACCTCGTTGGCGTTCATGTTGGTGGAGGTGCCGGCACCGCCCTGGATCATGTCCACCACGAACTGGTCGTGGAATTCGCCACGGATCAGGCGGGCGCAGGCTTCGCTGATGGCGGCATGCTTCTCGGCGCTGAGGTGGCCCAGCTGCTGGTTGGCATCGGCGGCGGCCTGCTTGACCATGGCCAGGGCGATCACCAGCTTCGGGTAGTGCGACAGCGGTACGCCGGACAGGCGGAAGTTGTGCACGGCGCGCAGGGTCTGGATGCCGTAGTAGGCGTCGGCGGGGACTTCGAGGGTGCCGAGCAGGTCTTTTTCGATGCGGAAGGATGCAGCGGAGGACATGATGCGATTCATCTCTGGGAGAACACGGCCAGTGCCGCGATGCCCAATAATCTAGGCCTGGGGCCGTTTTTGGGCCAATGCTGTTATTCGCTGGGTCATGCACAATCGGCATAATGTCCGTGTGACGCGGGTTGCGTCGCAAGCGTGTGCACCAAAATCGAGCATTCTTTCGGACCTGTCTGATGAACCTGGAAACCAAATGGCTGGAGGACTTCGTCGCCCTGGCCAATACCCGCAGTTTTTCCCAGGCCGCCGAGCGGCGTTTCGTCACCCAGCCGGCCTTCAGCCGGCGCATCCGCAGCCTGGAGGCGGCCCTGGGGCTGACGCTGGTGAACCGCTCCCGCACGCCGATCGAGCTCACCGAGTCCGGCCAGCTGTTCCTGGTGACCGCGCGCAGCATGGTGGACCAGCTGGGGGAGGTGGTGCGCCACCTGCACCACCTGGAGGGGCAGCAGGGCGAGGTGCTGCAGTTCGCCGCCGCCCACTCCCTGGCGCTGGGCTACTTCCCGCAGTGGATCGCGCGGTTGCGCGCCGATGGCCTGAACATCGCCAGCCGCCTGATCGCCACCAACGTGGGGGAGGCGGTGCACTCCCTGCGGGAGGGCGCGTGCGACCTGATCCTGGCCTTCTACGACCCGGACGCGGCGCTGCAGATGGACCCGGAGATCTTCCCGTCCATGAGCCTGGGCCGTACCGAGATGCTGCCGGTGTGCGCGGTGGACGCGGAGGGAAAGCCGCTGTACGAGCTCGATAGCGGGCAGAGCGTGCCGCTGCTGGCCTACAGCGCGGGCGCCTTCCTCGGGCGCTCGGTGAACCTCCTGATCCGCCAGCGCGCCCTGCGGGCCACCACGGTGTACGAGACGGCCATGGCCGACAGCCTGAAGAACATGGCGCTGCAGGGCTTGGGGGTGGCCTGGGTGCCGCACTTCAGTGCCCAGTCGGAGCTGGCCCGGGGCGACCTGGTGGTCTGCGGCGGCAGCCACTGGCATGTGCCGCTGGAGATTCGCCTGTACCGCTGCGCGCTGGTGCGCAAGGCGGCGGTCCGCCTGCTCTGGCGCAAGCTGGAGGCGGGGGTCGGCGGGGAGGGTTGAGGGTGAGGGCGGCGCCGGTCGCTCGAAGGATTCTGCCCGCCCCGACACAAGGGCTCTCGCCCTGGAGCAGCGTTTCACCGCACCGTCCCGGGCGTTGGACGAGCGGTCATGGCAAATGCACGCCCCGCGCGGCTTTGCGTTATACTGCGCGGCCTTCGGCCGGCAGCGCGCCCCGCAGCTCGGCCCACATCGCAGACAAGCCACGCCATTGCGTGGCTTGTTGGTTTTTGGTCGCGCCACCCGGCGCACTTTGACGAGGCACAACGATGAGCGCACTGGTAGGCGTGATCATGGGCTCCAAGTCCGACTGGAGCACCCTCAGCCACACCGCCGAGATGCTGGACAAGCTGGGCATCCCCCATGAAGTGAAGGTGGTGTCGGCCCACCGCACTCCGGACCTGTTGTTCCAGTACGCCGAAGAGGCCGAAGGCCGCGGCATCGAGGTGATCATCGCCGGAGCCGGTGGGGCCGCCCACCTGCCGGGCATGTGCGCCGCCAAGACCCACCTGCCGGTGCTGGGCGTGCCGGTGCAGTCCTCCATGCTGTCGGGCGTGGACTCGCTGCTGTCCATCGTGCAGATGCCCGCCGGCATCCCGGTCGCGACCCTGGCCATCGGCAAGGCCGGCGCGGTGAACGCCGCCCTGCTGGCCGCCAGCATCCTCGGCGGCAAGTACCCGAAGTACCACGAGGCACTGAAGGACTTCCGCCGCACCCAGACCGAAACCGTTCTGGACAACCCGGACCCCCGTGAGGCCTGAGTGATGAAGATCGGCGTAATCGGCGGCGGCCAGCTGGGCCGCATGATGGCCCTGGCGGGCACTCCCCTGGGCATGAACTTCGCCTTCCTCGACCCCGCGCCGGACGCCTGCGCCCAGGCGCTCGGCGAGCACATCCGCGCCGACTACGGCGACCAGGACCACCTGCGCCAGCTGGCCGATGAAGTGGACCTGGTGACCTTCGAGTTCGAGAGCGTGCCGGCCGAGACCGTGGCCTTCCTCTCCCAGTTCGTGCCGGTCTATCCGAGCGCCGAGGCGCTGCGCATCGCCCGTGACCGCTGGTTCGAGAAGTCGATGTTCAAGGCGCTGGGCATCCCCACCCCCGAGTT
This sequence comes from Pseudomonas furukawaii, assembly GCF_002355475.1. Lineage (NCBI taxonomy): Bacteria > Pseudomonadati > Pseudomonadota > Gammaproteobacteria > Pseudomonadales > Pseudomonadaceae > Metapseudomonas > Metapseudomonas furukawaii. Next base: position 6,103,274 of record NZ_AP014862.1, on the reverse strand, counting down.
CGCCGACATCCAGTCCCAGGCCGACCTGGATGCCGCCGTGGCCGCCATCGGCCTGCCGGCGGTGATGAAGACCCGCACCCTGGGCTACGACGGCAAGGGCCAGAAGGTCCTGCGCAAGCCCGAGGACGTGGCCGGCGCCTTCGCCGAGCTGGGCAGCGTGCCCTGCATCCTGGAAGGCTTCGTGCCCTTCACCGGCGAAGTCTCCCTGGTGGCGGTGCGCGCCCGCGACGGCGAGACCCGCTTCTACCCGCTGGTCCACAACACCCACGAGAACGGCATCCTGCGCCTGTCCGTCGCCAGCACCGATCACCCGCTGCAGGCCCTGGCCGAGGACTATGTCGGCCGCGTGCTGCGTGAGCTCGACTACGTCGGCGTGCTGGCCTTCGAATTCTTCGAGGTGGACGGTGGCCTGAAGGCCAACGAGATCGCCCCGCGCGTGCACAACTCCGGGCACTGGACCATCGAAGGCGCCGAGTGCAGCCAGTTCGAGAACCACCTGCGCGCCGTGGCCGGCCTGCCCCTGGGCCCCACCGCCAAGGTGGGCGAGAGCGCCATGCTGAACTTCATCGGCGAGGTTCCGCCCGTGGACAAGGTGATCGCCGTCGCCGATTGCCACCTGCACCACTACGGCAAGGCCTTCAAGGCCGGCCGCAAGGTGGGCCACGCCACCCTGCGCTGCGCCGACCGCGCCACCCTCGATCGCCAGATCGCCGCGGTGGAAGCGCTGATCGCCAAGCCCTGACCGGCAAACGGCCGCCCCGCAACGGGGCGGTCATGGCGCGGCGCCGCGACGCCATCTAGTCTCAGGCGTGTCCCACACAGCGGAGGACCTGCCATGGGCATCATCGGTACCATTCTGATCGGGCTGATCGTCGGCCTGATCGCACGCTTCATCAAACCCGGCGACGACAGCATGGGCTGGATCATGACCATTCTGGTGGGGGTCGGTGGTTCCCTCGCCGCCACATATGGCGGCCAGGCACTGGGGATCTACCAGGCCGGTCAGGCCGCCGGGTTCATCGGCGCGGTGGTGGGCGCGGTGATCCTGCTGGTGGTGCTGTCATTCCTGAAGAAGGGCTGAGCGCGGTACTTCGTCGCCAGCGCTGGGCACGGTCGGACGCGGGCGCTAGTCTTGGCGCCTGTTGTCCACCCCATATCCCGAGTGCCCCATGCGCCGCTTCGCCTGCCTGCTCCTGCTGTTCTGCTGCACCCTGGCCCGCGCCGAACTTCCTGAAACCGACTGGCTGGAGCTGATGCCTCCCGAGGACCGCAAGGCCCTGGAGGAGATGCCCGACATCAGCCACGACACCCCGGAGGCGGAGGGCAACTTCGGCCAGCAGGGTGGCCTCAAGCAGCAGGACAGGAACCTGCCGGCGGTGATGTATTCGGCGAAGACCGTCGCCGCCCTGGATGGCAAGACGATCCATATCGGCGGCTATCCGGTGCCCCTGGAAACCGATGCCAAGGGCCGCAGCACGCTGTTCTTCCTGGTGCCTTACCCGGGCGCCTGCATCCATGTGCCGCCGCCGCCGCCGAATCAGATCGTGCTGGTGCGTTACCCCAGGGGCATCCCGCTCGACGACATCTACGCCCCGCTCTGGGTGGACGGCACCCTCAGGGTGGAGCAGGTCAGCAACGACCTGGCCGATGCGGCCTACGCCCTGGATGCCGCCAGCGTGCGGCTGGTGGAGGAGGGCGACCTCTGATTCGCCAGTGCCCCGGCTAGAGGGGCGCGCTGGCGATCCGCACCGTCATCCGCTGCTCTTCGCCGGCGCCGAGGCGCAGCACGTCGTCCATCACCCGCGCCGTCTCGATGCAGAGCATCCCTGTCCAGGCGTCCTCGGCGAACTGCGACAGGCGCCTGGCCTTGTCGATCCAGGGGTTCCACACCACGGCGGAGGACGAACCCTCCACGTCCAGCTGGATCCGGCGCTTCCAGGCGCGGTCGAGGATGCTCATGCGCGGCGGCGTTCCCAGGTAGATACGGTCGGTTTCGCCGCTGAAGGTGATAGTTCCCTGCTGCTGGCGCTGCTGCCAGTCGTCCAGGGTCTCGATGTAGCGGCAGCCGTCCAGGCCTTCCACCTCCACCTCGCGAATGTCGCCGACGGCGAAGTAGCTGTGCAGCGCCTGGCTGATGGCCAGCGGGGTGTCGCCGATGTTGTGGCTGGTGAGGCTCAGCTGCAGGGCGTCGTCCAGGCGGATGTCCAGGCGCAGCCTGGCTGCGTGGGGCCAGTCCGCGTGCGGCGGATTGCGGCTGTCGAGGGCGAAGGCCAGGTGGACGGCGGCGCCGTCGGTGTCGATGTTCAGCAGCTCCCAGTCCAGTTCGCGCACCAGGCCGTGGGCCGGGGCGATGGGGCCGCCTTCGTGCATGGCCTGGACCGGCGCCGGGTTGCGTCGCAGGTCGCCGAACCAGGGCCAGCAGACGGGCACGCCGCCGCGCACCGCCTTGCCTTTCTGGTAGGCAGCCTGGTCGCTGAGCCAGATCAGCGGCGGCTCGCCGTCGCGCTGGTAGCCGAGGACCTGGGCCCCTTGCTGGGCCACCTGCAATTCGGCGCTGTCGGTGCGGACTCGCCAACAGGTGAGTTCGTCGAGTTCGATGCGTTCAACCTGGGGACTGGACATCTGGAATTCCTCCGTGGGGCATGGCGTCCATTGGAGCGCGCCAGGGCGGTTTTTCCAAGGGCTGGACGCGAGGCGCCCGTCAGGGACGGGCGCCTGGTGGGCGCATCAGCCGCCGTAGAGTTGCTCCGGCAGCCAGGTGATCAGCTGCGGGAACAGGTAGGCGATCACCAGCATCAGCACCTGGATGAGGATGAAGGGCACCACGCCCCGGTACATGGTGCTGGTGGGCACCGAGGAGGGCGTCACGCCGCGCAGGTAGAACAGCGAGAAGCCGAAGGGCGGGGTGAGGAAGGAGGTCTGCAGGTTGAGGGCGATCATCACCCCGAGCCAGACCGGGTCCAGGCCCATGGCCAGCAGCACCGGGCCGACGATGGGCACCACCACGAAGATGATCTCGATGAAGTCGAGGATGAAGCCCAGCAGGAAGATCACCAGCATCACCACGAAGAAGGCGCCGAGCGCCCCGCCGGGGAGCATCGCGAACATGTCCTCGATCAGCACCTCGCCGCCGAAGCCGCGGAACACCAGGGAGAACAGCGAGGCACCGATGAGGATCAGGAACACCATGGAGGTGATCTCGGTGGTGCCGAAGGCCACGTCGCGCAACTGGGTCAGGTTGAGTTGGCCCTTGGCCAGGGCCAGCAGCATGGCGCCCACGGCGCCCAGCGCGGCGGCCTCGGTGGGGGTGGCGATACCCGCGAGGATGGAGCCGAGCACTGCGGCAATCAGCACCAGCGGCGGGATCAGCGCCTTGGCCAGCTTGCCCCACTCGATGGGACCCAGTTCTTCCTGGGGCAGGGCCGGGAGCTTCTTCGGCTGCAGGATGGCCACGCCCACCAGGTAGAGGATGTACAGGCCCACCAGCACCAGGCCGGGGATCAGCGCGCCGACGAAGAGGTCGCCCACCGAGACGGTCTTCGGCGAGAAGATGCCCATCTTCAGCTGGGCCTGCTGGTAGGCGCTGGACATCACGTCGCCCAGCAGCACCAGGATGATGGAGGGCGGGATGATCTGCCCCAGGGTGCCGGTGGCGGCGAGGGTGCCGGTGGCGATGGCCGGGTCGTAGCCGCGACGCAGCATGGTGGGCAGCGCCAGCAGGCCCATGGTCACCACGGTGGCGCCGACGATGCCGGTGCTGGCGGCCAGCAGGGCGCCCACCACGCAGACGGAAATCGCCAGGCCGCCGCGCAGGGTGCCGAACAGGCGCGACATGGACTCCAGCAGGTCCTCCGCCACGCGACTCTTCTCCAGCATCACGCCCATGAACACGAACAGCGGCACGGCGAGCATGGTCTGGTTGTTCATGATGCCGAAGATGCGGTTCGGCAGGGCGTGGAGGAAGCTGGGGTCGAAGGTGCCGGTGAGCACGCCGATGCCGGCGAAGATCAGCGCCATGCCGCCCAGGGTGAAGGCCACCGGGTAGCCGGCCATCAGCGCCAGGCAGATGCTGATGAAGAGGAGGATCGCCATGACCTCAGCCATGCTTCACCTCCTCGGTTTCCTCGACGATCCGCCCGCTGGCCAGGTAGCCGCACTTGATCATGATCGACAGGCCCTGCAGCAGCAGCCCCACCACCAGCACCAGGATGATGGTCTTCTGCAGGTACACCAGCGGCAGGCCGCCGGACTCGCTGGAGCGCTCCAGGGTCGACCAGGCGGCGGTGACGTAGTCCCAGCTGTTCCAGCCAAGGAAGAGGCACACCGGGATAAGGAAGAGCAGGGTGCCCAGCAGGTCCACCAGGGCGCGACGGCGACCGGAGAACTTCTGGTAGAAGATGTCGACGCGGACATGGGCGTTGCGGTGCAGGGTCCAGGCGGCGGCGCCCATGAATACCAGGGCGTGGGCGTACATCACCGACTCCTGCAGGGCGATGGCGCCGATGCCGAAGCCGTAGCGCAGTATCACCACGATGGCGGTGCCGAGCACCAGGAAGAGGGTGAGCCAGGCGCAGGCCTGGCCGAATCGGGCGTTGAGCGCATCGATCAGATGCGCGACGCCCAGCAAGGCGGGTGTCTTTGCGGTCATTGCAGGTCCTTGTCGTTATTGGAGGAGGGACGAGACGTTGCCTTTCTAGCAGCTCGGCAAAAGCTTGCACAGGACGCTACAACTTTAGTCCAGCGGACTAGGCTGGAGGCTGCTCTGGCGCTTTTATTCAGGCAATCTGTGGGGCGTCATGCACGACCCGCAACGACCACAACAAGAACAAGGAGATTCCCATGAAACGTCGTGAAATCATCGCCGCTGCAGGGGTGGGGCTTGCAGCCGCGGCCCTGGCCGGTTGCGACAAGAAGGAGCAGGCCGCCGGCGGTCCCCAGGCCGAGGCGCAGACCTTCAGCTGGAAGATGGTCACGTCCTGGCCGAAGAACTTCCCGGGTGTCGGCGTGGGGGCCGAGCGCTTCGCCAAGCTGGTGGAGGAGATGAGCAACGGCCGGCTGAAGATCAAGGTCTACGCTGCCGGTGAACTGGTCCCGGCCCTGGAAGTGTTCGACGCCGTTTCCCGTGGCACCGCCGAGATGGGCCATGGCGCGCCCTACTACTGGAAGGGCAAGGTGCCCGCCGCCCAGTTCTTCTGCGCCTTGCCGTTCGGTCCCAATGCCCAGGAAATGAACGCCTGGCTGCACCGGGGCGGCGGCATCGAGCTCTGGGAAGAGGTGTACAAGCCCTTCGGCGTGCTGCCCATGGCCTGCGGCGCCACGGGCGTGCAGACCGCCGGCTGGTTCAACAAGGAGATCAACAGCGTCGAGGACTTCAATGGCCTGAAGATGCGCACGCCGGGCCTGGGCGGCGAAGTGCTGACGAAGATGGGCGGCACCGTGGTCAACCTGCCGGCGGGCGAGATCTTCACCGCCTTGCAGACCGGCGCCATCGATGCCACCGAGTGGATCGGCCCCTACAACGACCTGGCCCTGGGCCTGCACAAGGCCGCCAAGTACTACTACACGCCGGGCTGGCAGGAGCCCAACGTGACCTTCGAGCTGGACGTCAACCTCAAGGCCTGGGAGACCCTTCCGGCGGACCTCAAGGCCATCGTCCGGGCCGCCGCCCGCGATGTGAACGGCGACATGCTGGATGACTACAACGCGCGCAACATGGAGGCCATGGAGAAGCTCAAGGCCGAGGGCGTCGAGGTCCGTCGCCTGCCGGAGGCGGTGCTGACCCGGCTCAGGGAAGTGGCGTCCGAGGTGGTCGAGGCCAGTGCCGCGGCCGACCCGGCGGCGACCAAGGTCTGGCAACAGCAGAAGGCTTACCTGGAGCGCATGCGCACCTACGCCGAGGAAAACGAGAAGCTGATCTACAGCATCCGCAGCTGATGGCCCGGGCCGGCAGCCCGCGCTGCCGGCCCTGCCCGGAAGGGCCGCTGCCAATGAGCCGCCAGCTTTCCGCCATCACCCCCTTCCTTGGTACATCGGTGCCAGCTTCCTGCTGATCCAAAAGCATTTTTTCTGATTCGCGGCTTTGTCCACGGAGTCGTTTTCGCCCCATTTATCGGCTTTTTCCTGCCCGTGGTCGTGAGTCCAGCGACCCCTGCCGGGGCCTGCGCGATGCGCTCTCTCCTTGAATCGCCACGTTTTTTCGACCCACCGTCGGTGGGGGACGCTCCCCCATTCCTGGGGACACCCGAACGACCATCGATGCGACCCACCTAGACTCTGGATAGCCGCTCGCAAATGGAGCCGAAGCCATGCGCAAGCTATTGATAGTTATTCCCATTTTTATCTGCCTGGCCGCGCTCCTGGGGTTCTGGGTGCGCCCCGAACCCGTGCCGGTGGAACTGGTGGCGGTGGAGCGGGGCGAAGTGGAAACCCTGGTGGCCAATACCCGCGCCGGTACGGTGAAGGCCTGCCGTCGGGCGCATCTTTCGTTCAAGAGCGGCGGTCAGGTCAGCGAGCTGCTGATCCACGCCGGTCAGCGGGTGCAGGCGGGCGATGTGCTGATGCGCCTGCGCCAGGATGACCTCGAGGCGCGGGTGGCGGAGGCCCGGGCGCGGCTGGATGCCCAGCACAACCTGCGGGAGCAGAGCTGTCGCCAGGCCAGCCAGGACCGGCTCGACCAGGGGCGCCTGGAGCGGCTGGCCGAACGCAAGCTGGCCTCCCAGGACCAGCTGGAGCAGAGCGCCACCCGTGCGCGCCTGTCCCAGCTCCTGTGCAGCGGCGGCGAGGCGCGTATCCGCGAGGCCCAGGCCAGTCTCGACCTGCAGCTGGCGCAGCTCGACCAGGCCACCTTGCGGGCGCCCTTCGCCGGCATAGTCGCCGAGATCAACGGTGAGCTGGGCGAGGTGGTGACCCCTTCGCCGCCGGGCATTCCGACACCGCCGGCGGTGGACCTGATCGATGACCAGTGCCTGTTCGTCGAAGCCCCCATCGATGAGGTGGACGCCGGCCAGGTGCGCCCGGGCATGCCGGTGCGCATCAGCCTGGATGCCTTTCCCGGGCGGACCTTCGCAGGACGGGTCAGCCGCATCGCGCCCTTCGTCCGCGAGCTGGAAAAGCAGGCCCGAACCGTGGATGTGGAGGTGAAGTTCGAGCGGGTGCCGCCGGACCTGATGCTCCTCAGCGGCTACAGCGCCGACGTGGAGATCCTCCTCGACCAGCGGCAGACCCTGCGGGTGCCCACCGAAAGCCTGCTGGAGGGCGGCCGGGTGCTGCGCTACGACCCCGGTAGCGGCCATCTGCGCGAGCAGCGGGTGGAGCTGGGCCTGAGCAACTGGCGCTGGAGCGAGGTGCGCGGGGGCCTGGCCGTCGGCGACCGCATCCTGCCCGGCCTGCAGCACGAAAGCCTGGCCGATGGCAGCGTGGTGAGTCCCCGCGGGGCGCCGGAAGGGCGGCCATGATCCAGTTGCATGAGGTCAGCCGCAGTTTCCAGCTGGGCGAACACCGCGTGCTGGGCCTGGACCACCTCGACCTGGAGGTGGCCGATGGCGAATACCTGGCGATCACCGGCGCGTCCGGTTCGGGCAAGTCCACCCTGCTGAACATCCTCGGCCTGCTGGACGCCCCGGACAGCGGCGAGGTCTGGCTGGACGAGCGCGCCACCCGCTTGCTGGACGAGCCCGGGCGCGCCGCGCTGCGCAGCCGCCTGATCGGTTTCGTCTTCCAGTCCTTCCACCTGGTGCCGCGCCTTACCGCCCTGGAGAACATCGAACTGCCGATGCTGCTGGCGGGCATCGACCCGGCGGAGCGGCGGCGTCGCAGCCTGGCGCTGGCCGGCCGCCTCGGGCTGGAGGACCGGCTCGACCACCATCCCGGTGAGCTGTCCGGCGGCCAGCGCCAGCGGGTCGCCATCGCCCGGGCCATGGTGATGCGACCGCGCCTGCTGCTGGCGGACGAGCCCACGGGCAACCTCGACAGCCAGTCCGGCGAGGAGGTGGTGGCGCTGCTGGAGGAGCTGAACGCCGAGGGGCTGACCCTGGTGCTGGTGACCCATGACGACCGTCACGCGGCGCGCGCGGGACGGCGGATCGCGATGCGCGACGGCCGCATCCTCTGCGACCGGCGCCGGAGCGCCAGCTGATGGACGCGCGGGACGCCTGCCGATTCTGGCTTGGCGCCCTGCGTGGCCACGGTTCCCGCAGCGCGATGCTGCTGATGGCGATGGCCATCGGCGTGTTCTTCATCGCCCTGCTGGGTGGGCTGGGGCAGGGCGCCCGGGCCTATGTGCTGGGTGAGTTTTCCCTGCTGGGGCGGGACCTCCTCATCGTCCTGCCCGGACGCAACGAGACCACCGGCGGCCTGCCGCCCATCACCGGCATGGCGCCCCGCTCCCTGACCGAGGCCGACGCCGCCGCGCTGTCCCGCCTGGCGGCGGTGCGACGGGTGGCGCCCTTGCAGGCCGGGCAGGCCCAGGTCAGCCGCGACAACCGCAGTCGCGAGGCCCTGGTGCTGGGAACCACCCACGATTTTTTCGCCATCCGCCAGCTTCGTCTCGCCCAGGGGCGTCCGCTGCCCGAGCTGGAGCCCGGGCAACTGGGCCATGTCGCCGTGATCGGGGGGCGCCTGCGCCAGGCGCTGTTCGGCGAGGCGCCGGCCCTGGGCCGCTGGGTGCGGGCGGGCGACCGGCGCTTCCGGGTGATCGGCGTGCTGGAGGCGCGGGGCGAGTCCCTCGGCATGGACCTGTCCGAGGCGCTGATCGTGCCGGTGGCCAGCGCCGAGGCCCTGTTCAACCGCGAGGGGCTGCAACGGATCTTCGTCGAAGCCCGGGTTCCCGGTTACCTGGACGGCGCCAGGCGGCAAGTGCTGGCCCTGCTCACCGAGCGGCACCAGGGTGAGGAGGACGTGACCCTGCTCAGCCAGGACGCCATGCTCGCCGCCTTCGACGGCATCCTCGACGGACTGACCCTGGCGCTGGCCGGCGTCGCGGCGCTGAGCCTGCTGGTGGCGGGCATCCTGATCATGAACGTCACCTGGGTGGCGGTGCTCCAGCGCAGCGCCGAGATCGGCCTGCTCAAGGCGCTGGGTGCCACTGGCGGGCAGGTGCGCCTGCTGTTTCTCGGCGAGGCGGGCCTGCTGGCGCTGCTGGGGGCCGGCACGGGCCTGGCCCTGGCGGAGCTGCTGCTATGGGGCGGACGCCTGCTCAGCGAGTTGCCCCTGTACGCGCCCTGGTGGGCGCGACTGGGGGCGCCCCTGCTGGCGCTGCTGGCCGCCCTGCTGTTCGCCTGGTTGCCGGCCAGCCAGGCTGCGGCCCAGGCGCCGGTGCAGGCCCTGCGGCCCCAGGGGAGCCTCTGATGCGCTGGCGGGATGGCCTGGCGCTCTGCGGCTCGGCGCTGCTCAGCCAGCCTTTGCGCAGCCTGCTGACGCTGCTCGGCGTGGCCATCGGCATCGCCGCCGTGGGCCTGCTCACCGCCATGGGCGAGGGGCTGCGTGGGCGGGTGCTGGACAGCTTCGCGCAGTTCGGCACGCGGGTGGTCACGGTACGCCCCGGGACCCTGTCCAGTGGCGGCATGGGCGGCGTGCTGGCCAGCGCGCGGCCGCTGTCCATCGCCGATGCCGAGGCACTGGGACGGCTGCCCCGGGCGGAGGCGGTGGTGCCCATCATCCAGGGCAACGGCGATATCCAGGCGGGCGGACGCCAGCGGCGGGTGGACATCCTCGGCACCGGCTCCCAACTGGCCGCCGCCTGGCGGGTACGCATGGATCAGGGGCGCTTCCTGCCGCCCTCGCGGGACGGCCGCACGCCGGCCTACGTGGTGCTCGGGGCGAAGTTGGCGAGCGAGCTGTTCGGCGATTCCAGCCCGGTGGGCCGGCGGGTGCGGGTGGGGGGCGCGAGCTTCCGCGTGGCGGGGGTGATGGAGGCCAAGGGCAATCTGCTGGGGTTCGACCTGGACGATATCGCCTACATCCCGGTGGACCGGGCCGAGCAGTTGTTCAATCGGGAGGGGCTGGTGAAGGTCCATGTACTGTTCGAGGCGGGCGTCCCGGCACCGGCCTTCGCCGAGTCGGTGCGCCGGCTGCTGGTGGAGCGCCACGGCCGGGAGGATTTCCGCATGACGACCCAGGATGACCTCCTGGGCAGCCTGAACCGCATCCTCGCCTCCCTGACCCTGGGCGTCGCCGCCCTCGGCGGTATCTCGCTGCTGGTGGGGGCGGTGGGCATCTTCACCATCATGACCACCACCGTGGAGGAGCGAACCGCCGAGGTCGGCCTGCTGCGCGCCATCGGCGCCGGGCCACGTCAGGTGCTGGGGCTGTTCCTCACCGAAGCGACCCTGCTGTCGGTGTCGGGCGGCGTGCTGGGGCTGGCGCTGGCCCTGGTGCTGGTGGTGTCGTTGCGCGGGTGGATGCCCGGCCTGCCGCTGGAGCCGGACCTGTCCCTGGTGCTGATGGCGCTGGGACTTTCGATGCTGGTGGGCATGGGCGCGGGCCTGGCCCCGGCACGCCGGGCGGCGCGGCTGCACCCGGTGGAGGCGCTGCGCGCGGGGGGATCTTGAGTGAGTGCAGAGAAAGGGGCCGCTCGCCAGGTTTTCACACGACCTGTTGCCGGGCCCCTTCCATTCAACCCCGACGGGGCGGGACCGGGCGGGTGCGGCCGCTGCCGTCGATGGCGACGAAGACGAAGACCGCTTCGGTGACCTTGCGCCATTCGCTGGACAGGGGGTCGTCGCTCCAGACTTCCACCAGCATCTGGATGGAGCTGCGGCCGATCTCCAGGGTCTGGGTATAGAAGGAGAGCTGGGCACCGACGGCCACCGGCACGAGGAAGGCCATGCGATCGATCGCCACGGTGGCGACGCGGCCCGCCGCCACCTTGCTGGCCATGGCGGTGCCGGCCAGGTCCATCTGGGAAACCAGCCAGCCACCGTAGATGTCGCCGAAGCCGTTGGTTTCACGCGGGAGCGCGGTGATCTGCAGGGCGAGGTCGCCTTGCGGGGTGAGGTTTTCTTCTTCTTCGATCTCGATCATGCCGGAACTGCCTGTGTCGTCTGTAAATGGCGCAAATGCCTGGAAGGGCCGCGCCCTTCCTTCCCTGTGCGCCGCCGACTCACTGCATGCCGACCTGCGCTGAACAGCGCGCAGTATATAGGCAGGAGATCGCGCCAGACGACCGTTGTAGCGCGCTCCTGGCGGTTTTATGCCTCAGGCTGTGTACATCTGACGCTTTTTGATATGTTGCCTGGCGATTTTCCCGCCCATGCCGCGGGAGACGCCCCGCACCCCCAGACGAGAATCCCTCCATGTCTTCCGTGCTTGCCTCCGAGACGCCCTCCGCGCGCCCGCTGACCCGCAGCGATTACAAGACCCTGTCGCTCTCCGCCCTCGGCGGCGCCCTGGAGTTCTACGACTTCATCATCTTCGTGTTCTTCGCCGCGGTGGTGGGCAAGCTGTTCTTCCCCGCCGAGATGCCGGAGTGGCTGCGCCAGCTGCAGACCTTCGGCATCTTCGCCGCCGGCTACCTGGCGCGTCCGCTGGGGGGCATCGTCATGGCGCACTTCGGCGACCTGCTGGGGCGCAAGCGCATGTTCACCCTGAGCATCTTCCTGATGGCGGTGCCCACGCTGGTGATGGGCCTGCTGCCCACCTACGAGCAGATCGGCATCTGGGCGCCCCTGCTGCTGCTGATGATGCGGGTGGTACAGGGCGCGGCCATCGGCGGCGAGGTCCCCGGGGCCTGGGTATTCGTTTCCGAGCACGTGCCCGCCCGCCATGTGGGCTATGCCTGCGGCACCCTGACGTCGGGACTGACCGCCGGCATCCTGCTGGGCTCCTTGATGGCGACCCTGATCAACACCGTCTTCAGCGCCGCCGAGGTGCTGGACTGGGCCTGGCGCCTGCCGTTCCTGGTGGGGGGCGTGTTCGGCCTGCTGGCCATGTACCTGCGCCGCTGGCTGCACGAGACCCCGGTCTTCGCCGAGATGCAGCAGCGCAAGGCCCTGGCCGCGGAAGTGCCGCTGAAGACCGTGCTGCGTGAACACCGTGGCGCCGTGGCGCTGTCCATGCTGCTGACCTGGGTGCTGTCCGCCGGCATCGTGGTGGTGATCCTGATGACGCCCACCCTGCTGCAGACCGTGTATGGCTTCGAGGCGGCCACCGCCCTCAAGGCCAACAGCCTGGCCATCGTGTTCCTGTCCATCGGTTGCGTGCTGTCGGGGGTGATCGCCGACCGTATCGGCGCGGGGCGTACCTTCCTGGTGGGCGGTCTGCTGCTGGCCGCCAGCTCCTGGACCTTCTACACCAGCCTCAGGCTCCATCCGGAGTGGCTGTTCCCGCTCTACGCGGTCACCGGCCTGTTCGTCGGCACCATCGGCGCCGTGCCCTATGTGATGGTGAAGGCCTTCCCGCCGGTGGTGCGCTTCTCCGGCCTGTCCTTCTCCTACAACCTGGCCTACGCCATCTTCGGCGGCCTGACGCCCATGGTGGTGTCGCTGCTGATGAAGTGGGACAGCCTGGGACCGGCCTACTACGTCGCCAGCCTGTGCGGCGTGGCGATGCTGATCGGGGCGTTCCTGATCGCCACGAAGCGTTGATCCCATCCGGGCCCGCACTGGCCGGGCCCGGCCTTGTTCCCAGGGCTGGGAAAGGGGCGCCTGAACGCAACCCGCCGTGCCGATGATGGCCATTCATCCAATTGTCACAATCGGTTCATAGAGTGGTCATACGGCCTGCCGATACTGGCCCCCGTTGCATTCAACCCCTCGTCCTGCTTAGGAGCAAGGCATGAAACTGAAGCGTTTGATGGCGGCCCTCACCTTCGTCGCCGCCGGTGTCGCTACCGCCAGCGCGGTGGCTGCCGTCGACCCGGCCCTGCCGGCTTATTCCAAGACCACTGGCGTCTCCGGCAACCTCTCCAGCGTGGGTTCCGATACCCTGGCGAACCTGATGACCCTGTGGGCCGAGGCGTACAAGCGCGAATACCCGAACGTGAACATCCAGATTCAGGCTGCCGGTTCCTCCACCGCGCCGCCGGCCCTGACCGAAGGCACCGCCAACCTGGGCCCGATGAGCCGCAAGATGAAGGACGTCGAGCTGCAGGCCTTCGAGCAGAAGTACGGCTACAAGCCCACCGCCATTCCGGTGGCCATCGACGCCCTGGCGATCTTCGTGCACAAGGACAACCCCATCAAGGGCCTGACCATGCAGCAGGTGGACGCCATCTTCTCCGCCAACCGCCTCTGCGGCGGCAAGAGCGACGTGAAGACCTGGGGTGACCTGGGCGTGACCGGCGACCTGGCCTCCAAGCCGGTCCAGCTGTTCGGCCGCAACTCCGTGTCCGGCACCTACGGCTACTTCAAGGAAGAAGCCCTGTGCAAAGGCGACTTCAAGCCGAACGTGAACGAGCAGCCCGGCTCCGCCTCCGTGGTGCAGTCCATCAGCCAGTCCATCAACGGCATCGGCTACTCCGGCATCGGCTACAAGACGTCCAGCGTGAAGACCGTGGCCCTGGCCAAGAAGGAAGGTGGCGAGTTCGTCGAGGACAGCGAGCAGAACGCGCTGAACGGCAGCTACCCGCTGTCCCGCTTCCTCTACGTTTATGTGAACAAGGCGCCGAACAAGCCCCTGGCTCCCCTGGAGGCCGAGTTCGTCAAGCTGGTCCTGTCCAAGCAAGGCCAGGAAGTAGTGGTCAAGGACGGTTACATCCCGGTTCCGTCCAAGGTCGCGGAAAAGACCCTGAAGGATCTGGGCCTGTAATCCAGGCCGGATAAGGAGGCGGCGGCTCCACGCGCGCCGCCTCGCAAGGACGCAAGGGCGACGGGAGACCCCTGTCGCGGAAGCCCGCCCGAGGTTGCCTCAGGGTGGGCTTCGCCACGTCAACTCGCTGTAATTTTTCTGTCACAGGAAAGCCGTAGGCTGTGCTCCCATCGTAAAAGCCTGCGTACGCCGCCTGTGGCAAGAGCCCGAATCCATGACTGACCTGGCCAACTCCCTGACCGCCTCGAAGAATCCTCCCGAGCGCATCGACTTCAATACGCCCGCGCTGCAGCGCAAGCGCAAGCTGCGGGCCCTGAAGGATCGCCTGACCCACTGGTACGTGCTGGTGGGCGGTCTCGCCGTGCTCGGCGCCATCACCCTGATCTTCTTCTACCTGGCCTATGTGGTACTGCCGCTGTTCAAGGGCGCCGAGCTCACCGCCAGAAAGGTGCAGAGTCCGGCCTGGCTGCAGCAGGACGCCGGCAAGCCGCTGCTGCTGGCCCTGGAAGAGCAGAACATGGTGGGCCTGCGCGTGGCCGCCAGCGGTGACGTGCAGTTCTTCTCCACCCGGGACGGTGGCCTGATCAAGCGCCAGCAACTGCCGTTGCCCGCAGGCGCCAGCGTCGTCTCCTTCGGCCAGGACCAGCCCGGCAGCCCGCTGGTGGTGCTGGGCCTGTCCAACGGCCAGGCGCTGATCTTCAAGCACAGCTACAACGTCACCTACCCGGACAACCAGAAGACCATCACGCCCCAGGTCAGCTTCCCCTACGGCGAGGCGCCCATGGTGCTGGACGCCCAGGGTCGCGCGCTGGAGCACGTCGCCCTCAGCGTCGACGACGAGACCCTGGTGGTGGCCGCCTCCACCGGCAGCCAGTTGCTGGTCCAGCAACTAGTCAGCGAAGAGAACATGCTCACCGGGGAGATCACCCAGGAGCAGACCGGCATCGAGCTGCCGCAGATCGCCGAACCCATCAAGGCCATCTACATCGATCCGCGCCAGCAGTGGCTCTACGTCCTCAACGGTCGCGCCCATGCGGATGTGTTCAGCCTGCGCGAGAAGGCCCTGAACGGCCGCTACAAGCTGCTGGAGGACGGTGAGCGCGAGGTCACCGCCAGCGCCATGCTGCTGGGCGGCATTTCCCTGATGGTGGGCGACTCCAAGGGCGGCATCGCCCAATGGTTCATGGCCCGCGACCCCGACGGCTCCTCGCGCCTCAAGCACATCCGCGCCTTCCAGCTGGAGCAGTCCCCGGTGGTGCAGATCACTGCGGAAGAGCGCCGCAAGGGCTTCCTCGCCCTGGACGCCGCCGGCCACCTGGGCGTGTTCCACAGCACCGCCAACCGCACCCTGCTGGTGGAGAGTGTGACCGATGGCAGCGGCCTGCTGGCCCTGTCGCCCCGCGCCAACCGCGTGCTGGTGGAGGAGGGCGGCCAGTTCATGCCCTTCCGCCTGAGCAACCCGCACCCGGAGATTTCCTTCAGCGCGCTCTGGGGCAAGGTCTGGTACGAGAGCTATGACGAGCCCAAGTACGTCTGGCAGTCCACCGCCGCCAACACCGACTTCGAGCCCAAGCTGAGCCTGGCGCCGCTGACCTTCGGTACCTTGAAGGCCGCGTTCTACGCCATGCTGCTGGCCGCCCCGCTGGCCATCGCCGCCGCCATCTACACCGCCTACTTCATGGCCCCGTCCATGCGCCGCAAGGTGAAGCCGGTGATCGAGCTGATGGAGGCGCTGCCGACGGTGATCCTCGGCTTCTTCGCCGGCCTGTTCCTGGCGCCCTACGTGGAAGGCCACCTGCCGGGCATCTTCAGCCTGCTGCTGCTGACCCCCATCGGCATCCTGCTGGCCGGCTTCATCTGGAGCCGCCTGCCGGAGTCCATCCGTCTGCGGGTGCCGGACGGCTGGGAAGCGGCCATCCTGATTCCCGTGGTGGGCCTCACCGCCTGGTTCGCCCTGGGCATGAGCCCGCTGATGGAAAACTGGTTCTTCGGCGGCGACATGCGCCTGTGGATCAGCAATGACCTGGGCATCACCTACGACCAGCGCAACGCCCTGATCGTCGGCCTGGCCATGGGCTTCGCGGTGATCCCGAACATCTTCTCCATCGCCGAGGACGCCGTGTTCAGCGTGCCGCGCAGCCTCACCTACGGCTCCCTGGCCCTGGGCGCGACGCCCTGGCAGACCATGACCCGTGTCGTCCTGCTGACCGCCAGCCCGGGTATCTTCTCGGCGCTGATGATCGGCCTGGGCCGGGCGGTGGGCGAGACCATGATCGTGCTGATGGCCACCGGCAACACCCCGCTGATGGAGGCGAACATCTTCGAAGGCATGCGCACCCTGGCCGCCAACGTGGCGGTGGAGATGCCGGAGTCCGAGGTCGGTGGTACCCACTACCGGGTGCTGTTCCTTTCCGCCCTGGTGTTGCTGACCTTCACCTTCGTGATGAACACCCTGGCCGAACTGATCCGCCAGCGGCTGCGGAAGAAGTACGCCTCGTTATAAGCACGCCTCCTGGAGGCGCTTCTGATCCCCCTCTCCCTCCGGGAGAGGGTGGTCCGAAGGACCGGGAGAGGGATCCAGGCACAGAGCCGACCTCTCTCCCCAACCCTCTCCCCGGAGGGGCGAGGGAGCGGTTGGTTCGACCCTCCCCGGACGGGCGAGAACGCAGATAACACGAATCCTCCGGCCCCAGGGCGGGAGGAACTGGAAGACTCAAGCGGTGGAGAAATCCGTGAAAAAGGTTTCCCTGAAAGACTGGTTCAAGAGCGGCGCACCGGGCGTCTGGATCAGCGGTGGCGCGGTATCCATCGCGGTCATCATGACCCTCGGCCTGTTGTCGGTGATCGCCGTGCGCGGCCTGGCCCACTTCTGGCCGGCGGACCTGGTGGAGGCGCAGTACGTGGTGCCCGGCCAGGAAGCCCGCCTGGTGGTCGGCGAGGCGGTCCAGGTGGAGGAAGTGCCCCGCGCCCGCCTCAAGGGCGCTGGCCTGCCGGTACCGGAGGAAGGCCCGGAGTTCATGACCCGCGAGCTGCTCAAGGTGGGCAACCGCGATGTCTACGGTGCCGACTTCACCTGGGTGGTGGGTGATTGGCTCAAGGAGCAGAAGTACCCCGTCGAACTGCTGGCGCTGGAGCGCCGCGAGTGGGGCAACTTCTACGGCCGCCTGGTGGCGGTGAAGGAGAGTGGCCAGGTGGTGGCCGAGGGCGAGGCCGCCATGGGCGAGCTGCAGAAACGCCTGGCCCGGGTCAACGCGCTCTACGACCAGCTCTACAAGCTGGAGAAGAAGGACATCGGCTCGATCAACCACGGCCTCGAGCGGCTGCGCCTGAAGACGCGCAAGCTGGAGCTCGCCGACGCCCTGACGCCCGAAGCCCAGGCCGACATCGCCGCCGAGCGCGCCGAGCTGGAAAGCCGCTACAAGGGGCTGGAAGAGCAGTTGCTGGCCCTGCACCAGCAGTTCAACCGCGACAGCGTGGTGGTGCGCGAGGCCGGTGGCCGCGAGCAGGAGATCAGCCTGGGCCAGGTGGTCCACGCCTACCAGCCGAACGCCATGGGCACCTTCGCCAAGCTGGGCTTCTACTTCGCCAAGCTCTGGGAGTTCCTCTCCGACGATCCGCGTGAGGCCAACACCGAGGGCGGCATCTTCCCGGCCATCTTCGGCACCGTGATGATGACCCTGATCATGGCCGTGATCGTCACCCCCTTCGGCGTGATCGCCGCCATCTACCTGCGCGAGTACGCCAGGCAGGGGCCGCTGACCCGGGTGATCCGCATCGCGGTGAACAACCTGGCGGGCGTCCCGGCCATCGTCTACGGCGTGTTCGGCCTGGGCTTCTTCGTCTACGTGCTGGGTGGCTCGCTGGACCGCCTGTTCTTCCCCGAGTCCGCGCCGGCGCCGACCTTCGGCACCCCGGGCCTGCTCTGGGCGTCCCTGACCCTGGCGATCCTCGCCGTGCCGGTGGTGATCGTGGCCACCGAGGAAGGCCTGGCGCGCATCCCCCGCGCCGTGCGCGAGGGCTCCCTGGCCCTGGGCGCCACCAAGGCCGAGACCCTGTGGAAAGTGGTCCTGCCCATGGCCAGCCCGGCGATGATGACCGGCCTGATCCTCGCCGTGGCCCGTGCCGCCGGTGAAGTGGCGCCGCTGATGCTGGTGGGCGTGGTGAAACTGGCCCCGAGCCTGCCGGTGGACGGCAACTACCCCTACCTGCACCTGGACCAGAAGATCATGCACCTGGGCTTCCACATCTACGACGTCGGCTTCCAGAGCCCCAACGTCGAGGCCGCCCGCCCGCTGGTCTACGCCACCGCACTGCTGCTGGTACTGGTGATCGCCCTGCTGAACTTCTCGGCCGTCGCCATCCGTAACCACCTGCGCGAGAAATACAAGGCGCTGGACAGCTGATCGTCCCGCGCCGCCCGAATTGCCTGAGGCTTACAGCTTGTAGCGTGACGCTACGAACGGAGTGAACACATGCAACACGAAACCCACAGCCACGGCGTCAATATCTCCGCCCTGGGCCGCGACAAGCAGAACCTGCGCCTGGCAGAGGAAACCGTTGCCCTCGAAGTGCCCGGCCTGTCCCTGTTCTATGGCGACAAGCAGGCCCTTTACAACGTCAGCATGAACATCCCGAAACAGCGCGTGACCGCCTTCATCGGGCCGTCCGGTTGCGGCAAGTCGACCCTGCTGCGCTGCTTCAACCGCATGAACGACCTGGTGGACGGTTGCCGCGTGGACGGCGAGATCCGCCTGGACGGCCACAACATCTACCGCAAGGGCGAGGACGTGGCCGAGCTGCGCCGCCGCGTGGGCATGGTGTTCCAGAAGCCGAACCCCTTCCCCAAGAGCATCTACGAGAACGTGGTGTACGGCCTGCGCATCCAGGGCATCAACAAGAAGCGCGTGCTGGACGAAGCCGTGGAATGGGCGCTGAAGGGCGCCGCCCTGTGGGATGAAGTGAAGGACCGCCTGCACGAGTCGGCCCTGGGCCTCTCCGGCGGCCAGCAGCAGCGCCTGGTGATCGCCCGCACCATCGCGGTGGAGCCGGAAGTGCTGCTGCTGGACGAACCCTGCTCGGCCCTGGACCCCATCTCCACCCTGAAGGTGGAAGAGCTGATCTACGAGCTGAAGAGCAAGTACACCATCGTCATCGTGACCCACAACATGCAGCAGGCGGCTCGGGTTTCCGACTACACCGCCTTCATGTACATGGGCAAGCTGATCGAGTTCGGCGACACCGACACCCTGTTCACCAACCCGGCCAAGAAGCAGACCGAAGACTACATCACCGGCCGTTACGGCTAGTGGCCATGGTTCAAAGGCCACGGCAACCTGGAAACGTATCCGGCTCATTAAGGGTTAGAAAATGATCGACAAAGACAGCCTCACCCATCACATCTCCCAGCAGTTCAACGCCGAGCTGGAGGAAGTGCGCAGCCACCTCCTGGCGATGGGTGGCCTGGTCGAGAAACAGGTCAATGACGCCGTCACCGCGCTGATCGACGCCGACTCGGGCCTCGCCCAGCAGGTGCGCGAGATCGACGACCAGATCAACCAGATGGAGCGCAACATCGACGAGGAGTGCGTGCGCATCCTCGCCCGTCGCCAGCCGGCGGCCTCCGACCTGCGCCTGATCATCAGCATCTCCAAGTCGGTGATCGACCTGGAGCGCATCGGCGACGAGGCCTCGAAGATCGCCCGCCGCGCCATCCAGCTCTGCGAGGAGGGCGTGGCCCCGCGCGGCTACGTGGAGGTGCGCCACATCGGCGACCAGGTGCGCCGCATGGTGCAGGAGGCCCTCGACGCCTTCGCCCGCTTCGACGCCGACCTGGCCCTGTCGGTGGCCCAGTACGACAAGAACATCGACCGCGAGTACAAGACCGCCCTGCGCGAGCTGGTCACCTACATGATGGAAGACCCCCGCGCCATCAGCCGCGTGCTCAACGTGATCTGGGCCCTGCGTTCCCTGGAGCGCATCGGCGACCACGCGCGGAACATTTCCGAGCTGGTGATCTACCTGGTGCGCGGCACCGATGTCCGTCACATGGGCCTTGCGCGCATGGCCGAGGAAGTGAAGGGCACCAGCGAAGGCTGAACCTGATCCGCGGCATGAACGCCCGACCTCGTGTCGGGCGTTCCTGTTTCTGCCGGGCAATCAGGTTTGGCAATTCGCTATCGCCCGGGGCTATCCTTAGGCCGGTTTTCCAAGGAGCAGCCGATGGGCAAGGTCAACGTACTGGTGGTGGACGACGCGTCTTTCATTCGCGATCTGGTGAAGAAGGGGCTGCGGGACAATTTCCCCGGAATCCAGATCGAGGAAGCCATCAATGGGCGCAAGGCCCAGGTGATGCTGTCCCGCACCGCCATGGACCTGATCCTCTGCGACTGGGAAATGCCCGAGATGTCCGGGCTGGAACTGCTCACCTGGTGCCGCGAACAGGACCACCTGAAGACCACGCCGTTCATCATGGTCACCAGTCGCGGCGACAAGGAGAACGTCATCCAGGCCATCCAGGCCGGCGTCTCCGACTACATCGGCAAGCCCTTCTCCAACGATCAGCTGGTCACCAAGGTGAAGAAGGCCCTGGCCCGTTCGGGCCGCCTGGAAGCGCTGATGAGCAGCGCGCCGGTCCGCCTGCCCAATGCCGGAGGTTTCGCCAACGACTCGCTGGCGGCGCTGACCGGCGGCAAGGCCGAGGTGGTTCGTCCCAGCGCTCCGGCGGCGCCCGCACCCGCCGCCCCGGCGCCGAGGCAGGCGCCCACGCCCTCGGCCAAGTCCGCCGCCCAGGCTCCGGGCGGCCGTGGCCAGGCCCAGTTGCGCCTGCCGGCCGGCGTGCTGGCCTGCGTGATCAAGGGCCTGAGCCTGAAGGACGCGCAGCTGGTGGTGCGTCGCGGCGAGCCGCTGCCCCAGGTGCTGGAGAGCGCGGTGCTCGACCTGGAGCAGGGCGAGGGCGGCGAGGTGGCGCGCCTCAACGGTTACCTGCACGCGGTGGCGGCCCTGGAGCCCAAGCCCGATAGCGAGTGGCTGCAACTGACCTTCCGCTTCGTCGACCGCGACCCGGCCAAGATGGATTACCTCTCCCGCCTGATCGCCCGGGGTACCGCGCAGAAGCATTTCGTCCCCGGCGCCTGACCGTCCAGCCAACCGCGTCACAGCCTGGGCGCCCGGCCTCTCGCCGGGCGCGGGGTGCGCTGCTAGTCTTCGGCCACACGGAGCACAGAAGAACAACGGGCCGACATGCTGGGACGACTCCTTTCTCTGCTGCTGCTGGCCGGCCTGAGCCTGCCGGCGGCGGCGCTGACCATCTACAAGTACACCGACGCCAACGGTGTGGTGACCTACACCGACAAGGCGGTGGCGGGTGCCCAGGTATTCGTCTTCCGCGATCGCATGGTGGAGCGCCTGGACCTCTCGGTGAAGCTGGAGACGAAGAAGCATGCGGCCGGCGAGACCCTGGTGCTGCACAACGAACTCTTCGCACCGGTGGAGGTGGAGCTGAGCCTGCGCGACGCCGAGAACGTTTCCGGTGCGCCCGACCAGCCCTTGCGCTGGGTGATGGCGCCCCGCAGCACCCTGCGCATGGCGACACTGGCGCCTGCGGATGCCAGCCGGCCCATGCGCTACACGCCGAAGCTGCGTTATGCGCTGGGGGACCCGCGCCAGCGGGCGGTCTCCTATCGCTACCCCTTGCCCTGGGTGGGCGGGCCCTTCCGCCTGACCCAGGGGGCCAACGGCCGCTACAGCCACTTCACGCCCAAGGGTCGCTACGCCCTGGATATCGCCATGCCCGAGGGCACGCCCATCGTCGCCGCGCGGCCGGGGGTGGTGGTGAAGACCGAGAACGACCAGAGCGGGCGGGGCAACAATCCGTCCGGCAACTTCGTGCGCATCCTCCACGACGACGGCACCATGGGCGTCTACCTGCACCTGATGCGGGGATCGGTGCAGGTGCGTGAAGGGCAGTACGTGAACGGCGGCGAACGCATCGCCCGCTCGGGCAATACCGGCAACAGCACGGGGCCGCACCTGCATTTCGTCATACAGCGCAACGTCGGCCTGGCGCTGGAGTCCATCCCCTTCGATTTCGCCCAACCTGTGGATTCGCTGCCGAACTTCGCCGTGGGCGGCGAGTAGAGCCTGGGTAGGCGGTGCGCATGGCGCACCCTGCGACCGTGCCCGCAACGAGGCGCGTGCGGTTCGCATGGCATGCAGGGTGCGCTGGGATGCTCAATCGAGCTTCAGCACCTTGGCCAGGACGATCTTCGGTCCTTTCATCTTCTTGACGATGATGCGCAGGCCTTCCGCCTCCAGCGCTTCCTCTTCTTCCGGCACGCGGTTGAGGGTGTCGTAGATCAGGCCGGCCAGGGTGTCGGCTTCGACATGGTCCAGGTCGATGCCCAGCAGGCGCTCCACCTTGAACAGCGGGGTGTCGCCGCGCACCAGCAGCTTGCCCGGCTGGTAGGCGAGGACGCCGCGCTCGGTCTTGCGGTGTTCGTCCTGGATGTCGCCCACCAGCACTTCCAGCACGTCTTCCATGGTGAGAAAGCCCACCACCTTGCCATCGGCTTCCTCCACCAGGGCGAAGTGCGCGCCGCCCTGGCGGAACTGCTCCAGCAGGCGAGGCAGCGGCATGTGCTTGGTGACCCGCTCGAGCGGGTGGGTGAGTTCGGCCAGGTCGAAGCTCTCCGGCAGGCTGTCCAGGGCGGACAGGGCCAGCAGCAGGTCCTTGATGTGCAGGACGCCGATGAACTCGCCCTTCTGCTCGTCGAACACCGGGTAGCGGCTGTACTTGTGGCGGCGGATCACGCTGAGGATGTCCGTCAGCGGGGCGTCGTGGTCGAGGTAGATCAGGTCTTCCCGGGAGTTGGCCCAGTCCACCACTTCCAGCTCGCCCATCTCCACCGCCGAGGCCAGTACGCGCATGTCCTGGTCACTGGGGTCGCGCGCGCGGCTGGAGTGGAGGATCAGCTTGAGCTCGTCGCGGCTGTAGTGGTGCTCGTGGTGCGGGCCCGGCTCGCCTTGCCCGGCGATGCGCAGGATGGTGTTGGCGCTGGCGTTGAGCAGCCAGATGGCCGGGTACATGAGCCAGTAGAAGGCGTACAGCGGCGCGGCGGTCCACAGCGAGAGCAGCTCGGGCTTGCGGATCGCCCAGGACTTGGGCGCCAGTTCGCCGACCACGATGTGCAGGTAGGAAATGATGAAGAAGGCGGTGAAGAAGGCGATGCCGTGGATCAGCTTCTCCGACTCGATGCCCACCGACTCCAGCACCGGTTGCAGCAGGTGGGCGAAGGCCGGTTCGCCGACCCAGCCCAGGCCCAGGGACGCGAGGGTGATGCCCAGCTGGCAGGCGGAGAGGTAGGCGTCCAGCTGGTTGTGCACGGTGCGCAGGATGCGGCCGCGCCAGCCGTGCTTGTCGGCGATGGACTCGACGCGGGTGGAACGCAGCTTGACCATGGCGAACTCGGCGGCCACGAAGAAGCCGTTGAGCAGCACGAGGAAAAGGGCGAAGAGAATCAGGCCGAAATCGGCGAAATAGGTAAGAAAACCGGAACTGGGGGAAGGGTCCATGGGTGTCTTGCTGAGGGAATGACCGGCTAAGGGTGAAGGCTGCACCCCGAGTTTGCAAGTCGGGGCACAGGTCGCATCAAGCGCGCCGGACCACCTGGCTGGTGGGGAAGTGGCAGGTGAAGGTGCTGCCGTGGTTGAGCACCGAACTGATGTCCAGGCGTCCGCGATGGCGGATCAGCACGTGCTTGACGATGGCCAGTCCCAGGCCGGTGCCGCCGGTGTTGCTGTTGCGGCTGGAGTCCACGCGGTAGAAGCGCTCGGTGAGGCGCGGCAGGTGCCGGGTCTCGATGCCGATGCCGCTGTCCTGCACGGCGAGGTGGGCACCGGATTCGTCGCCCCACCAGCGGATGCGGATCTCGCCTTCGTCCGGGGTGTACTTCACCGCGTTGAACACCAGGTTGGAGAAGGCGCTGCGCAGCTCCGCCTCGCTGCCCTTGAGCTTGTAGTTGTGGTCCGCCTCCAGGCTGATGCGGTGGTGGCGGTTGCCGGACAGGGCGATGGCGTCGGCCTTGATCTGCAGCAGCAGCAGGTCCACCGCCACCGGCTGGTTGTCCGAGGGGTAGTCGGTGGCTTCCAGCTTGGCCAGCAGCAGCAGGTCGTTGAGCAGGTTCTGCATGCGCTTGCCCTGCTGGCTCATCTGCTGCAGCGCGCGGGTCCAGCGCGGGTTCACGTCCTCGACATTGTCCAGCAGGGTCTCCAGGTAGCCGGCGATCACCGTCAGCGGCGTGCGCAGTTCGTGGGAGACGTTGGCGACGAAGTCCTTGCGCATCTGTTCCAGCTGGTGGAGCCGGGTGACGTCGCGCACCAGCATCAGGTGCTCGCTGTTGCCGTACTGGGTGATGTGGAACTGCAGGCGCACGCGGTCGTTCACCGGTGAGGGCAGGTCCAGGGGTTCCTGGTAGTTGCCGTTCTCGAAATATTCCTTGAAGCGCGGATGGCGGATCAGGTTGGTCACCGGCTGGCCGCTGTCCTGGGGGGTCTTCAGGCCCAGGAGGGTTTCCGCGGCGCGGTTCCACCAGTCCAGGTTGCCCTCGCTGTCGAGCATCACCACGGCGTCCTTGAGGGCGGCAGTGGATTCCTGCACCCGGTCGATCACCGCCTGCAGGCGACCGCGCACCCGCTGATCGCGGCGCTGGAGGTGGTAGATGCTGTCGAACACCTCGCCCCAGAGGCCGTAGCCATCCGGTGGCGGTTCGTCCGGCTGGTGCTCCTTGAGCCAGGTGTACAGGCGCAGCAATTGCGCCAGGGTCCAGCCCAGGTAGGCGCCGAGGCCGATGACCAGGGCCCAGGCGTATTGGCCGGTGGCCAGGCCCGCCAGCAGGCAGGCACCGATCAGCAGCAGCAGGCGGCGGATGACTACGCCGCGCCAGTCTTGATTCACCTATCGCGTCCTTGTGCTCGTGGCGTTGGGGCCAGGGTCAGCTTTTGGTGGAGAAACGATAGCCGGTGCCGCGCACGGTCTGAACCAGATTTTCGTAGACCTCGCCGAGGGCCTTGCGCAGGCGGCGGATGTGGACGTCCACGGTGCGCTCCTCGACGTAGACGTTGCCGCCCCAGACCTGGTCCAGCAACTGGCCGCGGGTGTAGGCGCGTTCCTGGTGGGTCATGAAGAACTGCAGCAGGCGGTACTCGGTGGGGCCCATCTCGGCGGGCTTGCCGTCGATGGTCACGCGGTGGCTCACCGGGTCCAGCAGCAGGCCGCCGATGGCGATGGGCGCCTCGCTGTCGCTGGGGCCGGCGCGGCGCAGCACGGCCTTGAGGCGGGCGACCAGCTCGCGGGGGGAGAAGGGCTTGGTGATGTAGTCGTCGGCACCCACTTCCAGGCCCTGGATCTTGTTGTCCTCCTCACCCTTGGCGGTGAGCATGATGATCGGGATGTCGCTGGTGAGGTCGTCGCGCTTCAGGCGGCGAGCCAGCTCGATGCCGGAGGTGCCGGGCAGCATCCAGTCGAGCAGGATCAGGTCGGGTTTGCGGTCGACGATGATGGCGTGGGCCTGCTGGGTGTTTTCCGCTTCCAGGCAGTCGTACCCGGCCATCTCCAGCGCGACGGCGATCATCTCGCGGATCGGTGCTTCGTCGTCGACGATCAGGATGTTCTTGCCAACCATGTTCAAGCCTCGAATGGGTCGCGTTTGTGACTGATTGCGCCGCATTAGATAACGGAAATATTGCAGGCATGTGACATGCCTATTCTAGGGCCTGGCGGGGTTTCGTCACGATTCCGGAAGGGGCTCGTCTATGCTGAAGGAGGCCGCCGCCGGCGTGGGGCGGCCTGGAGCCTGGCACAGGATCCTGCCGGTGCGGTGGGTGTTCGTGGCTCCCTTCGTCCTGTGACGCTGAGACCTCAAGTCGTGCTCCAGCTGCCGCCAGGCTGTCGCTTTTCATTACGAGGAGAGGCAAGACCATGAGAACAATGTCCCTGCGGTGGGTGCCCCTGGTCGCCGGGGTCCTGCTGAGCGGGCCCCAGCTGGGCCTGGCCGCTGAGCCCGCGATGGAGAAGGACGGCATGCTGGTGGATCAGAACGGCATGACGCTCTACACCTACGACAAGGATGCCGACGGCAAGTCCGCCTGCAACGGCCAGTGTGCACAGAACTGGCCACCGCTGATGGCCGAGGCCGGGGCCAAGGCCGAAGGCGAGTGGAGCCTGGTTACCCGCGATGATGGCTCCATGCAGTGGGCCTATGACGGCAAGCCGCTGTACACCTTCGTCATGGACAAGAAGGCCGGCGACGTGACCGGTGACGGCAAGATGGGGGTGTGGCACGTCGCCAAGCCCGAAGCCTACTGACCGGCGACAGGAGACCGGCCTCGCCTGGGCTTCCAGGCTGTCCGTTGACTACGCGCTGCGCCCTAGCGCAGCGCGTAGTCGGCAACGATGCCGACCAGGATCGCCAGCCCGGCCCAGTGGTTGTGCAGGAAGGCCTTGAAGCAGGCCTGCGGGTCTCGGGTGCGGGTGCTGTGGTACTCCCAGGCGAAGCAGGCGGCGGCCACCGCCAGGCCCAGGTGGAAGTACAGGCCCAGTTCGAACCGGTTGCCCGCCAGCAGCAGGCAGAGCAGCGCCGAACCCTGGAGGATGGCGATGATCAGGCGGTCGGCGTCACCGAAGAGGATGGCCGTGGACTTCACGCCGATCTTCAGGTCGTCCTCGCGGTCGGTCATGGCGTAGTAGGTGTCGTAGGCCACGGTCCACAGCAGGTTGGCGATGTACAGCAGCCAGACCGCCGCCGACAGTTCGCCGGTCTCGGCGGTGAAGGCCATGGGCATGCCCCAGGAGAAGGCCGCCCCCAGCACCACCTGCGGGTAGTAGGTGTAGCGCTTCATGAAGGGGTAGCAGGCCGCCAGGGCGAGGCCGCCGAAGGACAGCCAGAGGGTGGTGGCGTTGGTGAAGAGCACCAGGACGAAGCTCAGGGCCACCAGCACGGCGAAGAACACCAGCGCCTCGCGGGGCGTCACCCGGCCGCTGGCCAGGGGCCGGGCGCGGGTGCGGCTGACGTGGCCGTCGAAGTTGCGGTCGGCGTAGTCGTTGATCACGCAGCCGGCGGCGCGCATCAGGTTCACGCCGAGGATGAAGATCACCAGGTTGGCCAGGCTGGGACTGCCTTCGCCGGCGATCACCAGGGCCCAGAGGGTGGGCCAGAGCAGCAGGTAGATGCCGATGGGCTTGTCCAGCCGGGTCAGTTGGATGAAGTCCATGGCACGTGGATGCAGTCGGTTCAGTGACTGCAGCAGGGTCAGGTACATCGGTGTCGCTCCGGCTCGCCCGTCGAAGCGGCGGATTATACGGCCTCGACGCCGGCCGCGTGCCACAGCGCCGGGAGGAAGATCTCCGCCACCAGGACGCCCAGCTCGCCCCGTGAGAAGCAGGAGCGACGCCCCCAGAGGCGTTCGGCGCGCACTTCAGCCGGCAGCCAGGCGGCCGGGTAGCGGGTCACCTCGATGGCGCCACGGTCGAAGGCGCGGTCGCTGAACAGCAGCTCGCCCAGGGAGCGGCTGCCCAACTGGTGCAGATCCAGCCCGGAGCCTTCCAGGGCGGCGCGGGCGGCCACGCTGCGGGCGAAGACCCAGATGTCGCCGTGACCGCGGAGGAACACCTCGCGCACCCAGCCCAGGCTCCCGGCGGGAATGCCGAGGGCGTAACACTCGTCAGTGCGCAGGGTCTGCCAGCCTTCCACCAGCGGGGTGACGCTGAAGGCGTTGTCCGAAAGGGCGGTGAGGCGGCGGGTCAGGGAGCCCTGGTCGAACAGCCAGTCGCGGATGCCGGCGGCGGGAGCGGGATGGAGCTGGGCGGCGGTCAGCCAGCGGGGCGGATGGGCGAGGGCGGCGTAGGGCACGGACGGGGGCTTGGGCGGTGGAAGACGGCGCAGATTAGCACGGCCCGGGATCCTCGGCTGCCTCTTGCCCGGAGGCGGGTCAAACCAGTACAAAGCGCCCCTGGAGTGCGCCGAACGCCCATCGGAGGCGCCGGTTCGATAACGCCTGATCGACGAGGTAAGCGATGAAGAAGTGGCAATGCGTGGTATGCGGCCTGGTCTATGACGAGGCCCAGGGCTGGCCGGACGAGGGCATCGCCGCGGGTACTCGTTGGGAAGATGTCCCGGAAGACTGGCTGTGCCCCGACTGCGGCGTGGGCAAGCTGGATTTCGAGATGATCGAGATCAACTGATTCCGCACGCTCGAACGAGCCGGCCGCGTGCCGGCTTTTTCGTCTCCGCGCCAGGGCCTATCCTCTGTCTGGATCAACCTGGCGGCCCTTGGCGCGCGTGGGTGGATTGGAGTAGGTTCAGCTCGGTTTTCCGCGCCGGCGGAGGTGGTCATGCGCAAGTGGCAATGCATCGTGTGCGGTTTCATCTACGACGAAGCCCTTGGGCTCCCCGAGGAAGGCATTCCCCCCGGTACGCGCTGGGAGGACATCCCGCCCGACTGGGTCTGCCCCGACTGCGGCGTGGGCAAGATCGACTTCGAGATGATCGCGGTCGACTGATCCGCGCGGCGGCCAACCCCATTCAAGCGACGGCCCCCGGGCCGTCGCGTCGTTTCATGAGAAGGAGTGAGCAATGAGTGCGCCCGTGGTGATCGTCGGCACCGGCCTGGCCGGCTACAACCTGGCCAAGGAGTTTCGCAAGCTGGACAGCGAGACGCCGCTGCTGCTGATCAGCGCCGACGACGGCCGTTCCTACTCCAAGCCGATGCTTTCCACCGGGTTCGGCAAGAACAAGGATGCCGACGGCCTGGCCATGGCCGAGGCGGGGGCCATGGCCGAGCAGCTCAAGGCGGAAATCCGCACCCACACGCGCGTCACCGGCATCGATCCGGACCAGCGCCGCCTGTGGATCGGCGAGGAGGCCGTGCCCTACCGCGACCTGGTGCTGGCCTGGGGAGCGGACACCATCCGCGTGCCGGTGGAGGGAGACGCCCAGGATGCGATCTTCCCCATCAATGACCTCGAGGACTACGCCCGCTTCCGCGCCGCCGCCGCCGGCAAGCGCAAGGTACTGATCCTCGGCGCCGGCCTGATCGGCTGCGAATTCGCCAATGACCTCAGCCTGGGCGGCCTTGAAGTGGAGCTGGTGGCGCCTTGCGAGCAGGTGATGCCGGGGTTGCTGCATCCGGCGGCAGCTGCGGCCGTGCAGGCCGGGCTGGAAGGGCTCGGCGCGCGTTTCCACCTGGGGCCGGTGCTGGCCCGGCTGGATCGCGGCGAGGATGGCCTGGAGGCGTTGCTGTCCGACGGAACGCGCATCCGCTGCGACCTGGTGGTGTCCGCCGTGGGACTGCGTCCACGTACCGCGCTGGCGGCCGCCGCGGGCCTGGCCGTCAACCGTGGCGTGGTGGTGGACCGCCGGTTGCGCACCTCCCACGCCAATATCCATGCCTTGGGCGATTGCGCCGAAGTCGACGGCCTCAACCTGCTCTACGTGATGCCGCTGATGGCCTGCGCCCGTGCCCTGGCGCAGACCCTGGCGGGCAACCCCACGGCGGTCAGCTACGGCCCCATGCCGGTGACGGTGAAGACCCCGGCCTGCCCGCTGGTGGTGTCGCCGCCTCCCCGTGGTCTCGACGGTGAGTGGGTCGTGGAGGGCGCTGGCAGCGACATCAAGGCGCTTTGCCGGGATGCCGGCGGACGCCTGCTGGGCTATGCCCTGACCGGCGCCGCCGTGCAGGAGAAGCTGGCCCTGAACCGTGAACTGCCGCCGCTTTTGGCATAAATGACAGCCCTTCTGTCGGATTAGGCTTCGGGTTCTTCCGGATTTCCCCTGGCGACTACTGGCGCAGTGCCAAATGGCGTGCCATCCTCCCCGTGGTCTGCCGCAGCGCAGAGCCGTTGCGGCGCCTTGGGCGCTGTTCTGGAAGGACAGCACGGACACAAAAACAACAAACCGTCAAAGAGGCATTTATGCGTAAACCGGAACTCGCCGCCGCCATCGCCGAGAAGGCCGATCTCACCAAGGACCAGGCCAATCGCGTACTCAATGCGGTGCTCGAAGAAATCACCAATGCGCTGAACCGCAAGGACAGCGTGACCCTGGTGGGCTTCGGCACCTTCCTGCAACGCCACCGTGGTGCTCGCACCGGCAAGAACCCCCAGACCGGCCAGCCCGTGAAGATCAAGGCGAGCAATACCGTCGCCTTCAAACCCGGAAAATCCCTGAAAGATGCCGTGAACTGAGCGTCTTCTGCCCGGAGCCGGGGAGGCTCCGGGCAGCTCATCCCCGCGAAGATCCCCGTCCGAAGCCTGGCTGTAGTCCGGCTGGCAAACCGCTACAATGCGCCGCATTTTTCATCTTCCGAGGCTGTGCGCGCATGAAATTCCGCTTTCTTCTCTGGATGCTGGGCCGTCTGATGGCCAAGGCCAGCCGTGAGAACCCCGAGTTCCAGCAGCAGCTGGCGGGCAAGGACCTGGTGTTCCAACTGCATACCCTGGACGGCAGGATCGCTCGTCATTTCATCGTTCGCGACCAGCGCGTCGTGAGCAAGCGGGGTACCACGAGCGCGCCGGCCTTCGCCATCGGCTTCAAGGATGGTGCCTATGGCTTCGCCACCATGAGCGCGAAGAACAAGCAGTTGGCGTTCATGCAGGGCATCCAGAGCAAGGACATCCAGATCCAGGGCAACCCGGCGCTGGTCATCTGGTTCCAGGGCCTGACCAAGCACCTGATGCCGAAGAAGAAGTCGCCGGAGAAAAAGGCCGCCTGAAGGCGAAGTTCCGACGAGTCAAACAGGAAGGGGCGCCGATGGCGCCCCTTTTTCGTTCCCTGTGGTCAGTGCGGCGGATTGAACTGGGAAGCCAGTTCCCGCAGCGCCGCTTCAGCCTGGAGCACCTTGCTCACGGCGTCTTCGGCCTTGTCCCGGGTCAGGCCGAGGGCGTCGAACAGGTCATCGGGGATGGCCGCCTCCGGCCCGGAGCCGATGCCGCGATTGCGCAGCAGGCTCACGGCCAGGCAGACCAGGTTGGGGTAGGCGGCGTTTTCGCCCTGGTAGTCCGGGTCGTGCTGGAAGCGCAGGGCGGTGGAGAGTTCTTCCGGCATGTCCCAGTAGCGCATCAGCCAGCTGCCGATCTGTTCCCGGGTGATGCCCAGCAGGTGCTGCTCGATGTGGCTGTGGGGCAGGTGCGGGTTGACTTCCAGGTGCCGGCAGAGCAGGGAGAAATGCGGCGGGAAGACGTGGGCCAGCACCAGGTAGCCGAAGTTGTGCAGCAGGCCGGCGAGGTAGGTGAGGCCGGTCTCGGGGCGCTGGGCGCGGGGCATGGCGCGGGTCAGGCCCTCGATCACCGCCGCGGTGTAGATCGCCTGTTGCCAATAGGGGGTGGCTTGCTGCGGCTGGTCCTTGGGCAGGCTGAGGGACTTGCCCAGGGCCAGGCCCAGGGCCAGGTTGATCACCAGGTCGAAGCCGAGCACACGGACGATGGCGTCCTCCACCGAGCGGATCTTGCCCGGCGCGGCGTAGTAGGGCGAGGCCGCCCAGCTGACCACCTGGGCGGCGAGGGCCGGGTCGGTTTCCACCACGCCGGTGATGTCTTCCACGGTGGCGTTGGGGTCCACCCGCAGCTTGATGATCTTCTGCGCCGACTCCGCCAGGGGCGGGATCTCGATGGTTTCCTCCAGGCGCTGCTGGATGCGCCGCGCGGTGAAGGCCTGGACCGCCTGGGTGATTTCGGCGCGGTCATCGGCCGGGCGATCCAGGTTGGGACGAATGGCGCTGACGGGCTCGCCGAAGCGGGCGGCGCTGGCCTTGCCCAGCAGGCCTCGGAAGTCGTCGCTGGCCACCTCCAGCAGCACGCCGGGCTGGCCTGACTCCAGCAGCAGCCGCGATTCCTGCAGCAGGCGCTCGTCGTAGAGGCAGGGGGAGCTGGTGAGCGGGGGCAGGCCGGGCAGGGTTCCCAGTTCATGCTTGCCCAGCATGCGCTCCAGGCGTTCCGGTTTTACCGCCACCAGCTTGCGGCCGGTGAGTTCGGCCAGGCGATTGAGGTCCAGCAGCTGGTTACGCGAGAAGAGCACCAGCAGGGCGCCCACGGCGTCCTCCAGCAACACGGCCTGCACCCGTTGCGCGGCGGACAGCCCCGGGTGCTCCAGGCGAACCTGGTAGGCGAGGCCGAGCCTCTCGAGCATCTGGACGATCACGGCTGGCGGTTGTGGCGAGGAATCCGGGGCGAGGGCGACTTCGGTCATGGCAGCATCCAGCTTTGATTTTTTTCTGCCCGGAGTATAACGAGCAGGTCGGAATCAGGCCGGCCGAGGCGACGGCCTGTGTGTGATCTGCATCACACTTGGCCGTACTGCTGGCCGTGACGCAGCCAGCGCTCCAGCAAGGGGCTGACATGCTGGGGCCAGTGGGCCAGCAGGGCCTGGGCGGCATCACGCACCGCCGGCAGGAGGTCGGCGTCGCGCATCAGGTCGGCCACCTTGAACTGCAGCAGGCCGGTCTGGCGGGTGCCGAGCATTTCGCCCGGGCCGCGCAGTTCAAGGTCCTTCTCGGCGATGACGAAGCCATCGCAGGTCTCGCGCATGATGGCCAGGCGCTCCCGGCCCAGCTGGGACAGCGGCGCGTGGTAGAGCAGCACGCAGTGGCTGGCGGCGCTGCCCCGGCCGACCCGGCCACGCAACTGGTGGAGCTGGGCGAGGCCGAGCCGCTCGGGGTTCTCGATGATCATGAGGCTGGCGTTGGGGACGTCCACGCCTACCTCGATCACGGTGGTTGCCACCAGCAGCTGCAGCTGGCCCGCCTTGAACTCGGCCATCACTTCGGCTTTCTCGGCGGCCTTCATGCGACCGTGGATCAGGCCCACGCGCAGTTCGCCGAGGGCGGCGGAAAGCTCTTCGAAGGTGGTTTCGGCCGCCTGGCAGGTGAGCTCCTCGGATTCCTCGATCAGGGTGCAGACCCAGTAGGCCTGGCGCCCTTCCTGGCAGGCGGCGCGGACCCGCTCGATCACTTCGAGGCGGCGGCTGTCGGCCACCAGCACGGTATTCACCGGTGTGCGGCCGGGCGGCAGCTCGTCGAGTATGGAGGTGTCCAGGTCGGCATAGGCGCTCATGGCCAGGGTGCGCGGGATGGGGGTGGCGGTCATGATCAGCTGGTGCGGGCAGAGACGGCCGTCTACACCCTTCTGGCGTAGGGCCAGGCGCTGCTGGACACCGAAACGGTGCTGCTCGTCGATGATCACCAGGGCCAGGCGCTTGAACTTCACTTCATCCTGGAACAACGCGTGGGTGCCCACCACCATGGGCACGCCGCCGGCGATCCGTTCCAGCGCCGCCGCGCGGGCCTTGCCCTTGAGCTTGCCGGCCAGCCAGGCCACTTCGAGGCCGAGGGGCTGCAGCCACTTGCTGAAGTTGAGGTAGTGCTGCTCGGCGAGGATCTCGGTGGGCGCCATCAGCGCCACCTGGTAGCCGGCTTCCAGGGCTTGCAGCGCGGCCAGCGCGGCCACCACGGTCTTGCCGGCGCCGACGTCGCCCTGCACCAGGCGCAGCATGGGTTCGTCCTGGGCCAGGTCGTAGGCGATCTCGGCGCCCACGCGCTGCTGGGCACCGGTGGGCTGGAAGCCGAGGTTGGCGATGAATTGCGCGGGCAGGCGCCTGGCCGGTGGCAGGCGCGGTGCGTGCTGGGCCCGCAGGCTTTCCCGCAGGCGTTGCAGGGACAACTGGTGGGTCAGCAGCTCCTCGAAGGCGAGTCGTTGCTGGGCCCAGTGCTGGCCCTCGGCGAGCTCTTCCAGGTCGGCGTCCGGTGGCGGGCGGTGCAGGTAGCGGATGGCGTCGTCGAGGGAGCCCAGGTGGTAATCCCGGGCCAGTTCCTTTGGCAGCCAGTCCGGCAGGCTCCGCGGGCCGAGCCGGGCCAGGGCGAGCTGGCTGAGGCTGCGCAGGCGCTGCTGGGTGAGGCCTTCGGTGGTGGGGTAGATGGGGGTCAGGGTCTGCTCCACCGGCGGCGACTCTTCGCCGGACAGGGCACGGTACTCGGGGTGGTAGATCTCCAGGCCGGTGGCGCCGGGGCGGATTTCGCCGTAGCAGCGTAGCTGGGTGCCGCGCTTCAGGCCGTCCTTCTGTGCCTGGCTGAAATGGAAGAAGCGCAGCGACAGGGTGCCGCTGCCGTCCTGCAGGCGCACCAGCAGGCTGCGTCGCCGCCCCATAACCACGTCGGCGCCGGCCACCGTGCCCTCCACCACGGCATCCTGGCCCGGACGCAGTTCACCGATGGGGGTGATGCGGGTCCGGTCCTGGTAGCGGTTGGGCAGGTGGAAGAGGATGTCCTGGAGGTTTTCCAGCCCCACCTTGGCGAGCTTTTCCGCCAGGGCGGCGCCCACGCCCTTGAGCTCGGTGACCGGGACTTGGGACAGCTCGGTCATGCCGGTTCGGGTTCGTCCTGGGTCTGCGGCCGGGCCACGGAGCAGAGGCGGATGGAGTCGGCCAACACCTCGATGGCGCGGGGCCGGGGGAAGCTGGCGCGCCAGGCGATGGCGACGGTACGGAAGGGCACCGGTGGCGTCAGCGGGCGGATCTCGATCACGCCGGGGGCGTAGTGGTGGCTGTCCACCGCCGAGAACGGCAGGATCGACACGCCGAGGCCCGAGGCCACCATATGGCGGATGGTTTCCAGGGAGCTGGATTCAACCGTGGTGTGCTTGGCGCTGTCCTCGCCGCCCTTGCGCAGACTCGGGCAGGCTTCCAGCACCTGGTCGCGGAAGCAGTGGCCCTCGCCCAGCAGCAGCAGGCTCTTGTCGTTGAGCATTTCGCTGTCGATGGACTCGCGGGCGGTCCAGGGATGGCCGGTGGGCAGCAGCACGTAGAAGGGTTCGTCGTAGAGCGGCTTGGTCAGCACGTCGGCCTCGGCGAAGGGCAGGGCGATGATGATCGCGTCCAGCTCGCCGGTGCGCAGCTTGTCGCGCAGGACGTGGGTGAAGTTCTCTTCGATGTACAGCGGCATCTGCGGGGCGACCCGGTGCAGCTGCGGGATCAGGTGCGGAAAGAGATAGGGGCCTACGGTGTAGATGGCGCCCACCTTGAGCGGTGCGGCCAGCTGGTTCTTGCCGGCCTGGGCCATCTCGCGGATGCCCTGGGCCTGTTCCAGCACCTTCTGCGCCTGGGTGACGATGCCCTCGCCGACCGGGGTCAGACGGACCGCGCTCTTGCTGCGCTCGAAGATGAGCACGCCGAGCTCGTCTTCCAGCTTCTTCACCCCGACCGAAAGGGTCGGTTGGCTCACGTGGCAGCGCTCGGCGGCGCGGCCGAAATGCTGTTCCTGGGCGAGGGTGACGATGTAGCGCAGTTCGGTGAGGGTCATAGCATTTTTCCATTGAAGTCCGGCAAGCATAGCGGCTGGAGTCAATGGAACCAAGCACCCGGACCGGGCGGTCCGGGTGCTTGGGGTCAGCGGCGGTCGAGGGAGTAGACGAAGGGCGCGACCACTTCCAGGGAGCCGTTGTTGAGCAGTTCCGGCGGCGGTGGCGGCAGGGGTTGGGCGCGGCGGATCATTTCCAGCGTGGCGCGGTCCAGGGAGGCGCTGCCGGACTTGCCGACGAGGGAGTAGGACAGCACCTTGCCGTTGGCGTCGACCACGAAACGCAGGCGGTTGACCCCCTCGAAGCCACGGCGGCGGGCATCCTCGGGGTAACGCTTGTAGCGTGCCAGGTGGCTGAGGAGCTTGCTCTGCCAGGTGGGCCTGGCATCCGACGGCGTACTGGCGGCAGCCTGCTGCCGGGCGGCGGGCTTTTCATTGCTCGGTGCCGTGGCGGGTGCGGCTACGCTCTCCTTCACGCTTTCCGTTTCCTGCGGCTTCACCGGCTTGGGCTCGGGGGGCTTGGGCTTCGGTGGCTGGGGCTTGGGTTTCGGCTTGGGTGCGATGGCGATCTTCGGCTTCGGCGCTTCCGCCAGCTTGGGCAGCGGTTCCGGCTCGGGCTCCACCTGGGGCGGCGGTGGCGGCGCGGGTTTCGGCGCCGGTGCCGGGATCGGTTCCAGCTCCACCATCATGGCGGCCGGCGGCAGCTCCAGCACTTCGGCGTGGGGGCGCCAGTAGAGCGCCCAGAGGCCGAGGCCGATGTGCAGACCGAGCACGACGACCAGGCTGACGCCCCATTGCGACAGCTTGCGTTTGCCCTGGCTCATCGATTGCCGACCGTCTCGAGTCCGACCAGGCCGATCTTCAGGTAGCCGGCGCCACGCAGGGCGTCCATGACTTCCATCAGGCGACCGTACTCCACCACCTTGTCACCGCGGACGAAAATGGTCTTGTCCTTGTCGGCGTTGGTCAGCTTGTCCAGGGTCGCGGCCAGCTGTTCCTCGGTGACCGGGTCGTTGTCCAGGTACAGGCTCTTGTCTTCCTTGATGCTGAGGTAGATCGGCTTGTCCGGCCGGGGCGCGGGCTTGGCGGTGGACGCGGGCAGGTCGACCTTGATATCCACGGTGGCCAGCGGTGCCGCCACCATGAAGATGATCAGCAGCACCAGCATCACGTCGATGAAGGGGGTGACGTTGATCTCGTGGGTTTCCTGGAGGTCGTCGTCGCCTTCTTTCAGATGGATTCCCATGGATATCAGCCCACTTTGACCATGTGCGGGGATTGCGCGCGATCGGCCGGCTGGTGGTCCAGGTCACGGCTGACCAGCAGCAGGACCTGGGCGGACGCATCGGCGACCTGGGCCTTGTAGCCGGCGATGGAGCGGGCGAAGACGTTGTAGATGACCACGGCCGGGATCGCCGCGACGAGGCCCAGGGCGGTGGCCAGCAGGGCTTCGGCGATACCGGGGGCGACCACGGCGAGGTTGGTGGTCTGGGATTTGGCGATGCCGATGAAGCTGTTCATGATGCCCCAGACGGTGCCGAAGAGGCCGACGAAGGGGGCGGTGGAGCCGATGGTGGCGAGCACGCCGGTGCCCTGGCTCATCTGTCGGCCGCTGGCGGCCACCAGGCGCTCCAGGCGGAAGCTGACGCGCTCCTTGATGCCCTCCTTTTCGCGGCTGCTGGCGGACAGCTTCACCTCTTCCTGGGCGTCCTGCACCAGATGATGGGAGATGCAGTTGCCGTCGCCGACCTTGTCGGCGGCTTCATTCAGGGTGCGGGCGCCCTTCAGGGTGACCAGCTCGCGACGCAGGCGACGCTTGGCGCCGATCAGCTCGAGGCCCTTGGCGATCCACACGGTCCAGGTCAGCACCGAGGCCAGGGCCAGGCCGATCATCACGGCCTTCACCACGATGTCGGCGTTCTGGTACATGCCCCAGGGGGAGAGGTCGTGGGCCAGGGTCTCTTCAGCCGGCTGCTCGGCGGCCAGCGGGTCGGCGGGCGGGGCATTGGGGTCCAGGGCGGCGCCTTCTGCCGGCGCCGCGCTACCCTCGATAGCCGGAGCGACAGTGCCATTGGCCGCATCCACCGGGGCGACGGCCTGGGTGGCGGTCGGCACGGCCTGGGCGCTGGGCTCCTCGGCGAAGGCGCCGCCGGGGGTCAGCATCAGGCTGATCATCAGGGCGGCCAACAGGCGTGGCGGACGGGAAGCGAGTGTGGGCTTTGCGTTGCGAGCGTTGGAATTCATGCTGGCCGGACCTGATGGTGTGGAAGCGATTTGTCCATGGGCTCTGGACTGAAGGGCGAATATTATTGCAAGTAATTCTTGTTTGTAAAAGTGACAATGTAACAATGGGGCTCCGCGTGTCGGACATTCGGCCCCGCCACTGGAGCGATTTGGCGACAATCGATCCGGCCCTTATCCTGAGTTCTTTTCCGGAGCCTTCCTGATGTCCGATCCCACTTCCCTGTTGATCGCCGGGTGCGGCGATGTCGGCGGCCGCCTGGCGCGTCTGATGCTGGAGGACGGTTGGACCGTCCATGGCCTGCGTCGCCATGTCGCGGCATTGCCGGCGGGCGTTCATCCGGTGGCCGGCGACCTGGAACGGCCCGAACGGCCCCGGGACTGGCCCACTGGACGGTTGGACTACCTGGTGTACAGCGCGGCGGCCAGCCAGCATGACGAGGCGGGTTACCGCTCCGCCTATGTCGAAGGCTTGCGCCACGTACTGACCTGGCTGGAGGCGACGGGGCAGACGCCGCGTCGCCTGTTGTTCGTGTCCAGCAGCGGGGTCTACGGCCAGCGCGACGGCGAATGGATCGACGAGGATGCCCCTGCCGAAGCCGACACCTATTCGGGCCGGGTGATGCTCGAAGCGGAGCGACTGGCCCTGTCCAGTGGCATCCCGGCCACTCGGGTGCGGCTTTCCGGTATCTACGGCCCAGGGCGCGAATGGCTGCTGAAGCAGGTGCGCATGGGCTATCGCGTGGTCAGCGCGCCGCCGCTCTACGCCAACCGCATCCATGTCGACGACTGCGCCGGCCTGCTGGCCCACCTGCTGCGGGCCGACGCTTCGGGAGAGTCGTTGGCGGACTGCTACCTCGGTGTCGACGATGCGCCGGCGCCCCTGCATGAGGTGGTGGGTTGGCTGCGGGAGCGCCTGGGCGTCACCGATTGGGCCGAAGAGTCCACGGTGCGCCGCTCCGGCAGCAAGCGTTGCAGCAATGCCCGCGCCCGTGCGTTGGGCTGGGCGCCGCGCTACCCGAGCTACCGCGAGGGCTACGCGGCGATCCTGGACGAGTCCTGAAGGTGGACGCCAACAGGATGCTGGCCCGCCCCTGGTTGCCGGGGGTGGAGTTGTTCCATGCGGACTTTTCCGGGCAGCCCTTCGGTCGCCACAGCCATGACGCCTTCGCCGTCGGCGCCATCCTGCAAGGCGTAGGTGGCTACCAGTGCCGGGGCGTGCGACATGCGCTGCCAGCCGGAACCCTGTCGCTGATGAATCCGGAGGAGCCCCACACCGGCCATGCCGAGTCCGAGCGGCTGGTCTATCGCATGCTCTATGTCGAGGAGTCGCGCTTGCCCGCGCTGCTCGGGCGCAAGCGTCTGCCGACCGGCTTCCGCGAATTGAATCCGACCGATGACGGCGCTGTAGCCGCCGGCCTGGCACGCCTGGCCGAGGCGTTCGAGCGAGCCGACGCGCTGACCCTTGAAAGCGAGTTGCTGGACGTGCTGGAGCGGGTGTTCGTGCGCCACGGCGGGTTGCGGCCGGCCGCCCCAGCGCCTCGCGACGGTGGGGTGACGCGCATCCTGCGGGACTACCTGGAAAACCATCACGCCGAAGCGGTGAGCCTGGAGTGCCTGGCGGGCCTGGTGCAGCGCCATCCCCGTCACCTGATCGAGGCGTTTCGCCGCGCCTACGGCGTGCCGCCCCATACCTACCTGCTGCAGCGGCGCGTTCGGGAGGCGAAGCGGCTGCTGCTGGACGGCCAGCCGCCCCTGGAGGTCGCCCTGGCCCTGGGGTTCTACGACCAGGCGCACTTCTCCGGCACCTTCAAGCGTTTCACGGGCGTCACGCCCGGGCAGTTCCGTCACGCGGCGCGCGCCTGAGTTTTCTCCAAGACCTGCAGGAGTCGCGCACCGACACTGGCCGTCGTGTTCCACGGAGGTCGGAGGTCGGATGTCGATGTTGCCCTTGTTCCTGCTGGTTGCCAGCACCCATTTCGCCGCCCTGCTGTCGCCGGGCCCGGATTTTTTCCTTCTGCTGCGGGCGGGCCTGGTGAAAGGCCGGCGGCATGGCGACGGCTGCGCTGCCGGAATCGCCACCGCCAACCTGCTGTCCATGGTGCTGGTACTGCTGGTGCTTGGGCTGCTCCCGGATTCGGGGGGCGGATTCTGGTCGGCGCTGCAACTGGTGGGCGGAGCCTACTTCATCTGGATCGGCGGCCGGGCCCTGCTGGCCCGCCGTGAGTTGGCGCTGCCGCAGGTCGCGCCGCTGGCGCAGGGGCGCTGGCGTAGCGGTTTCGTCGAAGGGCTGCTGGCCAGCAGCCTGAACCCCAAGCTGCCGATCTTCTACGCGGGGTTGTTCGGCGTCCTGCGGGGTGCGGCCATGCCCGACTGGGGGCTGGCCCTGTGCATGGGCTGGATGACGGCGGTGGTGCTGTGCTGGGACATGGCCCTGGTGCGCCTGCTCGGAAGTGCTCATTGGCGCGGCTGGCTGCAGGCGCGGGTGAGGGGGCTGGACCGGTTGTGCGGCGTTCTGCTGCTGGCCCTGGGGGCGTGGTTGGCCGCAGGGGCGTAAGCGGGGCGCCCGGGGCTCAGTCGCGCTCCAGCAGCCAGGTGCGCTTGCCGGGGGCATAGTCCGGCATCTCGTCGATCTCCGCGCGGTTGCGGGCTTCGAGGATTTCCAGCTGGTCGCCGTCGTGGACGAACAGCCAGGGCGCGCCCTGATTGCCCTGCTGCAGCCAGATGCTGTCGCTCTCGCCACTCATCGCCGCGCAATCGCCGGCAAGGCAGAGGGCGTAGCGGTCGGCGCCAGGCAGGCCTTCGAGGCTGCCGTCCGGATTGAAGCGAACCAGGCCGCCCTGGCCCTGGCCTTCGATGATCTTCCAGTTGCCGCCCAGGTAGGCGGTGTAGAGAGCGTGCTCGAAGGCGCTGCCCATCGGGGCGCCCTCTGCCGGTGGGTTGGCCGGGTGGACGAAACGCTGCTCGGGAAGGTTTTCACTGGCCTGCTGGACCAGTTCCTGGCCTTCCAGGCTGAGCACCTCGTGGAAGTCGCCGTAGAAGTCCACACGCCAGTTGCCGTCCTGCTGGGCTGCCAGCTTGCCTTCACCCAGTTCGAAACCATTGCTGTAGAGCGCTTCGCCGGTCTTTGGATCGATCCGCCACTCCAGATTGGGCCCGTAGGCGAGCAGCGATTCGCGGAGCTTGCCTTCCCTGGCGGCGGCGTCGATGGCCGCCTGGTTGATCCAGGTCCCACCGGGGTCGGAAGGCGCGCTGGAGCAGCCGCCGAGGATGGCCGCGGAAAGCAGCAGGGGCAGGGTGAAGCGCATGGCGGGTTCCTTCCGGAGGTGCCACGGGCCGAGCGGCCCGTGGCGGGGGCGACTTACTCGAGGACCAGGATGGCGTCCATTTCCACCTGCGAGCCGCGCGGCAGGGCGGCGACACCGATGGCGGCGCGGGCGGGGTAGGGCTGCTCGAAGTAGCGGCCCATGACTTCGTTCACCTTGGCGAAGTGGGACAGGTCGGTGAGGAAGATGTTCAGCTTGACGATGTCCTTGAAGGAGCCACCAGCGGCTTCGGCCACGGCCTTCAGGTTCTCGAACACCTGGACGGTCTGGGCTTCGAAGCCTTCCACCAGTTCCATGGTCTTCGGGTCCAGCGGGATCTGCCCGGACAGGTAGACGGTGTTGCCGGCTTTGATGGCCTGGGAGTAGGTGCCGATGGCGGCCGGGGCCTTGTCGCTGCTGATGACGGTCTTGGTCATGGGAACTCCTTGGTTTACAGGGGATGGCTACGCGCGCACGCGGGTGATGCGGATCACCCCCTTCAGGGCGCGCAGCTTCTTGATCACTCGGGCCAGGTGCACGCGGTCATGCACGCTGACCACCAGTTGGACCACGCTGATGCGGCCATCGCGTTCGTCCATGCTGATCTTTTCGATGTTGCCGTCGGCGGCGTTGACGCTGCTGGCCAGCAGGGCGATCAGGCCGCGCTGGTGCTCCAGTTCGACGCGGAGTTCGACGTTGAACTCGCCGGTGACGTCCTTGGCCCAGGAAAGCTGGATGCATTTTTCCGGGTTGTGGCGGATCTCGCTGATGTTCCGGCAGTTCTCCAGGTGCACCACCATGCCCTTGCCCGCCGACAGGTGGCCGACGATGGGGTCGCCCGGGATCGGCGTGCAGCACTTGGCGTAGCTGAGCACCAGGCCTTCGGTGCCGCGGATCGCCAGGGGGCCTTCGGGGCTGGGCAACTGCTCGCCGTCGCTGGCCAGGAGGCGGCGGGCCACCACATAGGCCATGCGGTTGCCGAGGCCGATGTCTTCCAGCAGGTCTTCGATCACGTCCTGGCGGTATTCGGCCAGGACCGCCTGGATGCGCTCGGGGCTGATCTTGTCCAGGTGGCTTTCGAAGCCGGCCAGGGCCTTGTTCAGCAGGCGCTCGCCCAGGCTGATGGACTCGGATCGGCGTTGCTGCTTGAGGGCGTGGCGGATGTGGGTGCGGGCCTTGCCGGTGACCACGAAGTTGAGCCAGGCCGGGTTAGGCCGGGCGCCCGGCGCAGTGACGATCTCCACGGTCTCGCCGCTCTGCAGCGGTTCGGACAGCGGTGCCAGGCGGCGGTTGATGCGGCAGGCGATGCAGCTGTTGCCGACGTCGGTGTGCACCGCGTAGGCGAAGTCGACGGCCGTGGAGCCTTTGGGCAGCTCCATGATCCGGCCCTTGGGCGTGAAGATGTAGACCTCGTCCGGGAAGAGGTCGATCTTCACGCTCTCGATGAATTCAAGGGAATTGCCGGCGCGCTGCTGCAACTCCAGTACGCCCTTGACCCATTGGCGGGCGCGGGCGTGGTTGCCCTTGGGCTGGTCGTCTTCGGAGGACTTGTACAGCCAGTGTGCGGCGATGCCGTTGTTGGCCATCTCTTCCATCTCGCGGGTGCGGATCTGGATTTCGATGGGCACGCCGTGCATGCCGAACAGCGTGGTGTGCAAGGACTGGTAGCCGTTGGCCTTGGGAATCGCGATGTAGTCCTTGAAGCGGCCGGGCAGCGGCTTGTACAGGTTGTGTACGGCGCCGAGCACGCGGTAGCAGGTGTCCACCTTGTCGACGATGATGCGGAAGGCGTAGACGTCCATGATCTCGTTGAACGCCCGGCGCTTGCCGCGCATCTTCTTGTAGATGCTGAAGAGGTGCTTCTCGCGGCCGATGACCTCGCCTTCCATGCCTTCCCGGCGCAGGCAGTTGGTCAGCGATTCCTCGATCTTGGCGACGATTTCCTTGCGGTTGCCCCGTGCGCGCCGGACCGCGGCGCGGATGCGCTCGGAGCGCATGGGGTGCATGGCCTTGAAGCCCAGGTCCTCGAACTCCACGCGCATGCTGTGCATGCCCAGCCGATTGGCGATGGGGGCGTAGATTTCCAGGGTTTCCTTGGCGATGCGTCGGCGTTTTTCGCCGGAAAGCACTTCCAGGGTGCGCATGTTGTGCAGGCGGTCGGCCAGCTTGACCAGGATCACGCGGATGTCGCGGGCCATGGCCATGGCCATCTTCTGGAAGTTTTCCGCCTGGGCCTCGGCCTTGGACTCGAAGTTCATCTGGGTCAGCTTGCTGACCCCGTCCACCAGTTCGGCGACGGTCTCGCCGAACTGGGCGCTCAAGGCTTCCTTGGCGATGCCGGTGTCCTCGATCACGTCGTGCAGCATGGCGGCCATCAGGCTCTGATGGTCCATGTGCATGTCGGCGAGGATGTTGGCGACGGCGAGCGGGTGGGTGACGTAGGCTTCGCCACTGCGGCGGCGCTGCCCGTCATGGGCCTGCTCGGCGTAGAAATAGGCTCGGCGCACCAGGTTGACCTGGTCGGCGCTGAGGTAGGACGAAAGTCGATCGGCGAGGACGTCTATGCTCGGCAAGATCTGTCTCCTTGCCGGCCTTGGTTACCCTGCGCCGTTCGACGTCGACCAGGCATGGACTCAGAGGGCCTCGTTGGCCTCTTCCTCGAATGCGGCGAACAGCGGCTCTTCTTCAACGATGTCTTCCTGGGCGACCACATCGTAGTCGACCAGACCGGCAGCGATTTCGCGCAGGGCGACTACGGTCGGCTTGTCGTTTTCCCAGGCTACCTTCGGCTCCTTGCCGCCGGTGGCCAGCTGACGGGAACGCTTGGTGGCGAGCATGACCAGCTCGAAGCGGTTATCGACGTTGTCCAGGCAGTCTTCAACGGTAACGCGGGCCATGGTGTTCCTCGTAGCACGAAATGTAATGACGGATGCTGTGCCCGATCGGGCGAGCGGACTGGATAGTCTAAAAAATCGCCACCAATTAGGGAAGCGCCGATTGCTCGACGCTTCCCTTGACGAAGTCTGGGCCAAGGTGGCCCCGATCGCCAGCGATGGCGGTGATGGAAGCGGTCCTTATCAGGCCAGCAGCTGAGCCAGCAGGATGCCATGACGAACCTGCTGGGCGTCGTGGCGCAGCTGGTTGGCGCGGAAGATGGCCTTGAGGTCGTCCAGGGCGGTGGCGAAGTCGTCGTTGATCACCAGGTAGTCGTACTCGACGTAGTGGCTCATCTCGCTGACGGCTTCGCGCATGCGCTGCTCGATGACGTCCGCGCTGTCCTGGCCCCGGTTGTCCAGGCGCTGGCGCAACGCATCCTGGCTCGGCGGCAGGATGAAGATGGACCTGGCCTGGGGCATCAGGTGACGGACCTGTTGGGCGCCCTGCCAGTCGATCTCGAGGATCAGGTCATGGCCTTCGGCGAGGGTCTGCAGCACCCAGCTCTGGGAGGTGCCGTAGAGGTTGCCGAAGACTTCGGCGTGCTCCAGGAAGTCGCCGTGCTCGAGCATCTGGACGAACTTCTCGCGGCTCACGAAGTGGTAGTTGACGCTGTCCACCTCGCCCGGGCGCATGCCACGGGTGGTGTGGGAAACGGAGACGCGGATGTTCGGCTCGGCGTCGATCAGCGCCTTGACCAGGCTGGTCTTGCCGGCGCCGGAGGGGGCGGAAACGATGTACAGGGTGCCGGGGGTGGCGGTCATGGA
This sequence comes from Pseudomonas furukawaii, assembly GCF_002355475.1. NCBI lineage: Bacteria > Pseudomonadati > Pseudomonadota > Gammaproteobacteria > Pseudomonadales > Pseudomonadaceae > Metapseudomonas > Metapseudomonas furukawaii. Next base: position 6,058,948 of record NZ_AP014862.1, on the reverse strand, counting down.
GGTGATCTCTTACTCGATGTTCTGGACCTGCTCGCGCATCTGCTCGATCAGGACCTTTAGATTGACGGCGGCCTGGGTGCTGCGCGGGTCGAAGGCCTTGGAGCCCAGGGTGTTGGCCTCGCGATTCAGCTCCTGCATCAGGAAGTCCAGGCGGCGACCAGCGGCGCCGCCCGCCTTGAGCACGCGGCGCACTTCACCGATGTGGGTGCCGAGACGGTCCAGTTCTTCCGCCACGTCGCTCTTCTGCGCCAGCAGGACCATTTCCTGTTCCAGGCGTTGGGGGTCCAGTTCGGTCTTCATCTCGCCAAAGCGGTCGAGGACCTTCTGGCGCTGGGCGGCGAGCATCTGCGGGACCAGCGCGCGCAGGGCGGTGACTTCTTCCTGCATGGCGTCCAGGCGCTCGTTGAGGAGGCGCGCCAACTCGGTGCCTTCACGCCCGCGGCCCTTCTTGAGCTCTTCCAGGGCTTCGGTGAAGGCTCCCAGTGCCGCGGCGTTGAGGGCCTGGGGATCGGCGGCGTCGGCCACCAGCACGCCCGGCCATGCGAGCACTTCCAGGGGATTGAGCGGTGCCGGCTGGCGGATCAGGGCGGCGACGGCTTCGGCGGCCTCGATCAGTTGCGCGGCTCGTTCGCGATCCACCTGCAAGGGTTTGCCGGCGGTTTCCTCGGCCAGGCGCAGGGTGATCTCCACCTTGCCTCGGGACAGGCCCTGGCGCAGGGCGTCGCGCACCGGGCCTTCGAGATCGCGGAAGGCGTCAGGCAGGCGCAGGTGCGGTTCCAGGTAGCGGTGGTTGACCGAGCGCAGTTCCCAACTCAGGGTGCCGTAGGGGCCGGCCCGCTCCACGCGGGCGAAGGCGGTCATGCTGTGCACCATGGGTTTTCCTCTCGGTTTCGGCGATCAAAGGAGGCGATTGTAGCCCAGCCGACCCGAGGCTCCCAACGCGGCGATGTCGCCCTTGGCCGGTGGCCTCTATAATGGCCGGCAGATTTCTCCCGAACAGGTAAGCCCCATGAAACGTCCCAGTGGCCGCGCGGCCGATCAGCTGCGTCCGATCCGCATCACCCGCAATTACACCAAGCACGCCGAAGGCTCCGTGCTGGTCGAGTTCGGGGATACCAAGGTGATCTGTACGGCCAGCGTCGAGGCGGGCGTCCCGCGCTTCCTCAAGGGTCAGGGCCAGGGTTGGCTGACCGCCGAATACGGCATGCTGCCCCGCGCCACCGGCGAGCGTAACCAGCGCGAGGCCAGCCGTGGCAAACAGGGTGGTCGCACCCTGGAGATCCAGCGCCTGATCGGTCGCTCCCTGCGCGCTGCGCTGGACATGAGCAAGCTGGGCGAGAACACCGTCTACCTGGATTGCGACGTGATCCAGGCCGACGGTGGTACCCGTACGGCGTCCATCACCGGTGCCATGGTGGCCCTGGTGGATGCGCTGAAGGTGCTGAAGAAGCGTGGTGCGCTCAAGGGCGAGCCGCTGAAGCAGATGGTGGCCGCGGTGTCCGTGGGTATCTATCAGGGCGTGCCGGTGCTGGATCTGGACTACCTGGAGGACTCCGCCGCCGAGACGGACCTGAACGTGGTCATGACCGAGGCCGGCGGCTTCATCGAAGTCCAGGGCACCGCCGAGGGCGAGCCCTTCCAGCCGGAAGAACTGACGGCCATGCTGGAGCTGGCGCGCCAGGGACTGAACGAGCTGTTTGAGCTGCAGCGCGCCGCCCTGGCGGACTGACCCCACGAATCGAGCGGAGGTGGAAATGGACGAACCTGTCGAATACCGCGAGCCGAGCCGGGAAGCGCGGCAATGGGCGATGTTCTGCCACTTCGCCGCCTTCCTCGGACTGGTATTTCCCTTCGGCAACCTGCTCGGGCCCCTGATCGTCTGGCAGATCAAGAAGGACATGGACCCCTTCGTCGATGCCCAGGGCAAGGAAGCGCTGAACTTCCAGATCAGCGTGGCGCTGGCGGTGGTGCTCTGCTTCCTGCTGATGCTGGTGGTGATCGGCTTCCCCTTGCTGGGGCTCGTGAGTATCGGTGCGCTGGTGCTCACCATCATCGCCGGGATCAAGGCCAACGAAGGGCAGGCCTATCGCTATCCCTTCTGCTGGCGGCTGGTGAAGTAGCGCGAGACGAAGGCAAGAAAAAGCCGGCTATGACGCCGGCTTTTTTCCGCCTGAAGGACAGGCTCAGCTATCAAACGCTCAGCAACCAGTCGTAGTCCACGATCAGCGGCGCATGCTGGGAGAAGCGCGGCTGGCGCGGCAGGCGTGCGCTGCGCACGAAGCGGCGCAGGCCGGGCGTGAGTACCTGGTAGTCGAAGCGCCAGCCGAGGTTGAGCATCTCGGCCTGCTCGCTGTCCGGCCACCAGCTGAACTGGTCGCCTTCGCGGCTGACTTCGCGCAATGCATCCACATAGCCCATGTTGCCGAACACTTCGTCCATCCAGGCACGCTCCGGCGCCAGGAATCCGGGGAGTTGCTGGCAGTCGCGCCAGTTCTTCACATCCAGCTTCTGATGGGCGACGTAGAGCGAGCCGCAGTAGATGTACTCGCGGCGCTTGCGGCGCTGCTTGTTCAGATAATGGGCGAGATCGTCCATGAACTTGAACTTGTGGTTCAGGTTCTCGTCCCCGCCTTGCCCGGAAGGCAGCAGCAGGGTGGCGATGCTCACTTTGTCGAAATCCGCCTGCAGGTAACGTCCGTACCTATCGCAGGACTCGAAGCCGAGTCCCCAGATCACCGCCTTGGGCTGCAACCGCGAATAGAGCGCCACTCCACCTTGGGAGGGTACTTCGGCATCGCCGGCGTAGAGGAAATAACCATCCAGTTGGAAGGCAGGGTCGTCCAGTTCGAAGGCTGAGGCACGTGTGTCTTGCAGGCAGATCACGTCGGCATTCTGAGCCTGCAGCCAACTGAGGAGACCTCGTTCGGCGGCGGCTTGAATACCATTCACGTTCACACTGATGATCCGCATAAATGGCCCCCAAAAACACGTGCGTGTATGATACCCGAGCTCTCTCTAATTAGCTAAATCCGTGCCGTCCGAGGCTATTCATGCAGGCGTACCAGCGCGATTTCATTCGTTTTGCCATCGAGCGCGGGGTTCTCCGCTTCGGTGAATTCACTCTCAAGTCCGGGCGCACCAGCCCCTATTTCTTCAACGCCGGCCTGTTCAACAGCGGTCTGGCGCTCGCCCAGCTGGGGCGGTTCTATGCGGCCGCCGTGGTCGATAGCGGCATTGCTTTCGATGTGCTGTTCGGCCCGGCCTACAAGGGCATTCCGCTGGCCGCCGCCACTGCAGTGGCTCTGGCCGAACATCACCAGATCGACATTCCCTGGTGCTTCAACCGCAAGGAAGCCAAGGACCACGGCGAGGGCGGCACCCTGGTGGGCGCGCCGCTGGCCGGGCGCGTGCTGATCATCGATGACGTGATCACCGCCGGTACCGCGATTCGCGAGGTGATGCAGATCATCCAGGCGCAGAATGCCCAGGCGGCCGGCGTGCTCATCGCCCTGAACCGCCAGGAGCGGGGCCAGGGCGAGCTGTCGGCGATCCAGGAGGTGGAGCGCGATTTCGGCATGCCCGTGGTCAGCATCGTGTCCCTGGAGCAGGTGCTGGAGTACCTGGCGGGCGATGCCGAGCTGAAGAAGCACCTGCCCGCTGTCGAAACCTATCGCGCCAACTTCGGCATCTGAACCGACGGCGCCGGGGAACGCTCATGCTGAAGTCCTCCGCACTCCGCCTCGGCCTTTCACTGGGGCTGCTGCTGCCCGCGCTGGCGGGTGCGGCGGAGCTGTACCGCTATGTCGATGACAAGGGCGTGACCGTGCTGGATCGGCAGGGCGTGCCGCCCGAGTACATCGGCAAGGGCTACGAGGTGCTCAACGAGCAGGGGCGCGTCGTCCGCGTGGTGCCGCCGGCGCCCAGCCGCGAGGAGATGCAGCGGCAGCTGGACGCCAAGGCTCGCGCCAGCTCCGATGCCAAGCTGTTGCGGCTCTACACCAGCGTCAGCGATGTGGATCGGGCCCTCGAGCGCAAGCTGGCGGAGCTGGACAGCCTCATCGGCGTGGCCAGGGGCAACCAGCAGTCCCTGCGTGCGCAGCAGGCGAACCTGCAGAGCCAGGCCGCGGAAAGCGAGCGGGCGGGGCGCGAAGTGCCGGCCCACCTGGTGGAGCAGATCAACAACCTGCGGGACCAGCAGAAAGGGCTGGAGGCGGACATCGCCCGCTACGAGCAGGATCGCGAAGCCGTCAGGGCCAGCTACGCCGCTGACCGCGCACGCATCACCGAGCTGCTGGGCGGCTCCTCACGCTAGCGCCGCGTCAGTCCGCCGGAGCGCATCGTTCGAAGCTCCGGACCCTTTCCCGCAGCCAGTCCGGCAGGCGCAGGCTCCGGCGCTCCTCGGCATCGGCATGGACATAGACCACCTCGCCCGAGGTGAGCTGTTCGCCGTTGCGCCAGATGCCCAGCTCGAAGCCCATGCTCGCGCCACCCAGGCGGGCGACCCGCACGCCAATCTCCAACTCGTCGTCGAAGCGCGCCGGCGCCAGGTATTCCAGCAGTGTCCGCACGGCGAAGAAGTCGCCGCCGTCCCTCAGCAGGTCGGCGGGATAACTCACCTCGAGGGCGCGGAAGTATTCGGTGATGGCGACATCGGCGTAGGTCAGGTAGTTGCCGTTGAAGACGATCCCCTGGGGATCCACCTCCGCCCAGCGCACCCGCAGCGGATGGAAGAAACGGAAGTCGTCGCGGGACAGCTTGGCCATGTTTCCGGCTCCTTGAAATGAAACAGGCCGGATCGCTCCGGCCTGCCTGGGGTGACGCTTCGCTCAGGGGCGTTTGCGATTGGTGATCAGGGTGCCGACGCCGGTGTCGGTGAAGATCTCCAGCAGCACGGCGTGCGGCACGCGACCGTCGATGATGTGCGCGGCGTTGACGCCACCCTGCACGGCATCCAGGGCGCAGCGGATCTTCGGCAGCATGCCGCCGTAGATGGTGCCGTCGGCGATCAGCTCGTTCACCTGTTCGGTGGACAGGCCGGTGAGCACCTTGCCCTGCTTGTCCATCAGGCCGGCGATGTTGGTGAGCAGCATCAGCTTCTCGGCCTTCAGCGCCTCGGCCACCTTGCCGGCCACCAGGTCGGCGTTGATGTTGTAGGACTCGCCATTGGCGCCGACGCCGATGGGGGCGATCACCGGGATGAAGTCGCCCTTGACCAGCATGTTCAACAGGTCGGTGTTGACGCTGGCGACTTCGCCCACATGGCCGATGTCGATGATCTCCGGCTGGGTCATCTCCGGGGTCTGGCGGGTGACGGTGAGCTTCTTGGCGCGGATCAGCTCGGCGTCCTTGCCGGTCAGACCGATGGCGCTGCCGCCGTGGCGGTTGATCAGGTTGACGATGTCCTTGTTCACCTGGCCGCCAAGGACCATCTCCACCACGTCCATGGTCTGGGCGTCGGTGACGCGCATGCCGTCGACGAAGTGGCTTTCGATGGACAGGCGCTTGAGCAGGTCGCCGATCTGCGGGCCGCCGCCGTGGACCACCACGGGATTGATGCCGACGGCCTTCATCAGCACCACGTCGCGGGCGAAGCTGGCCTTCAGCTCATCGCTTTCCATGGCGTTGCCGCCGTACTTGACCACCAGGGTCTTGCCGACGAAGCGGCGGATGTAGGGCAGCGCTTCGGACAGGACCTGGGCGACTTGGGAAGCAGCGTCGAGGCTGAGGGTCATGCTGGGCTCCAGTGAATCGGATCAGAACGGCAGGTTGAGTTCGGGGGCGACGAGGGTCAGCTGGCTGCGGAACACTTCCTTGATGCGCTCCAGCTCGTCCTCGGTGTCGGCCTCGAAGCGCAGCACCAGCACGGGGGTCGTGTTGGAGGCGCGGACCAGGCCCCAGCCCTTCGGGTAATCCACACGCACGCCATCGAGGGTGGTGAGATTGGCTTCGCCCCAGTTGGCCTGGCGTTGCAGGGCCTCGATCAGGCGGAACTTGCTCTCGTCGGTGACGGTGATGTTGATCTCCGGAGTGGAGACGTCCTTGGGGAAGGTCGAGAACACATGTTCGGCGTCGCGCTTGTCCTGGCTGAGGATTTCCAGGAGGCGGGCGGCGCTGTAGATGCCGTCGTCGAAGCCGTACCAGCGCTCCTTGAAGAAGATGTGGCCGCTCATCTCGCCAGCCAGCAGCGCACCGGTTTCCTTCATCTTCTTCTTGATCAGGGAGTGGCCGGTCTTCCACATTACCGGGCGGCCGCCGTAGCCGCTGATGAGGGAGGTCAGGCGGCGGGTGCATTTCACGTCGAAGATGATGTCGGCGCCAGGGTTGCGGGACACGACGTCCTTGGCGAACAGCATCAGCAGGCGGTCGGGATAGATGATGGTGCCTTCGTTGGTCACCACGCCGACGCGGTCGCCATCGCCGTCGAAGGCCAGGCCCAGGTCGGCCTTCTCTTCCTTCACCTTGGCGATGAGGTCCTCCAGGTTCTCCGGTTTGCCCGGGTCCGGGTGGTGGTTGGGGAAGGTGCCGTCCACGTCGCAGAAGAGCGGAATCACGGTGCAGCCGAGGGCTTCGATCAGTTGCGGGGCGATCACGCCGGCCACGCCATTGCCGCAGTCCACCACCACCTTCATGGGCCTGGCCATGGCGATGTCGTCGCGGATTTCGCGGAAGTAGCGCTCCAGTACGTCCACCGCTTCGACGCTGCCGACGCCGCTGGCCAGGTCGTTGTTCTGGATGCGGGTGAGCAGGGCCGTGATCTGTTCGTTGGCCAGGGTCTCGCCGGCCACCATGATCTTGAAGCCGTTGTAGTCCGGCGGGTTGTGGCTGCCGGTGAGCATCACGCCGGACTTGCCGGCCAGCACGTTGGCGGCGTAGTAGAGGGCCGGGGTGGGCACCATGCCGACGTCCGTGACCTGGCAGCCGCAGTCCATCAGGCCCTGGATCAGGGATTGCACCAGCTCGGGGCCGGAGAGGCGGCCGTCGCGGCCGACGGACACGCAGGACTCGCCGCGGGCCAGGCTCTCGGAGCCGATGGCGCGACCCACCCAGTAGGCGGTTTCGGCGGTGAGGGTGTCGCCGACCACGCCACGGATGTCGTAGGCACGGAAGATGCTGGCGGGCAGGGCGGGCGGGGTGATCTGTTCGATGCTGGTCATGGCGGGGGCTTGCTCCAATCCCAGGAGGTCCTGGTCTTCGTCGAGGATGTCGATATCGAGAATGTCGGTATCTTGGAAAAGCGGGTCGGCCAGTTCGCTCTGGCGTTTGGGGGCTTCGGCAACCGGGTTGCCGTTCGCCACCTGGGCCAGGCCGAGGTCAGGCGCCGGCTCGGGTTTGCGTCGGCCCTGGCGCGTCAGCGCCTGGGCCAGGCTGTCCAGCGCCGGCAGGCGCAGACTGAAGGCTTTGACGCTCCTGCCGTTCGAGAGTTCTTGCAACAGTTGGTTGAGCTGCTCGGCGTCGTCCCGCAGCTTGCGTTGCAGGGCGCCCTGGCTGAGCTTCAGGCCGAGCACCGCGCCGGCGAGGGCGAGCAGGGCGGCCAGGGCCAGCAGCAGGGGCTGAAAGGCTGGACGGGTCAAGGCCGGGCCGGGTGTGAAACTGAGCGTCCAGTTCGGGTTGCCGCTGTCCAGGGACAGGGGCGCGGCGCTACCGGCCTGGCCACGTTGGGCCAGGACCTGGACCGGGGCGTTGGTGAATTGCTGGTTCAACTGCAGCAGGCCGATATCCGCGGAAGCGGGCGGCAGGCTGCGCAGCAGGCGCTCCAGGTCGAACACCAGCAGCAGTGTGCCCCGGGTGGGGCTCTGGTCGTTCGGGCGCAAGGGCGCCGCGCTGTAGATCAGCCAGCGCTGGCCGACCTTGTAGGCTTCCGGAGCCGGCTGCTGGCCGCCTTCCAGGCGCTGTAACAGGTCCAGTGCGGCGAAGTTCATCGGGGCCGTGCGCTGGGTGTTCTGCTGGGCCTGGCCGACCAGGTTGAGGTGGGCATCCACCACGCCGTCGCGATAGACCAGACCGCGCTCGGCGGTGGCGATGCGTGTGGCGTCGCCAGTGTCCAGCGCTTCGATCAGGGCGGGGTCGTGGGCGGCGGCGACGGTGTCGGCCTGGATCAGGGCAAGGCTCTGGCGCAGGGCGGCGGCCTGGCTGCTGCCCCACGCCTGGCCGAGTTGTTCCACGCGGGCCTGCTCGGCGGGGCCGAGCAGGCCGAACCAGAGCAGTGCGCCGGCGGCGGCGATGCCGGCCAGGGCGGCCAGGGCGCCGGGAAGCAGGTCATCCGAACCCTTGCGGGTCGGCTGGGCCTCGCCATTGGGTCGGGGCGATCCTGATGGGGCGGCGTCCTTGCTGCGGCGCTTGAAGAGTTTCACTGAACGTCTCCTCGGCGTGTTCGTCCTGATACTAGGCGGTCACTGGCTGCCGGTGTGGCCGAATCCGCCGGCGCCGCGCTGGCTTTCGTGGAATTCGTCGACCAGTTCGAAATGCGCCTGGACCACGGGCACCAGCACCAGTTGGGCGATGCGCTCGCCGACCGTGATGCGGAAGGCGGTCTGGCCACGGTTCCAGCAGGACACCATGAGTTCGCCCTGGTAGTCGGAGTCGATCAGGCCGACCAGGTTGCCCAGCACCACGCCATGCTTGTGGCCCAGGCCCGAGCGCGGCAGCACCAGGGCGGCCAGGCCCGGGTCGGCGATGTGGATCGAGAGGCCGGTGGGGATGAGCAGGGTCTGGCCTGGCTCGAGGACGACTTCCTCCTTGAGCATGGCGCGCAGGTCGAGGCCGGCGGAGCCCGGAGTGGCGTATTGCGGCAGCGGGAATTCGCTGCCGATGCGGGGATCGAGGATCTTGGCTTGCAGTGAGTGCATGAGGTCTCAGGCCTGGTTGAGGCGGTCGGCGATGAAGGCAACCAGCTGGCGGGCGATCTTGCCTTTGCTGGTCTGAGCGAAGCTGGTCTGGGCCAGGTCGCGGTCGATGACGGTGATGGCATTCTCTTCGCTGTTGAAGCCGATCGTGGGGTTGGCCACGTCATTGGCGACGATCAGGTCGAGGTTCTTGTCGCGGAGTTTGCGCGAGGCGTACTCGAGGAGATTCTCCGTCTCCGCGGCGAAGCCCACGCTGAAGGGGCGGTCGGGCCGGCCGGCGAGGGTCGCGAGGATATCGGGGTTGCGCACCAACTGCAGCAGCAGGCCTTCGCCGCTGGTCGGGTCTTTCTTCATCTTGTGCTGGGCCACCACCTCCGGACGGTAGTCGGCCACGGCGGCGGCGGCGATCAGGAGGTCGCAGGGCATCGCCACTTCACAGGCGGCGAGCATGTCGCGGGCGCTGACCACGTCGATGCGGTTGACCCGGTCCGGGGTGGGCAGGTGCACCGGGCCGGTGATCAGGGTGACCTTGGCGCCGGCTTCCACAGCGGCTTCGGCCAGGGCGAAGCCCATCTTTCCGGAGCTGTGGTTGGTGATGTAGCGCACCGGGTCGATGTTTTCCTGGGTCGGGCCGGCGGTGATCAGCACGTGACGGCCCGTGAGTGCGCGGTGTTCGAAGCAGTCGGCGGCGCGCTGGGCGAGTTCCTCGGCTTCCAGCATGCGGCCGAGGCCGACATCGCCGCAGGCCTGGCTGCCGGCGGCGGGACCGAAGAGGCGCAGCCCGCGACGGACCAGCAGGTCCAGGTTGGCCTGGGTGGCGGGGTCGCGCCACATGGCCTGGTTCATCGCCGGGGCGAGCGCCACGGGGGCGTCGGTGGCCAGCACCAGGGTGGTCAGCAGGTCATCGGCGACGCCTTGGGCGAGGCGGGCCATCAGGTCGGCGGTGGCCGGCGCGATCAGCACCAGGTCGGCCCAGCGGGCCAGTTCGATATGCCCCATGGCCGCTTCGGCGGCCGTGTCCAGCAGGTCGAGGTGGACGGGGTGCCCGGAAAGGGCCTGGAGCGTCAGCGGGGTGATGAACTCACGGCCGCCCTGGGTCATCACCACGCGGACCTCGGCGCCCTGGTCGCGCAGCCGGCGAACCAGTTCAGCGCTCTTGTAGGCAGCGATGCCGCCGCCCACGCCCAGGAGGATGCGTTTCCGATAGAGCCGCTGCATAGGCCTGCCTTTTATGAGGTTGAGGATGCGCTGCGGCGAAGGCGCCTCCCCAGGCCGATCGCCGCGCAAAAAAGGTGGGTTAAGATAGCACAGCGACCGCACTGGAACAGCGGCGCCGCTCAACCACGGAGGTGTCATGAGCATTCGCGATTGGCCTGCGGCGGAACGGCCGCGGGAGAAACTCCTCGAACTGGGTGCGACGGCCCTTTCAGACGCCGAGCTCCTCGCCATTTTTCTGCGCACCGGGGTGGCTGGCCGCAGTGCGGTCGACCTGGCGCGCCATCTGCTGGCCGATTTCGGCGGCCTTCGGGCCCTGCTCGGGGCTGAGTTCCATGAGTTCTGCCGGCACCTGGGGTTGGGGCCTGCCAAGTACGCCCAGCTGCAGGCGGTGCTGGAGATGGGACGGCGCCACCTGGCGGAGGACCTGCGCCGCGAGTCGGCGCTGGAGAGTCCGCAGGCGGTGCGGGATTACCTCAAGGCCCAGCTGCGCCATGCGCCCCACGAACAGTTCGCCTGTCTGTTCCTCGACGCCCGGCATCGGGTCCTGGCCTTCGAGGTGCTCTTCCAGGGCACCATCGACGGCGCCAGCGTGTATCCCCGGCAGGTGGTCAAGCGCGCGCTGGCCCACAATGCCGCCGCCCTCATCCTCAGCCACAACCACCCTTCGGGGGTGGCCGAGCCCAGTGCCGCTGACCGCCAGCTGACCCAGCGCCTCAAGGAGGCGCTGGCGCTGATCGACGTGCGCGTGCTGGACCACTTCATCGTCGGCGATGGCGAGCCGCTGTCCATGGCCGAGTACGGCTGGGTCTAGTCGAGCCTGACCCTGGAGAAGTCCTGGCGACCGAAGGGGTTGGCCTGGTAACCCTCGACATTGGCCCGGGTCAGGGCGAAGGCGGTGGGATGGGCCAGCGGCAGCCAGAGGGCCTGTTCGCGGATGATGCGCTGGGCCTTCTCGTAGAGGGCCGTGCGCCGGGACAGGTCGGTATGGCTCTTGCCGTCGCTGATCAACCTGTCCAGGTCCGCATCGCAGTAGCGCGCGAAGTTGAGGCCGGACTGCACCGAGGCGCAGGAGAACTGCGGGGTGAGGAAGTTGTCCGGGTCGCCGTTGTCGCCGGCCCAGCCCATGAACAGCAGGTCGTGCTCGCCAGCCTTGGCGCGGCGGATCAGCTCGCCCCATTCGATCACGCGGATGTCCGCCTGGATGCCCACCCTGGCCAGGTCCGCCTGCAGCAGCTGCGCACCCAGGCTTGGGTTGGGGTTGAGCAGGCTGCCGGTGGGGCGGGTCCAGATCCTGGTCTTGAATCCTTCCGGCAGGCCGGCTTCGGCCAGCAGCGCCTTGGCTTTCTGCGGGTCGTGGGGATAGGCCGGCAGATCCTTGGCATAGCTCCAGGTGGTGGGCGGGTAGGGGCCGTCGGCGGCCGTGGCGCTGCCTTCGAACACGGCCTTCAGGTAGCTGTTCTTGTCGAAGGCCAGGTTGATGGCCTGGCGAACCTGCGGCTTGTCCAGGGGCGGGTGCTGGCTGTTGATGCCGACGAAGGCGGTCATGAACGCCGGGGTCTCGGAGACCTTGAGGGTCTTGTCGCCGGCCACGGATTGCACGTCCAGGGGCTTGGGCGACAGGGCGATCTGGCATTCCCCCCGACGCAGTTTCTGCAGGCGCACATTGGCATCGGGGGTGATGGCGAAGACCAGGCCGTCCACCGCCGGTTTGCCGCCGAAGTAGTCGGGGTTGGCGGCGTAGCGCACCGCTGCGTCCTTCTGGAAGCGACGGAAGACGAAGGGGCCGGTACCCACGGGCTGGGCGTTCAGTCGTTCGGGGGTGCCGGCCTTCATCAGCTGGTCGGCGTACTCGGCCGAGTAGATGGAGGCGAAGCCCATGCTGAGGGTGGCCAGGAAGGTGGCATCGGGTGTGTTCAGGGTGAAGCGCACCTGATGGGCGTCGGGGGCGTCGACGGATTTGATCAGGCTGGGCAGTTGCATCGATTGGGCATGGGGGAAGCCGCTCTGGGCGACCTTGTGCCAGGGGTGGCTGGCATCCAGCATGCGTCGAAAACTGAAGACCACGTCGTCGGCCTCGAGGGCACGGCTGGGCTTGAACCAGTCGGTGCTGTGGAAGGCCACGCCCTGGCGCAGGTGGAAGGTATAGGTGAGGCCGTCGTCGGACACCTCCCAGCGTTCCGCCAGCCCGGAGACCAGGCGGCCTTGTCGGGCGTCGAACTCCACCAGTCGGTCCATCAGCACATCGGCCGAGGCGTTGGTGGTCGTCAGGGAGTTGTACTGCACCACGTCGAATCCTTCGGGGCTGGCTTCGGTGCAGACGCTCAACGTGGCGGCCTGGGCAAGCAGCGGGGCGAATAGCAGCGACAGGGCGGCGAGACGCATGGCGGTCATCCTTTGCAAGGGAAGCGGTACCCGTGATGGGCGGAAGGCCTTACCCTAGTCCAACCCCGGGTGCTGAACAATGCGCGGTTGGCGACGAGCGGTCACCTCGCCCGGAAGCGCAGGGGCCAGCCGCAGCGGCCTGTCGCGGGGCCTTCGGGGGCTGTGGGTAAAACGCTGCGGCCCTTGCTGCACTAGGGGCTTTCTGATATAAAGCAGCGCTCTTTTCTGGGGGGCCGGTATTTCGCAGTCAATTTGCGGCCGGTAAGACCCTGACGAGACGGGCGCCAAGCGCCCACAATGTGAGAGTTCAAGCGGCCAACCCATGCCGGGTTGGGCATGTGGTTTAGAGGGCTGAGGCATGTCGAGAGTCTGTCAAGTAACCGGTAAGGGTCCGGTTACCGGGAACAACATTTCCCACGCAAACAACAAAACCCGTCGTCGTTTCCTGCCGAACCTGCAGCACCATCGCTTCTGGGTCGAGTCCGAGAAGCGCTTCGTGCGTCTGCGCGTTTCCGCCAAGGGCATGCGTATCATCGACAAGCGCGGCATCGACGCAGTTCTGTCCGAACTGCGCGCCCGCGGCGAAAAGGTTTAAGGAGCCCATCATGCGTGAACTGATCCGTCTGGTGTCCAGCGCCGGTACCGGCCACTTCTACACCACCGACAAGAACAAGCGCACCACCCCCGACAAGATCGAGATCAAGAAGTTCGATCCTGTCGTGCGCAAGCACGTGATCTACAAGGAAGCCAAGATCAAGTAATTGATCCGGCCCTTGGAAGAAGCCCGCCTAGAGCGGGCTTTTTCATGGCTGCGTTTTGCCCGGCAGGACCCCGGGGGCGTAAAAAAGCCCGCGCGAGGCGGGCTGAAGGTGACAAGCATCGGGTGGGAGCGGGCTCAGTGGCTGGCCTGCTCGAAAATCACATAGACCTTGCGGCAGGGCTCCAGCACTTCCCAGGTGCCCGAAAAACCGGCTGGGATCACGAAGCGGTCGCCGGCGCGCACGGTCTTGGCGTTGCCTTCGGCGTCGCGGATCACGGAGACGCCCTGGAGGATCTCGCAGTACTCATGCTCGGTGTAGCTCACGGTCCAGTGGCCCACCGCGCCCTCCCAGATCCCCACGTTGAATTGCCCGCAGGGGCTGCCGTAGTGGTTGCGGACGCTCTGCTCCGGATCCCCCTTGAGGATCTTCTCCGGTGCCGGGCGGTAGTGCTCCGGGGCGGTGGTGGCCTGGGCGAAGTCGACGATCTGCTGAATGTTCATGGTGCTGTCCCTGTTCAGGCGGCCTTGCGGATGGAGTCGGCGAGCGTGCCGACGAGAGTGTCGATCTGTTCCTTCTCCACGATCAGCGGCGGTGACATGGCGATGGTATCGCCGGTCACGCGCACCATCAGGCCGTCGTGGAAACATTGCTCGAATACCTGGAAGCCCCGTTTGCCCACGCCCTCGGCGCTGGGGGCCAGTTGCACGCCGCCTACCAGCCCCACGGCGCGGATGTCGACGACGTTGGGCAGGTCGCGCAGGCCGAGCAGGGCGTCCTGCCAGTAGGCCTCCAGTTCGAGGGTGCGCTCGAACAGGCGTTCGCCCTGGTAGATGTCCAGGGTCGCCAGGGCGGCGGCGCAAGCCACGGGGTGGCCGGAATAGGTATAGCCGTGGAAGAACTCGATGGCGCTGTCCGGGCCCTGCATGAAGGCCTGGTGGATATCGTCGGCGACGAACACCGCACCCATGGGAATGGCGCCGTTGGTCAGGCCCTTGGCACAGGTGATGATGTCCGGGGTGACGCCCCAGCGCTGCGCGGCGAAGGCCTTGCCGACGCGGCCGAAGCCGGTGATGACCTCGTCGAAGATCAGCAGGATGCCGTGCTTGCGGGTGATCTCCCGCAGGCGTTGCAGGTAGCCCACCGGCGGCAGGATCACCCCGGCGGAACCGGACATGGGTTCGACGATCACGGCGGCGATGTTCTCGGCGCCATGCAGGGTGACCAGGCGCTCCAGCTCATCGGCCTTCTCGATGCCGAACTCCGGCAGGCCGCGGCTGAAGGCGTTGCGGGCGATGTCCAGGGTATGGGGCAGGTGGTCCACGCCGGGCAGCAGGGCGGGGAAGGCTTTGCGGTTGTTGACCATGCCGCCCACCGAGATGCCGCCGAAACCGACGCCGTGGTAGCCCAGCTCGCGGCCGATCAGGCGGGTGCGGGTGCCCTGGCCGATGGCGCGCTGGTAGGCCAGGGCGATCTTCAGGGCGGTGTCCGCCGATTCCGAGCCGGAGTTGGTGAAGAACACCCGGTTCAGGCCCACGGGGGCGATGTCCGCCAGGCGTTCGGCCAACTCGAAGGGCAGCGGGTGGCCCATCTGGAAGGTGGGGGCAAAGTCCAGGCGGGCGATCTGCCGGCTCACCGCCTCGGTGATCTCGCGGCGACCATGGCCGGCGTTGCAGCACCAGAGGCCGGCCGTGCCATCCAGGACCTGGCGACCGTCGCTGCTTCGGAAGTACATCCCTTCCGCGCTTTCCAGCAGCCGCGGATTGGCCTTGAACTGGCGGTTGGCGGTGAAAGGCATCCAGAATTCGTCCAGGCTGTTGGATATTCTGCCCGGTTGAGCGAGGGTGGCGTTCGTCATTGTTGGCACCGGAGAAGGCAAGGTGGGTCGTTGTATTGTTCTGGCGGCAGTCTATGTTTGATAAATTGAACAAGGCAAGGGTGTTTGCTGCTCTTCTGTAAAATATATTGAAAAGGCTGGTCGCTCTGGTTTAGGGTTGCCAGGATGGCCATTCGCAGGTCGGCCTTGCAGAATTTTTGACAGTGCATGCCCTGAGCTGGCGGCACTCTTCTAATAAGAGGAAAGCTCCATGACCACCCTGACCCGAGCAGATTGGGAACAGCGCGCCAAGTCCATCCAGATCGAGACCCGCGCTTTCGTCCACGGCGAGTACACCTCCGCCGTCTCCGGTGAGACCTTCGATTGCGTCAGTCCCATCGACGGCCGCGTGCTGGGCAAGGTCGCCAGTTGCGATCTGGCTGACGCCGAGCTGGCGGTGAAGGATGCCCGCGCCACCTTCGAGTCCGGCGTCTGGTCGCGCCTGGCCCCGGTCAAGCGCAAGGCGGTGATGATCCGTTTCGCCGACCTGATCGACGCCCACGCCGAGGAGCTGGCCCTGCTGGAAACCCTCGACATGGGCAAGCCCATCAGCGACTCCCTGAGCGTTGACGTGCCTTCCGCTTCCCGTGCCATCCGCTGGAGCGGCGAAGCCATCGACAAGATCTACGACGAAGTCGCTGCCACCCCGCACAACGAGCTGGGCCTGGTGACTCGCGAGCCGGTGGGCGTGGTCGCTGCCATCGTGCCCTGGAACTTCCCGCTGCTGATGACCTGCTGGAAACTCGGCCCGGCGCTGTCCACCGGCAACTCGGTAGTCCTCAAGCCCTCCGAGAAGTCGCCGCTGACCGCCATCCGCCTGGCCCAGCTGGCCATCGAAGCCGGCATCCCGGCGGGCGTGCTCAACGTGCTGCCGGGCTTCGGCCACACCGTGGGCAAGGCCCTGGCCCTGCACATGGACGTGGACACCCTGGTGTTCACCGGCTCCACCAAGATCGCCAAGCAACTGATGATCTACGCCGGCGAATCCAACATGAAGCGCGTCTGGCTGGAAGCCGGTGGCAAGAGCCCGAACATCGTCTTCGCCGACGCGCCCGACCTCAAGGCCGCCGCCGAAGCCGCCGCTGGCGCCATCGCCTTCAACCAGGGCGAAGTCTGCACCGCCGGCTCGCGCCTGCTGGTGGAGAACAGCATCAAGGAGCGGTTCGTGCCCATGGTGGTCGAGGCCATCAAGGCCTGGAAGCCGGGAAACCCGCTGGACCCGGCCACCAATGTGGGCGCCCTGGTGGACACCACCCAGATGAACAACGTGCTGTCCTACATCCAGGCTGGCCATGACGACGGCGCCAAGCTGGTCGCCGGCGGCAAGCGCGTGCTGGAGGAGACCGGCGGCACCTACGTCGAGCCGACCATCTTCGACGGCGTGAACAACGCCATGCGCATCGCCAAGGAGGAGATCTTCGGCCCGGTGCTCTCGGTAATCGGCTTCGACACCGAGGACGAGGCGGTCGCCATCGCCAACGACACCGTCTACGGCCTGGCCGCGGCGGTGTGGACCAGCAACCTGTCCCGTGCCCATCTGGTGGGCAAGGCCCTGCGCGCCGGCAGCGTCTGGATCAACCAGTACGACGGCGGCGACATGACCGCGCCCTTCGGTGGCTTCAAGCAGTCGGGCAACGGTCGCGACAAGTCGCTGCACGCGTTCGACAAGTACACCGAGCTGAAAGCCACCTGGATCAAGCTCTGATTCCACATTGAGGTCCGCCCCCCGAATCGCGGGGGGCCGGCTCTACGAGCCACGCCTGCGGCCGGGTTTTCCTTCGGGATACCCGGCCTTTTTTGCTTTGCCCCACAGGGAAAGGGAGGACGACGGCGATGCGTTGGGGAACCTACTTCGCGGTTTGCGGCGCGGTCATCAGCATTGGCCTGGCGCTGGGGGTGACCATGCCCCTGGTGTCGCTGCGGCTGGAAAGCTGGGGCTATGGCAGCTTCGCCATTGGTGTCATGGCCGCCACGCCGGCGGCGGGTGTGCTGCTGGGTGCCGTGATCGCCGGACGCCTGGCCGCGCGATTCGGCACCACTACCCTGATGCAGCTCTGCTTCCTCGTTGGCGCCGTTTCGGTGGCCGCGCTGGCGCTGGTGCAGGCCTACCCGGTGTGGCTGATGCTGCGCCTTCTGATCGGTGTTGCCCTGACCGTGGTGTTCATCCTCGGCGAAAGCTGGATCAACCAGTTGGCGGTGGAGCAATGGCGTGGGCGCCTGGTGGCGCTCTACGGCACCGGCTATGCCTTGAGCCAGCTCTGCGGGCCTTTGCTGCTGTCCGCGCTCGGAGCTGACAACGATCTGGGCTTCTGGACCGGGACCGGCTTGCTGATCGGTGGTTCCCTGCTGCTCCTGGGGCGTACCGGGGCCCCCAGCGTCGATGCCCATAGCGCGTCAGGCCGGGGCCTGTGGGCCTTCTGCTCGCGTCTGCCCACCATCGCCTGGGCGGTGGTCCTGTTCGCCGCGTTCGAGGCCATGATGCTGACGCTGCTGCCGGTCTATGGCCTGCGCCAGGGCTTCACCCAGGAAGTGGCGCTGCTCATGGCCAGCGTGGTGGTGGTGGGCGACGCCGCCCTGCAACTGCCCATCGGCTGGCTCGCCGATCGCATGTCCCGCCTCAGTCTGTTCCGCATCTGCGGCGTCACCCTGCTGGGCAGCAGCCTGGCCGTTCCGCTGTTGCTGCACGCGCCGCTGATCTGGCCCGTCTGGGTAGTGTTCGGGGCGAGTGCCGGCGGGCTCTTCACCCTGGCGTTGATTCTGATCGGCGAGCGTTACCGGGACGACGAACTGGTGCGGGCCAACGCCCATATCGCCCAGCTCTGGGGTATCGGTTGCCTGGTAGGCCCCCTGGCCACTGGCGCCGTCAGCCAGTGGGCCACCGGCCATGCACTGCCGCTGATGATGGCGCTGGGCGCGGCGGTCTTCGTCTGGCTGGCCTGGACCCGCGAGCTGTTCGATGACGGCGCCGAAGCGGTGGCTGACTGAAACGAAAAAGGGCCGCATTGCGGCCCTTTCTTCGCGAATGAACAGCTTTGTAGGATGGGTAGAGCGAAGCGAAACCCATCGCGACGTGCGCGCCGGCTGATGGGGATCGCAGGCTCAACCCATCCAATTACGGAACTATGAAAGGCTTGCGCTGGGGGGATCAGACCGCCCCCACGGCTTCCTTCATCCGATACCAGAGCATGCCCAGGGCCAGCAGTGGCGAACGCAGGTGGCGACCGCCCGGGAAGGTGATGTGGGGCACCTTGGCGAAAATGTCGAAGCCCGTGCTCTGTTCGCCGCAAATGGCTTCCGCCAGCAGCTGACCGGCCAGGTGCGTCGCGTTGACTCCGTGGCCCGAGTAGGCCTGGGCGAAGTAGACGTTGGGCTGGTTGGGCAGGCGGCCGATCTGCGGCAGGCGGTTGGCGCCGATGCCGATCATGCCGCCCCACTGGAAGTCGATGCGCACGTCCTTCAGCTGCGGAAACACCTTCAGCATCTTCGGCTGCATGTAGGCGCCGATATCCGCCGGGTCGCGCCCGGAATAGTGGCAGGCGCCGCCGAACAGCAGGCGGTTGTCGGCGGACAGGCGGTAGTAGTCCAGGGCCACCCGCTGGTCGCAGACCGCCATGTTCCGTGGCAGCAGCTCGCGGGCCAGCTCCCTGGGCAGGGGCTCGGTGGCGATCACGTAGCTGCCGGCGGGCAGGACCTTGCCGCCCAGGGTCGGGTTGAGGTCGTTCAGGTAGGCGTTGCAGCCCAGCACCAGGGTCCTGGCCCGCACCTGGCCGCGTGCGGTGTGTACCTTCACCTCGGCGCCGTAGTCGATGCGGGTCACCGCCGAGTGCTCGAACAGCTTCACGCCGAGGGATTCGGCCGCGGCCGCCTCGCCCAGGGCCAGGTTGAGGGGGTGCAGGTGACCGGAACCCATGTCGATCAGACCGCCGACGTAGCGGTCGGAGCCCACCACGCTGCGCATCTCGTGGGGCTGAAGCAGGCGCAGTTCATGACGGTAGCCGAGGCCCTTGAGTTCCTCCATGTCCTCGGCGAAGCCCTCGAGGTCGCCCGGCTTGTTGGCCAGGTCGCAGTAACCCCAGGTCAGGTCGCAGTCGATGGCGAACTCCTCGACGCGGCGGCGGACGATCTCCACGGCCTCCAGGCCCATCAGTTTCAGGGCGCGCACGCCCTCCGCGCCGATCACCGACTCGAACTGCTCGACGCCGTGGCCGACGCCCCGGATCAGTTGCCCGCCGTTGCGGCCGCTGGCGCCCCAGCCGATCTGCCGGGCCTCCAGCAGCACCACCTTGCGGCCACGCCGGGCCAGCTCGATCGCGGTGTTCAGCCCGGAGAATCCGCCGCCGACAATGCACACATCGGCCAGCTCCTCTCCCGCCAGGGGCGGGTACTCGATGCGCCGATTGGCGGTCGCGGCGTAGTAGGAGGGGGCGTGGTGTTCGGTGTGCACCGGCATGCGAACGCGGGCGTTCATGTGCGAAATCCTGATTTTATTGTGTGGAAAATTAAACGCCCGGGCAGCATAAGGCGAACCCCCTGACCCTGCCAAGGGATTTGCCGGTGGAAATGGGACAGGGGTGCCGGATCAGTCGGGAATCGGCAGGTTGAGGGATTCCTTCACCTCTTCCATGACGATGTAGGACTTGGATTCCCGGACGTGGGGCAGCTTCAGCAGGATGTCGCCGAGCAGCTTGCGGTAGGAGGCCATCTCGTTGATGCGTGCCTTCACCAGGTAGTCGAAGTCCCCCGAGACCAGGTGGCATTCCAGCACGTGGGGCAGCTTCAGCACGGCGCGGCGAAAGTCTTCGAAGGTGTCCCCGGACTTGTAGTCCAGGCTGATCTCGACGAACACCAGCAGGCTGGCCTTCAGGTGTTGCGGGTTCAGCCGGGCGCTGTAGCCCATGATGATGCCCTCGCGCTCCAGGCGCCGGACCCGCTCGGTGCAGGGGGTGGTGGAAAGCCCTACGCGCTCGCCCAGCTCGGTAAAGGAGATCCGGCCATCTTCTTGCAGGATTCGTAGAATGTTCCGGTCGATCTTGTCGAGTTCACGACGGGACTGATGCTGGGTTCTCATGGTGGATGCCCCTCCGTGCAGGCGGTTTTTGTCGAGAATTATCGCCAAATATAGCCTTCTATATAGTGAATATCACTGCTCCTGTCTTCCTATACTGCGCCGCATCGACGCTCAAAATAACAAACGCAGCGAATTCCCCGCTGCGGTGGAGACTGACATGCGAGTGATGGTTCTTGGCAGTGGTGTGATTGGTACGGCTAGCGCCTATTACCTGGCCCGCGAAGGGTTCGAGGTGGTCGTCGTCGACCGCCAGGATGCCGTGGCCAAGGAAACCAGCTTCGCCAACGCTGGCCAGGTTTCCCCCGGCTACGCCTCGCCCTGGGCCGCGCCCGGCGTGCCGCTCAAGGCCATCAAGTGGCTGATGCAGAAGCATGCGCCCCTGGCCATCAAGGTTACCGGCGACATCGACCAGTACCTGTGGATGGCGCAGATGCTGCGCAACTGCACCGCCGCCCGCTACGCCGTGAACAAGGAGCGCATGGTTCGCCTGTCCGAGTACAGCCGCGACTGCCTCGACGAACTCCGCGCCGAGACCGGCATCGCCTACGAAGGCCGCCAGCTCGGGACCACCCAGCTGTTCCGCACCCAGGCCCAGGTGGACGCCGCCGCCAAGGACATCGCCGTGCTGGAAGCCTCCGGCGTGCCCTACGAGCTGCTCGACCGCGACGGCATCGCCCGTGTCGAGCCGGCGCTGGCCTCCGTGAAGCACAAGCTGGCCGGTGCCCTGCGCCTGCCCAACGACCAGACCGGCGACTGCCAGATGTTCACCACCCGCCTCGCAGAGATGGCCCGTGACCTGGGGGTGGAGTTCCGCTTCGGCCAGGACATCCAGCGCCTGGACTTCGCCGGTGACCGCATCAACGGCGTCTGGATCGACGGCAAGCTGGAGACCGCCGATCGCTACGTACTGGCCCTCGGCAGCTACAGCCCGCAGATGCTCAAGCCGCTGGGCATCAAGGCCCCGGTGTATCCGCTCAAGGGTTACTCCCTGACCGTGCCCATCACCAACGGCGGCATGGCGCCTACCTCGACCATCCTGGACGAGACCTACAAGGTGGCCATCACCCGTTTCGACAACCGTATCCGCGTCGGCGGCATGGCCGAGATCGCCGGATTCGACCTGTCACTGAACCCGGCCCGTCGCGAGACGCTGGAAATGATCACCGCCGACCTCTACCCCGAGGGTGGCGACCTGTCCCAGGCCGAATTCTGGACCGGCCTGCGCCCGGCCACCCCGGACGGCACCCCGATCGTGGGCGCCACGCCGTTCCGCAACCTGTTCCTCAACACCGGACACGGTACCCTTGGCTGGACCATGGCCTGCGGCTCCGGTCGCCTGCTGGCCGACCTGATGGCGCGCAAGCGTCCGCAGATCAGCGCAGAAGGCCTGGACATCTTCCGCTACGGCAATACCAAGGAGACCCCGAACAATGTCAATCCAGCGCCTGCGCACTGAGACCCGCTACAGCGAAATCGTCATCCACAACGGCACCGTCTACCTGGCGGGCCAACTGGATGAAAAGCACAGTGCGGGCATCGGCCAGCAGACCCGAGAAACCCTGGCCGCCATCGACGCCTTGCTGGCCGAGGCCGGGACCGACAAGAGCCGCATCCTCTCGGTGACCATCTACCTCAAGGACATGGACGCCGACTACGCCGCGATGAATGCGGTGTGGGATGCCTGGCTGCCCAGGGGAGCCGCCCCGGCCCGTGCCTGCGTCGAGGCGAAGATGTACTCGCCGGATGTGCTGGTGGAGATGACCGTCGTCGCCGCACTGCCCTAGTTTCTTGCTCAGCCCGGCGCTCGCGCCGGGTTTTTTCCACCTGATCCATTAGAAGAAGCCCTCGCCATGCGTCCCGCCCGTGCCCTGATCGATCTCGAAGCCCTGCGCCACAACTACCGTCTTGCACGCGAAGTGAGCGGTGCCCGCGCCCTCGCCGTGGTCAAGGCCGACGCCTATGGGCACGGCGCGGTGCGCTGCGCACAGGCCCTGGAGGATGAGGCCGACGGATTCGCCGTCGCCTGCATCGAGGAGGCGCTGGAACTGCGCGCGGCGGGCATCCGCAAGCCCGTCCTGCTGCTGGAAGGATTCTTCGAGGCCGATGAGCTGGAGCTGATCCAGGAGCACGAGTTCTGGACCGTGGTCCACTCCGGCTGGCAGCTGGAGGCCATCGAGCGGGCCAGCATCGGCAAGCCGCTCACCGTCTGGTTGAAGATGGATTCCGGTATGCACCGGGTCGGCTTGCATCCGGCGGAGTACCGCGATGCCTACCAGCGGCTGTCGGCCAGCGGCAAGGTCGCGAAGATCGTCCTGATGAGCCATTTCGCAAGGGCCGACGAGCTGGACTCCAGCAGCAGCGCCGAGCAGGTGGCCGTGTTCGAGGCGGCCCGCGCCGGCCTCGTGGCGGACGTCAGCCTACGCAACTCGCCGGCGGTCCTGGGCTGGCCCCAGGTGCCCAGTGACTGGGTACGCCCCGGCATCATGCTCTACGGCGCCACGCCTTTCGAGGTGGCCCATCCCCTGGCGGAGCGCCTGCAGCCGGTGATGACCCTGGAATCGAAGATCATCAGTGTGCGCGAACTGCCTGCCGGCCAGCCTGTGGGCTACGGCGCCAGGTTCGTCACCGAGCGTCCGACCCGCGTCGGCGTGGTGGCCATGGGGTATGCCGACGGCTACCCGCGCCACGCCCCCACCGGCACCCCGGTGGCCATCGACGGCCAGCCGAGCCGACTGATCGGGCGCGTCTCCATGGACATGCTCACCGTGGACCTTACCGACCTGCCCCAGGCCGGCCTCGGTAGCCGCGTGGAACTCTGGGGCAAGCAGGTGCTGGCCAGCGAAGTGGCGATGGCCGCCGGCACCATTCCCTACCAGATCTTCTGCAACCTGCGCCGGGTACCGCTCGTCTACGGCTGAATCCGGTGTTATCGGCGAAACGCTCAGGTTAATGAACGTTTCGCCGGAAATCCCCGCATGTTTTCCAGTCTTGCTCCGGATTCTCTCCGGGTGGCGTGCGCTTGCGCGGTATCGACGGCCGAAGTGTTGTAAATACTGAACGCTGTTGCCATGATACGGCGACCGTGACCGCCCCCCAGATCCCGAGGAGGATCCCACCATTGGACGTTGGTGTTCGACTGCAAGCCATCCGTAAGCTGAAAGGCCTGTCCCAGCGCGAGCTCGCCAAGCGCGCGGGAGTCACCAACAGCACGATTTCCATGATCGAGAAGAACAGCGTCAGCCCCTCCATCAGCTCCTTGAAGAAGGTGCTGGGTGGGATACCCATGTCGCTGGTGGAGTTCTTTTCCCTCGACCTCGAACAGGAAAATCAGGTCCAGGTGGTTTACCGGGCCTCGGAACTGACCGATATCTGCAGCGGCGCCATCACCATGAAGCTGGTGGGAAAGGCCCATCCCAGCCGCGCCCTGGCCTTCCTCGACGAAACCTACCCGCCGGGCTCCGACACCGGCGACGAGATGTACGCCCACGAGGGCGAAGAGGCGGGAATGCTGGTGGAGGGCCGTCTGGAGCTGACCATCGGCAGCGAGGTCTACATTCTGGAGCCCGGCGACAGCTACTACTTCGAGAGCAGCAAACCCCACCGCTTCCGCAATCCGTTCGATGCACCGGCCCGGCTGATCAGCGCCACCACTCCGGCCAACTTCTGAATTCCATCGCCGCCGCGCCCATATCCCTGCGACAAGTTGGGTTGTTTCAGCGTGACGGACTAACCGTATATACTTGCGCCCGCTCGCGAATCCGTGGCCGCGGGCGAAACTAGCCACGATGAGGGTGTAAGGGTGAACCTAATCAAGAAGATGCTGGCGGCCCAGGCTGCCGTATTGGCCCTGTGGGCTGTTGGCGCCCAGGCCGCGACCAACGACGCCATCGCCGAGCGAATCAAGCCGGTGGGCGAGGTCTGCGTACAGGGTCAGGAATGCAAGGGCGTGGGCGCCGTAGCGGCCGCCGCTGGCGGCGGCGCACGTACGCCGGACGACATCATCGCCAAGCACTGTGGCGCCTGCCACACCGCTGGCGTTCTGGGCGCGCCGAAGATCGGCGATACCGCTGCCTGGAAAGAGCGCGCCGACCACCAGGGCGGCCTCGATGGCATCCTGGCCAAGGCCATCTCCGGCATCAACGCCATGCCGCCGAAAGGCACCTGTGCTGACTGCACCGATGATGAGCTGAAAGCCACCATCAAGAAGATGTCCGGCCTGTAATCAGATCGGCATCGATGAAAAAGCCGCCCTCGGGCGGCTTTTTCGTGTCCGGCGTCTGCGACCTGTTGTCGCAGGGGCCGAAGGCCCAAGGCTGAGATGGCTTCCGTCGCAGGTTGTGGCTGAGCTACGCGAAGCCCGACGCTGCCGGGCCCCGACCGGGGGCCTTGGGTTTCGCTGCGCGCTACCCAGCCTGCGATCCGATCGACCGCCCTATTCGAGGAAGGTCACCTGGCCGTCGGCGAGTGAGGCCACCCGCGCCAGGGACTCGATCCGGTAACCCTCGCGTTCCAGCAGTGCCCGGCCGTCCTGGAAGGACTTCTCGATCACGATGCCGATGCCGGCGACGCTGGCGCCCGCCTGCTGGATCAGGTCGATCAGGGCCTTGGCCGCGTGGCCGTTGGCCAGGAAGTCGTCGATCACCAGGACCTTGTCGGCGGCCGACAGGTGCTTGGCGGAGATGGCGATGGTGCTCTCGGTCTGCTTGGTGAAGGAGAACACCTTGGAGATCAGCAGGTCGTTCTTCAGGGTCAGCGACTGGAACTTGCGGGCGAAGATCACCGGTACGCCCAGTTCCAGCCCCGCCATCACCGCCGGAGCGATGCCGGAAGCCTCGATGGTGACGATCTTGGTGATCCCCTGGCCCTGGAAGCGTTGGGCGAATTCATGACCTACCTGCTGCATCAGGCGCGGGTCGATCTGGTGGTTGAGGAAGGCATCGACCTTCAGCACCTGGTCGGACAGTACGATGCCCTCTTCACGAATCTTCTGTTTCAGCGCTTCCACGCCCTTACCCTCATGTGTGTTCCGGTTGTTGCCGGAGTCTCTTGATCAGTTCTTCTTCAACATGGCGCGGATGTCGGCCAGGGCCGTGTTGCCGCGGGCCGCCTTCACTTCCACCGGCGCGTCGTCCATGCCTTCCCATTCCAGGTCTTCCTGGGGCAGTTCCTCGAGGAAGCGGCTGGGCGAGCAGTCGATGATCTCGCCGTACTGCTTGCGCTTGGCGGCGAAGGTCATGGCCAGGTTCTGCCGCGCACGGGTGATGCCCACGTAGGCCAGGCGGCGTTCTTCCTCGATGGTGTCGGCCTCGATGCTGGAGCGGTGGGGGAGGATGTCTTCCTCCACGCCCATGATGAACACGTAGGGGAATTCCAGGCCCTTGGAGGCGTGCAGGGTCATCATCTGCACGCCGTCGGCGCCTTCCTCTTCCTCCTGCTGGCGCTCCAGCATGTCCCGCAGCACCAGCTTGGCGATGGCCTCCTCGATGGTCATGCCGCCTTCCTCGTCACGCTCCAGGGTGTTCTTCAGGGCGTCGACGAGGAACCAGACGTTGCCCATGCGGAAGTCCGCGACCTTGTCGCTGGAGGCGTTCTGGCGAATCCAGTTCTCGTAGTCGATGTCCATCACCATGCTGCGCAGGGCGGCGATGGGGTCGTTCTGGGCGCATTGCTGGCGCACCTTGTCCATGAAGCGCTTGAAGCGCTGCAGGCGCTCGGTGAAGCGGCTGTCCAGGTGTTCCGAAAGGCCCATCTCGTCGCAGGCGGCGTACATGGAGATGCCCCGTTCGGTGGCGTAGTTGCCGAGCTTCTCCAGGGTGGTCGAGCCGATTTCCCGACGCGGTACGTTGATCACCCGGAGGAAGGCGTTGTCGTCGTCCGGGTTCACCAGCAGGCGGAAATAGGACATCAGGTCCTTCACTTCCTGGCGGCCGAAAAAGCTGGTGCCTCCCGAGAGCCGATAGGGGATCTGGTGGTGCTGGAGCTTGAGCTCCATCAGCTTGGCCTGGTGGTTGCCCCGGTAGAGGATGGCGAACTCGCTGTAGGGGCGCTGGGTGCGCAGGTGCAGGGTGAGGATTTCCATGGCGATGCGCTCGGCCTCGGCGTCCTCGTTGCGACAGCGGATCACCCGGATCGGGTCGCCCACGCCCATCTCGCTCCACAACTGCTTCTCGAACACATGGGGATTGTTCGCGATGAGGATGTTGGCGCACTTGAGGATGCGGCTGGTGGAGCGGTAGTTCTGCTCCAGCATCACCACCTTGAGGGAGGGGAAGTCCTCCTTCAGCTGCATCAGGTTCTCCGGTCGCGCGCCGCGCCAGGCGTAGATCGACTGGTCGTCGTCGCCCACCACGGTGAACTGGGCGCGATGCTGCACCAGCAGCTTCACCAGCAGGTACTGGCTGGCGTTGGTGTCCTGGTACTCGTCCACCAGCATGTAGCGCACCCGGTGCTGCCACTTCTCGAGGATGTCCGGGTTGTCCTGGAAGAGTTTCACCGGCAACAGGATCAGGTCGTCGAAGTCCACCGCGTTGTAGGCCTTGAGCGTGCGCTGGTAGTGCAGGTAGACGATGGCGGCGGTCTGCTCCTTGGGGTTGCGCGCCCTGGCCAGCGCCTCGTCCGGCAGGATCAGGTCGTTCTTCCAGTTGCCGATGTAGTTCTTGATCTCGTCGACGCCGTCGTCGCCCGAGTACTCCTTCTGCATGATGTCGGTGAGCAGGGCCTTGATGTCCGACTCGTCGAAGATCGAGAAACCCGGCTTGTAGCCCAGCCGCGAGTGCTCCTTGCGGATGATGTTCAGGCCCAGGTTATGGAAGGTGGAGACGGTCAGGCCCTTGCCCTCGCTGCCGCGCAGGAGGGAACTGACGCGCTCCTTCATCTCGCGCGCCGCCTTGTTGGTGAAGGTCACCGCGACGATGTGCTGGGCGCGGATCCCGCACTGTTGCACCAGGTAGGCGATCTTCCGGGTGATCACGCTGGTCTTGCCGGAGCCTGCGCCGGCGAGCACCAATAGGGGACCACCGACGTAGTTCACGGCTTCCTGCTGCCGGGGATTGAGTCGGGACATGCTGGGCTGGGATAGAGGGCGAATGGCCGCGCATTCTAGCAGGCGGCACGGGTCCTGCCGAAGTACCTCCGGGCAACTGTGACGCAACCCCGGTTGCGGGTGGGTCGCCCTTGGCAATTTCCTGACAGCCGGTACGATGGTTCCGCCTTCTTCGCTGAATCGGGGAAGGGCGCGCAGGGAGGCGCGGAAAGAACAGCGCCGAAAACGGCGCAGTCCGGTGCGAGAGCGCCGCAGCCCTTGTGACCCCGGGGAGGTCATTTGTCCGCGCACGTCGAGTCCCTGCGCCTGCTCCTGCTGACGGAAGCGCCGGCCTGGGCCGAGCTTCTGCGCCAACTTCTGGCGACCCTGAATCCGTCCGCTTCCCTGATCACCGCCGCCTCCTGGGATTCGGCCAGCAGCCTGGTGGTGGACCTGGAGTGCGACCTGCTGCTCTGCACCCCGGCGCTCATGCCTGCGGCGGGACGCTGCCCGCTACCCATAGTGCTGCTGCTGGAGGATGAGCCCGTCGAGACGCCCCAGGGCATCGCCGACTGGCTGGTGCGCAGCCAGCTGGGGCGAGACGTCCTGCGCCGTACCCTGCGTCATGTGCGCGAGCGGCGCAGCCTGCAGGATGCCCTCGAGCGCCTGACCGAGCAGGACCCCCTCACCGGCATCGCCAACCGCCAGGGTTTTCATGCCCTGCTGGCGTCACGCCTGGCCGAATGCGGCGGCCGTGGCCTGGCCCTCGGGCACCTGGACCTGGACAACTTCCGCCATGCCAACGATGCCCTGGGTTACCAGGCCGGCGATCGCCTGATCCTGCAGGTGGTGGCGCGGCTGAAGGCCCAGCTGCGGGCCGGCGACCAGCTGGCGCGGCTGGGTAGCGACGAGTTCGCCCTGCTGCTGGACACCCGGGGCGACTCCGCACGCGCGGAGCGTGTGGCCGAGCGGATCGCCGAAGCCCTGGGCGAGCCTTACCTCGTGGACGGCGAGAGCCTGTTGCTGGGGTGCAGCCTCGGCATTGCCCATTCCCGCTCCAGCGAGGGTGCGGACCCCTTGATGTGGCACGCCCACATCGCCATGCAGCAGGCCAAGTCCAGCCAGGGCTGCACCTACCATGTCTTCGACGAGCGCATCCACCGCAGCGCACGCAGCCAGGCCGACCTGGAAAGCGAGTTGCGCCGGGCCCTGCGCCGTGACGAGCTGGACCTGCACTACCAGCCGCGCCTCTGCCTGAAGACCGGCAATATCCTCGGCCTGGAGGCCCTGGTGCGCTGGCGCCACCCGGAGCGCGGACTGCTCACCCCCAACGAGTTCGTGCCACTGGCCGAGGAAAGCGGCCTGATCGTGCCCCTGGGGTACTGGGTCATCTCCCGCGCCCTGCGTGACATGCAATGGCTGCGCGGCCGCGGACTGCCGCCGTTGCACATGGCGGTGAACCTGTCGTTCCGCCAGTTCCAGGACAGCCAGCTGCTGTCCACCCTGAACCGCCTCATCCAGGAGCGCGGGGTCGATGGCCGCTGGCTGGAGTTCGAGCTCACCGAGACCGCCGTGATGCGTCGCAGCGACCAGGTGCGCAAGACCATGGATGCCCTGGGCCAGTTGGGCGTGCGCTTCTCCCTGGACGATTTCGGCACCGGTTTTTCCTCCTTCGTCCATCTCAACAGCCTGCCCATCGCCCTGCTGAAGATCGACAGGAGCTTCGTCGGCGGCATGCACGATCGCCCGGAGAATCGCCAACTGGTGAAGGCCATGATCGACCTCGCCCATAACCTCAACCTGGAGGTGGTGGCCGAAGGTGTCGAGACTGCGGAACACCTGGCCCTGCTACGCCTGTACGGCTGCCACCAGGCCCAGGGTTACTGGATCAGCCGCCCGCTGCCCCTGGCGGAGCTGGCGCGGTTCCTGGTGTTCGGCTCCCACCAGGCGCTGTTCAGTTCCTAGGATGGGGCGAGCGGAGCGAGCCCGTCACATCGGCCGCCAGGTATCGCAGGCTCAGCGGAACGTACGGGCGGCGGCCAGCGCTGTGGATAACCTCTCCGGGCGCAGCAGCCGCGCCGTTTTCCATTCGAAGCCCAGTGTCAGGCCGAGGGCCGCGCAGGCCAGGCCCAGGGCCAGGCCCCACCAGACGCCGGCGGCTCCCCAGCCCAGGGGGAAGGCCAGCAGCCAGGCCGCTGGCGCCCCCACCAGCCAGTAGCAGCCCAGCCCGACGACGAAGGTGGTCTTGGCATCCTTGAGGCCGCGGATCGCCCCCATGGCGATGGTCTGGATGCCGTCGAACAGTTCGAACCAGGCGGCCACCGCCAGCAGGCTCACGGCCAGTTCCACGATGTCCCGGAACGCTGGATCCTCGTGGTCGAGGAACAGCCCCACCACCCATTCCGGCGCGAGCCAGAAGAGCAGGGCGAAGGCCAGCATGCAGGAGGCGCCGAAGCCGATGCCGATGCGTCCGGCCCGGCGCGCCTCCAGCAGGCGCCCGGCACCGTAGTGCTGGCCGATGCGGAAGGTCACGGCGTAGGAAATGCCCACCGGCACCATGAAGGCGACATAGACCGACTGGATGGCAATCTGGTGGGCGGCCAGCTGGGTGCTGCCCAGGGCGCCCATGCACAGGGCGGCGAAGGCGAAGAGGCCGGACTCCACCGCATAGGTGCCGCCGATGGGCAGGCCCAGGCGTATCAGTTCCTTCCAGGCCTCGCGCGAGGGCCGCAGCAGGCCGCGCCCCAGGGGGTAGGCGGCGTAGGCGGGGTTGCGCAGGATGTGCCAGGCCAGCAGCAGCGCCATGCCGTTCATCACCAGTGCGGTGACCAGGCCGATGCCGGCCAGGCCCAGGCGCGGCAGCCCGAACAGTCCCTGGATCAGCGCGTAGTTGAGGAGGAAGTTGACCAGGGCGCCGCCGATGCTGATGGCCATCACCGGCCCGGGGCGGCCGATGGCACTGGTGAAGCCGCGCAGGGCCATGAAGGCCAGGTAGCCGGGCAGGGCGAAGACCAGGGTGGAGAGGAACTGCATGGCGCCGGTGACGCTCTCCGGTGCCTGGCCCATGGCCAGGAGGATGGGGCCGAGGTTCCACAGCAGCAAGCCGGCCGCCAGGGCCATGGAGAGGGCCAGCCACAGGCCGCTCTGGGTCAGGCGAGTGGCGCCCGGTGCATCGTCGGCACCGTGGCGGATGGCCACCAGGTTGCCCACGGCCGCGATCACGCCGACACAGAAGATCGACACGAAGGAGTAGCTGGCTGCGCCCAGGCCACCGCCGGCCAGGGCCTCGGGGCCGATCAGGCCCATCATCACGGTGTCGGTGAACACCATGAGCACATGGGCCAGCTGGGCGGCGATCAGGGGGCCGGCCAGGCGCAGGATGGCCGCCAGCTCGTTGCGAATGCTTTGTGACATGAGTCGGGCTCAATGAATCGAAGGGCTGCCAGGTATCCTGGCGATACGTCGGATCCTGCTATTTTCCGAGGCTTGCCCGGGAGGCACAAAAGGAAAAAAATGATGCGACTCATGACTCTGACTCATGGATTCGATCATGTCCCGCCGCTTGCCGCCCCTCTACGCCCTGCGCGCTTTCGAAGCCGCCGCGCGCCATGCCTCCTTCACCCGCGCCGCTGAGGAGCTGGCCATCACCCAGAGTGCGGTTAGCCGGCACATCCGTACCCTGGAGGAGCACTTCTCCTGCCGCCTGTTCGAGCGGCAGGGGCGCAGCCTTCAGCTCACCGAGCCGGCCCGCATGCTGCTGCCGGGCTTGCGGGACGGATTCGACGCGCTGGAGCGGGCCTGCATCACCCTGCGGGTGGATGACGCCACGCTCCGCCTCAAGGCGCCCTCCACCCTCACCATGCGCTGGCTGCTGTCGCGGCTGTCGCGTTTCCGTCACCTGAACGACGACATCGAGGTGCAGCTCACCAGCGCCTGGATGGATGTGGACAAGGTGGACTTCCAGCATGAGCCCTTCGATTGCGCGGTGCTGCTCAGCGACGGGCACTTCAGCCAGGACTGGGAGGTGACCCTGCTCTTCCCCGAGTGGCTGATTCCGGTCTGCGAAACCTCGGCGGCGGCCGAACCCTGGAACCTGGAGCGGCTCAAGGCCACCGAGCTGCTGCACCCCACGCCCGACCGACGCGACTGGCGTCGCTGGCTGGTGCGCATGGGGCTGGCGGAGGAGGTGCCGCTCAAGGGAGGCCAGGTGTTCGATACCCTGGAGTTGGGCATAGTCGCCGCCGCGCGAGGCTACGGCGTGTCCATCGGCGACCTGGTGATGGTGGCCGAGGATGTGGCGGAGGGGCGCATCGGCCTGCCCTGGCCGACGGCCGTGGCCAGTGGCGAGAGCTATTACCTGGTCTGGCCCCGGGCCCGCAGCGGGCAGGAGCGCCTGCGCCGTCTGCGGGATTATCTGCGGGCGGAGGTGACGGCCATGGCCTTGCCCGGGGTCGACCTGCTGGAGTAGCGGGTCGCCGGGCGGGTCGGCTTCATCGCACCACGTGCAGGAAGTGCAGGTGTTTCTCGTACTGGTCCAGCAGGTCGCCGATCACCTCGTCGCGGCTCCAGCCCATGACGTCGTAGTCCTGGCCGCCTTCGCGGAGGTAGACCTCGGCGCGGAAATACTTGCGGGCATCACCGTTCTCCTCGGCGCCATCCCGTGAGACGAATCCCGGCAGCAGCAGCGAGCGCGGACGCACCTCATAGCTGAAGTCCACTTCCTGGCCGTGCCCGACGGTGAGCTTGCAGCGGCCGTCGCCACCGTTCAGCACGGTGACCTCATAACCCTGTTTGCGCAGTTCGTCCGCCACGTCCTGGCAGGCGGGGCGGACCACTTCCTCGATGAAGCGGTTGACGTGGCTGCGGCGCGGGAACATCAGGATATTGCGCAGGCGTCGCTGCCAGCCGCCCAGCTGGCGCTGGGCCGGACGCGACAGGTTCAGCGCCTGGTAGCGGATGCCGCGCTTGGTGGCGTCCAGGCGCAACGCCTTGAGCAGCCCCCAGGTGGCGGCCAGCAGGACCACCGAGAAGGGCAGCGCGCTGGCGATGGTGGCGGTCTGCAGGGCCTTGAGGCCATCGGCCACCAGCAGCGCCATGGCCACCACGCCCATCAGGATCGACCAGAACAGCCGCTGCCACAGCGGCGTCACCTCGCGGCCGCCCGAGGCCAGCATGTCCACCACCAGGGCGCCGGAGTCGGCTGAGGTGATGAAGAACACCACCACCATCAGCACGGCCACCAGGGACAGCAGCGAGGAGAAGGGAAACTGTTCGAGGAAGGCGAACAGGGCCAGGGAGCTGTCCTGCGCCACGGTTTCAACCAGGCTCTGCACGCCCTGGTGCAGCACCATGTGGATGGCGGTGTCGCCGAATACGGTCATCCACAGCAGGGTGAAACCGGCGGGAACGAAGAGCACGCCACAGACGAACTGGCGGATGGTGCGGCCCCGGGAAATGCGGGCGATGAACAGGCCGACGAAGGGCGACCACGACAGCCACCAGCCCCAGTAGAGCAGGGTCCAGCCGCCGATCCAGTCGGTGGGTTCGTAGGCGTAGAGGTTGAAGGTCTTGCTGACGATCTCCGACAGGTAGCCGCCGGTGTTCTGCACGAAGGTCTTGAGCAGGAACACGGTGGGGCCCAGCACCAGCACCACGGCCAGCAGGATGACCGCCAGGATCAGGTTGAACTCGGAAAGGATCTTGATCCCGCGGTTCAGGCCGCTGGCGACCGACAGGGTGGCGAGGGCGCAGGTGCCGGCGATCAGGCCCAGTTGCACCGGCATGCTGACCGGCAGGCCGAACAGGTGATTCAGGCCGCTGTTGATCTGCAGCACGCCGTAGCCCAGGGAGGTGGCGACGCCGAACACCGTGCCGAGGATGGCGAAGATGTCCACGGCATGGCCGATGGGCCCGTGGATGCGCTCGCCGATCAGTGGATAGAGGGCCGAGCGCAGCGTCAGCGGCAGGTCGTGGCGAAAGCAGAAGAACGCCAGGATCAGGGCGACTATGGCGTAGATCGACCAGGCGTGCAGGCCCCAGTGGAAGAAGGTCAGCTTCATCGCCTCCTTCGCCGCCGCCACGGTATTGGCGTCGCCCACCGGTGGGTTGGCGTAGTGCATCAGCGGTTCGGCGACGCCGAAGAACATCAGGCCGATGCCCATGCCGGCGGAGAAGAGCATGGCGAACCAGGTGCTGTTGTGGTAGTCGGGCTGGCTGTGGTCGGGACCGAGCTTGATATCGCCGAAGCGACTGACGGCGAGGAAGACCACGGTGATCAGGATCAGCGCGACGGTGAGGACGTAGAACCAGCTGGCATTGACGATGATCCAGTTCTGGATCGTTCCGAACAGTGCTTGAGCCTGCTGGCGAGCGAGGGTGCTGAAGAGCACCAGGGCGATGACGAGAAGGGCGGAGCCGAAGAAAACGGGCGGGTTGAGGGTGGATGAGGAAGAAGACGAACGTGCCTCCATTGAGCTAGCTCTCCTTTTGATCGGATGGCCGCCAAGGGCGGAAAGCGCGCAATTCTAACAATCTCAATAGATTTTGTCTCTTGATTGTCGATCGGCAATAGCTTTGCCTGTCTCAAGGAAGGGGTTCCGGCCGGTATTGCAGGGCCTCTCCCAGGTGATGGCGGGCGATGGCGTCCGCCTGTTCCAGGTCGGCCAGGGTGCGGGCCACCTTGAGGATGCGGTGGGCCGCGCGCAGCGAGAGGTTGAGACGCTCGCAGGCCTCCTCCAGCCAGAGACGGTCATCCCGGGGGAGCGCGCAGTGCTGGCGCAGGCCCTGGAGGTCGAGGAAGGCATTGGCACAGCCCTGGCGTTCCAGTTGCCGACGCCGCGCCCGCGCCACTTCGGCAGCGGCGTCGGCTGTACTGGGGCCTTCGCCGCTGATCGGTTCCAGGGCCGTGGCCTCGCGGGCGACCGTGAGGTGCAGGTCGATGCGGTCGAGCAACGGACCGGAGAGCTTGGCCCGGTAGCGCTGAACCTGCTCCGGGGTGCAGCGGCAGCGGCCGCCGGGGTCGCCCAGATAGCCGCAGGGGCAGGGGTTCATGGCCGCGACCAGTTGGAAACGGGCTGGGAATCGCACCTTGTCGTGGGCCCGGGCAATGACGATCTCGCCACTTTCCAGCGGCTCCCGCAGCACTTCCAGGACCTTGCGATCGAACTCCGGCAACTCGTCGAGGAACAGCACGCCCTGGTGCGCGAGGGTGATTTCTCCGGGTTTCGGGCGGCTGCCACCTCCGACCAGGGCCGCGCCGGAGGCGCTGTGGTGGGGCTGGCGAAAGGGGCGTGGCGGCCAGGCCCGGAGCGGTGCGTGGCTGGCCACCGAGTGGATGGCGGCGACTTCCAGGGCTTCCTGTTCTTCCAGCGGCGGCAGCAACCCCGGCAGGCGGCTGGCCAGCAAGGTCTTGCCGGTGCCGGGCGGGCCGCAGAAAAGCAGGTTGTGGTTGCCCGCGGCGGCAACCAGCAAGGCACGCTTGGCGGCCGCCTGGCCCTGGACATCGGCGAGGTCGGGGTAAGGCGGGCGCTCCAGCACCAGCCCCTGGGGCGCATAGGGCGGCAGGGGCGTGTGCCCGGCGAAATGGGCGCTGATTTCCAGCAGGTGACTGGCTGCGAGCACCTTGAGACCGCTGGCGAGGCTGGCTTCCTCGGCGTTTTCCTTAGGCACCACCAGGGTGCGTCCGGCGGCGCGCGCCGCGAGCGCCGCCGGCAATACGCCCTGTACCGGACGCAGGGCGCCGGAAAGGGCCAGTTCACCCAGGCATTCCACCTCGTCCAGGGCATTGGCCGGCATCTGTCCACTGGCGGCCAGCAGGCCGAGGGCGATGGCGAGGTCAAAGCGCCCACCGTCCTTGGTATGAAGGATAATGCTATATGATAATTAGACCACCGCTATTTGATAACGAGCGTCATGCGCCCTCATATCCGAGACGTTTCGCCTTACCAGTTTCCGCAGTTTCTGGACGACTTGTTGGCGGGGCTTCACATGCCTGCCCGTAAGATCGGTCCCAGCTCCTACACCAACACTGGCTATATCCCTAACTCGAAGGGCAACCGGGTGCAGCGCGCTGAGTCGCTGCTGGAGCAGCAGTTCCTTATGCTGCTCGACTACGACAACCGCGTTAGGGGATACCAGGTTCAGCCGTTCAAAATCCGCTGGAAAGCTCCGAATGGGCGTTGGCGTGAGTTCACTCCGGATGTAGTTGTGTCATACACCGCTGATGCCCAGGCAGCTGAGCCTTGGCTCAAGCCCACAGTGTTCGAAGTTAAAACCCGAAAGGAGCTGTCGGCGAAGTGGGACGATCTGCGGCCAAAATTTCGGGCAGCAGTCGCCTGGGCCAAGATGTACGGCTGTCGTTTCAAGATCATCACCGAGACAGAGATCCGGACTCCGTATCTGACCAATGTGCAGCACTTCATGCACTTCCGGAGTTTCCGTCTCGGAGAGCACCCTGATGCTGGCCGTATGCAGAAGCTGCTTCTCGAAGCCCTGCATGAAGAGAAAAAGGCTACCCCGCGGGGTGTGCTCGAATGCATCTCAAGCAACAAGAGAGACCAGGCGGAGCTGATTCCGTGGTTATGGAACCTCGTAACCCTGGAGATGGTGGGGGCGGATTTAACTCAGCCGTTCAACATGGGGTCCCCGATCTGGATCACTGATCGCGGGGTGGTTGCGCTCGGAGTCATGCAGCAATGAGCACGTCGACATTACAAGTCGGACCAGGGGCGATCCTGACAGTCGATGAGCAGCTTGTCTGTGTGCTGCGATTCGTCTCCAGCACTGAAGTCGAGGTTTCGGTTGTCGAGACCGGCAAGAAAAAGACGGTGACCCTTGCCGAGATCAGCCACTCAATGGGATCACGGGCTGTCTTGAGCTCTGTCGAACTTAATGAGGTTGATCCGGAGGCATGGAAGGAAGCTGTTGAGAGGTTTCACTGGCTCGAACCTCTCATGTTCAAGCACGACCGATCAGTTGCTGAAATTCGGGCTGTCGCTGTCGAGCTAATGACCTCTCAAGTGTCGATTTATCGCTGGCTCAAGAAGCTTGAAGAGCACCGCAATATCCGTTGTCTCCTGCGACGCCGGCGGGGGGATGCAGGAACAAAGCGTCTCAGCGCAGAAGTCGAGGCGGTGATCGAGCGCGTCATCAGGGACACCTATCTCAAGGAACTCAAACCTAGCCCCACGGTGACGTACAACGTGCTGGAAACCGAATGTCGCCGGCTGGGGCTTAGTTGCCCGAGCAAAGGAACTTTCTTAAATCGGCTCGATGAAATCCTCCCTGCTGAGCGTGAGCTCAAGCGCAAAGGGAAAAATGCTGCATTAAAGCACCGTCCAAATCGTGGCTCTCTACCGGGCGTGAATGGGCTTTATTCGATCTGGCAGATCGACCACACCGAGGTCGACATTGAGCTGGTGGACTCGGTTGATCGGATCGCGATTGGGCGCCCGTGGATCACTGTCGTGATCGATACGTTCTCACGCATGGTGGTCGGTTGGTACATCTCATTTGACCCACCAGGAACCATCGGGACCGGGCTTGCAATCACTAATGCAGTGTTGCCGAAAGACAGCTGGATGCGAGACCTTGGTGTGGACTACGACTGGCCCTGCCAAGGTAAGCCGCGCATCATCCATTGCGACAACGCGAAAGAATTTCAGGGCAACGCCTTGGAATTGGCATCTCAGGAGCATGGATTCCAGCTTCGGTTCCGGAAGAAAAAGACACCTCAATACGGGGCCTACATCGAACGCTATCTCGGCACTGTTGGTAGGGAAATCCATGCGCTCGATGGAACTACCTTTGAAAGCGTGGGTGCGAAGGCTGAGTACGACCCTGCAGGTAATGCAGTGCTTACTCTGGAGAATTTCGAAAAGTGGCTGGCGCACCTGATCTTGGGTGAATACCACCAGAAAATTCACTCGGGCGTGAAAGGTAAGAACGCAGAGTTAAAAAGTGAGTATGCCGAGGAGCCTAGAACCCCGCTCCAGCGCTTCCATGAGGGGCTTTTGGGGACCGATGACTTCCCAGGTTTGGGGGTTCTTCCCATCACAGGCACTCCTGAGCAGCTGTATCAAGATTTCCTG
This sequence comes from Pseudomonas furukawaii, assembly GCF_002355475.1. Lineage (NCBI taxonomy): Bacteria > Pseudomonadati > Pseudomonadota > Gammaproteobacteria > Pseudomonadales > Pseudomonadaceae > Metapseudomonas > Metapseudomonas furukawaii. Next base: position 6,021,694 of record NZ_AP014862.1, on the reverse strand, counting down.
CCTGTCTTCACCCGCACTATCCAAACCTATGGCGTCCGTTGGGAGCACATCGACTACTACGATTCCATCCTGGATAAGTGGATTGGATCGAAGGCCCAAAGCGATAAGCGGAATGCTCGAGAATTTTTGTTCAGGTACGACCCCAGGGACATCAGCCGTCTCTACTTCTGGGAACCGGACCTGAAGAAGTACTTTCAGATTGGCTATCGCAATATGAGCCGGCCTCCCATCAGCTACTGGGAGCTGAAGGCGGTACGTAGCTTTATCGAGAAACGCGGGATGACTGAGGTGAATGAGGATGTCATCTTCCGATCCCGTGAGGCACGACGTGTCATTGTCCATGATGCGACGAACCTGACCCGCGGGGCCGCTAGAGAGCGTGAACGGCAACGTGCTCACAGGTTGGTTGGGGCGAAGAAACCGGCAGGCCAAGCGAGAAGCTCTACCTCGGAAATGCCAACACCAAGTCCCTCGAAGGGAGCAAATACACCCTCACTCAAGCAAATCGATCTGCAGAATCTTCCTGATTTCGACGAGTTTGAAGAGGTGTAATTATGGTTGCGAAGATCATGCGCGAGCCCGTCTCTCCCGAGACGGCGCAGCGCATCTTCGATTTGAGGAAAGATGTCTGGGTCGGCTATGAGGCTGCTTTAGAGGTGCGCTACCACCTGGAGCAGCTCCTGATCCATCCTGACTCCAACCGCATGCCATGTCTGGCGCTTCTGGGAAGAAGTCAGAATGGCAAATCCAGCATCCTGGCGAACTTCCTGAAGCGCAACCCGCCGGTGTCGGACCCCAACGCCGAAAAGGCGTTGATGCCGGTCCTGCTGATCGACATGCCTCCAGCCCCGATCGAAGGGCGGTTGTACTACAGGATCCTGAGCAAATTTGGCGTGGCAGGCTCGGCACGAGAGTCTGATGAGTCGATGCTCCACAGGATCTGCATTCTCCTGAGCCATTTGGAAACGAAGATGCTCATCGTCGATGAAGCCTTCAATCTCAACGGCGGCTCGCACACCCAGCATCAGCGAATGCTCAACGCTATCAGGGGTATCTGCACCTCGCTGAGGATCCCGGTTGTCATTGCAGGCGTGCCTCAGGTAGAGCCAATCCTGGCCAGGGATGAATCGATTGGTAATCGCTTCCGGCCGGTCTATCTCCCTTCATGGAACGACAAGCGCCTTGAGGAATATGCCCGCTTCATCAAGACGTTTCTGAAGCATTTCAAGCTGGCAAACCAGTCCAACCTGATGGATGAAAACGCTTTGATGCAGCTACTCCACTTCAGTGATGGCCTGCTGGGTGAGACGGTGAAGATCCTGACGGTGTTGGCTGAAATGGCAATTCGCAGTGGTGAAGAGGTTATCGAACCTAAGCACATCACCAAGCAGCACTTGGATGCGGCCGGCTATGTACCGCCTGCGACAGGGCGTTCTTACAACTACTGATCCTCGACATCCCCTTTTGGCTTATCGAAGTCGGCCACAAGAGGATGAGTTGTTGCTGTCCTGGATGACCAGGTTGGCGCGAGGTAATGCGGTCAAGCTGCAATGCCTGGCGACAGATATTCTCGGGTTCAGCTCACAGCTCCTTAGCCATGATTTGGATCGCGTGCCAGATGAGGAGCTGCTCGGTCGGATTGTCAGGCGAGTGGGCTGTACTTACGAGCAGGCCTTCTCGACCGGGATGTGGGCATACCAGGGCCTTTTGTGGTTCCAGGCACCCAGCGAGCGAGGCCCCGTTGATTGGCTGATGCCAATGGGGCGGTCGTGTCATGACCACCGACGTATCTCCTCCTACACAACGCAAATGTGCTGCGCATGCTTAGCCAGTGATCCTATCCCCTACTTTAGGCGCTACTGGCGCCTTGCCCTGGCGGTGGTATGTCCGGCCCATGGCATCTACCTGCGGGACTGCTGTCCATGGTGTCACGGTCCGATCGAGTACCACACCACTGATTTCGGGTGCCGACTTCTCCCCGCAGTTGAGCCAATGATGCATTGCGGGAAGTGCGGCCACGACTGGTGCCATGAGCCTTGGGATGAGATATCTGCGCCTGAGAGCCTTGTTGTATTCCAGCGACAACTGTGCCGGATGCTAGTCGATGGGTGGAGCCCAGATCTGCCTGGCGCAGAGGTCTTTTCACCGCTCTTTTTTGCTGGATTGAAGATCCTTCTGCAGCGGCTCAATCAGCCCGGTCGATGCCGGCGTCTGCGCGAGTACTTTGCTCTACGAGATGCGGAGCTGATGTTTGATCCCTACGCACATTCTGCTCAGCGCTTTGAGTGTCTGCGGGTGGGTGTCCGTGCTCGTTTGCTGGACATGGCGCAAGAGCTGTTGGTGGACTGGCCTCACCAGTTCGCCAACATTGCGCGGGATAGCCGCGTCTCCAGTTCTTACCTCGTCGATTATCGGCATTGGACGCCCTACTGGTTGCATGAGCCGCTTCGGGCGCTGCTGTTCGATCAGGATTACGCGCCCACAACGCAGGAGCGTGCCTCCGCCAAGGAGTATCTGCTGCGGCATGGTGGAACTGGTAGCGCAGACGAGGTGAATGGCCTTCTAGGCGTCTCATCCGTGCTTCACAAGGCAACTCAACGAGAGCGATGGAATCCCAGAGGGCCGAGAGCGATGGTGTGAGAGACAGAGTTTCCTGCGCATTTCTTGACTTGTGGTTCGGCCAACAAAATTTACTGCTTTCAACCGCTTGTATCACCGAGCACTCCGTCTGCACGCTATAGAGCACAGATAGATGGAGGCAGCATGCCCAAGCTTCGCCAGCACCACATTTTCCGTTTCCTTGACCTGCTGTCCTTGGTGGCCAGCAACGCCTATACGGCCTGTGTAGCAGGAATTATCGCTTTCAACAGCTCTCCTGACGCTGCGGCGCTCTTACCTGTTGATGTGCTTGCCGCGCTCGCTCTTGGCGCCACGTTGCTTTTCGAGGTGGTCGCCGTTTCTCTATGGAGCTGGCACAACCACCAATGCAACAAAGTGCTCAAAGTAGCCGGTCTATCCAGCACCTACTTCAACAGAAAAGCCTTGAATACCGCCTTGAGCGACCCAGTTGCCAGACAGCGGTACAGCGAGGCGAGTCTCAACAAGAGCTCAGCCATGGGCTCAATAACCCTTTGCGCCCTGCTTCTCATGGCCAGTATGTTTGTTGCGCTGTACTTGAGCGGTACCAGCTTGACCTCGAACGGTTGGGTGTACGACAAGTTTGGCTATGCCATTTACGCCGTACCGGCGATCGGCGTCATTGTTTTCTTCACACTGAGCCTCATCCAGTATCGCCGCGGACTCAAAGACGAGGTCGAGGCGCAAAGATGGATTAGCCTAACCATCCGCCCGCCAAAGTCACAAGATATTCAGCCAGGCTTCGTCAGCGGTATGGTGCTGTGCCGATCACCCAATTACATCGATAAGTGGGGTGGCTGTTACCGTGTGTTGAAGATCAGTCAGATTAAAAACAGCAAATACATGCCGCCTCCTGATAAACAAGTGGGTATCGAGTGGACCCAATTCCGGAGCTAGCTCCGGATGTCCGCCGATAAAAATCCGCGTTTGATCGACTTGCCTCGACTCCACCAGGACTTCAATCCCCAAGACGAGTATCAAGAAGTCGATCGACGCATTACACGTCCCCTAACCTCATACAAACGGGCATCGTCGCCGTACTACGGGTCATCGCCAAGGGCCGGCGCGACTGCCTCGCTTGCCTTCTTCGTTGTCTTGAAGATCGTCGAGCTCGCCTTCCATTGACGAAGAAAAGCTCAGTCGTGTGGGATAAGCATTGGCGGATCACTGCACTTCATTGAAGGATTCGTTAGCAACGGATGCCCTTTGAACCAGCTAAACCCTTCCTATTTCTAATTTATAAACTCTCTGCGGTCACTAGCACCTAGCGGACAAGCATTGGCCGTTCCAAATCATAGAGTGCACTCGCGCAGAATGTGGGCTCTAAGACTTAACATGAAAATGACGGAAACATTACAATTTTGTAATGAAGAGTTATTTGGAATGATTCCTATATTAGTATGAGGAAAGTAAGAATTCGTAACAAATGCCCTGCCGATGAGACCAACCTCCCTTTAGCTTGATGGATCAACTTGCATAGCTCGTTAGCGGCCTGGCGAAGAGCTTGAAGCAGATTGCCAATGTCCTTACAGATCAACTGTGTTCGCTTGATTCTGTAGTTGCTACAGGTCTCAGCCTTGCCCCCTTCAAGCACTAGAAAAATCATCGATTGAAACGTGCAACGCAGGCTACTTCTACACACCGATGCGCGCTCTTGAGCTAGGAGACTCCAAATGAGAAGAACAATTTTGGCAACCGCAATTGGCGCCGGCGCCTTCAGTATCAGCTATCAGGCATGTGCCGAATTCTTCGGGGATAGCAAAGCGAGCCTGGAGACACGTAATTTTTACTTCAACCGTGACTTCCGCCAGGACAACGCCCCGCAGTCCAAGGCCGAAGAATGGGCCCAGGGTTTCCTCCTGCGCTACGAATCCGGCTTCACCGAAGGCACCGTCGGCGTGGGTGTGGACGCCATCGGCCTGCTCGGCGTCAAGCTCGACTCCAGCCCGGACCGCAGCAACACCGGTCTGCTCAAGCGCGACCGCGAAACCGGGCGCGCCCAGGACGACTACGGCGAGGCCGGCGCCACCGCCAAGCTGCGCGTCTCCAAGAGCGTGCTGAAGGTCGGCACCCTTCTGCCGAAGCTGCCGGTGGTGCAGTACAACGACTCGCGCCTGCTGCCGCAGACCTTCGCCGGTGGCCACCTGAACTCCATGGAGATCGACGGCCTCACCTTCGATGGCGGCCAACTGAAGAAGGTCAACCAGCGTGACTCCTCCGACAACGAGGACATGACCATCTTCACCGGCGGCGCGAAGAACTTTCAGGGCATCCGTCCCGGCACCACCGCCGATGACTTCAATTTCGCCGGCGCCACCTACAAGTGGACCGACAACCTCAGTACCGGCTATCACTACGGCGCCCTGGACGACTTCTACAAGCAGCACTACTTCACCGTCACGCACATGCTGCCGCTAGGGGACAAGCAGTCGCTCAAGAGCGATATTCGCTACGCCCGCTCCACCGATGACGGCACCAGCAACGTCGACAACAAGGCCTTCGGCGCCATGTTCACCTACGCCCTGGGCGGCCACGCCTTCGGCCTCGGCTACCAGAGCATGAGCGGCGACACGGGCTTCGCCTACATCAATGGCACCGACCCCTACCTGGTGAACTACGTGCAGATCGGGGACTTCGCCAACAAGGACGAGAAGTCCTGGCAGGCCCGCTACGACTACAACTTCGCCAGCATCGGCATTCCTGGCCTGACCTTCATGACCCGCTACCTGTCCGGCGACGACGTCGACCTGGGTGTGGGCCGCGAGGATGGCAAGGAGTGGGAACGCAACATGGACATCGCCTACGTGTTCCAAGACGGCCCGCTGAAGAACTTCGGCGTGAAGTGGCGCAACGCCACGGCGCGTTCGACCAACTTCGGCAACGACATCGACGAGAATCGCCTGATCCTCAGTTATGTGCTGCCGCTTTTCTAGGGCTGATCAGCACTGAAAGATTCAACGCTCAGCTGGTGTTGGGCGTTGGTTCTGACAATTCCAACTCGTTCGGCCACTCCCCTGCAGAACGCCATAGGGGAGTTCGACCTTAAGCCCTGGAGGCAGCCGGTTTCTGGGGCGCTTCGTGCCGGTACGTCCAACCAGGGATGTTGTCGAGGTCACCAAGATCGCTTTTCATCACGGCGACCCGCTTGCACTGCGGGTCTCACCGTACCGCCGACCATCACCAGCAACGCACCGCCGACGATCGAGCTGTCCGCCAAGTTGATTGTTGGCTAGTGCCAGCCTTGGTAGTGGAAGTCCAGGTTGTCCACAACATAGGCACGGACAGCTCGGTCGATGAGATTGCCCACCGCTCCACCCAGGATGAGGCTGAGCTGAACATCGCAACGGTATTCTGGGCATGCACCAGGTTAAGGAAGGGACTTACGGTGAGCGATGCTCCCAGCTCTGACATTGCTCAATGGCATACTTGAGGCATTGCTCAAGCACTTCCACCACGACTGCAATTCCCCACCAAAACCCAGCCGTTCGCCAGCGAGAGCATTGCGATAAGCCCTCATCGACGCTCGCCTTGCAGTAATTGTTTCAACTCCGCTGAAATCGGCATCGGCCGAAAGGCGCTGACTCTTGCCCGTCCGGTATTGCCCTCTGGCACCCAGACCTTGGAGAACAGCAAGGCTGCAAGAATGCGCGGTACCTGGCCAAGCATCTCCCGGTAATCGCGTTCCATCCAGCCCGCCTGAAGCATCAGCCAGTGGCTATAGCTATGGAGCAGGGGGCTTTTCTGGGCAAGGATGTGGGCTCGCTCCAACCAGGGGTAAGCCTGCGGTGGGGATTTCGCCCCCAGCGCCTGCCGGGCATTCAGAAGCGATTCATTGATAGCTTCACGCATATCACGGTTCATTTCACCCTCACTTGCGCAGCAAACGCTGACCGTTCAAGGCGACGAACAAGCTCACTCCCATGTCGGCAAACACCGCCATCCACATCGTAGCGTAGCTGGTCAGCGTGACGACCAGGAAGAAGGCCTTGATCCCCTCCACACCTTCTACACGAAGCTCTTGGCGTACCGAGGGGCAATTTAGTGCAGAGATGTCGATCGGTGTCCGTCTGCCCAGTTGTTGAACGTGCTGTGCCCATCGATAACAACTGGGTCGAGAACCAGATCCGGCCGTGGGCACTTGGACGCTCGAACTGGCTGTTTGCCGGATCACTGTGCAGTGGCAAGCGGGCGGCGGCGATCATGAGCTTGATCCAGTCGGCCCGGATGAATGGGCATGACCCGTATGCCTATTTGAAGGATGTGCTGACGCGGCTGCCGACGCAGCGGGCGAGTGAGATCGGCCAACTGCTGCCGCATCGGCGGGGGCCTGCCTAACTCACGCCAGGTGAGTTGGGCAGACGCTTAACAGTGGGAATAGGGCGCTTCCAGTGGAACAAGCCTGGGGTCTTAGCGAGGCGGCGTGCCCATGTGCTGCTGATGCTGCATCATCTGATCCATCATCATCTGCTGCATACCCATGTACCTGTCCATCATGTATTGATGTTGCTTCATCTGCTCAGGCGTCATCTGGGAGGGGTTCTACCCCGTTAGCACGGACACTTTCAAGTAAGCTCACACCGAGCTGAAGGAGTGTTCATGAAGCGCAAGAAATACAGTCCCGAGTTCAAGCGGGAAGCCATCGAGCTAGTTCGTCGTTCAGGGGCCAGCTGCCGACAGGTGGCCCTAGAGATTGGTGTGGCTCCCAACCTGCTCACCCGCTGGGTTCGGGAGGCGCAACCAGGCACTGAGAAAGTCTTCCCTGGAACGGGAAGTCCGCGGGATGAGGAGCTTGCCCGTCTCAAGCGCGAGTTGGCCCGAGTAACCAAGGAACGTGATTTTTTAAGAGACGCGGCAGCGTACTTTGCCAAGGAGTCATCGAGCGGTACACGGTGATCCAGCGCTGCCGCAACGAGTACCCGGTACGATTGATGTGCCGTTGCCTGAAGGTTTCTGCCAGCGGCTATTACGCCTGGCAGGATCGTGAACCAAGTGCGCGAGCTCAGGAGAATGCGCGCTTGGTGAAGCGCATTCGGGAGATTCACGAGGACAGCCGGGGCGTGATTGGAGCGCCACGAATGCACGAGGATTTGCTCGACGAGGGCGAAGTCGTCAGCCTGAACCGAGTTGCTCGCCTGATGGCGGCTGAGCGAATTCAAGGCTGGCCACGCCGGAAACGACGTGGCTTCGGAAGAGCCGTCAGTGGCCGCCCAGCAGGCGTGAAAAACCTCCTGGAGCGCGATTTCACTGCACAGGAACCGGAGCGCAAGTGGGTCACGGACATCACGGAAATAGCCACACTGGAAGGCAAACTCTTCCTGTGCGTAGTGCTCGACCTGTACAGCAAGCTGGTGATCGGTTGGTCGATGCATCACCGCCAGGATCGGCAAATGGTGATCCGAGCAGTGGAGATGGCAATCTGGCAGCGCCAGGGTGACTGGTCAGTGATCCTGCATTCGGATCGCGGCAGCCAATTCACCAGTGCTGACTACCAGCGCTTTCTGAATCGCAACACGCTGGTTTGCAGCATGAGTGCCGTCGGGCATTGCGGCGACAACGCTGCCTGTGAAGGCTTCTTCGGTCAGCTCAAACGGGAGCGGGTTGCCCATCAGTCGTATCGAACTCGCGATGAAGCACGAGCAGATCTATTCGATTACATCGAGCGGTTTCACAACCCGAGAATGCGTCGTAGAGTCGCCAGGCAAGATCTGAAGTTTTCAGCCCTTTTCAAACCGTCCGTGGAAATGGGGTAGAACCCGAGTAGTGGCTGCCCATTTGGCCCCAACCCATCATGTGACCATTCCCCATCATGTGACCGCCCATCATGCCGCCCCCGCAGCACCCCATCATTCCTTCACCCCACATTCCATTCATCATCTGCATTCCTTGCTGCATCATGGCCTGGTGCTGTTGCATCAGTTTCTGGCGCTGCGCCGGATCGGTCGTCTTCTGGATTAGGCTCATCTGCTCCTGCATGTTCTTCAGGTTTTCCTGCGCCTTCGCCATCTCCTGGTCAAATTGCTCGATGCTCATCGGCTGCTGAGTCGGCTTGGCGGCGTTAGCGTCCTGCTGCGCAAAAGCTAGGACGGGGAAAAGCACAGCCGCCAAAGCGAGGGCGGCGAGTTTGGATGCTTTCATAATTCAGATCCTTGCAGGGGATGGTAGGCAGGGAGTGGATTGCCACTGTCCAATATAGGCCTCGAATATGGGCATAACCTGACGTTGGTCAAAGGTTGACCCTGTACCCGCTACAGGGTGTATTAAGGCGGTTTACTGAGTGGACGGTGAACAGGATGAGTGGCGACAAAGCTTGTGGTTGTACGCACGGCGTTGCACCGCTGAATGAGGTGGCCACCCCAACTAAAGGGAGCGCCTGGGTCAGCGAATTTTCAGTGTCCAAGATGGACTGTCCCTCTGAAGAGCGGATGATTCGCTTGGCTTTGGAGGGGCGGGAAGGTATCGAGTCGTTATCCTTCGATCTTGGTCAACGGCGCGTTCACGTCTATCACACGGGGAAGATAGATCTGCACGCTAGCAAGCTCGATTCCTTGGGCCTTGGCTCGACCCTGATAGGTACGCGGGCTTGTGCACCAGGCGAGATCGCGCAGAGAGGGCAGGCTGACGCCCAGGAGGCCCTAGGTGAGTCCAGGGTGCTTAAAGCCTTGTTGGGAATCAATGCTCTTATGTTTGTAGCCGAGCTGATTCTCGGGGTTATTGCTGAGTCCACAGGGCTGATCGCGGATTCGCTGGATATGTTCGCCGATGCCGCTGTTTATGGCCTTGCCCTCTATGCTGTTGGACGGAGCAAGGGGCTACAGCTTAAGGCCGCGCATCTGTCGGGTTTTCTACAAATAGCGCTCGCGTTGGGCGTTTTACTGGAAGTTGTTCGCAGATTTATTTTTGGAAGCGAACCCGAGTCATTGCTGATGATGGGGGTTGGCATGGTTGCCCTTGTGGCCAATGTTGGCTGTCTGCTATTGATAGCAAAACACCGAGATGGTGGCGCTCACATGCGAGCAAGCTGGATTTTCTCAGCAAACGATGTGTTGGCCAACCTAGGGGTTATTGTTGCTGGCCTACTGGTGATGCTTACAGATTCGCCTTATCCCGACCTTGTGATTGGTTTTGCTGTCGGCCTACTTGTCCTCAACGGCGGGCGGCGAATTCTTGCCATGAAGGCTTGATGACCATGCTCAAACCTCCGCCGATTAAGCAATGTGGAGGTATGGCAGGGAGGAAATCAGCCTAAAAGGACGTGTTCACGTGCCTGCCGACCCGGAATGCTAGCGCCTTGGTCGAACTGTTGGTGCACAGCTGGGCCCCCCGGCAAGGTGTGATGCTCCGTTCGCCTACCTAGAGGTACGCGAACGGTAACCCCTTCCTGATTTCTGACTTAGTCGACGGTTGACATCAACCTCCCCCCCCAGGCGCAGGGTGTCAGATCAGACTAGCCCGTCGATGACATGAATTCTGAGAGACCTGCCCCACGCGAACATGCCGCTCGACCGTGAAGGTGCCTGGCATGTAGTCGAGTTTCTCGCTGACATCGGGGAGGTGTATTGGCCGGACGGTTACTAATCTTTAGCTCAGATGCCTTATTGATGCCGTCGTCGACCATCCCCACAGTGCCTCGGTGCTTGATCAGGGTTTCGATCGCGTTGAGTTTTTTCGGGCGGCAGCAAGCTGTCCTGAGCATCGTCGTTGCCGACCTGGTCGGCAATGGCCTCGGCGGTATGCGCGTTGTCAGCCATCAACATCAAGGTCTTCACGCCCAGCTCGTGGAATTCGCTGATGGCGGAAGTTATTGACGACTAGCCAACTTCCGTCGCGTGGGCGGTTCAATTAGCCTCGAGCCAGGAAAAGCTTATGAGCGGCCCATAGAGCGACGAGGGTCAAAACCAGCAGCACGAATGCCTCGCAGGGCGACTCATTAATTGCCCCCAACAAACTTATCTTCGCGAACGTGCCTTCCACAAATAGGCTCCTCGATCAGCGGCCTAAAAAATGATCCTGTCGCCGGCACTTATCTCACGGAGACGACATCTGGCCGACGAAGTGGACGACGGGACCGTCATGACGGGTGCTTCGCTTGAAGCGCTCATTGGTGCCCCGTCAGCGACTCAATGATGCGGCATTGCTCGATCACTCCTCCCTGGCAGCAATCAATCAGTCGTTGCAGTTCTTGCTCCAATCCCAGGAGATCACGTATCCGCAATCTGACCTGGGCCAGTTGCTCCGCGATCTTTGCATCAACCGCCGCGCAGGAATCCTGCCGATGGTCAGAAAAGCTCAATAACTCGCGGACATCGTCAAGGCTAAAACCCAAGGCACGACTGCGCCGGATAAAAACCAGGCGGTCCCGATCTTGCGCCGAGTACTGACGGTAGCCTGACGAACTGCGTTGGACGGCCGGCAACAGACCCATACTCTCGTAATAGCGGATGGTGACAGCCTTGGTAGCTGTCGCCGTGGCCAGTTGACCAACGGTGAATCTGGGCTCGTTCATAGCGCTTGACCTTATAGTTACTATAACCCTCATTCTACGGGCTATGTACCGTAGAGGAGGATTGGTTCATGGACAGCTGCTGCGAAAGCAAGGCCGGGGAACTGGCCCAGCTGCGAGCCCGGCAAAGCCGAGTGCTCTACATCGTCCTGGCCATCAATGCCCTGATGTTCCTGGTGGAGTTCAGCGCCGGCTGGATCGCCGGGTCGACCGCGCTGCTGGGCGATTCGCTGGATATGTTCGGCGATGCCTCGGTGTATGCCCTGACCCTCTTCGTGCTGCACCGCAGTGTTCGGGCTCGGGCCGGCGCGGCGCTGTTCAAAGGCGGCTTCATGTTGCTGTTCGGCCTGGTGGTGATCGCCGACGCCGTGCGCAAGCTGCTGCTGAACGAGGTGCCGGCCGCCGACTGGATGGGCGCCGTGGGCGCGCTTGCCTTGCTCGCCAACGGCGTGTGCTTTGCTTTGCTTTATGCGCACCGCAGCGATGACCTGAACATGCGCTCCACCTGGCTTTGCTCGCGCAACGACCTGCTGGCCAACAGCAGCGTAATCGTCGCCGCGGCCCTAGTTGCACTCACCGGAAGCCTCTGGCCGGATGTGGCGGTCGGCTTGGCCATCGCTACCTTGTTCCTGCACTCCGCCTGGCAGGTCATCACCGAAGCTTGGGCCGAATGGCGGACCGCCTCTACGCCCCCGAACCCCCAACCGGCAGCCACAGCCAGCAGCTGTGGCAGCCAGACGGTGGGACATCCGGATACCTGCTGTTCCCCCAAATCCACGGTGGTCGTAGTTGAGCCCTGCTGCGCCCCGAAACCGTCCAACCCTGCCGGCGGCTGCTGCGGCCCGAAAGAGCCGCACTGAGTAGTGCCATCATTCAAGAAGGAGAAAGTTGATGCTGCTGTTCCGATATCTCTGCATAGCGCTGCTGCTCGCCGCGTCGACCGACGCAATGGCCGGTTTGGAGGCCAAGGATGCCCGGCTGCGCCTGTTGCCCGGCAACCTGCCGGCCGCCGGTTACTTCAGCCTGACCAACACCGGAACCGAATCCGTTGTGCTGACCGGTGCACAGAGTCCCACTTATGCTGAGGTGATGATGCACCGCAGCGCTATTGAGAACGGAACCGCCAGCATGCAGCACATCGAGAAGGTAGAAGTGGCCCCTGGCGCGACAGTGAATTTCGCATCAGGCGGCTACCACCTGATGCTGATGCAACGCCGGCAACCGGTGGCACTGGGCGATAAGGTAGAAGTCACCTTGCAGTTTGCTGACGGCCAGAGCTTGCCCGTCACCTTCACAGCAGTTTCGCCGTCCGCGCAATGATATTGGGCCAAGACAATCCCTCAATCCCCTAGCCAATTCCTGGAGATCCGCCCCATGAGTCGACGTTTTGTTCGCCTCGACATCATCATTTTCGCCTTCGTAGCAATTGCGGCGGCGGTACTCTTCTACGACCGCCAGATTTCGCAGGAAGAACAGGCTTCCGTTGTCGCCGCCGTGTCCTCAGCATCAGCCACTGAAGACCCCGCCACGCTGGTACGTTTCCATTCACCGACCTTCGGTCCCTCCAATGCGCCCGTGACCATCGTCGAATTCTTCGACCCATCCTGCGAGGCTTGTCGGGCGTTCTATCCGCTCGTGAAGCAGATCCTCGACGAGAACCCCAATGACGTCCGCCTGGTCATGCGTTACGTGCTGTTCCACAAGGGCTCCGAAGAAGTTGCACGAATGCTGGAGGCCTCTCGCAAACAGAATCTATTCCCACAAGTGCTGGAAGCAGTGCTGGCCGCACAACCGGAGTGGCACGATGACCCGAAAGTGTTGAAAGCCTGGGACGCCGCCGCGAGGGCTGGATTAGACGTGGAGAAAGCTCGCACTGAGATGGGTTCTTCGGCCATCGATGCGGTCTTGAAGCGCGACATGGAAGATGCCAAGAAGATTGGTATCCGTGGCACTCCAACCTTCTACGTCAACACCCAACCGCTGGTTGAGCTCGGTCCCGAACCGCTTCGCAACCTAGTGCTGTCAGAAATCAAACAAGCAAGGAACTGACACCATGAACTGGCTGGAGCATCGTGTACCACCTCCTCTAGTCGCAGCGGCATTTGGGGGGGTGATGTGGTTGCTTTCGCTATGGGTACCCAACGACGAGGTGGCCGCCGGTTGGCGCATCATTGCCTCGACTCTTGTGCTTCTAGCGGCGGCGGCGGTCTGCCTGGCCGGCGTACTGTCCTTCCGCCTCGCCAATACCACCGTCAACCCGCTGAAGCCGGAGACGGCTTCCTCTTTGGTCAGTTCAGGCGTTTACCGCTATACGCGGAACCCGATGTATCTGGGATTCGCCGTAGCCTTGGTAGCCTGGTCGATCTACCTCGGGTCACTCGTGGCGCTGCTGGGGGTGCTCGGCTTCGTGCTCTACATGAACCGCTTTCAGATCATTCCTGAAGAGCATGCGCTGGCAAGCCTGTTCAGAGAGGAGTTCGCCGCCTATCGAAGGCGTGTCCGCAGATGGTTGTGAAGTACACGTGGCTAGTCGGTTGTGGTCTACGGCCAGCCTAGCTGTCCTCACCAGAGCGAGAACGATGCTCTGCTGAAAAAATTCATCGGCCCAGAAAACAGGACGCATCCCGCTTCCACTGAGCTTCGGTTCTTGGCAGCGCCTAGCCGATCCTGCCTAAAACCGGAAACACCTCCAACAACCACCAGGCGAATCGGGTCAGTTGGCCGGTCACCATGGCCAAGCCCATGAGGATAAGGACGATACCAGCACCGACGTGGATGCCCCGACTCCAGCGGCGAAAACGCTTCATCCCCGCCAGAAAATGATTGGTAAACAGCGCCGTCAGCAGAAATGGCAGACCCAAGCCAAACGAGTAGATCGACAGCAGAGTCACACCGTTAGCACCAGTGGTGCCTGTGGATGCACTCAACGTGAGGATGCTGCCCAGAATCGGACCTATGCAGGGCGTCCAACCGAAAGCAAAGGCAATGCCCAGCACGTAGGCGGCAAGCGGGCCGCCAGACGTTTTTAACTGGTGGACGAAACGCACATCCATGTTGAGCCAACGCGGGTTGATCAGTCCTGTCATGAAAAGCCCGAAGACAATCACGATCAGTCCGCCAATCAGGTTGGTCTCCTGCCTATAGGCGATCAGGAGCTGACTAATGGCCGTTGCACCGGCGCCGAGGGCAATGAAAACCGTGGAAAAGCCCAGCACGAAGCTAAGACTCATACCAATAACAGCGAGACGCTCCCGGTTATCCTTCCGTACCTCCAGTTCGTCCATTGAGCGTCCGGCCATGAAGGACATGTAGCCTGGGACAAGAGGTAAGACGCAAGGCGACAGGAACGAGATCATCCCCGCCACAAAAGCACTCAAGACCCCGATATCGCTCAGGTTCATGGTTACCTCTTGGTTGAGCTGATGACCTCTCGAAGGTAAGCCTCGACCTCCGGAGCGTCCCATTGCGCAGCTCCCAATTTACGGCCGACTTCTCTCCCCTGGCGGTCCAGCAACAGCGTTACCGGTAAGCCAAAGGCACCGAGCGTCTGTATCGCGTCCATCTTCTCATCAACAAAAATGTCGAGGCCTCGTACAGCTATCTCGCGATAGAAGTCGCGTACAGCATCAACGCCCTCCTGATCGATGGAGAGCGCAACGACCTGGAAATCCTCTCCACCGAGCCGGCTCTGCAGCCGGTCAAGGGTGGGCATCTCCTCGCGGCACGGCACGCACCATGTCGCCCAGACATTCAACAGAACCACCTTGCCATGGAAGTCGGCGAGGGTACGGGTTCTACCTTCACCGTCTACAAATTTAACCTGTTCTAGGGGCCTAGGTTCTGGCCACAGCGTCAAGCCGCCTGGCCCAAGAGGATCAGCGCCCCAGGCCGCTTCGACGCGTAACACGATCAACGTCAGCAACGGTAGCCAAAAAAACCAACGCGTTAAGGAAGGCAGGCGAAACGTTTCGGATCGAACCTGGAGGTCAATCGCATCAGACTGCACAGTACACCTCTGCATCAGGTCGTCCATGCTGATGACTATAGCCATCGCAGGCCTAACACCGGCGTACGCCAGCGTTATTCAGTTGTCCGGCTTCCACTCATCCACTCCTGGTGCCAGTCAGCAGGCGCGCGCTACCCGACAGAATGACGGCAACTATAAAAAGGGGAACAAATGGCGGAGAAATCACATGCAAGCTGAATCTATCTTGGCCTACGGGATGATGGGTGAAGCACGGGAGATCGCCCCCACACGGCCCTTCAATCTTCTGCGCTGGTTCTCACTGGTCAGCCTAGTCATCATCGCCGCGGTCGCCATAGGCATTGGCTCCATCTCCACGCATTTCCTGGTCAGTGAGAGCCTGGAGCGAGACGCAATGCTCTCGGCCCAGTTCATTCAAACGCTGGCCAAGGGAGAAACGCGCCATCACGGGCTAGAAGGCATGCAGATGGGGAACGTGCTGCTTCCGGACGAGTATTGGATATTCACTCAGGAAGCGCGGCGAAATCGCGAACGTGCACGGTCGGAATTCCTTGATCACCTGTCCCACCTGCCGGATTCGCTGCTGGCCACCATTTACTCGCCGGACCGAACAGTCGCGTGGTCGACCAACTCTGCCTTGATTGGAAAGCAAGTCGCCTATGACGAAGCACTGGAAGAGGCCTTTGAGTCTGGCGGACGCGTATCGGCCAGGTACAACGAGGTAGAGGAAGGCAAAGTCGAGCAGAAGTTTCTCCGTGATCCCAGGATGTTCTTCATCGAAAACTACATCCCGCTGCTTGATGACAATGGCAAGGTCTTGGCCATCGTCGAGATCTACAAGGAGCCGATAGACCTGATCGAACGCGTCAAACGCGGCAATGGAATGATCTGGGCAGCAACGGCGCTTGGTGGGCTGTTGCTTTACCTCGGCTTGTACTGGATTGTGAAGCGGGCATCTAACTTGTTGGCTTTGCAGCAGAATCAGCTGGTCGCCAACAAGACCTATGTGGGGCTGGGCGAGATGTCGAGCGCGGTCGCCCATAGCCTGCGAAATCCTCTGGCTTCGATCCGTTCCAGCGCAGAATTAGCCCAAGAAATGGACGGCCCCCAGTTACAGAAATGCATTTCCGACATCATCAGCCAAGTGGACCGATTGTCGAGTTGGGTCCGTGATCTGCTGCTCTGCCTGCGACCGCTCCACGGAGACTCACAGCAGATCGAACCCATAGAGGTGGTACGGGGAACCTTGAATAACTTTGAGCAACAGCTTGCAAAGTCAAAAATTCAAGTTTCCTTGGTGGATAAGCCTGGCCCGCTGGTAACCAGCCATAGGTTGCTACTCTCGCAGGTCCTTAACAGCGTCATCGCTAATGCCATCGAGGCGATGCCGGGCGGCGGCCAGCTTTCGATTCAAGCCTTTCCAGACCTGAACGGACAGTGGTTGGACCTGATCATTAGTGACTCAGGCAAAGGCATGTCCAGACAACAGGAAATGATGGCCTTCAAATCGTTCTACACCACCAAACAAGGTGGGCTGGGTATTGGTCTGATCATGGTCAAGCAGATCATGGAGCGATTCGGTGGGAAGGTCAGCTTAACCAGCCGGGAGAATGAGGGCACCAGTATTCGTTTGAGCTTCAGGGTCGCCGAATCAGCACAGAAGGCAGCAGAGACTGAAACAGAAATACAACACACCGGTGAGCATGCCGGATAAGAACTGATAAATCCATTAATATTAAACTTTCTTATCTGGTGGTCACGTCAAGAACTACCTGCGTTACTTCAATAAAAAAGCGCCCATCGGGCGCTTTTTATTGGCAAGCTTTTGATCAGTCGTCCTTGCGGAGATTCTCAGCTGTAGCTGGTGAGGACTCTTTTTTCTTCAGTTCTGCTTTATCTACCTGCTTTGCACCATCATCACGTTGGCCGTGGATTCTTTTCTGATCTTCACGGAATTTCTTGTTAAATTCATAGGACTTGTCGTAGCCATCCCCCTTGGCGAAGGCGGAAACCGAGCCCATAGCAAGCAGCGCAATCAGAAGGTATTTAATTTGCTTCATATAGCCAACCTCGTAAGTATCGCATTTGCAATGCGGAAGAAGATGTTTCGATACTACGAGGCCGAAGCTAACGAGAGCATGAAAAGAGAATTACAATACTGAAATTTATCGCACTAAACAGTTTTCATCGCAGCCAGCATTTGCCAACAGCCTTTGATCAAAATCCAGACCTGTTAGGGCTTATACCCATAAGCATCTTTCAATCGACACACTGCGACGTACTGGCATCTGGCTGGCAAAAAGCATCTATCCCAGGATGCTAATTCAATTCCTACGCTCCAGCCTCCCTCAGATCATGAGGAAGTTCGATCCTTTGCCGTGGGGCAGGACCATAGCTTGCTAAGCGTGGTCAATCGGCTCTGACGATGTCGCAATAAGGAAAGGAACTTGCTGAATTGCGAACATTACAGAATTGTAATCTTCCAATCATCTTCAAGTTATCTTCGACTTGCAAGGATAGACCCTGGTCGCCAGGAGGCCCTTGTCGTCTCCTTTTTGGCGTCGAACTCAACAAGAACAACACGTGGCGATAAAAAAACCAAAAACTGCCGACCATAAGGAGCAATCAATGCGATATAGAACGAAACTCTCACTCGCCGTCATGACCGCGATCATGGGCGCCGTGCCGATGGCTTCGGCGGCTGAAGAGCAGGCGGAAGGTTTCATCGAAGGCAGCAGCCTCACACTCCTCAATCGCAATTTCTATATGAACCGGGACTTCCGTCACGGCCAATCGAGCAATACCGGCAACGGGTACTCCGAAGCATGGGCCCACGGCATCATCGGCAAATTCGAATCGGGATTCACGCAGGGCACGGTAGGCTTCGGTGTCGACGCCTTCGCTATGCTCGGTCTCAAGCTGGATACTGGCGACGGTCGCTACGGTCCAGGCGGCAGCATCAACCTGCTGCCGGTGAACAGTGAAGGCGAGGCCGAGGACGAGTACTCCAAGCTCGGTGGCGCAGTGAAGGCGCGCCTCTTCGACACCGTGATCAAGGCCGGCGACGTTTTCCCCACCACTCCTGTGGTGCATTACGGCGACTCGCGCTTGCTGCCGGAGTCCTTCCGAGGCGTGACCTTGGAAAACGCCAGCATCGAAGGCCTGAAACTGCAGGGCGGTCGTCTGCACGCCATGAGTCAGCCGCAGGAAAGTGGCATGCGTGGTGACTTCGCCACCTTCTACGCGGGTGTCGTCGACTCCCCCTGGGTCGCCTACGGTGGTGGTGATTACCGCGTTACCGACCATGTCGCCATTAGCCTTTACACGAGCCGTTTGGAGGATGCTTGGAACCAGCACTATGCTGGTATCTACTTCGAATCCCCGCTGAACGACACTGTCAGCATCTTCGGGGGAGCCAACTACTACAAGGCCGTAGACCAAGGTCAGAAACTGCTGGGTGAGTTCGACAACGATATCTATAGCGGAAAGATCGGTGTCAAAGTCGGCGGCCACAGCATTGCCCTGTCGCACCAGCGTAACGATGGCGACAACGACTTCGATTACCTGCGCCAGTCCGACTCCATTTTCCTCGACAACTCTATCCAGTACAGCGACTTCAACTCGCCGAAAGAGCGCTCCTGGATGGTTCGCTACGACCTCGATATGTCTGCGTACGGCGTTCCCGGTCTGTCCTTCATGACCCGTTATGCCCGTGGTACGGATGCGGATTACTCCGATGCGAACGAGGTGTACATGCGTCGTGACGAGAATGGTGATCCGCTCACCAACCAAAAACGCTGGGAACGCAACATCGAAGCTAAATACGTTGTTCAGGCCGGTTCGCTGAAGGACATGTCTTTCCGCGTTCGCCAGATGAACACTCGCGCAACTGATTTCGAGTCGGACCTTGATGAGGTTCGCCTGATCGTTGAGTACCCGCTGAGCGTTCTCTAAAGCAATCGGACCGGGCGAGAGAGCATCAGCTCTCCGTCCGGTTTTTTATGGCCGTTATAAAGCGGCCTCAACCTCGCACTCCAGATGGCAATAATTTCAATATTGTAATCTTCCGCTCACCCTGCTGTTAGGTTCACGCCCATACAATCACCTCAGTCTTGAGTATCGCGACTCGGACTTAATCTCGAGGATGGTTATATGAAGATGGCTTGCATTGTTGCCCTATCTGCCGTCGTGCTCGGATCAAGCTACTCGTTTGCTGAAGATGGCTATGGCCGCTCTCTCGAAATGAACAGAGAATTTCGAGAAAACCAGGCAAAAATTCACGGGGAAAACCGCACTGAAAGTGCAGCGGATAAAGCTGAAGAAAAATCTGAAGAAAATAAGCTGAATTCCGCTCACGAGCAGGATGTCTCTCAACAAGACTGAATGCAGGTTGGCTTTCCACCAAAGTGTTCACCTCTAGAAGCTCCCGAGCTCCTTTGGAAAGAGGTGTACCCTAGGCGCCCGAGTGGCGCCTTTTTTATTGCCAAAGGCATCTCCAGCTATAAGCTGTGACAAGCATCCGACTAGTTTTCCTCTAAGAGCAACTCCAAGTCTGCAGCAATCGCGTCTGTTGGATCGCTATCGCGAAACAACGTGCGTATCTCCCCAGAACGGTTGAAAGCATACACCGCAGTGGAATGCGAAACGTTATAATCTCCCGCTTCGTCTTTCTTGCCATACTCGTAGATGCTGAAAAAACGACGCGTCAATGCGTCCAACGCTGTCTTGTCGCCTGTAAGTCCGATAAATTGCGGACCAAAAGCGTCTGTATAGTTTCGGAGCAACTGCGGATCGTCTCGAGCTGGATCAACTGAGACAAACAAGACATTCAAGTCATTTTGAAGGCTTTCATCCAATTGCCGGGAAGCAATGGCTATTTTGGCAAGAGTGGTGGGACAGACATCAGGGCAACGCGTGAAACCGAAAAACAGGAGAGCCGGCTTTCCTCTGTAGTTTTTTTCGCTGACGGCCTCTCCATTTTCATCGGTGAGACTGAACTCTAGGTTGGGCATCTTCCCTGTCACATCCTGGGTTCTCCAGTCCCGATCTCCGCAACCGGCAACCAATAGCGTGGCAACGAGGGTCAAGTGCCATCTGCACATACATCACCTGCTAGCGGACGATTCCCGCGATGACCTGAAGCTGAGCATAGCGGTTCAAGTGCTTGGGAAAATGACTGGGAGCTGCAGTATCGACAAGGGGTAGCGATTCAGCGATGCATCGCCTGCTCGATGAGATGGACGCTGAATCACGTTGCTAGAAACGGCCCCGCATCCGCTCAGCGGATGCGGGGACACGGTCATTCGCTTTGCGGAAGCCCGTCTGGAGCGGTAGTCGGAGATTCTTCCTCTTCCAGGTCGCGACGATAAGCCCAGTGATACAGCGCTGGGAGAACCAGCAGCGTCAATGCAGTTGACGACAAGATGCCCCCGATCACCACGGTGGCCAGCGGCCGCTGAACCTCGGCCCCGGTTCCAGTGGCGAGCGCCATGGGCACAAAGCCGAGAGAAGCTACCAAGGCAGTCATCAGTACCGGACGCAAACGGGTGAGTGCTCCCTCAGTGATAGCCCTGTCCAGCGATAGTCCTTCTTCCCGCAGATTGCGGATGAAGGAAATCATCACCAAACCATTGAGCACGGCAACCCCCGACAAGGCGATGAAGCCAACTCCAGCCGAGATCGACAAGGGGATATCCCGCAGCCAGAGGGCCAACACACCCCCCGTCAGTGCAAAGGGAATTCCAGTGAAGACCAGCAGACCATCCTTGATGTTGTTGAACATCATGAATAGCAGTGCAAACACCAGTAGTAGGGCGACCGGTACCACGATCTGCAGCCGCTTGGCAGCGGATTGGAGTTGCTCGAACTGCCCGCCCCAGGTGGTCCAATAGCCCGCCGGGATTTTTACATCCTGGGCAATACGATCTCCTGCTTCTTGAACGAAGGAACCGATATCCCGTCCTCGGACGTTGGCACTCACGACAATTAGGCGCTTACCATTCTCCCGGCTGATTTGATTGGGGCCTAGCACGAGATCCAGGCTCGCCACCTCCGAGAGAGAAATAAAAGCGATCTGATTGGTAGTGCTGTTCGCCGGTGCAGGCACTGGAATCAGTAGCCTCGACAAGCCATCGATATCGGTCCGCAGTTGGTCAGAAAGGCGGACCACCATCTCAAATCGCCGGTCTCCTTCGAACAGCGTGCCGGCCTGGCGCCCGCCTACAGCAACGGAAATGGTGTCCTGAACATCACCGACGTTGAGACCATAGCGCGCGGCTTTTTCCCGATCGATGTTAATGGTCAACACCGGCAGGCCAGTTGTCTGCTCCACCTTCACTTCCGATGCGCCGTCAATCTTACCGAGGGCGGCGGCGATCTCAGCTGCAGACTTGTTCAGCACCTCCATGTCATCCCCGAATATCTTCACTGCCACGTCGCTTCGGACGCCGGAGATCAATTCGTTGAAGCGTAACTGGATTGGCTGGGAGAGTTCGTAGTTGCTGCCTGGCACCGCAGCACTGGCCTTCTGAATATCCTCAATTAGCTGTTCGCGGGACTTACCTGGATCAGGCCATTGATCCTTGGGTTTGAGCATAACGTAGCTATCGGAAATATTCGGTGGCATCGGGTCCGAGGCGATTTCGGCGGTACCGGTGCGGGCGAAGATTCTTTCTACTTCAGGGACCTGCGCTATTACGGACTCCTCCAGACGTTGCTGCATCTCCACCGATTGAGAAAGGCTGGTCCCAGGTACCCGTAATGCCTGCAATGCAAAGTCACCTTCACTTAGGCTCGGTACGAACTCGCTCCCCATACGGCTTGCCATCACACCGGAGAGCACCACTGCTGCAACGGCCAGCGCGAATGCAATCGGCCGATGCGCCATGACCCACTGGAGAATCGGCGCATAACCTTGGCGAGCGGTGCGCATCACAACGTTCTCCTCCTCCTTGACCTTGCCCGTGATGAACAGCGCAATGGCCGCTGGAACGAAGGTAATGGAGAGGATCATTGCGCCTAGAAGCGCGATCACCACGGTGAAGGCCATGGGATGGAACATTTTGCCCTCGACGCCGGTGAGGGCGAAGATCGGCAGATAGACGACCATGATGATCAATTGGCCGAAAATGAGCGGTCGCCGAGCCTCTCTGGAAGCAGCGAACACTTCATGCATGCGCTCGGAGCGGGTCAGCATACGGCCATGATGTTGCTGGGCATGAGCCAGCCGGCGAATGGCGTTCTCCACAATCACCACCGCTCCATCGACAATGATGCCGAAGTCCAGCGCCCCCAGGCTCATGAGGTTGGCGCTGACCTTGTTGGAGAACATACCGGTGAAGGTGAACAGCATCGACAACGGAATCACCATTGCGGTGATGATCGCTGCGCGAAT
Source organism: Pseudomonas furukawaii (assembly GCF_002355475.1). Classification (NCBI taxonomy): domain Bacteria; kingdom Pseudomonadati; phylum Pseudomonadota; class Gammaproteobacteria; order Pseudomonadales; family Pseudomonadaceae; genus Metapseudomonas; species Metapseudomonas furukawaii. The sequence goes on along the minus strand of NZ_AP014862.1, from coordinate 5,999,179 downwards.
GTTGCCGAGGAACAGGAAGAGGATCGCAATTACAAGAATCGCTCCCTCGATCAGGTTCTTCCTCACTGTGGTGATGGCTTTGTCCACCAGGTTGGTCCGGTCATAGACAGTTACCGCCTTCACGCCTTCGGGCAGGGTACGATTTATGTCCTCCAGCCTCCTGGCGACGGCCTGTGACACGCTTCGGCTGTTCTCGCCGATCAGCATGAAGACGGTACCAAGAACTACTTCGCGGCCATTCTCCGTTGCCGCACCCGTGCGAAGTTCTCGTCCGATGGAGACATCCGCGATGTTCCGCACACGAATCGGTGTGCCGTCGACATTGGCGATAACGATGTTGGCGATGTCTTCAGTCGTGCCTACCTGGCCAGGAGCACGGATGAGTAGTTGCTCGCCGCCTCGCTCGATGTACCCGGCTCCCACGTTGGCGTTGTTGCGCTCGAGTGCAGTGACCAAATCCGTGAGCGTGAGCTTGTAGGCGGCTAACCGTTTGGGGTCCGGGGCGATCTGAAACTCTTTCGCGAAGCCGCCGATGGTATTGATTTCGGCAACACCGGGGACATTGCGCAACTGAGGTTTGATGATCCAATCCTGGATAACCCTGAGATCAGTGGGGGTGTAGTGGGTCCCATCCTCCTTCAGTGCACCCTCTTCGGCTTCTACAGTCCATAGGAAGATCTCGCCGAGGCCGGTGGAGATGGGGCCCATAACTGTCTCGGTACCCACGGGCAGTTGCTCGCGGGCAACCTGCAGACGCTCGTTGACCAGTTGGCGAGCAAAAAAGAGGTCGGTACCGTCTTCGAAAATGACCGTGACTTGGGACAGCCCTGAGCGAGAGAGGGAGCGGGTCTGCTTAAGAGCGGGCAACCCCGCCATCGCGGTTTCGATGGGGAAAGTAATGCGCTGCTCGGTTTCCAACGGGGAAAAACCTGCAGCAGCGGTATTGATCTGAACTTGGACGTTGGTGATATCGGGTACTGCGTCAATCGGCAGCTTCTGATAGCTGGCGATCCCCAACCCGGCCATTCCAAGGACCGCGAGAAGCACGATCATGCGCTGCTCAATGGCGAATTGAATAATGCGTTCAAACATGGTCGGTTACTCGGCAGAGTGAGGATCAGTGGGAGTGTTCGGCAGAGCCTTTGCCCAGTTCCGACTTCAGGATGAAGCTTCCCGTAGAGGCGATCTCAATTCCGCTCTTCAAGCCCTGTTTGATTTCCACATGGCCGCTGTCGCGCGTGCCCAGTACCACCGGCTGAGCGACGAAGCCACCATCGACGCGAATGAACACGGCAGGCTTGTCCTCAATGGTCTGAATTGCTTCCTCGGGCACAGTAACCGGGGCCGCATGGGATTCGGTGGCTAGCAACACTGAGACGAACAGTCCGGGACGCCACGAGCCTTGAGGATTCTCGAGTGTCGCGCGAGCCGTGGCGGTGCGGGTCTGCTCCCCCAGAAGATTGCCAACGTAGGACACGGAGCCGGTGACTTCGGCGTTGAGCTCGGGAGCGCTAATCTTCACTGGACGGCCAACCTGTACCCGACTCAGGTCCTTGGGTGACACATTGAAAGTGGCCCAGACCCTGGAAAGGTCCGACAGGGTGAAGGCATTGCTGGATTCGTTGACCACTTCGCCTGATACCAGGTGCTTCTCCACCACCACACCATCGAATGGTGCGCGAAGCTCGTAACGATTCCCGCCCGCCAACGTGATTCCACCGCTAAGGGCACTCATCTTCTGTCGGGCATTATTGAGAGCGATCTCTGCTTCCTGAAGCCCTTGGCGCGCCTGCAGGTAGTCCTGTTCGGCTGAGATCTTGTCTTTCCAGAGCTGACGCTCTCGTTCGAAGGTGGTCCGAGCAAGTTCTACCCGGCGTTGGCTGGCCGCCAACTCGCTGCGCTGATCGGAAATCTGCTGACTGGCAATGACGGCCAGCAGGTCTCCCTTCTTAACAGCTTGCCCCAAGTTGACCGCAACAGACTCCACAACACCTGCCACGCGAGGTACCACATGAGCGGTTCGGTCCTCATCGAAACGGATCTCGCCCGGTAACGAGAGCGAAGTACTCATCGCCCTCGGCTGAGCCGTTGCCACGCCAATTCGGGCTGCCTTGATCTGCTCAGGGGAGAGCTCCAACTTGCCCTCTTCCTTGCTGTAGCCAAACGTGAACGTTTTGCCGTTCAGCACGAGCAGAATCTCGGCATCAAATACATGCGGTTCAGCAATTCCTGCCTGGCTGAAATATCCATTGGCCTTGGGTTCGAAAACGACCGTACTGGTTTCCCCTGTCGGTCGGCGAATGGTCATCTCAACGGTAGTGGCACGGTCCGCTTTGACGGGATTGTTATCCTTGAAGAGGAAGACCGACATCGGCGTCTGTCCTTCTGCGTCCTCAGGGGCTACCAACTCAAGCCCGATGTCATCGTGGCTAAAGAGAATCCCCCCGTTTGGACCCTTGGCTTCGGATTCTGCATGATGTTCGGAGTCGGCATGATCATCCGCATCAGAATGGGTCTTCTCCTGTTCTCCATCGTGATGTTCGCGCTCGCGATGAGCATCTGGCTCTTCGTGGCCGTGCTCCTCGGTAGAGGCTTCTTTCTCCCCTTCGTACATTACGAGCGCACTAGCACCCAGCCCGACTGCCAGAGCTACAGCAATCGCAATTTTTTTTCTCTTACCCATGAAGACTCCTGAATCAATTTGGCTCAGCGATAGCGAAGAAAAACCAGCTAACTCCGCACCGTCTTGGAGAAAAAGGAACTCAGAGCCTGATGTAGATCGTGGATGCACCAATGCTCAGGAATCGCCATGTCATGTTCGACTTGACGTTTGAAAGCAATGAGCAGTGAAGCGATGCAGATCAGACCAATCAGAAACTTCTTGCGGCCCACCTTTTGAACCCGCCTCGAATAGAGTTAGAACTCCGAAGAGAGCTTCGAAACGTCACCAAAAATGCGCTCAATCCGTACCCAGGCATCCGTCGCCTCCGCAATTGATTGGATGTATTGAGTACGGGCAGCAATCAATGCACGCTGGGCATCAAGCACGTCGAGGAAACTGAACTTGCCCATTTCAAACCCGCGTGTGGCGCTGTCGACTGCAGACTGGGCTGCCGGCAGGATGCTTCCCTCGAAGGATTCAACCTCCTTTGCGGCAGTGGACCATTGCTCCAAGGCTTGTTGCGTCTCCGTGCGAAGACGAAGCTCCGTTGCATTTCGCAGATCCCGCGCCTGATCCGCTCTTCGCGCTGCAGCCAGAACATTGCCCTGGTTCCGATTGAAGAGCGGAATGGGCATCGAGAAACCGACGACGTTCACCCGCTCCCGATCTTCCTCGCTGTACTGACTGCCAATACTGATGTTCAGATCGGGAATGCGTTGCGCCTTCTCCAAGCCCAAAGAGGCTTCCTGCTGGGTTATTTGAATGGCGGTTAGCCGCATTTCGGCTGTTTCGGGAAGAAGTCGTTGTAACGCCGAAGCGGTCGGGATCCGTGGCAGGTGGGCCGCATCCCCCTGGATCTTGGCTTCAGAAGAGCTAGAGGAGCCGATGATCGCGTCTAGTTGCTGATAGGCGTTCGAAAGCGCCATATTTGCGCGGTTCACCTCTAAGCGCACTTCAGAAAGTTGTACCTGAGCCCGAGTACCCTCCACAGGAGAGGACTTCCCCGCCCGAATACGACCATCGACCGCAGCCTTTCCTCGTTCAGCGACGGACAAGGATTCTTCGGCAAGGTCCAGTCGCGCTTGCGCGCGAAGAGCTCCATAGAAAGCTTGGATTACACCTGCCCGCAGGGCATTTCGTTTACGTTGCAGGTCTACCGCCACGACATCCTGCCCGCGCTCGGCGAGTTGAATCCGAGCCCCGCGCTTGCCACCCAGCTCGATTGGTTGGGTGATTTGAACGGTAGTTGTTCTGGTGTCGCTTCGAGTGTCTTCTGCCTCCCAGGAAATCTCCGGGTTAGGAATCAGCCCAGCTTGTTGTCTTTCTCCCTGTGCGATAGATGCATCCCATTCAGCTGCAGCCATATCAGGGTTGTTGGCAAGAGCAGACTCTATTGCGGACCCGATTGACATACCCCGAACGTCTGTTGGAAGACTGCCTTGCTCACCGGCCCAAGATATAGCGGCCGTAGTGGCAGCAAGTAGTGCAATTATCCCCTTCAGTGATACTGCAAGAGTTTTCTGAAGTTTGTTTTCCTGCAATTTTAATATCCTCTCTGGCCACACAGGTAGGTGGCGGACAGCACTTCCAAAAAATCTTGGCATGGTCCCCTCGTGCGAGGCCGGGTCGAGTTGACAAGGTCTCGCCATCTTCCGAGCAGAGTAAATTCATGAACTTATCAGCAAGGTGACTGGAAAATTACAATTATGTAATCAAGGGTCCATCTTATTTCGGCTTGTATTAGTATGGTTCTCGGCAATGCAGCAATACCTAGAAACAAAGCAATAAGCTCTAAGGTGCTTTAGCGCCTTGCATGCTGGCGAAGCTTATGGGCTCGCCAAAATATAGGTGCGACGAAGTGTCGCGATGTACATGGACTAATACCGTTTGGCTCCTCAGGGCTTGACCCTGAAGCCACTACAGGCTTTAGCGTCGACAGTCTCTCGTGCTGCCGCATCCACATAATTGGCCAGTTTAGATACGTATCGCTCTGGCGGTTGGCTATAGGATGCAAATGGCAAGGACCAAATAATATTCCGGTGAGCTTTAAATGCGAATTCTTGTTGTAGAAGATGAACCGAAAACTGCCGAGTACCTGCATCAAGGGCTTAGTGAAAATGGCTATGTCGTTGATGTCGCAAACAATGGGGTGGACGGAATTCATCTGGTTAGACAGCATGCATACGACTTAGTAATACTTGATGTAAACATGCCTGAAATTGATGGCTGGGGCGTACTCGAGCACATTCGCAAAGACGGCAGCACCAGAATAATGATGCTAACAGCGCGAGGTCGACTTTCAGACAAGATCAAGGGTTTTGATTTGGGGGCGGACGACTATTTAGTAAAGCCCTTTGAGTTTCCTGAGCTTTTAGCCCGAGTGCGTACCTTGTTGCGCAGAAGCGATAAGGTTCCCGTTGTCGATGCGCTGCGAGTGGCAGATCTTGAGTTATATCCCGCGAGACATAGGGCTTTTCGAGGCGAGCAGCGAATTGACCTAACCACCAAGGAGTTTGCGCTATTACACCTGCTAATGAGGCGATCTGGTGAAGTTCTATCTCGCTCGCAGATCATTTCCTTGGTCTGGGACATGAACTTCGACTGCGATACAAATGTCGTTGAAGTATCCATTAGAAGGTTGCGCGCCAAGATTGACGACCCATTCAAGAAGAAGCTAATACATACATTGAGAGGGGTTGGGTACGTCCTCGAGGATCGAGGATGAGGTTGCGTAGTTTATCGATGCGACTTGGACTTTCGGTAAGCATGATGGGAGCGGCGCTAGTGGTTCTACTCGCCGCGCTTGCTTATTTTGCCTTGACTCGCGAACTCGACAATCTGGCGGAAGAAAGTCTTGAGGACAAGCTCAAGCAAATTCAACACACATTGTCTGCGGATATGGATTCTTTTGAAATATCTGGCCGCCCACACGCTCTTCTGGATACTGTCGTTGGTCATGATAATTTACATCTCACCATCTTGGATGAAGACGCAGATTCGCAAGTATTGTTCAGCGTCGGGAAGAACTCACTTGATCCAGCACTCAAAAATTTATTGAAAGGTGCTGAGACAAAGTTATTCAGATGGTCTAATTCAGAAGGTCACAATATCTTGACGGCCTCGCGACTGATGAGCCTACAAGACGGAGATCAAGTTCGGATCGTGCTATCAATCGATCGTATGGATGACGAGGTGCTTCTAAGTGCCTACTTACGATCTACTTTAGCTACTGTCCCCTTTCTCCTAGCCTTGATCGGAATAGGAGCTTGGTGGATCGTGAGGCGGGGGCTTTCCCCCCTGCGGCACATCCGGCACGTCGCTTCTCTGGTGTCTACTCAAGACCTGTCCCCTCGGATATCAGTCGACAAGCTTCCGGAAGAGCTCAGCGAGCTGGCTCATGGAATAAATTTCATGCTGCATCGACTGGATAGTGGAGTTCAGCAATTATCGCAATTCTCAGACGATCTAGCGCACGAACTGCGCTCGCCAATTACCAACCTCATGGGTAAGGCACAGGTTACCCTTTCGCGAGATCGCCCACCGGAAGAATACAAAGCAGTTCTGGAGTCCTGTACAGAAGAGCTTGAACGTGTAACCCGCATCGTTTCTGACATGTTGTTCTTAGCCCAAGTCAGCCATCCAACATCTCTCATAACATTCGAAAAAATATCTCTAGGCGATGAAGCTATACGAGTTGCCGATCTCTTTGCGCTCACCGCGGAAGAAAAAAAGATTGAGCTTAAAGTGTCTGGCAATGGGGGAACATATGGTGATCGGCTAATGATACAGCGTGCTATTTCCAATCTACTTTCAAATGCCATCAGGCACAGCCCCATCGGGGCAATTATTTCCATTCAGATACAGAAGAGCGCTGAAACTATTTCGATTTCCGTAGAAAATCCCGGAATTGGAATTCCATCCCAGCACCTTCCTTACTTGTTTGAACGCTTCTACCGTGTAGATAAAAGCCGGTCTCGAGCTGAAGGTGGTACAGGGCTTGGTTTGGCAATCGTCCGATCAATCATGAGTCTGCACCAAGGTACCGTGGAGGTCAGCAGCACACCGGGCGGACCGACAACCTTTCGTTTGAATTTCCCGAAAGTAGATAGCCCGCTGTAAGCCTAAGGTTCGCATCCATGCTTATGTTTGGCGATCTGACGTCTTTTCCCCTTTTTAGGGCAACGAGCCTTTGGATTCTGCAACCACTCTATAGATGGGACAACGCGAGTAAGAGATCGAAGTTTCCAAGCTTTGCGTGGCTTCCGTTCTTCTCGATCAGCTAGGCTTGCAATCAAAGAACAGGGGAGAGAGCGATGCGACATCCCGAAAGCGACCACCACCATGAGCATGAAGCGCACGATCATGGCGATGAGGGGCATAGCCACGCCCCCACCGTGAGCGAAGGAAATGTCCGTCGTATTCGCTTTGTGTTTGTTTTAACTGCCGGCTATGCCCTGATACAGGCAATTGGCGGATGGTTATCTGGCTCTCTCGCGCTGATTGCCGACGCTGGTCATATGGTGTCGGATGCGGCAGCGTTGCTGTTAGCTCTGATTGCGTACCGTGTGGCCATGCGAGCAGCAGACTCAACGCGCACCTACGGATTTCATCGAGTACGTGTGCTCGCGGCGCTCGCAAATGGTGCGGCCCTTCTAGTCTTGGTTTCCTGGATCGTATGGGAAGCCATAGAACGCTTTCGCGAGCCGACAGAAGTGCTTGCTGGCCCCATGCTCATCGTCGCGGTGATAGGTCTGGTGATAAATATCGCTGGATTCTTGATCCTGCGCATGGGCAGCCAGAACGACAGCAACCTGCGGGGAGCCTTTCTCCATGTGCTTGGCGACTTATTGGGGTCGGTGGGAGCAATTGCCGCAGCAATTGGCATCATGATTACTGGCTGGACCGTTCTCGACCCAATTCTCTCCGTCTTGGTGGCCCTGCTGGTAGTACGTTCAGCCTGGAACCTGGTAAACGAGTCAATTCAAGTACTCCTACAGGCCACTCCTCGCGGCCTAGATTCCGCAAAAGTAGTAGAAGATCTCCGACGCCTGCCGGGGATAGCAGAGGTTGGCCATTTCCATGCATGGACACTTACGGACGAAACTCGTGTAGCCACGGTTCATGTCGTTCCCACGCTGGGTACCGATCCCTTGTCTCTGCCGCCGCTGGTCGCTGAGCGGCTAAAGGAAAACCATTCGATCGTGCATGCCACGGTGCAGGTGGATGCACCGGGAAACCTCGATCGATGTACCTGAAGGTTCGTCTGGCAAAGGCACCGGCTCTGGCGATGAATAATCAAGCACTTGCTCGAAAGACTGAAGATTAGTGTTACGAATGCCCTGAGTGCTGAAAACGCCCTTCAATTACCGTCATGAGAGAAGGGCGCTAGTGCAATGTCTTACACATAGGTGGATAATGGTCACCACAATCCACCAGCCGATTTAATAGGTCATCCCCGTATGTCGAAGATTGCGGAATTTAAAGCTCTTGAAGCCCAGCTTGCTGAACAGCTGAAGCAATTGGATGCAATGAAGAACGATGAAGGACTGAAGCGCGAAATAGAGTTCGAAAGTAAACTACGTTCGCTAATGGCCGAATATGGTATGAGTCTGCGTGGAATCATCGCACTGATTGACCCGCAACCGGTTTCCAAAACTGAGCAGAAGACGACCAGCAATCGCCGCAAGCGCCAAGTGAAAACCTTTAAGAACCCGCACACCGGGGAAATTGTTCAGGCTAAAGGCGGCAACCACAAAGTACTCAAAGCATGGAAAGCGGAGTTCAGTGCGGAAGTAGTGGACGGCTGGCTCCAATAACCGCTAGCGCTCCTTTCGGCGGGCTTTGCGCCGTTTTTTGGCTTCGGGTGGGCTTCGCAGCAATCTGTGGACGGAAGCTGGGATTGCCATAGGTCAGAAGGCGCGTGAAGTGCTGCCCTGAAGGGCACCCCTTCGCCGTTAAGCGACTCGACGTACTCGGAGCGATAGCTCGAGGAATCGTCTGAAACGACCGGTTGTTGCCGCTGACCGAAACCTAACCCAGGTGTTCAACTGCGTCTGCTCAATTTTTGAGCAGAAAAACGCAGGGTGACCGGCATGGAAACGATGGGCGAAATCCGGCGGATGTCCTTTTCGCGACAAACTGTCCTTGCATGAGATAGCCAAGCGTACCGGGCTGTTGCGTAACACCATCAGAAAGCGGGTCAGAGCATGCACTGTGCATTTTGATATGCGAGTGGCGGAATGCACGATGCTGACATCACCGGGTCGCGGTTCTGGATCTGCATGCATGGCGGGGTGATCTGCTGGGCGTTCTCGGTCACGCCGGATGCCGTGTTGGTTGGACATGGACTACCAAAACAGAGCCAGCTGCGGTCGGTGCTGTTCCATTCGAATCCGGATATCTATTACGCCAGCTGCCTGTTTCGCATTGGCTCTGGCGCTACCGGATGCAGCAGAAGATGAGCCGCCAGGGGAATTGCCGGGGTAGCTCGCCGGTGGAGAGCCTGTTCCGCAACCTGAAGTCGGAGTGGATTCCAACGATCGATTAATCCTTAGCTCAAATCCCTTGTTTAGCTGCACAGCTAAACAAGGGATTTGAGCTAAACAACGCGGCATTGCTCGAGCTTTGAGCTGGGGTCCGGCTGACGGCAGGGCTAGTCCGCGAATAGTGCCATTGGCCACTGGTGGTACGCGTTGAGCAAAGCCTTTATGGGAATTATGAATTTTCGCATAATTGCACATAACCACTAAATGTTGGCATGGCATCCCTCAGCACCCTAATAGCTGGCAATAAATCTTCACTTTTAACCACGGCCGGAATGCAATTGTGCCAAGCCAACGTTGGCCGCCGGCCCTGGCAAGCACAAGATGTCTACGGACGAGCTGGACTCCTACTCACCCAATTTCGGTAAGAAATGTCCCGGCACGAATAGGCGCGGCCAACATGGAGGTCTTCGGAGGTGCGTCCGGTTCAGGTGAAAAGCTTTTCCCAGCTTCGCCGGGAAAGCACTTCGCACGCTTCAGGGGCTCCGCCAAAGCAGCGAGTAGCGACCTTCGACAAGTTCATCTGCGGGCTGTAAGTGATCGGATTGCCGTCTTGGTCTAACAATACGCCCTGGGCCCCAATGAGTAGAGCATGTCCTGCCACTACGTCATGCGCACCCACGGGGACCAGTGAAACACCGGCCACGGCTTCGCCAGCTGCTGCAAGCGCCAATCGGTAAGCGATGCTTGGCATGGGGGAAAACCCGGCTGGAGCACACAGTTCAGCGTTGAGCTGGGGCTTGGTCTTGGCGGCGGTGCTCACCAGAACCTGAGAGTTGGGAGTGAGGACCTGGTGGCGTAAACAGGGCTGGATTTGCTGCCCATTTCTTAGAAGGCCGGATAGCCCAGTCTCCCACGCAATGCAGTCAGGCCCCCTGCTATCCGTCACAGGGGCGTACACGACACCGAGTATTGGTTCTGCGTTGCGCAGCAATCCGACGGAAATAGCCGAACCGCGGTGCCCCTGAAGGAAGTCGGCTGTCCCGTCGTTTGGGTCGACCACCCAGCAGAGTTCGGCGCCTGTCAGTCGCCGATCAGTCTCCTCTCCCCAGAAGTCGCAATCGATCAGAGCCAGCAGCTCAGTCCGTAGAACATGTTCAATTTCGGTGTCGACATCAGCTTTGTCGCCGGCACCTCGCGGACCGTCCGGGCGCTCCCACTCCGCAGCCAGAATCTGGCCTGCAGAGAGCACTGATGCGATGACCTGGAATAGGTGCTCCAAGGTGCGTGCCTCTCTTTGGGGAGGGGGAGCTTCCACTCTACAAGCGTACCCGTACCTGAAATTGAAGCGCATGCCTCAAGACGTACTGCTGCAGCGCGGCGTTGGAAGAGTTGAGCCGAATGGCGGTTGAGGTATTGATCATTGCTTGACCAATGTCAGAAATTAACTAATATTTCTGACATGCGAGTAATGAGAGTTGCTTAAGGCCTATGAAGACCCTCCCCGAATTGATCTTGGAGCACAGCAGGCGATTGCCTGAAGGTGGGATGCTGACGCCCAAGGAGTTCCTGCACTTGGGAAGTCGGGCTGCTGTGGATCAGGCGCTTTCAAGATTGGCGAAGGTTGGGCAACTCATTCGAGCAGCTCGCGGGCTCTATGTGGCCCCGACTACAGGCGCGCTCGGGAAAGGAACGCCTGCGATGGAGAAGGTCGTCAGTGCCCTGGCCTCAAAGAGCCAGGAAGTGATCGTGGTTGATGGCGAACGCTCCGCGAAGATGCTGGGCCTCACCACACAAACCCCAGTTGGGGACGTGTTTCTCACCAATGGGCGTACCCGTACGCTTAAAGTGGGTGACGTGAAGGCAGAGATCCGGCACGCGCCCAGATGGATGCTATCGCTTGGCGCCACGACCGCAGGTTCTGTCGTTCGCGCCCTGGCTTGGATGGGGGAGGCGCAGGTAGGCGAGGTGATGGAGAAGCTGCGTAAGCAGCTGACTTCAGTCGACTGGCAGGCTTTGAGCTCAGTACGGTCGCTCCTTCCCTCCTGGATGGCATTGGCGATCGGTCGCGAAGTGGTATGACAGGCTGCAGCTCGGCGGAATTTAGGGGCTAGGCGTTTAAGGCTTTCTGAAAGTGAACTAGGCTACGCCGCCATGCCAGCTACCCTGCTTCACAGTGTTAGCGTCAAGTGTGTACAGATATATAATTAGGAAGGGAGTCCTTGATTATGAAATTCAAAGTGAGAGACGGGTTATTGCAAGTTATGTAGCCACGATAGAGTTTGTCGCTGTCTATATAAAACAGAAGTGAGCAATAATTCAGAGGGTGGTGACTATGGCCAATGGAAAAATTCTCCGTCAGCTGTTCAGAGCAGGAACGGCAGGCGATGCCGATGCGTTTCGCCTCGCCTCCCAAGCTGTCATCGAAGAAGAGCGGCAGAAGCAGCACCATCTTCTCGCTAATGATCTTGAGCAAATTCTCTACGGCAGCGATTTGAATCTGCGGGCTTCCAATAGTACGCCTCGCGTTCACTATGATGTTCCCGTAGACAAAGAGCGCGGTTTACCGCTGTTGGATATAAGAACGCCTAAGCGCTCCCTCGATGAAGTGATTCTCCCTTCCAGCAGTTCTGCTGCACTCGAGGAAGTACTCGAGGAAAACCGGCGTGCTGATGTGCTGCGTAGCTACGGCATGAAGCCCGCAGGCAAGGTGATTTTCTTCGGCCCACCAGGGTGCGGAAAGACGCTGGCAGCTGAGGTTGTAGCTTTTGAGCTGGATAGGCCGCTAGCTATCGTTCGACTGGATGCTTTGGTTTCATCTTTCCTCGGTGAAACGGCTGCCAATCTTCGCAAGGTCTTCGACTTTATTGCCCAACATCCGTTTGTGGTTCTATTCGATGAATTCGATGCCATCGGTAAAGAGCGCGGCGATAGTGGTGACCATGGCGAGCTGAGACGCGTAGTAAACGCGGTGCTTCAGATGATGGATTCATACGAAGGTCGTAGTTTGATCTTGGCTGCTACGAACCATGAGCAGATCCTGGACACCGCCATTTGGCGGCGATTCGATGAGTCCATTGAGTTTCCGCTCCCGGACGAGAAGCAGCTGAAGGAGATTTTGTCGCTGAAGCTGAGAGGGATCCGTCGACAATTCGAGATTGACGACAAGGAAGTATTGAAGGAATTTAAAGGTAAGAGCGGGGCGGATATTGAGCGAGTCATTCGTCGTGCCGCGAAGCGAATGATCCTGCGGGAGCAAGAGTTTCTGACCATCAAGGAGCTGAAGAGCGCCCTTGTACGGGAGGACCTCAGGAAGTCCTAAAAATGAGCCTTCAAGGAAGAAGTAGTGGCTACCTACAAGCATCTGAGCATTGCACGGGAAGTTCTGGACAACTCGCGTCGGACTAAGAACCCGCCCCATTTCGTCACGCGTGAAGACCGTCGTGGGCATGGTCAAAAGCTCAATGCCTACTTCGCCACGGCTGAGGGGCAAGCCAGGAAGCAAATCGGCTCGACAGTAAACTCCCCCTACGTCCTCAAGCTGAAGTACGACGGCGCCCTTACCTTCTCCAACCTTTCGACCCATGGGTTGGAGTTTGTCAGCCAAGAGGACAAGCAGCTCTGCGTGGTGTTCGCGACGGAAGCCGGCCTGGCCAAGTTCGCTGACCATTTGAGAAAGCTGGGCGTCATGGAAGCCGCCTTGACCTACCGTCAGATCCTGGAGGCCATTGCGGGGGTGGAGGCCTGGTCGGCAGAAGATCGGATGAGCTGGGCGCTTACCAACATCGGCTTGCCGGATACCCCGAGCTTCAAGCTTGATGTCGAGCTGTGGCCCGTTCACGTCGCGAACCACCCAAGTCGAATCCTGCTCACGAATGCTTTCGAGGCGTGGCTCGCAGGCGAGCACATCAAAAGGCTCGACAAGATCAATCTGGATAGCCTGCTCATGTACCGGGTTGAAGTGACTCCTGCGCAAGCACAGCTACTGCTGAATCACCGCGATGTCCGTCTGGTGGACCTCATTCCAGCCACCGGGATCAGTGTTCAGCAGCTGAATCGGGACATCAATGAGCTACCTCGAAACATCCCTTCTCCGCCCGGAGATGCGGCGCGGGTCTGCATTCTCGACAGCGGTATCAACGGGAACCACCCTCTGTTGAAGCCTGCGATGGCTGAAAGCGCCTCCTTTGTCGATGAGGAGGGAGAGGCCGATGAAGCGGGTCACGGTACTGCTGTGGCCGGTGTCGCCCTGTATGGCGACGTGGAGGCCTGCAACAACTCGAATTTCTGGCGGCCGGAGTTCTGGCTTTTCAACGGAAAGGTGATGAAGAAATGCCCGCATACCGGTGATGCGGTCTATGACGAGCTCTCGCTAGAGGCATCACTGGCAAAAGCGGTTGAGCACTTCGTCGAGCTCGGATGCCGAATCTTCAATCTATCGTTGGGCAACAACAATGCCCCCTACGATGGCGCACATGTTAGGGGGCTCGCCTATATCCTGGATGTCCTTTCCAGGCGGCATAACATTCTGTTCGTAGTCTCTACGGGTAACTTCTGTGGTTCTGAAAACCCGCCAGTTCCGATCAACAGTTGGCGTGATGAGTACCCCGAGTACCTTGTCGCTGAACAAAGCGCGATCATCGATCCGGCACCCGCTATGACGGTGCTGACGGTGGGAAGCATTTCCCGCCATAACGCCACTTTTGACAGCCAGAAACATCCGGAGATCAACCAGCTCTCGCCGGCCTCGGAAAACCAGCCATCGCCCTTCACACGGCACGGCCCTTCGGTAAAGGGGGCGCTCAAGCCTGAACTTGTTGCGCCGGGTGGCAACCTCGCGAGTCCCATGAGGCAGGCCAAGGCGCAATGGGCGCCGCACATGCGAGGCTTGGGGGTTCTCACGCTCAACCACCAGGTGGTGGGCAACACGGTATTCAAAGAGGTCAGTGGGACCAGCTTGGCCGCTCCCTACATCACTCACCTGGCCGGGCGTTTGCTGAACGAGTACCCAACTGCGTCAGCTAATTTGCTTCGCGCCATGTTGGTCAATCAGGCCTACCTGCCGGATGAGGTTACCTCCTCGTTTTCTGAAGAGTTCAGAAAGGGCTACAAGGAGGCCAAGGCTACCCTCAACCGTGATGTGGCAAGGGATGTAGCCGGCTATGGAGTTGTGAGTGAGGCCGATCTATTCAGATCTTCCGATAACGTCGTGGTTCTAATGTCGGAGGAAAGCATCGAGAACGATGGATGCCAGTTCTTTGAGCTGCCTTTGCCGGACGACTACCTGCGTTCCGCGCGAGGAACGCGTGAGCTCTCGATAACACTGGCCTATTCGCCAGTGGTCCGCACTACCAGGATCGAGTACCTGGCCACTCAGATTAATTACCGCTTGGTTATTGGTACTTCGTTGGACGAAGTTCAGAAACACTTTAACCAAGAGCTGAAGGCTGAGACTGAAGTGCTCAAGGAGGCCAAGTCCACCAATCGCGACATCTCCGCCCAGCTGAGAAACCACGGTACGGTCCAGTCATCACGTTGGACGCTTCGACAGTGCAGACCGGGTGAAAAGTGGTTTGTGGTCGTGGTCAGGCAGGATCGCGACTGGAACCCCTCCGCAGCAGAGAAGGAATCCTATGCGCTGGTGGTCACCGTAGCTGATCGGGACAACGAGCACGCTCAGCTCTACACACAGATCCAGGAACGGATAGCGCAGCAGGCTGTGGTAAGGGAGCAACAAAAGGCCGTTGCTCGACTGCAAAATCGGGGATAGTCAGCCAGCAGCTGCTATCTCGGACACCCTGCAGGCCCTGCCATTTGGGAAAACGGGCGATGCTGTCACGACGCGCTCAAGGTATCGGAGTGCTGTCTCGCGATTGGATTCGTGCTCTGGGGCCTGTGAGTGGATAAGCCGTCCCCACTGGATATGTGGGCACTCGCCGGCCACCAGGGTGGCTTTGCTCTCGATAGCGCATGACAGCAGCAGCTTTGCGATGTCGCTACTCTCGATGAAGCCCTCCTGATCGCCCCAGAACACGATTGTCGAGTACTGCTGCTTGCCAGGAAGCTGTTGGAGCTCAAGCAAGTATCGATATCGCTCCTGGTACTTAATCTCGGCCACGATGGCGAAGCGACGCTTCGTGTTGTCCTCGTCGGTGTATAGCCATTTCTTTTTCCTACCGTTGATTTCCGGGGGGTAAACATTGACTGGAATATTGCCAACGGTAGAGAGGTCGACCAGGACCACTCGGTAGCAAACGCTTGCCTGGGTGTATACCTCCATCCATCTCAGCCTCTGGATAACCGCGGAGTGCCCAAGGTCATTGGGCGAGGCGTCAATATCGGCGAGCTTTTTGGGAGTATCACCTGGATGCCGACTGTCTTTTTTCTGCCTCAACGCCCCGCTTATCCCGGTTCTTGCGACAGGGCCACCTGTGCCTTTCCCCGGTACCACCGATCCAGTCGAAATTGGCGCAGGTGGCAGCAAACGAGCTTTCGTGGTGTCACTCCGGTCCTCTACGAGCTCCCTGCTATGAGGGATTACGTCGACATCGTTGAACGCAGGAAACCGCTCATCAATGGCCGGGTCTTCGATGGAGTTGCTCGATTCACCGGTAGGCGGACGATCCGAGAGCGTATCGGGTGGGGTGTCGTTATGCCCTTCGATTGCGCCATTCGGAGATGATCCATCCGTGGGAGACGGATCTGGCTTGGCATCGGTTTCGCGCCCGGTCAGAAGGCGCTGGCATGGTGGTGGGCACTTACATGACAGGATCCGGGTGATCATCTTCCTTGTGCGACCGGGCGTTTCTATCTGCCGGTACAGGAACTCTGTTTCAGCCTCGACATCGATGGGTGGTACGACGCTAACGAATGCGGGGTTTCCGGATGCGTTCCTAACCGTCCAAAGCAGGTGCAGGCTTTTCGCTTGCTTCATGGCATAGGGGCTGAAGGCGAAGCGGCTCAGATAGCGTGCATCGGCGTCTCTGACCCTTTTCCGCAGCATCATGGAGCCGGTGCCATCTTCGTCCAGCTTCTCGTTGTAAAAGAGATTGCTATGGGGATCGAGGATGCTCCCGTCGAACAGGGCTCGGGTGAAGCTATCGGACGTTGCGTAGAAGAACCGCAGGACCTCTGCAGCAGGGATGATGAGGCTGTAGGGGTCACCATCCTGCCCGATACCTAGAAAGTAACCGTTGAAGTCATCATCGGCCGGCGGAGTGCCAGTCTTGCTTGGGGGGATGATGAGTTGGTCATTTTCAGTGGCCAGGCGGCGGAAGATTCTGAGATTGCTTGGTGCGTAGTCGAGGAGTTCGTTTCCCTGTCGGAGCTTTGGCTGAAAGCGTTCTTCCTGAGAGATGTATCCGTCGACGACGACTGCCTCGTGGTAAAGCAGCGGCATTTCACCCACGGGCACCTGGACGATCTTGCTCTGATTTTTTTCTAGATTTCGCAGCTTCACCAGGAAGCGGACATCGGACGAGATATTGCCGGGGGAAGGTGTGTGAGGTGCGGTTGCGCCGAATGCAGCGATCCGCCAAACCCCGCCCAGTGCTAGGGATTCATGTCTTACAGCCCCCAACGCGCCCTCTCTGATTATCAAATAGCACTAGTCTATTTTCACTCGAGATGGACTCATTATCAAATAGCGTTGTTCTTAATACTTGGGCAGGTCGGCGGGGGCGAGGTTGAGGGTGATGCGCCTGGGAGCGAAATCGAAGCCGCTGTTGAGGATGGCGCTGCGGACGCGGTCCTTGCTCTCCTTGACGGCCGTTTCCGGCAGGCCCACCAGGGTCAGGGACGGCAGGCCGTTGGCGATGTGCGCCTCGACGGTGACGGCGGGGGCTTCGACGCCCACCTGCGCGCGGCTGTGGACGATGGCCAGGGACATGGATCACTCCTTGATCGGTCCGCCGGGCCGGAGCGGGATTACTCCGTGGTCGGCGGGTTCACTTTGGCTTCCAGCTCCAGGACCTTGGCTTCCAGGGCCTCCAGGCGGGCGCGGGTGCGGGCGAGTACCACCATCTGGCTGTCGAACTCGTCGCGGCTGACCAGGTCGAGCTTGCTAAAGGCGCTCTGCAGCAGGACCTTGAACTGGGCCTCCACTTCGGCGCGGGGCAGCGGGCTGTCGGCGCTGAACAGGCGTGAAGCGGTGGCGGCTAGGGTGTCGAGCAGGGCTTTGGGCGGCAGCATGGTGGGTATCCGTAGGTGAATGGAGGCGAGTCTACCACGGGGCCCGGCGCCCGGTTCGGGAACACGGGACTGCACACTTTTTGAGCGGTGCGATGGGGCGCCATGCACTCCTTTGGTGCGATGAGGGCGGTGCCGAGAGGGCGTGTAACCGGCACTGCGCCACTATCTGCTTGAAAAGACGAGCTTTGTTTGGATCTGGCAAGGATTCTGCTACGTCGGGAGTGACGCATGCACCGATGCAGTTCCGGTGCACCAGGCGAGGCGGGGGAGTGTTTCGCCAGAAGCGGTTGGTTGAGGTCGGAATGCCGTGCCAGGGCGGTCCGACGCGTTACAAAAGCCAGACACTGCGCTTAGACTTGCTCCGGGTTCGCGTTTTTCCTGGGGCAAGTCAACCAAACACGGGAGAGAGTTTCATGAAGCTAGTCACCGCCATCATCAAGCCTTTCAAGCTCGACGACGTGCGTGAGTCGTTGTCGGAGATCGGTGTGCAGGGCATCACCGTCACCGAGGTCAAGGGCTTCGGGCGTCAGAAGGGCCATACCGAGCTGTATCGCGGCGCTGAGTACGTCGTCGACTTCCTGCCGAAGGTGAAGATCGACGTGGCCATCGCCGATGACCAACTGGACCGCGTCATCGAGGCGATCACCAAGGCTGCCAACACCGGCAAGATCGGTGACGGCAAGATCTTCGTCGTCAATCTGGAACAGGCCATCCGTATCCGTACCGGCGAAACCGGCACAGACGCGATCTAAGCCTCCGAACCCCAACGCCCCAGGAGAAAACAACATGACTCTGCGTAAAGCCGCAGGGCTAGGAGCCCTTTTGTCCCTCGTTACCCCCGGCCTGGCCATGGCCGCCGACGAGGTGGTGCTGAACAGCGGTGACACCGCGTGGATGCTGACCGCGACCGCGCTGGTTCTTTTCATGACCATCCCCGGCCTGGCCCTGTTCTACGGCGGCATGGTGCGCTCCAAGAACATCCTGTCGGTAATGATGCAGTGCTTCGCCATCACCGGCCTCATCAGCATCCTCTGGGTCGTCTTCGGCTACAGCCTGGCGTTCGACACCACCGGCATGGAAAAGGGTGTCGTCAACCTCAGCTCCTTCGTCGGCGGCTTCGACAAGGCCTTCCTCAGCGGCCTCGGCGTCGACAGCCTGGTGGCGGCCTTCCCCGAGAGCGTGTTCATCACCTTCCAGATGACCTTCGCCATCATCACCCCGGCCCTGATCGTCGGTGCCTTCGCCGAGCGCATGAAATTCTCCGCGATGCTGATCTTCATGGGCGTCTGGTTCACCCTGGTCTACGCCCCGATCGCCCACATGGTGTGGAGCGGTGATGGCGCCCTGATGTGGGACTGGGGCGTGCTGGACTTCGCCGGTGGCACCGTGGTGCACATCAACGCCGGCGTGGCCGGCCTGGTTGCCTGCATCGTGCTGGGCAAGCGCAAGGGCTACCCGACCACCCCGATGGCTCCGCACAACCTCGGCTACACCCTGGTGGGCGCCGCCATGCTGTGGGTCGGCTGGTTCGGCTTCAACGCCGGCTCCGCCGTAGCCGCCAACGGCACCGCCGGCATGGCCATGCTGGTCACCCAGATCGCCACCGCCGCCGCCGCCCTGGGCTGGATGTTCGCCGAGTGGCTGACCCACGGTAAGCCGAGCGCGCTGGGTATCGCCTCCGGCGTGGTGGCTGGCCTGGTCGCCATCACCCCGGCCGCCGGCACCGTCGGCCCCATGGGTGCCCTGATCATCGGCCTGATCGCCGGCGTGATCTGCTACTTCAGCGCCACCAGCCTGAAGCGCAAGCTGGGCTACGACGACTCCCTCGACGCCTTCGGCGTTCACGGCATCGGCGGCATCGTCGGCGCCCTGCTGACCGGTATCTTCGCGGCCCCGGCCCTGGGTGGCTTCGGTGCCGTCGATGACATCGGCGCCCAGTTCTTCATCCAGCTGAAAGGCGTGGTGGTGACCGTGGTCTACACCGGCATCGTGACCTTCGTGATCCTGAAAGTGCTGGACGCGGTCATGGGTCTGCGTGTCAACGAAGAGGAAGAAACCGTCGGCCTCGACCTGGCTCAGCACAACGAGCGCGGCTACAACCTCTGATCCTTCCGGGGCCCCGTCCGGCGACCGCCGGCGGGGGCTTCACCGGGACACCGCGAAGGGCGCCGAAAGGCGCCCTTTGCTTTTTCGACGGCCGCGCTAGAATGCCGGCCGTACGAGCCTGGACAGGTATTTGCGGATGTGGCGGCAGACCCTGATCACCCTGCGTGCGAGGCCCCGCGGCTTCCACCTGGTCACCGAGGAGATCCTCGCGGCCTTGCCGGAACTCGGGCGCTATCGCGTCGGTCTGTTGCACCTCTGGCTGCAGCACACCTCCGCCTCCCTGACGGTCAATGAAAATGCCGATCCCGCCGTTCGGCGTGACTTCGAGCGGTTTTTCAATCGACTGGTGCCTCAGGGCGAAAGCGGCTATGAACATGACTACGAAGGGCCGGACGATTTGCCCGCGCACTTCAAGGGCAGCCTGCTGGGCTGCCAGCTGAGCCTGCCGATTCGTGATGGGCGGCTGGCGATCGGCACCTGGCAAGGTGTCTATCTGGGGGAACACCGCGACCATGGCGGTGCCCGGAAACTGATGGCGACCTTGCATGGCGAGGCGTCCTGAATTTTTTCCGGCAGCGTTAGAAACCTGGCGCAGCTGGGCTATAACTAACCTGCTTTGGCAAGGCATGAGGTAGAACATGAGCGACGAAGAACTGGAACAAGACGAGCTGGAAGCGGGCGACGAGGACGACGGCGAGGAGCTGGCGGCAGCCGATGACAGTGATGGCGACAGCGAGGATGGTGAGGTAGCGGCTCCCTCCGGGAAGGGCAAGGCCAAGGCCACCGTCGAGGTCGAGGAACTGCCCAGCATCGAAGCCAAGCAGAAAGAGCGCGATGCCCTGGCCAGGGCGATGGAAGAGTTCCTGGCCCGTGGTGGCAAGGTGCAGGAAGTCGAGCCCAATGTGGTTGCCGACCCGCCCAAGAAGCCGGACAGCAAGTACGGCAGCCGCCCCATTTGAGGACGGCCAGTAGAAAAGCCCGCCCAGGCGGGCTTTTTCATGGGCGAAGGAAAAGGCCTGGGCTCAGTGCCATCGGGCCCAGCGCGTCAGCACCTCGGGCAACTCCTGCAGGCTGCCGATCTCCGCGTCGGGGGCCTGTTCGCCTTCCCATGCCTTGCCCTGGGGATTGAACCAGATGGCCTTGAGCCCCGCGCGCCGGGCGCCTTCGATATCGTCGGCCGGGTGGTCACCGATGTGCACGGCCTGGCTGGCGCTCACGCCACCGCGCCGGAGGGCTTCCAGGAACGGCATGGGGTCGGGCTTGCCGATGCCCAGCTCTTCCGCGCAGAGGGCGAACTTGAAGTAGTCGGCCAGGCCAAGGCGGCGTACATCGGCATTGCCGTTGGTGATGACGCCCAGGCTGTAGCGCATGGCCAGGCGTTCCAGGGTCGGCACGGTGTCCGGGTAGAAGGTGATGCGGTGGCGTGCATGGAGCATGGCCTGGAAGGCCCCTTCCGCCAGGTCGAGGGCATCGCTGGCGCTGTAGCCGACCCCTTCCAGGGCGCGGCGCAGGGTGCGACGGCGCAACTCGCTGAGGCGGTGCCTGAGGCTCGGTTCGGCGGCCAGGACTTCACCCCGGATCGCCCAGAGATGCTCCACGGGCAGGGTGCCCAGGGCCGGCGTGTGCTCCAGCAGCCAGTCGCGCATGGCCGCCTCGGCGCCCTCGATGACCGGGCGGTTGTCCCAGAGGGTGTCGTCGAGGTCGAAGGTGATCAGTTGGATGCTCATTCGTCCGCTCCCTGTCGCTTGGCCCTTGGATGGGCGCGGTCATACACCGCGGCCAGGTGCTGGAAGTCCAGGTGGGTATACACCTGGGTGGTGGAAATATCGGCATGGCCCAGCAGTTCCTGCACCGCGCGCAGGTCCTGGGACGACTCCAGCATATGACTGGCGAAGGAATGCCGCAGCATGTGGGGATGCAGGTGCTGGCCCAGTTCGCGGACGCCCGCCTGGCGCACGCGGGCGCGTACCGCGCGCGGGGTCAGGCGGCGGCCCTGCCGGCTGACGAACACCGCATCGTCCTCCGGATTCGCGCCGGTCCGCAGGGGCAGCCAGGCTTCGAGGGCCTCGCGGGCCTTGCGGCCAACAGGCAGCTCGCGGACCTTGTTGCCCTTGCCGCGGACCCTGACCAGGCCGTCGGCGAGGTCAAGTCCATCGAGATCGAGGCCGACCAGTTCCGAGAGGCGCAGGCCCGAGGAGTAGAACAGCTCCAGCATGGCGTGGTCGCGGCGGGCGATGAAGTCGTCTTCCACCGCCCCGTCCAGCAACTGCTGGGCGCGATCCGCATCCAGGGTCCTGGGCAGTCGGCGGGCGCCTTTTGGGGCCTGGATGCCGGCGGCGGGGTCGTGGCGGCAGCGGCCTTCGCGGATCAGGTAACGATAGAGGCCGCGCACCGCGGACAGCAGACGGGACAGGCTGGGGCTGGCAAGGCCGTCGTGATGCAGCCGGGCGACGAAGCCGCGCAGGCTGCGCACGTCGAGGTCCTGCCAGTTGGCGATGCCGGCCTTCTCGCACAGCGCCAGGACCTTGTGCAGGTCCCGGAGGTAGCCTTCCAGGGTGTGGGCCGAGACCTGGCGCTCGCTGCGCAGGTGGTTCAGGTAGGCATCCAGGTCGGCTTGCATGGGACTTCCTTGGACTGCGGAATGGGGCGCTATCTCACCGATCTCAGGGGCGTGTCGAAGCGCGGCAGCACCCGGGCCAGGACTTCGGCGATGTAGCCGAGGAAGAGGGTGCCCAGGGAGCTCTTGTAGTGTTGCGGATCGGGGCTGCCGATGGCCAGCACGCCATGGACACCCTGGTGGGTGAGGCTGACCACGGCGGCGGAGCCCACCTTGTCGCGCTCCTCGCTGCCGAAGAGGAATTCCAGCTCATGGCCGCGCAGGACGCCGCAGATAGTCTTGCCGCCCGCCAGCAGTCCACCGATGCTCTGGTGGGCCTCCGCCGTGGTGACGCTGCGACCTACCGGCAGCGCGGTCTCGCTGAACAGGATGAGGCTGACGAAGGGCACCTGGAATTCGTGGCGCAGGCTGTCTTCCACAGCGCCCACCACTTCCTCCAGGCTGGAGGCATCCAGCAGGTCCAGCACCAGGCGCCGGGTCTTGTCGAACAGGCGGTCATTCTCCCGAGCCACGTCCATCAGCTGGGACAGGCGATGGCGCATCTCGATGTTGCGATCCCGCAGCAGCTTCACCTGGCGCTCCACCAGGGACACCGCATCGCCCGGCTGGTGCGGAATGCGCATCTCGGGAATCAGTTCTTCGTGGTGGACGAAGAACTCCGGATGGAGGCGCAGGTAGGCGGCCACCGTTTCCGCGTCGAGGTGTTGGGGCGAGTCCTGGTGCTGGTCGGTCATAGGCGAACCTGTCCTTCGAATACCCGGACGGCGGGCCCGGTCATCATAACGGGGTGGCCGGGGCCGGCCCACTCGATGGCGAGGCGGCCACCAGGCAGGTCGAGTTGTACCGGGGAGTCCATCCAGCCCTGACGGATCGCCGCGACGGCGGCGGCGCAGGCACCGGTTCCACAGGCCTGGGTTTCCCCCGCACCGCGCTCCCAGACCCGCAGCTTGGCGTGCGTGCGGTCGACCACCTGGAGGAAGCCGACATTCACCCGCTGGGGGAAGCGTGGATGGTGTTCCAGCTTCGGTCCCAGGCTGTGCACCGGTGCGCGGGCGACGTCGTCCACCCGCAGCACCGCGTGGGGATTGCCCATGGACACGGCGGCCAGGTCGACGGTCTCGCCGTCCACCTCGACGGCGTAGGACAGGGCCTCCTCATCGGCGATGAAGGGAATGGTCTGCGGGACCAGGCGCGGCGGCCCCATGTCCACAGTGACCTGGCCGTCGGGCTTGACGTTGAGCTCGATGATGCCGCCTTTGGTTTCCACCCGGATGCACTTCTTCACCGTCAGGCGCTTGTCGAGGACGAAGCGGGCGAAGCAGCGGGCGCCGTTGCCGCATTGCTCCACTTCCGAACCATCGGAGTTGAAGATGCGGTAGCGGAAGTCCACGTCCGGGTTGGTCGGGGCTTCGACGATCAGCAGTTGGTCGAAGCCGATGCCGGTGTGTCGATCACCCCACTGCTTGGCGTGCTTGGGCTGGATATGGGCGTGCTGGCTGACGAGGTCGAGCACCATGAAGTCGTTGCCGAGGCCGTGCATCTTGGTGAAGCGCAATAGCATGGTTGCGCCCTCACTGCGGCAGCAGGCTTTCGCCGGCGTAGAGTTCTTCGGGGGTCTCGCGGCGGCGTACTTCGTACGCCCGCTCGCCGTCTACCAGCACCTCGGCGGCGCGGCCGCGGGTGTTGTAGTTGGAGCTCATCACGAAACCGTAGGCGCCGGCGGAGCGGATCGCCAGCAGGTCGCCTTCGTCCAGTGCCAGGGTGCGCTCACGGGCGAGGAAGTCGCCGGTCTCGCAGATCGGGCCGACCAGGTCGTAGGTGCGCTCGGGGCCGGCATGGGGTTGCACCGGCACCACGTCCATCCAGGCCTCGTAGAGCGCCGGGCGGATCAGGTCGTTCATGGCCGCGTCGATCACCGCGAAGTCCTTGTGTTCTGTGTGCTTGAGGTATTCCACGCGGGTCAGCAGGACACCGGCGTTGGCGACGATGGAGCGCCCCGGCTCCAGCAGCAGCTCCAGGCGGCGGCCCGCCAGACGCTGGCGCACCGCGGCGAGGTACTCGGCCGGCTGCGGCGGATGTTCGTCACGGTAGCGCACGCCAAGACCACCCCCCAGGTCCAGGTGGCGGATGGCGATGCCACGGGATTCCAGGCGATCGACCAGGTCCAGGAGGCGGTCCAGGGCGTCGAGGAAGGGCTCCAGGCTGGTGAGCTGGGAACCGATATGGCAATCGACGCCGATCACCTCGAGGTTCGGCTGGCTGGCTGCGAGGGCGTAGACCTCTTCCGCCTCGTCGATGGCGATGCCGAACTTGTTTTCCTTCAGGCCCGTGGCGATATAGGGATGGGTGCCGGCATCCACGTCCGGGTTCACCCGCAGGGACACGGGTGCCTTCAGGTCCATCTCCTCGGCCACGTCCTGCAGGCGTTCCAGTTCGTTGCGCGATTCCACGTTGAAGCAGTGCACGCCGGCTTCCAGTGCACGGCGCATGTCGTCGCGACTCTTGCCGACGCCGGAGAAGACAATGCGTGAGGCCGCGCCGCCGGCCGCCAGCACACGCTCCAGCTCACCACTGGATACGATGTCGAAGCCTGCACCAAGACGCGCCAGCAGGTTCAGTACGCCCAGGTTGGAATTGGCCTTGACGGCGTAGCAGATCATGCCGGGCAGGTCGCCCAGCGCGTCCGCATAGGCGCGGTAGGCGCCCTCGATGGCCGCACGGGAGTAGACGTAGGTGGGCGTGTCGAAACGGGCGGCGATATCGGACAGCGCTACGCCTTCCGCGAACAGCTCCCCGTCGCGGTAAGTGAAAGCGTCCATGGAAGCTCCCCCGATCAGCGGATGTACACGTCTTTCTGGTGTTCTTTCGCCGCTTTCTCGTCGTCAGGCATGTAGAGCGGGCCTTTCTGGCCACAGCCGGCCAGCAGGCAGGCCACGGCGAGCAGGGCGACGAAGGGGGCGTGGAGTCGCTTCATGACGGAGTCCTTGCAGAAAACGTGAATTGTTCCGGAGTATACCGACCCCCCGACGCCTTGCCTATGCGCCGGAATTCGCGCCCGCCGTGGCTTCCGGGCCCTTGCGGGGCCGGCCTCGGGCGCCTCGAGAAGGAGAGTCCATGGACACCAGCGCATCCCTCGCCGGCTCGGTTTCGGTGACCTGTCTGCAGGGCCTGGTGGAGTACCTGGAACAGGTCGGCGTGGCCCCTGTCGAGTTGCTCCGCCCTGTCCAGCTGACCCCGGCCATCCTGACCCAGCGGGACCAGCGCATCGCCGCCAGCGCCTACCTTGAAATGCTTGCCCAGGGGGCCCGGCTGTCCGGCGACCCGCACCTGGGCCTGCACCTTGGGGAGGCGGTGCGCCCCGGCTACTACGGTGTGCTCGGCTACCTGCTGATGAGTTGCGCCACCCTCGCCGATGCCCTTCATCGCCAGGCCCGTTACGCCGCGCTGGTCGGCGACCTGGGGCGGGTAACCCTGGCGGATGAGCCGCCCCGCGCGGGGTTGGAGCCCCAGGTCGCCCATGGCTGGGAGCCGCGGCTGCCGCAACAGCGCGCGTTGCTGGCGGAGGAGACTCTCGCGGGCTGGGTGACCTTCGGGCGTTGGATCACCGGACTGGACATTCCACCCACCGAGGTGCGTTTCCAGCATCCGGCGCCGGCGGATATCGCGGAGTACCAGCGGATCTTCCGTTGCCCGGTGCGCTTCGGCCAGAGCGACAATGCCCTGGTCTTTCCCCGGCGCCTGCTGGGCACGCCCCTGGGCCAGGCCGACGCGGCCGTCCGCGCGCTGTTCGACGACTACGCCGAGCGCCTGCTGGTCCGCTTGCGCCAGGGGCACAACGTGCTGGATCGCGCCCGGGAGCGGTTGGCGGCCCAGCTTGCGGCCGACGGCCCGGACCTGGAGCGCCTGGCCGGCGACCTCGCCCTCAGCCCTCGCACCTTGCAGCGCCGGCTGCGGGAAGCCGGGTTATCCTTCAGCCAGTTGGTGGACGAGACCCGCCAGCAACTGGTGCTGCATCACCTGCGCGACCCGAATCTGGACCTGACCGATATCGCCTTCCTGGTGGGGTTCAGCGAGCCCGGTTCGCTGGCGCGGGCTTTCCGCCGCTGGACCGGACAGACCCTGGGCGAGTACCGTCGCGCCCCACATTCCATGCCCTGAGGTAGAACCCCATGACTTTGAGCGAAGCCCAATTCCACGACCTGGTCGATGCCGCCCAGGAACTTGTGGAGGACGCTTTCGACGACAGCGACCTGGACCTGGACCTGGAAAACAGCGGAGGCGTGCTGACCGTGCGCTTCGAAAATGGCAGCCAGGTGATCCTCAGTCGCCAGGAGCCTCTGCGCCAGCTCTGGGTGGCCGCCCGCTCCGGGGGATTCCACTTCGACTACGACGCAGACAGTGGCCGCTGGATCTGCGACAGCAGCGGCGAGCCCCTTGGCGAGCTGCTGGGCCGTGTGACCCGCGAGCAGGCGGGCGAAGACCTTGAGTTCGACGAGCTCTGACCGGGCGCCCCCGGCGCGCCATCCGTCGCCCTGCGTCCGACGCTGCTGCCTGAACGACGCCGATGTCTGCGTAGGCTGTGGTCGGACACTGGCGGAAATCTGCGAGTGGGGCGAGGCCAGCGACGTCCGACGTCGCGAAATCTGTGCTGCGGCCGAGGCCCGGCGCCAGTCGCGCGCCGGCTGACCGGGTGGTCTTGCCAAGCGCGTCCGGGCTGACGTACTGTCGGGCTTCCGGGCGATGACGTCCGGGCATACAGAATCAGAAACCCCGCCCTCGGGCGGGGTTTCGCTTTTTTCGTAACCTGCACAAGGAGTCGCGCGTTCGCCATGAACACCCATCCGCCCATCACCATCACCCGTCTCGACCTGCAACGCCTGGAGCGCATGCTCGACAGCCTGGAGGAGTTCGGCCCGGCCGCCGAGGCGCTGGAGCGCGAGCTGTCCCGCGCCCAGGTGGTAGGCCATGAGGAAGTTCCCGCTGGCGTCGTCACCATGAACTCCCGGGTCCATTGCCGCGAGGAAAGCAGCGGCAAGGACTATCACCTGACCCTGGTCTACCCCGAAGAAGCCGGGGGCGAGGGCAAGGTTTCCATCCTCGCGCCCGTGGGCAGCGCACTGCTGGGTCTGACCGTCGGTCAGCACATCGACTGGCCGGTACCGGGTGGCAAGACGCTCAAGCTGACCCTGCTGGAGATCGAGTACCAGCCCGAAGCGGCGGGTGAATACGCGCGCTGATCCTTCGCAAGGTCCGCGAGGTGGGGCCTGTGCTGAAGGGCAGGTCTTCGACCTGCTTCGCGGCTGAACCTCCACGGAGAAGCCGGCAGCCCTCTGGCGGCTTCGTCAGCCTTCCCGCAGCGCCCGATTGAGCCGATCTTCCAGTTCCACCTTGTAGCGCAGGTAATGGACCGTCTGCGCCTGGCCGCGCCCGGGCATCTGGGACAGGTCGAGGTCGGTGATGTAGCAGGGATAGCGTTCGGGTGAGCGGCGCTGGGCGAGGATATGCCGGGCCACGGCGGCGAACAGGCCACTGCCGTACTCCAGCTCGGAGAATTCCCGGTGGTTGCAGTAGAGGGTCACGTGGACCATGCCGGCGTCGGCGGGCTCGACGATGGCCTGCACATCGTAGAAGGGATGGCTCACCGCTGCCGCCGGTGCGGCGCGACGTTCCAGTCCGCGACCCTGGTTGACCACCTCGTAGTAGAGGATTTCCCCCGAGGCTTGTGCCTCGGTGCCTTCCAGGGGCAGCAACGCGTTGCGCCGATAGAGCAGTGACTGCAGGAAACGGTGCAGCGGGTTGAGCAGGCTCAGTTCGTCATGGAACGGCAGGCGTTGGCGCCAAAGGGCGTTGCGCTCGTCCAGCAGGCTGATCTCGGCGCTGCCGCCCTCCTGTCGGTAGAACACCTGGATGCAGCCCGGGCGCCCGACCGGGAGGATCACCGACAGGTCCTGCTCGGCCAGGGCATGGCGGTCCAGTTGCAAGGGGCTGTAGTCCGGCACGTCGCGCCCCAGGTGCTCCACCAGCGCCGGCAGGTCCGGCAGGCTGGCATGGTTCACCTGGCCCGGCTCCAGTTGCAGGATGTGGAAGCGCTGCTCCACCTGGAGCAGGAAGCGCGGGACGCCGGTGGTGCCCAGGAGGGCCTGGGTGTCCTTGAATAGCTCTTCCACCCGCTGCCCGATGGCCTGGGCGCGATTGCGACAGTAACAGCGCACGCGCAAGCCCGGTCGCGGGCCGTTGGCGGGCAGGGCATTCAGGTAGTCGCGCAGGCAGGCGAGCAGGGCGTCCGGGCCCTCGTAGCGCTGCACCAGCAGTTCGTTCCAGCTGTTCAGCGTGACCTGGTCCAGGGTCAGCACCAGATTCTCCCGCACTGCGGAAAAGCCCAGGGCGTCGTTGTGTTCGGTGATCAGGTGGAAGTTCTTCTGGCTGTGCTGGCGAAGCGGGTCGACGCCGACGTTCACCAGCAGCAGGGTGTTGGTGGGGACGCCAGGGCGGAGCAGGGCGTTTTCATCCACCTGGCCCAGGGGCAGGGGAAAGGCCTGTTGCAGGCTGGCCAGCAGGTTGCTCAGTTCGTTTTCCGTCAGGTCGCTGTTACCCGGGTGCAGGGAAACCCGGGTGCTGGCGTCGATCACGCCGTTGCGGTGGCACCAGGCGAGCAGGGCGATCAGTTCCCGACTGCGCTTGAGGGGCGCGAAATCGCGCCACTCCTGGGCATTCAGGCTGCCGTGGAAAAGTGCCCACTGGGTTTCGCCGCCGTCTTCCGTGCTGGGGCATTGCACCAGGGTCAGGGTGTCTTCTGCGATGTCCGGGGCGATCCCGGGGTTGATGAATTCCACCTTGCCCGCCTTGCGCTCGAAGGCGGCGTAGAGGCGTCGGCCCAGCACCCCAAGGTCGCGGCTGCTCAAGGTGCCGGCGGTCTGTTCGCTGCGGGCGAACTGGGACAGGAAGCGGTAGCTGTAGGTCAGTTCGTTGACCAGGGCGCGCCGTTCGCTGAGCACCTGGCGCACCTTCCACTGGCTGCGGCTGTCGAGCATCGCCAGCTGGCGGGGCGACCAGTGCCATTCGGCGGTGAGGCGCTCCAGCAGCAGGCGCTGCCAGCTCTTGCTGCGGTTGCGCGGAGGGCGGCTGAGCTTCTTGTTCACCTTGAGGTAGAGGCAGCGGCGGATCAGTTCCAGGCGCTCCGGTTCATTGCGTGCCCGCAGGTATTCTTCCAGGCGGCGATAGACCACCACGTAGGGGTCCAGCTCGTCCAGGTCCAGGCGATTGGCGTAGACCGCTTCCTTGAAGCGCAGGGAAAGGCAGGCCACCCGGGGGTGCTCGCGGGCATAGACCTCGGTGAGCAGCAGCTTGAGCACGGACTTGTAGGGGGATTCGATGCCCTTGTAGAGCTGCCACATGCTGGCGCCGATGAATTCCCCGGGGGGGATATGGGCCAGGTTGCCCAGGTCCAGCACGTCCTCGGCACGGATGAAGCGCTTGGACAGCAGGGTGCGGGCGTATTCGGCGTAGCGGCCCTCTTCATAGGTCGGCACCAGCCACCAGAGCGGCGTGCGGCCGGCGAGCCAGATGGCGGTCCGGTAGAACTCGTCCAGCAGCAGGTAGTGCTGGGTGGTGCCGCAGTCGTCGGAGGTGAGCCGGGCTTCGCGGTCGCCCAGGGTGAAGCGGGCCGGGTCGACGAGGAAAAAGTGCGCCTCGGCGCCCTGGCTGGCGGCCCAGGCTTCCAGGGCGCTGCACTTCTTCTGCAGTTCGCCGGTGGCGGCGACGTCCAGGTCCGGGCTGTGGCAGACCCAGATATCCAGGTCGCTCTGCTCGTCCTGGGCGATGGTGCCCAGGCTGCCCATGAGGAACAGGCCATGAATGGGCGTGGGTTGCGGTCCCCGCCGGGCCTTGTAGGAAAACGAGCGGGTGAGGCGCTGGGCTTCGGCCAGGACTTCGTCGTCGGGCTCGAAGGTCGCCACGCCGGCGGGCGTGGTGCCGGAGACATAGCCGGGCAGCAGGGGGTGGTTGACGTGGAACAGCAGCGGCAGCAGCCGCAGCACCAATTGCTGGCGGGTGGAAAGCGCCAGCATGGCCCGCTCCAGGCGACCGTCGTTCACCTTGAGGAAGCGTGCGCGAAGCTGGGCGAGGACCTTGCGGTCGATGCCGTCGTCGATGTCCGGGCGGATTTCCTGGGTACGCGTCATGCTCACATCTTGTCCCATGCTGGAGGTCTGCCGGCCATTCGGGCCGGCAGGCGTCCGCATTGTATCGCCCGGGAGCGCACCGACTTGAGTGCGCGTCGGGTCAGCTGGGTTGGGGCAGGAGGATGGTGCGCAGGGCTTGTACGTGCTCGGCCGCATCGAGGCCGAGGCTGGTGAGGTAGCCGCCGTCGGGTTGGGTGACCAGGCCTTTCTCGTGAAGCCGCGTGACGGCGGCCTGGGCCTTGGGATTGGCGTTGTTGTGGACCTTGATGCCTTCCTGGGTGTTGTCCAGGTTGAACAGGGCCAGCAGTTCGAATTCGGCGATCAACTCGGGGGTGAAGACCATGGTCGCTCCTTGTTCTTGTTGTACCGCGGGAGTCTCGCCAGTGTAGGCGAACTCAGGCCTGATCTTCCGGCAGCTCGGGGAGCGCCCGCAAGGCCTGTTCGTACCAGGCGGTGTCGAACGGACGGTCGGCAGCGAGCATGGCGTCGATTTCGTGGGCCAGCACCAGGGCCATGAGCTGGAGGATCTCCTCCCGTTCGTAGCCCACCAGGGTCAGTTTGTTGAGGGTGGCCCGGGCGGCGGGCGGCTCGCCGGTCTCGATCTGGTTCTCGATGGCCTGGGTCAGGGTGGCTTCGGCGAAGGCTTCTTCGCCGTCATCAATGTCGTCGGTCATGGTGGGGTTCCCGGTTGCGATGGCGGAAGTGTGCCACGTCCGTCGCCGGCCTGCTGGCGCAGCTGACGCAGGAAGGCCCGGACTTCCCGGCGCGAGCCCAGGCGTATGCGTCGGATGCCCGCCAGTTCCGGGTCTTCGTGCTCGGCACGGAAGCGGGCGCGGTAGACGCCGAAGCGGGTCCAGCCCCAGAGGATGATGGAGCGCTCGGGGTCCAGGCTGAGGAGGTTGCGCAGACGCTCGCGGTTGCCGTTCCAGAGTCGTGTGCGCAGCAGCACCCGGCCGAAGCTGCGCAGCAGCAGGTTGCGCATCACCTCGGCACGCGGCGGGTCCAGCCAGATCTGGGTGTCGGCGCGGGCGAGTACCTCGGGGCGCACGGCGCCGTAGCTGCCTTCGACTATCCAGCGCTCGCCGGCCAGGGCCTCGGTGACGCGGCGGCGGAATTCCCGCCGGGGCAGGGGCTGCCAGTCGCGCTGGTGGAAGAGGGCGTCGAGCTCGATGTGCGGGCGGTCGAGGAGGCGGGCCAGCGCTCGCGCCAGGGTGGTCTTGCCGGAGCCGGAGCAACCGACGATGGAGATGCGCTGGCCGGGAAGTCCCGGCCAGTCAGGTTGCCGATCCATGGCGTGCGGCTGTCAGCGGGCGGCCAGCAGGGCCTTGCCACGTTGCACGGCGGCGCGGACCTGGTTCGGCGCGGTGCCGCCGATGTGGTCGCGGGCATTCACCGAGCCTTCCAGGGTCAGCACGGCGAAGACGTCGTCACCGATCTGGTCGCTGAACTGGCGCAGTTCGTCCAGGCTCATCTCGGCCAGGTCCTTGCCGGTGTCGACGCCGTACTTCACCGCGTGGCCGACGATCTCGTGGCAATCACGGAAGGGCAGGCCCTTGCGCACCAGGTAGTCGGCCAGGTCGGTGGCGGTGGAGAAACCGCGGCGGGCGGCTTCACGCATGACCTCGCGCCTGGGCTTGATGGCCGGAACCATGTCGGCGAAGGCGCGCAGGGAATCGCGCAGGGTGTCGGCGGCGTCGAACAGCGGTTCCTTGTCCTCCTGGTTGTCCTTGTTGTAGGCCAGCGGCTGGCCTTTCATCAGGGTCAGCAGGCCGGTGAGGGCGCCAAAAACCCGGCCGGACTTGCCGCGAACCAGCTCGGGCACGTCGGGGTTCTTCTTCTGCGGCATGATCGAGGAGCCGGTGCAGAAGCGGTCGGGCAGGTCGATGAACTGGAACTGGGCGCTGGTCCAGAGCACCAGCTCTTCGGAAAAGCGCGACAGGTGCATCATCGCCAGGGAGGCGGCGGCGCAGAATTCGATGGCGAAGTCGCGGTCGGACACGCCGTCCAGGGAGTTGCCGCCGACAGCGTCGAAGCCCAGCAGCTGGCAGGTGACCTCGCGCTGGATCGGGTAGGTGGTGCCGGCCAGGGCGGCGGAGCCGAGCGGCATGCGGTTGACCCGCTTGCGGCAGTCCACCAGGCGCTCGTGGTCGCGGCTGAGCATTTCGAACCAGGCCAGCAGGTGGTGGCCGAACGTCACCGGTTGTGCGGTCTGCAGGTGGGTGAAGCCGGGCATGATGGTGTCGGCCTCGGCGTCCGCCAGGCCCAGCAGGCCCTGCTGCAGGCGGGTGATCTCCGCGAGGATGATGTCGATCTCGTCCCGCAGCCAGAGGCGGATATCGGTGGCCACCTGGTCGTTGCGCGAGCGGCCGGTGTGGAGCTTCTTGCCGGTGACGCCGATGCGGTCGGTCAGGCGCGCCTCGATGTTCATGTGCACGTCTTCCAGGTCCACGCGCCAGTCGAAGGTGCCGGCTTCGATCTCACCCTGGATCTGCTTCAGGCCATCGATGATGGCGTCACGTTCCGCCTCGCTGAGGACACCGACCTGTGCCAGCATGGTGGCATGGGCGATGGACCCCATGATGTCGTGGCGGTATAGGCGCTTGTCGAAGTCAACGGATGCGGTGAAACGGGCGACGAAGGCGTCTACGGGCTCGCTGAAGCGGCCACCCCAGGACTGGTTGGTCTTGTCGGTGCTCATGGGTTCACTCGGTGAGGAAGGTGAAAGAAAGCCGATGGGCCGGAAAATTCAGTCGATAATAACAGCGTTGCCGGAAAAACCGGCGCGGCCCGTCTGGTCGGGGCCCGATCGCCATGGCCCTCTCGGCGGCCCCAGGCGTTCGACGGTCCGGCTGAGGTTCTTTACCCGGCGACCGCGCCTGCCGCTCGCCGGGTCATGGGGGATGTGTCCGGGATGTCGAAGCGCCTGAAGAAAAAAGTGCGTGCCAGAAGCGCGCACGACGATTTCTTCCTGCCCGAGCTCTGCTTGCCCGAGGCCTTGCTCGGCCTGGTTCTGCTGGCCGAGTTGCTGGTGCTGGTGCTGGTGCTGGCCGAGCCGATGCTGCCCAGCTTCAACTGGGTGCGCCTGGCACTGACGTCCCTCTTCGTGCAGTGGATCGTGCTGCTCTCGGCGGCGTTGCTCTGCCAGCTGCGCCCGTTGCTGGCGCGTATGCGGGCCTCCGTGGCCGGAGGCATCTGCTGTGCCCTGGTGGTGGGGCTGACCCTGGCCGGCACCGGCGTGGCCGACTACTTCGACTTGGGCGGCCCGCTGCCGCGCCATGGGGAGGTCAACCTTTACCTGCGTCACGGCCTTATCAGCCTGATCATGTCGACGCTGCTGCTGCGCTACTTCTACCTCCAGAGCCAATGGCGCAAGCAGCAGCAGGCCGAGCTCCGGGCCCGAATCGAATCCCTGCAGGCGCGTATTCGCCCGCACTTCCTGTTCAACAGCCTGAACAGCATCGCCAGCCTGGTGGTCATCGATCCGGACAAGGCCGAGCAGGCCGTGCTGGACCTTTCCGACCTGTTCCGCGCCAGCCTGGCCAAGCCCGGCACCCTGGTGGATTGGGGCGAGGAGCTGGAACTGGCGAAACGATATCTCTCGATCGAGCAATATCGTCTCGGAGACCGGCTACAGTTGGATTGGCAGGTGGATGAAGTTCCGGAGGATCTGCCCATTCCCCAGTTGACGCTGCAGCCTTTGCTGGAAAATGCCCTGATCCATGGCATCCAGCCGCGCATCGAGGGGGGGCTGGTGCGGATCGAAGCGGACTACCGCGACGGCATGTTCCGTCTCTGCGTGAGCAACCCTTACGACGAGACCCAGGACCCGTCGCCGTCGAAGGGAACCCAGCAGGCGCTGCGCAATATCGACGCCCGCCTCGTGGCACTTTTCGGGCCACGGGCGAGTCTCAGCGTGGAGCGCCGTGACGGCCGCCACTTCACCTGTCTACGCTATCCTTGTGCGAGACTCACGCAGGAAGCCCGTGCGATATGAATGTCCTGATCGTCGACGATGAACCCCTTGCCCGCGAGCGCCTCAGCCGTCTGGTCGGAGATCTCGATGGGTACCGTGTCCTGGAGCCTGCCGCCAGCAATGGCGAGGAGGCGCTCACCCTCATCGACAGCCTGAAGCCGGATGTCGTCCTGCTGGACATTCGCATGCCCGGGCTGGACGGGCTTCAGGTGGCCGCCCGGCTCTGCGAGAAGGAGGCGCCGCCGGCGGTGATCTTCTGCACGGCCCATGACGAATTCGCCCTCGAGGCCTTCCAGGTCAGCGCCGTTGGCTACCTGGTCAAGCCGGTGCGGTCCGAGTCCCTGGCCGAGGCCCTGAAGAAGGCCGAACGCCCCAACCGCGTGCAACTCGCCGCGCTGACCCGCCCCGCCGCGGTCAGCGGGAGTGGTCCCCGAAGTCACATCAGCGCCCGTACCCGGAAAGGCATCGAGCTGATCCCCCTGGATCAGGTGGTCTACTTCATCGCCGACCACAAGTACGTGACCCTGCGCCATGAGCACGGCGAAGTGCTGCTGGACGAACCCCTGAAGGCCCTGGAGGACGAATTCGGCGACCGATTCGTGCGAATCCACCGCAACGCCCTGGTGGCCCGCGAGCGCATCGAGCGGCTGCAGCGCACGCCCCTGGGGCACTTCCAACTGTTCCTCAAGGGCCTCAATGGCGATGCCCTGACCGTCAGTCGCCGGCATGTCGCGGGCGTGCGCAAGATGATGAACAGCCTGTAGCGGGTTGACGTCGGTCACCCGCTTCTTCCGCCTGCGTTTCCTCGCAAGTCGGTGTCGTTCCGTGACAACCGCCCGCGCCCTCGCCGCGTGCGGGCCTGTTATGATTCCGGGCATTGCCCATTCCGGAAGTGACCATGTCCCGCGAGATCCGCATCGCCACCCGCAAGAGTGCCCTGGCCCTGTGGCAGGCCGAATACGTCAAGTCGCGCCTCGAGGCCGCCCATCCCGGCCTGAAGGTCAGCCTGGTGCCCATGGTCAGCAAGGGCGACAAGCTGCTGGATGCCCCGCTGGCCAAGATCGGCGGCAAGGGCCTGTTCGTGAAGGAACTGGAAACCGCGCTGCTGGAGCACGAGGCCGACATCGCCGTGCACTCCATGAAGGACGTGCCCATGGATTTTCCGGAAGGCCTCGGGCTCTACTGCATCTGCGAGCGTGAGGACCCCCGGGACGCCTTCGTCTCCAACACCCATGACAGCCTCGACGCGCTGCCCGCCGGTAGCGTGGTGGGCACCTCCAGCCTGCGCCGCCAGGCCCAGTTGCTGGCTCGTCGCCCCGACCTGAAGATCCAGTTCCTGCGGGGCAACGTGAACACTCGCCTGGCCAAGCTGGACGCCGGCGACTACGACGCCATCAT
The DNA here is from genome assembly GCF_002355475.1 of Pseudomonas furukawaii. Classification (NCBI taxonomy): domain Bacteria; kingdom Pseudomonadati; phylum Pseudomonadota; class Gammaproteobacteria; order Pseudomonadales; family Pseudomonadaceae; genus Metapseudomonas; species Metapseudomonas furukawaii. The sequence continues at coordinate 5,963,571 of NZ_AP014862.1, read as the reverse complement.
CCTTGCCGCCGCCGGCCTGATCCGCCTGGGCTTCGAGGATCGAATCCGCGCCTCCATCAGCGTCGAAGACAGCCTGCCCGCCGGTGGCCAGGGGGCCGTGGGCATCGAGTGCCGTACCGCCGACAGCGAGATCCACGCCCTGCTGGCGCCGCTGCATCACCCGGACACCGCCCTGAGGGTCACCGCCGAGCGCGCCCTGAACAAGCGCCTGAACGGCGGTTGCCAGGTGCCTATCGCCTGTTACGCGGTGCTCGAGGGCGAACAGCTCTGGCTCCGTGGCCTGGTGGGCCAGCCCGATGGCGGCCAGTTGCTGCGCGCCGAAGCCCGTGCCGCCAGCGCCGACGCCGAGCGTTTGGGGGTGCAGGTAGCCGATGAGTTGCTGCAGCTGGGCGCTGGCGAGATCCTCAAGGCCGTCTATGGCGAGGCCGGTCACCCGTGACGGGTTGGCGGTTGCTGCTGACGCGCCCCGCCGAGGAGTGCGCAGCCCTGGCCGCGACCCTGGCCGAGCACCAGGTGGCCAGCAGCAGCCTTCCGCTGCTGGCCATCCAGCCTCTGGAAGAATCGCCGGAGCAGCGAGGCCTCGTCCTGGCGCTGGATCGCTACTGCGCCGTGGTGGTGGTCAGCAAACCGGCGGCGCGTCTTGGCCTCGACCTGCTGGATCGCCATGGGCGGCAGCCCCCGGCGAGCCTGCGTTGGTTCGCCGTCGGCGCCGCCACCGGCGCCTTGCTGGAAGGTCACGGCTTGCCGGCGTCCTGGCCGGAGGCGGGCGATGACAGCGAGGCCCTGCTGGGGCTGCCGGCCTTCACCGAGGCCCTCGCCACGGCGGAACCCAGGGTGCTGATCATGCGCGGCGAGGGTGGCCGGGAGTTCCTGGCCGACCGCTTGCGCGACCAAGGCGTCGCGGTCGACTATCTGGAGCTCTATCGCCGCTGCCTGCCGGAGTATCCGTCCGGGACCCTGGCGCGGCGCATCGAGGTTGAACAGCTGAACGGGCTGGTGGTCAGCAGTGGCCAGGGCCTTGCGAACCTGCTGCTGCTGGCCGGGGATGACTGGGCCGGAATGGCCCACCTGCCCCTGTTCGTGCCGAGCCCACGCGTGGCCGAGCAAGCGATGGCGGCAGGCGCGAAGAATGTTGTGGATTGTCGTGGCGCCAGTGCCACGGCCTTGCTGGCGGCGCTCAGGCAGCATCCGGCGCCGGCCCCCTGAAGCGAAGGATGGATACGTGAGCGAAGCAGAAGCCCCGAAACAAGAGCATCAAGATACCTCAGCCGCCGAGCCCGTCACCCCGACTCCGGCCGCGTCCACCCCGCGAGGCAATGGCCTGGCCCTGTGCGCCCTGCTGCTGGGCGCCGTCGGCATCGCCGTGGGGGGCTGGGGACTTTGGCAGGTGCGCAGCCTGGAGGCCCGCGACCAGCAGCAACTTGGACTGGTCGAAGAGACACGGGGCCAGGCCCAGGCCCTGGCCCAGCGTGAACAGCAACTCAGCAAGCGCCTGGAGGCGCTGCCCAGCGCCGCGGAGCTGGACGAGCGTCGTCGACTGCTGGTGGACCTTCAGGGTGACCAGCAGCAGATCCGCCAGCGCCTGGAAACCATCCTCGGCGCCAGCCGCAAGGACTGGCGTCTGGCCGAGGCCGAGCACCTGTTGCGACTGGCCACCCTGCGCCTCTCGGCGCTGCAGGATATCCACAGCGCCACCGCCCTTGTGCAGGCCGCTGACGACATCCTCCGCGAACAGAACGACCCCGGCGCCTACGCCGCCCGCGAGCAGATGGCCAAGAGCCTGCTGGCGCTGCGCAGCACGCCGCAGCCGGACCGCACGGGCCTGTTCCTGCAGCTGGGGGCCCTGCGCGAGCAGGCGGCCCGGCTCAACCCGCTGGTACCGGCCTTCGAGGACAAGGGCGGCGTGCTGATGGACATCGCCGCCGAAGGCGACGGTCGCAGTCGCTGGTCCGAATGGCTGGAAACCCTTTCCCACTACTTCCGCATCCAGCTGGACGCCAGCCAGGACATCAAGCCACTGCTGTCCGGCCAGAACCTGTCCCGCGTCCGCCTGGCCCTGTCGCTGGCCCTGGAACAGGCCCAGTGGGGGGCGCTGCACGGCCAGACCCAGGTCTACCAGCAGGCCTTGCGCCAGGCCGGCGAGGTGCTCAAGGGACACTTCAACGACGAAAACCCCGACAGCCGAGCCCTGCTGGCGCGCATCGACGAACTGGCCACGCAGCCGGTGGAGGTCAAGGTCCCCGACCTCGCCCCCACCCTTGCCGCGCTGCAGGCCTACCTTCTGCGTGCCCCCGGCGCCGCCGGTGAAGCCGAAGAGCCGGCCAGCGCTGAGCCGGCCCAGGAGGCCGGCCAATGAAGCGTCTGCTCAAGGTCCTGCTGGTCCTGGTGCTGATCGGCGGCGTGGCGACTCTGCTGGGCATGGCCATTGCCCAGCACAAGGGTTATGTCCTGGTGGCCTACAAGGGCTTCCGCTACGAGTCCACCCTCTGGGCCACCCTGGCGTTGCTGGCGGCGCTCTGGCTGCTGTTCGCGGCGATCCGCTACCTGCTGCGGCTGGTGGTGGTTTCCGGCGGCGTGGTCAATCCCTGGTCCCGGCGCAACGCCCGGCGTCGTGCCCGCCTGGCCTCCGAACAGGGGCTGCTGGACCTGGCGGAAGGCCGTTGGGCCAGGGCGCTGCGTCATCTCAAGCGTGCCGCCGAAGCTGACCCGCAGCCGCTGATCTACTACCTCGGTGCCGCCCGCGCGGCCCAGAAGATCGGCCAGCACGAGGACGCCGAGCACCTGCTGGAGCGTGCCCTGGAGCGCCAGCCCCAGGCCGAACTGGCCATCGCCCTGGCCCATGCCGAGCTGCAACTGGACCGGGGGGATTCCGACCAGGCCCTGGAGACGCTCAAGGCCGTCCATGACCGCCATCCGCGCCATCACCAGGTACTGCGCCAGTTGCTTCACCTCCACGAAGTTCGGGCGGATTGGGCCGCCCTGGTCGGACTGCTGCCCACCCTGCGCAAGGAGAAGGCCCTGCCGGAGAGCCGCTTGGCCGAGCTCGAGTTGCGTGTCTGGAGCGCCCGTCTGGAGCAGGCGGGCGAAGAGGGGCTGAACGAGGGCGAGACCGCCCTTCAACCACTGACCCGCGCGTGGCAACAGCTTTCTTCCAGCCAGCGTGCCGAGCCTCGACTGGTGCTCGCCTTCGCCCGGCAGCTGCAGCGCCTGGGCGCGGAAGAGGAGGCCGAGGAGGTGGTGCGCGGGGCGCTCAAGCGCGGCCACGACGACGACCTCGTCCACCTCTACGGCCTGCTGCGCGGGCGCGACCCGCTGCGACAGTTGCAGACCGCCGAGGGCTGGCTCAGGGATCGCCCGCAGGACGGGACCCTGCTCCTCACCCTGGGCCGGCTGTGTCTGCGCAATCGCCTCTGGGGCAAGGCGCGCGAGTACTTCGAAAGCAGCCTGAGCTTCCGTCGCGACCCGGAAACCTGTGGCGAGCTGGCGCGCCTTCTGGCGCAGCTGGGCGAGATCGAGCGCAGCAACCAGCTCTTCCAGGAAGGCCTGGGCCTGCTGGACCAGCGTCTGCCCGCCTTGCCCCTGCCGGCGGAGCGGATGGCCTGACGGCCAGGCCCGGAATGTCCGGGCCCCTGGTTGGCTCGGTCCTGTCCGCCGCGACCCGGTGTCGCGGTGAATGCGAACGGGCCTTCTCCCGCCTGCCAAGCCAGCGCCTGCCGCGATCCCGGGTTCCTGGAGGCGGTCTGGAGGGTGAGCGCGATGGGCGCGCCGGGCAGGCACTTGCCACGACCTCGGCTGTCGCCTTGAAAGCGCAAGGCCCTTTCCTCTACCGTATCGCCCTTTCCGACCATCCAACGGAGCCGCCATGTCCCTGGCCAGCCCGCGTCAGCTCTTCCTGCTTGCCTTCCTCGCCTGTGTGGCGGTCATGGGCGGCGCCCTCTACCTGGAACACGCGCTCGGCCTCGAGCCCTGTCCGCTGTGCATCGTCCAGCGCGTCTTCATCGTCGCGTTCGGCCTGGTCTGCCTGGTCGCCGCGCTGCATGGCCCGGCCACCATCGGGCGTCGTGTCTACGCGGTGCTGGCGTTGCTGTTCTCAGGCCTGGGCGCCGCAGCCGCCGGCCGCCAGATCTGGCTGCAGAACATACCGGCCGACCAGTTGCCCGCATGCCTGCCCAGTTTCGACTACATGATCGAAGCCTGGCCTGTCCTGCAGATTCTCACGACCATGCTCCATGGCACCGCCGATTGCGCCGAGGTGACCTGGACCCTGTTCGGCATGAGCATTCCCGAGTGGAGCCTGCTGGCCTTCGCCGGCTGCATCCTGTTCTCCCTCTACCAACTGCTGCGTCGCGCCTGACCCTTTGGCGCGCGCGGCGCCAGCCCATCGCCTCGCTCGCGAAGCGCTGGCCAGATGGGGCGGGGGTTGTCGATTAAACGCTCGTATGAATCTTTTCCCGCCAGTGCCTTGATGGCACTCTCCGGCGAGCATAATCTGGCCCGCACGCACCGCCGGAATATTGCCGTTTTTGCGGTGTCTTCCCCGAATCTTGCACCGGTCGACAAAAAACCGTCTCGGAGCAGACGTATAACGGCATTACCGAATTAGGGAAGTGAGGTCGTCACCATGCTCGAAAGTTGCCAGAACGCTCAGGAACGTTGGGGTGGCGTGCACCAGCTGATCGACCGCTGGCTGCAGGAGCGCCGCGAACTGGTCAATGTCTACGCTTCATTGAGTGACAAGCCCCAGGCTCCGAGCGCCAACGCGGAAGGGCTGCAACGTTTTTGCGAAGTGCTGCTGGACTACGTGTCAGCGGGGCATTTCGAGGTCTACGAGCAGTTGCTCAACGAGGCGAAGGAGTTCGGTGACCAGCGTGGTCTCGACCTTGCCAGGCAGATCTATCCCCGCATCGAAGCCATCACCCAGGTCGCGCTGGCGTTCAACGATCGCTGCGACAACGGCGATTGCCGCGACCTCGGCCTGAGCGCCGAGCTCAAGCAGCTGGGGCAGTTGCTCCATGAGCGTTTCGAGCTGGAGGATTGCCTGATCGAAGTGCTGCATAACGCCCACCAGGGCCAGGCCCCCCAACCGGCCTGACCCGGTGCTTCCAGCTCGGGATTGCGCGTGCCGTGGTCCCTCTGCGGATCTCCCTGGCGTCCTGCTGCGGTCGGCGCTGCTCCCCGGGCCGGGCTCGAAATTTCGGCGCCGGGTTCGCTTCGGGACACCGCGCCCGTGTCATCAGCCGCAAAGCCGCGGCGGGCGGAATGCAGCGGCCTCTGGCGACTCGTGAAACAGGCGACTAGTATGGGCCAAATAACGCCCGCCAGGAGGCAAACCATGTCGGCCAAGAAGAAGCCCGTAAGCACCCCTCTGCACCTGCTGCACCAGCTTTCCCACAGCCTGCTCGAACACCTCGAAAAAGCCTGCGCCCAAGCGTCGGTCGACGCTGAAAAGCTGTTGGCCAAACTGGAGAAACAGCGCGGCAAGGCCCAGGAGAAACTCCACGCCGCACGCACCAAGCTGCAGGATGCTGCCAAGGCCGGCAAGGCCAAGGCTCAGGCCAAGGCGAAGAACAGCATCGCCGAACTCGAGACCCTGCTGGATACCCTCAAGGATCGCCAGTCCGAGACCCGTACCTACATCGCCCAGCTCAAGCGCGACTCCCAGGAAAGCCTGAAGCTCGCCCAGGGTGTCGGCAAAGTGCGCGAGGCCGCCAACAAGGCGCTGACCGCCCGTGAGGCCAAACCCGCCGTCGCTGCCAAGCCGGCTGCGAAGGCCGTCGCCAAACCGGCTGCCAGGGCCGCCGCCAAACCGGCCGCCAAGGTGGCGGTGAAGCCCGCCGCCAAGCCTGTCGCAGTGAAACCGGCAGCCAAGGTCGCAGCCAAGTCGGCGACTAAACCCGCCGCCAAGGTCGCGGCTAAACCGGCGACCAAACCGGCCGCCAGGGCCGCTGCGAAATCCGCTGCCAAGCCTGCTGCGCAAGCTGCCGCCAAACCTGCCGCCGCCAGGGCCCCGGCCGCGAAGCCCGCAGCCAAGCCGGCCGCGAAAGCCGTCGCCAAACCGGCTGCCGCCAAGCCCGCTGCGGCTAAACCGGCCGCCAAGCCTGCGGCCAAGCCCGCAGCCGCCAAGCCGGTCACTGCGGCCAAGCCCGCCGCAAAGGCACCGGCGAAGCCGGTTGCCGCGAAGGCCGCGACCAAACCTGCTGCGAAGAAACCCGCCGCCAAGCCGGCTGCCGCCAAGCCTGCCGTTCCGGCTCCGGCCGCTGCACCTGCCGCACCGGCTGCGCCTGCCGCCCCGGCGGCTGTCAGCGCAACCCCGGTCAGCAGCAACAGCGCCACTCCGACCGCGCCGTCGAACTAAAGCGCCAGGGCCGCGCCGCGCAGGCACTCCAGCGCGTCGCGGTCCACTTCCTCCCGCACGGGGAAGCTGCCCTGCAACCAGGCCTCCAGCTGCTCTCCGTGGTTTGCCCCCCAGCCATCCGCCGCACTCTCCAGGCGCGCCAGCAGCTTGCGTTCAGCCTCCACTTCCAGCGCCTTGATCTGCTCCCGCAGGCCATCCAGTGCGGGGTCCTCGCGGGCCGCTTCGCGCCAGCCCTGGCGTAGGGCACGCAAGGGCTTCACCACGCGCTCCTGCCAGGGACCGCACCTGTCCGCCAGCGCCCGCAGGCGCGGTTCCTCGAAGGAGACGCCCCGCCGTCCGAGCCAGCAGGCCGTGAGTAGCAGGCAGACATCCGCCCCCCGATCCTGCAGGTGCAGGCATGCGGCCTCCACCCCGGGTTGGGCGTAGAGACGCAAGGCGAAGGTCCACAGGTCAGAAGTCATGGCGCTCCCCGGGCGATGGCACAGCGAAGCTGATAAACTCCGCCGCCATCATGATCCGACTGCAAAATCTCACTCTACAGCGTGGTCCCCAGCGCCTGCTAGAAGGCGCTGAATTGACCTTGCACGCTGGCCAGAAGGCCGGCCTCATCGGTGCCAACGGCGCCGGCAAATCCAGCCTGTTCGCGCTCCTGAGGGGCGAGCTGGGACCGGATGCCGGAGACTGCCAGCTGCCCGCCGACTGGCGCATCGCCCACATGCGCCAGGAAGTGGACAACCTGGAGCGCCTGGCGGTGGACTACGTGCTCGACGGCGACGTGCACCTGCGCAAGGTGCAGCGTGACCTGGCCGCCGCCGAAGCCGGGCACGACGGCTCCGCCATCGCCCGGTTGCACCTGGAACTGGACAGCGCCGACGGCTATACGGCCGATGCCCGGGCCCGCAAGCTGCTCGCCGGACTCGGCTTCAGCGCGGAGCAGATGGACCGGCGCGTCGGTGACTTCTCCGGTGGCTGGCGGATGCGCCTCAACCTGGCGCAGGCCCTGATGTGCCCGTCGGAACTGCTGCTGCTGGACGAGCCCACCAACCACCTCGACCTGGACGCCATCCTCTGGCTGGAAGAGTGGCTCAAGGGCTACCCCGGCACCCTGCTGCTGATCTCCCACGACCGCGACTTCCTCGACGCGGTGGTGGACCACGTCGCTCACCTCGACCAGCGCAAGCTGACCCTGTATCGCGGCGGTTACTCGGCCTTCGAGCGCACCCGTGCCGAACGCCTCGCCCAGCAGCAGCAGGCCTACGAGAAGCAGCAGGCGCAGCGTGCCCACATGGAGAGCTTCATCGCCCGCTTCAAGGCCAAGGCCACCAAGGCCCGCCAGGCCCAGAGCCGGATCAAGGCCCTGGAGCGCCTGGAAGAGCTGGCGCCGGCCCACGTGGACTCGCCCTTCGATTTCAGTTTCCGCGAGGCCGACAAGGTCTCCAGCCCGCTGCTGGACCTGTCCGAGGGCCGTCTCGGTTACGGCGACAAGACCGTCCTTGAGCAGGTCAAGCTGCAACTGGCGCCGGGCGCCCGCATCGGTCTGCTGGGTCCCAATGGCGCCGGCAAGTCCACGCTGATCAAGACCCTCTCCGGCGATCTCGAACCCCTGGGCGGTCGCCTCGTCCGGGGCGAGAACCTCGCCATCGGCTACTTCGCCCAGCACCAGCTGGATGCCCTCGACCCCAAGGCCAGCCCGCTGCTCCATCTGCAACGCATCGCCCCGGGCGAACGTGAACAGACGCTGCGGGATTTCCTCGGTGGCTTCGATTTCCGGGGCGACCGCTGCGACGAGGCGGTGGCCAATTTCTCCGGCGGCGAGAAGGCGCGCCTGGCACTGGCGCTGATCGCCTGGCAGAAGCCCAACCTGCTGCTGCTGGACGAACCCACCAACCACCTGGACCTCGAGATGCGCCTGGCGCTGACCCTGGCCCTGCAGGACTTCGCCGGCGCCGTGCTGGTGGTGTCCCACGATCGCCACCTGCTCAAGAGCACCACTGACGAGTTCCTGCTGGTGGCCGATGGCCGCGTCCAGGGCTTCGACGGTGACCTCGACGACTACGCCCGCTGGCTGGTGGATTACCGCGCCCGCCAGGCGCCGGTGTCCTCCACGCCGATGAACCCGGACAAGACCGACAAGCGCGCCCAGCGCCAGGCCGCGGCAGCCCTGCGTCAGCAACTGGCACCGCACAAGAAGGAAGCCGACAAGCTGGAGAAGGATCTGGGCAAGGTGCAGGAGCAGCTTGCCGGCATCGAGGCGCGCCTCGGCGACGCCGCGCTCTACGACGCCGCCCGCAAGGACGAACTCCGTGACCTGCTGGCCGAGCAGGCCCGTCTGAAGGGCCGCGAGGCCGAACTGGAGGAAGCCTGGCTGTTGGCACTGGAAACCCTGGAGGACCTGCAGCGGCAACTGGAGGCCACGGACTGATGGAGGACCTGCAATTCCTCACGGCCTGGAGTGAGCCGCTGATCCGCACCGGCCAGGTGCTGCTGGTGATGCTGCTGGCCTGGTTGGCCCAGCGCGTGCTGACCCGTGGCATCACCCGGCTCGGGCAACGCTATCCACAGCTGCCCCCGGAACTCTTGCTGCCCCTGCGCGGCTTGCTGCGCTGGATGATCCTCGGCAGCGCCTTCATGCTGGTGCTGGAGCGCTTCGGCGTGTCCGCGGAGGTGCTCTGGACCGCCCTCACCGGCTTTGCCGCCGTGGCGGCGGTGGCCTTCTTCGCCATCTGGAGCGTGCTCTCCAACATGTTCTGCGCGGTGCTGATCTTCTCCCTTGGCCCCTTCCGGATGGGGGACAAGGTGGAGGTGGTGGAAAGCGCCGACAAGCCGGGTGTGAAGGGCCGGGTGATCGCCATCAACCTCTTCTACACCACCCTCGAAGACCTCAGCGAAGACCAGCAGGGCGCCCTGGTCCAGGTGCCCAACAGCCTGTTCTTCCAGAAGGCCGTGCGCCGCTGGCGCTGATGGCCCTGTGCAGCGCCCCGGCGGAGGAGTAGGCTGGGGACCTTTCCGTTTCGCTCTCCTTCCCGAGGTATTCGCCATGGCCTTGCAGACCTGGCTCGCTTTCCTGGTCGCCTGCTGGGTGATCAGCCTGTCTCCGGGGGCCGGTGCCATCGCCTCCATGTCGTCCGGCCTGCAGTACGGCTTCTGGCGCGGCTACTGGAACGCCCTTGGCCTGCAACTGGGACTGGCGCTGCAGATCGCCATCGTCGCAGCCGGTGTCGGCGCCATTCTCGCGGCCTCGGCCCTGGCCTTCAGCCTGATCAAGTGGTTCGGCGTCGGCTACCTGGTCTACCTGGCGGTGAAGCAGTGGCGGGCCCTGCCCAGTGACCTCGCCACCGACGACGCCACCCGTCCCATCGGCCGCCCGCTGAGCCTGGTACTTCGGGGCTTCCTGGTGAACTTCAGCAACCCCAAGGCCATCGTCTTCATGTTGGCGGTGCTGCCCCAGTTCATCGATCCCCATGCCCCCCTGGTGAAGCAGTATCTGGTGATGGGCGTCACCATGATCACCGTCGACCTGATCGTGATGGCCGGCTACACCGGCCTGGCCGCACGGGTCCTGCGACTGCTGCGCACGCCGGGCCAGCAGCGGCTGATGAACCGCAGCTTCGCGGCGCTGTTCGTCGGCGCTGCCGCGCTACTGGCCACGGTGCGTCGCACCTCGGCCTGAAGCCCATGCAGCCTGGACATCACAAAGGCGACTGTTGTCGCCTTTGTGTTTTCTGGCGTTCGCCGGCCCGTCGGCTGAAATTCTTCAAATCATCTGGGCCCCAGGTCCTATGAGGGCTGCAGGGGCGATCTGCGACAAATCACCGCAACTCCGGGGGCTAGTTGGGGTTGAGCTGTTTCGTTAGGAGGGTAACAATTTGTTTCCCCATTCTCATTTGAGATTGAAACATGTTTCCGATTTCCAGATTGCTCGGCTGGCTGCTCATGCCGCTGATGGCGCTCTGCAGCTTCAGCCTGCTGGCCGACCCGGCCGATGGCGCCGCGCAGGCGCTGCACCTGCTCAGTTACATCGGGGCCGACTACCCCTCCACCGTTGCCAACGGCCAGGTCATCGATGATGGCGAGTACCGTGAGCAGGTCGAGTTCCTGGGTGTCCTGCAGGGCCTGATCGTCGCCTTGCCGGCTCGCGACGGCCAGCAGGAGCTGGAGCAGGGCGTGGCCGGACTGCGCCAGGCCGTGGAAGCCCGCCAGGACGGGGCCGACGTGGCGCGTCAGGCTCGCCAGCTGGCGGCCCGCCTGGCCGCGTCCTATGAGGTCAGCCAGGCCCCGCTCATCACTCCCGACCCCGTCCGTGGCGCGCCCCTTTATGCCCAGCATTGCAGTGTCTGCCATGGCGATGCCGGCGCCGGTGACGGCCCCGCCGGGATGGGGCTGGAGCCGCCGCCGGCGAACCTGCGGGATCAGGCTCGAATGGATCGGATGAGCCTCTATGACCTCTACAACACGCTCGGCCTGGGGGTGGACGGAACCGACATGCCCGCGTTCGCCGACCAGCTGGACGATCGCCAGCGCTGGGACCTGGCCAGCTACATCGCCGGTTTCAGTGCCGATCCGTCGGTTAAAGGGGCGCCGCTGCCCCTGGGCGAACTGGCCGGGCGCACGCCGGAGGAGGTGGGGGCCAGCCAGGGCGTCCAGGCCCAGGCGCTGTTCCGCGCCCAGCGCGCCCAGCCGCCGCTGCAGAAGCGTGGCCCCGCCGAGTTGATCGGGCATACCCGGGCGACCCTGGAGCAGAGCCTTAAAGCCTATCGGGATGGCGAGGCGGACCAGGCCTATGACCTGTCCGTGGCCGCCTACCTCGAGGGCTTCGAGCTGGTGGAGAGTTCCCTCGACAACCTGGATGCTGCCCAGCGCAAGACGACCGAACGGGCGCTGATGGCCTATCGGCAGGCGATCCAGGATCGCCAGTCGACGGGACAGGCCGCCCGGTTGCTGGAGCAGGCCAAGGTGGAGCTGGACAGGTCCGCCCGGTTGCTGGACGGCGATGGCCTGAGCGGTTCGCTGACCTTCGTCTCCAGCCTGCTGATCCTCCTGCGCGAGGGCCTGGAGGCGATCCTGGTGCTGGCGGCGATCCTCGCCTTCCTGCGCAAGACCGACCAGGAGCACGCGGTGCGCAGCGTCCATGCCGGCTGGGGCCTGGCGATCGTCGCCGGCTTCGCCACCTGGGCGGTGGCGGCCTTCCTGATCGACATCGGCGGTGCCCAGCGCGAGCTGATGGAGGGCTTCACCGCGCTCTTCGCCAGCGTGATGGTGCTCTGGCTCGGCGTGTGGATGCATGATCGCCGTCATGCCGCGGCCTGGCAGAGCTACATCAAGGAGCACCTGCTCGGCAGCAGTGGCCGCTTCGGTTTCGCCACTCTGGCGTTCTTCTCGGTCTACCGCGAGCTGTTCGAAGTCATCCTCTTCTACGAAACCCTCTGGCTGCAGGCCGGACCCGCCGGCCACGGCATGGTGGTGGCGGGAGCGGCGGCCGCGCTGGTGCTGCTGGTGGGGCTGGCCTGGGTGATCCTGCGGGGCTCGGCGAAGCTGCCGCTGGGCACCTTCTTCAGCGCCAACGCCATCCTGCTGTGCGCCCTGTCGGTGGTCTTCGCCGGCCATGGCGTGGCGGCGCTGCAGGAAGCCGGCGTGCTGGGCACCCGTCCGGTGGCCTTCTTCGAGTTCGACTGGCTGGGCATCCATCCCGACGCCTGGACCCTGTCGGCCCAGGCCCTGGCGTTGCTGGCCATCGCCGCACTCTACGGTCGCAGCCGGCTGCGGGAGCGCGGTACGGCGCAGGCCTGAGCCGGGGGCGGGGAGTGTAGACTTCCCGCTCTCTTTCTTTTCTGGATGGAAATGCCATGCGCGTCTGGATCGATGCCGATGCCTGTCCCCGGGCGGCCAAGGACCAGGTGATCAAGTTCGCCCTCAAGCGCAAGTTCGAGGTGGTGCTGGTGGCCGGCCAGAGCCAGGTCAAGCCTGCCTTCGCCTGCGTGCGGCTGGTGGTGGTGCCCAGCGGCCCCGACGCGGCGGATGACTACCTGGTGGAGAATGCCGTGCCCGGCGAGCTGGTGGTCTGCAGCGACGTGCCGCTGGCGGATCGCCTGGTGAAGAAGGGCGTGGCCGCCCTCGATCCCCGGGGCCGGGAGTTCGACGAGCGCAACATGGGCGAGCGCCTGGCGGTGCGCAACCTGCTGACCGACCTGCGTGACCAGGGGCAGATGGGCGGTGGCCAGGCCGCCTATGGCGAGCGTGACCGCCAGGCCTTCGCCAACGCCCTGGACCGCTTGCTGGCGCGGCTCAGCCGGGGCTGATCAGCCACAGAGGTAGGTGCCGGTCCCGACGGCCACCAGGGTGCCGTCATCGGCATGCAGTTCGGAGCGCACCACCGCCACCTTGTTCCCTGAGCGCAGCAGCACCGCCGTGGCGGTGAACTGGCGGCCCCGGCCTGGGCGCAGGTAGTCGATGCGCAGGTCGATGGTGCCCAGCCTGGACAGCCGGGCCATGCGTTCCGCCCCGGACAGGTGCTGGTGCCGCTCGAAGGCGCCGATCAGCGCCATGGCACCGCCAACCACGTCCAGCAGGCTGGAGATCACGCCGCCGTGGAGGATGCCGTGGACGAAGTTGCCGATCAGCTCGTCCTTCATCGGCAGGTGCATCACCACCCGCTCGGTGCTCATTTCCCCCAGCTGGATGCCCAGCAGGCGGTTGAAGGGAATGCGCTCGAAGAAGTCGCGCACCGCGTCTTCCAGTTCAGGGGTCAGGGTAAAAGGGGTCTGGCTCATGGCGCCTCCCGGAATGGGTCCTGTCGTGACGCTGCCGCAGGAGCGGGGTGGCTGCCAAGGGGGGCGGCGCGAGTGGCGGGGGGATTGGCCGGATCGACATGGGCGGGCGGTGGGTACCGCCCGCCCATGGTGGTCAGTGAGTCAGCTCCAGCACGCGGTCCACCAGCTTGTAGATGCCGGCGGCGGCCTCGCTGATGGATTGCGCCAGCATGTAGGCGGGGGTGGTCACCAGCTTGCGCTGCTCGTCCTCGACGATTTCGCTGACCGTGCAATCCACGTGTTGGGCACCCATCGCGCCGAGGGCGGCGGCGGTGCCGGCGTCGTTGCCGATGGTGCAGCTCACGCCCTCGCCATAGATCTTCGCGGCCAGGTGCGGGGCGATGCAGATCAGGCCGACCGGTTTGCCAGCCTCGGCAAACCCCTTGGCGGCGGCCAGGACGTCGGGCTGCACGACGCAGGCGGCGCCGCTGATGGCGAAGTCGGAGAGGTTCTTCGCGGCGCCGAAGCCACCGGGAATGATCAGGGCGTCGAAGTCCGCCGCATCCAGATCACGCACGTCGCTGATCTCGCCACGGGCGATGCGGGCGGACTCCACCAGCACGTTGCGGCTTTCCGGCATCTCCTCGCCGGTGGTGTGGTTGATCACATGGTGCTGCGCGATGTTCGGTGCGAAGCACTGGACCTTGGCGCCGCGCTGGTCCAGGCGCAGCAGGGTGATGACGCTTTCGTGGATCTCCGCGCCGTCGTAGACGCCGCAGCCGGACAGGATCACGGCAACTTTCTTGGTCATGGACATCTCCAGGTCAGGGGGCTGGCGCGAGGTTTTCCCTGAGGAACGCCAGGGCGCGCTTCCGGGCATCCTCGGCCAGGCCGGGTTGATAGGTGTTGAGGTCGGTACGCTGGTCGAACACGTGGTCCGCCTCGGCGTACTGCACCAGCTCCAGGCGCGCGGCGGACAGGCCGTCGACGGCGGACAGGCATTGCTGGTGGTCGGTGATGTGGTCCTTGCCGCCCAGGAACATCAGCACCGGGGCGGGGTGGCCGAGTCCGGCCCGCAGCTGGGCGGGGAAGCCGCAGTAGGGGTAGTAGGCGATCACGCCGCGAACCCCGGCGAGGGCGTTCTGGCCGGTGGCCGGGAAACCGTGGCCGGCGGCGCCGTCGTAGGAGAGGGCGTCGAGTATGGTCCAGCCGCCATGGGAGTAGCCCAGCAGCGCCAGCTGCGTGCCGTCCACGGCGGGGTTGCGTCGGGCCAGGGCGAGGGCGGCGTAGACGTCGAGGGCGCGTTCGTTGCCCCAGAGCTGCTTGCCGTCGCACACCGGGCGCCAGTCCTCGATGCCCCGGGCGGCGTGGCTGTCGACGAACAGCGCGGCGTAGCCCGCCGGCAGCAGCCAGGCGGTGACGTTGCGCACGAACCCGGGGTTCTGGCCGCTGCAGCCGTGGAACACCAGCACGGTAGGGAATGGGCCCGCGCCCTTCGGAGTGTGGAGGCTCAGGTGCGGCGCCAGGCGTTGTTCCGCCGCGGCGAGGTCCATGTCCTGGGGCAGCAGGGCGGCACGATAGGGATAGAGTCCCAGCAGGGCGGCGCAGGCCAGGAGGGAGAGGGCGATCAGGGCGGGTTTCAGGAGTCTGCGCATGCTGTCGTCATATGCCGCTTGGGTTGGCACGCCATGCCGAGGCGCAGGCGGGCCGGGGGAGTAGCATCCGGTCACCGGCTGGACGACACGCGGATGCGGGGCGTTTCAGGTCGGTTCCGACGAGCAATCCTAGCAGGCCGGGGAAACCGGCTGCGAGGGCCAGGCGGCTGCCGTTTCCCCGGTTGGCCGCCGGACGGCATTCACGACAAGGTCGAGCCATGAACTATGTCCTCTATGCAGTGCCCTTCTTTTTCCTGCTGATCGGTCTGGAGCTGCTGGCCGATCGCTGGCGTGGCAGGCGCAGCTACCGCACTGCCGACGCCCTCAGCAGCCTCAGTGCCGGCGTGCTGTCCACCACCTGTGGCCTGCTTACCAAGGGCGTGGGGCTGCTGACCTACAGCCTCGCCTGGCAGCATCTGGCATGGGTCGAGTTCAGGGCCGATGACCTCTGGGTCTGGCTCTTCGCCTTTGTCTTCTATGACTTCTGCTACTACTGGAACCATCGCCTGGGCCATGAGCGCAATGTGCTCTGGGCCGCCCATTCGGTGCATCACCAGAGCGAGGAATACAACCTCTCCACCGCCCTGCGCCAGACCAGCACCGGCTTCATCTTTGGCTGGATCTTCTACCTGCCCATGGCCCTGGCGGGGGTGCCGCCCGTGGTGTTCCTCGGCGTCGGCGCCATGAACCTGCTTTACCAGTTCTGGGTTCACACGCGGCACATCCCCAAGCTGGGGGCCTTCGAGTGGGTCTTCATCAGCCCGTCAAACCATCGGGTCCATCATGCCCAGAACCCGGTGTACATGGATCGCAACTACGGCGGCGTGTTCATTCTCTGGGATCGGTTGTTCGGGACTTTCCAGGAGGAACTGGACGAGGAGCCGGTGATCTTCGGCGTGACCACGCCGCTCGCCAGCTGGAATCCGCTCTGGGCGAACCTCCAGTTCTACGTGCAGCTCTGGCGCGACGCGTGGCGGACGGAGTCCTGGCGGGACAAGCTGCGCATCTGGTTCATGCGGACCGGCTGGCGTCCGGCGGATGTGGCGGCGCGTTATCCACAGGAAAAACCGGACCTGGCGCGCTTCGTGAAATTCGAGGTGCCCTTGCCACGGGCGCAGAAGTGGTACGCCGGGCTGCAGTTCGCCGCCTACGTGGTGGCGGGAACCTGGCTGCTGGGCATCGGCGCGGGCGTGTCCGAGGTGGCGCTCTGCCTGGCCTGCGCCTGGATGGCCTTCGGCCTCTACGCCATAGGCGCCCTGCTGGAGAATCGTCCCTGGGCCCTGGGCGTGGAACTGGCCCGGTTGGCGATGCACTGGCCGGCGTTCTGGCTGGCCTCTGCCCTGGGCCTGCTGCCGATGGGCGCGCTCGGCTGGGCGGGACTGGCCCTCTACACCCTGGCCAGCCTGGCGGCGCTGTGGGGCCTTCCCCGTCGCGAGGCGGCCCTGGCGACCTGAGTCAGTTGCCCTTGGCGCTGCGTAGGCGGCGGCGCAACCAGAGGAGCCCGCCGATGGCCAGCAGGGCGCCGAGCACCATCAGCTCGTAGCGCTTGAGGTTGCCCAGCATGCCTTCGAGCACGGCGCCGAAGTGGAAGGCGGCGAAGCCCAGGGCCAGCGCCCAGATGATGGCGCCGATGCCGTTGAGGAGGAGGTAGCGCAGGGGAGGATATCCCGACAGGCCGATGGCCACCGGCATCACCGTGCGCAGACCGTAGACGAAGCGGAAGCTCAGCACCCAGATGTCGGGGTGGCGGCGGATATGGTCCAGGGCCTTGTCGCCCATCGCCTGCCAGCGCGGCTTGCGGGTGAGGATCTGGCGGCCCTTGTGACGGCCGAGGTAGTACCAGAGCTGGTCGCCGGCGTAGCTGCCGCAGAAGGCGGTGGCCACGACGGCGTTGATGTCCATGTAGCCCCGGAAGGCCAGGAAGCCGGCCAGGACCAGGATGGTTTCACCCTCGAAGAAGGTACCGAGGAAAAGGGCGAAATAGCCGAAATCCTGGAGAAATTGTTGCAGCATGGTTGGGTTGCGCAGCGAAATGAACGCGCAGCCTAACCGGGATGGCCGGTTGGGGAAAGCGCCGGCCCTCGCCAACCGGACGGCGTATTGATCCGGGGCAGGATTCGGTTGGACGAACGCGACCCCGGGTCGCTGTCGCGCATTGTTACCATTCCGTCATAATCGCCCTCTACTATTTGTCACACTGCGTCCGTTCCGGGCCCTGGAGTCTGCTGTGAGCTTTACCCCCGCCAACCGCCTGTTTCCCGCAACCCGCCTGCGCCGCAATCGTCGTGATGATTTCTCCCGGCGCCTGGTGCGCGAGAGCGTCCTGACCGTCGACGACCTGATCCTTCCGGTGTTCGTGCTGGACGGCGAGAACCGTCGCGAGGCGGTGCCCTCGATGCCGGGCGTCGAGCGCCTGACCATCGACCTGCTGCTGGAGGAGGCCGCGCGTTGGGTGGAACTGGGCATTCCGGCGCTGGCGCTGTTCCCGGTGACCCCGCTGGAGAAGAAATCCCTCGATGGCGCTGAGGCGTGGAACCCGGACGGCATCGCCCAGCGTGCCATTCGCGCCCTGCGTGCACGCTTCCCGGAGCTCGGTGTGATCAGCGACGTGGCCCTGGACCCCTTCACCACCCATGGTCAGGACGGCATCCTCGACGAGAGCGGTTACGTGCAGAACGACGTCACGGTCGATGCGCTGGTCAAGCAGGCGCTGTCCCACGCCGAAGCCGGTGCCCAGGTGGTCGCGCCCTCGGACATGATGGACGGCCGCATCCAGGCGATCCGCGAGGCGCTGGAGCTGGCCGACTTTCCCAATGTGCGGATCATGGCCTACTCGGCCAAGTACGCCAGCGCCTACTACGGGCCCTTCCGTGACGCCGTCGGCTCGGCCGCCAACCTCGGCAAGGGCAACAAGGCCAGCTACCAGATGGACCCGGCCAACACCGACGAAGCCCTGCACGAGGTGGCCGCCGACCTGGCCGAAGGCGCCGACATGGTCATGGTCAAGCCGGGCATGCCCTACCTCGATATCGTGCGTCGGGTGAAGGATGAATTCCGCGTTCCCACCTTCGCCTACCAGGTGAGCGGCGAGTACGCCATGCACATGGCGGCGATCCAGAACGGATGGCTGAGCGAGGCGGTCATACTGGAATCCCTGGTGGCCTTCAAACGCGCCGGTGCCGATGGCATCCTCACCTACTTCGCGGTCCGTGCCGCAGAACTGCTCAAGACGGGAGCCTGAGCTCCCTCCAGGAACTCAAGATGAACACCGAAGGACTCAATCCCAGCGCAGTGCCCGATTCCATAGAGGGAGCCGTCGAGGTCGACCTGGCCCCGCCGGCCCCCGAGGCTCCCGCCGCCGAGGCGGTGCCCGCACCGGCCCCCGCGCCGGCGCCCCTGGTGGTGCCGAGCCTGGATGACAGCAGCCTGTACATCCACCGCGAGCTGTCCCAGTTGCAGTTCAACATCCGCGTGCTGGAGCAGGCGCTGGATGAGTCCTATCCCCTGCTGGAGCGCCTGAAGTTCCTGCTGATCTTCTCCAGCAACCTCGACGAGTTCTTCGAGATCCGTGTCGCCGGCCTGAAGAAGCAGATCACCTTCGCCCGCGAACAGGCCGGCGCCGATGGCCTGCTGCCGCACCAGGCCATGGCCCGCATCAGCGAACTGGTCCATGAGCAGGTGGCGCGGCAATACAGCATCCTCAACGACATCCTGTTGCCGGAGCTGGCCAAGCACCAGGTCAACTTCATCCGTCGCCGCTACTGGACCACCAAGCTCAAGGCCTGGGTGCGCCGCTATTTCCGCGACGAGATCGCGCCGATCATCACGCCCATCGGCCTGGACCCGACGCACCCCTTCCCGCTGCTGGTGAACAAGAGCCTGAACTTCATCGTCGAGCTGGAGGGCGTGGATGCCTTCGGCCGCGACTCCGGCCTGGCCATCATCCCGGCGCCGCGCCTGCTGCCGAGGGTGATCCGGGTGCCCGAAGACATCGGCGGCGCGGGGGACAACTTCGTCTTCCTGTCCTCGATGATCCACGCCCATGCCGATGACCTGTTCCCTGGCATGAAGGTGAAGGGCTGCTATCAGTTCCGCCTGACCCGAAACGCCGATCTCTCGGTGGATACCGAGGACGTCGACGACCTCGCCCGCGCCCTGCGCGGCGAGTTGTTCTCCCGTCGCTATGGCGATGCGGTGCGCCTGGAAGTGGCCGATACCTGCCCGAAGAACCTCTCGGACTACCTGCTCAAGCAGTTCGGCCTGGCCGAGAGCGAGCTCTACCAGGTCAACGGCCCGGTGAACCTGACCCGCCTGTTCAGCATCACCGGCCTGGAAAGCCATCCGGAGCTGCAGCATGCGTCCTTCACCCCGGTGATCCCCAAGCTCCTGCTGAAGGTGGAGAACCTGTTCAGCGTGGTGGGCAAGCAGGACATCCTGATGCTGCACCCCTTCGAGTCCTTCACCCCGGTGGTGGACTTCCTGCGCCAGGCCGCCAAGGACCCCAACGTCCTGGCCATCAAGCAGACGCTTTACCGGGCTGGCGCCAACTCCGAAATCGTCGACTCCCTGGTGGAGGCGGCGCGCAACGGCAAGGAGGTCACCGCGGTGATCGAATTGCGCGCGCGCTTTGACGAGGAGTCCAACCTGCAGCTGGCCAGCCGCCTGCAGCAGGCCGGCGCGGTGGTGATCTACGGCGTGGTGGGTTTCAAGACCCACGCCAAGATGATGCTGATCCTGCGTCGCGAGAACGGCGAGCTGCGCCGTTACGCCCACCTGGGCACCGGCAACTACCATGCCGGCAATGCGCGCCTGTACACCGACTACAGCCTGCTGACCGCCGACGAGGCGCTCTGCGAGGACCTGCACAAGCTGTTCAACCAGCTGATCGGCATGGGCAAGACCCTGCGCATGAAGAAGCTGCTGCATGCGCCCTTCACCCTGAAGAAGACCATCCTCGACATGATCGCCCGGGAGGCCCAGCACGCCATCGAAGGCAAGCCGGCCCACATCATGGTCAAGGTCAACGCGCTCACCGATCCCAAGGTGATCCGCGCGCTCTACAAGGCCAGCCAGAGCGGCGTGAAGATCGACCTGGTGGTGCGTGGCATGTGCTGCCTGCGCCCGGGCATTCCGGGGGTTTCCCACAACATTCAGGTGCGTTCCATCATCGGTCGCTTCCTGGAACACAGCCGCATCTACTACTTCCTCAACGAGGGTGACGAGAAGATGTACCTCTCCAGTGCCGACTGGATGGAGCGCAACCTCGACATGCGGGTGGAAACCTGTTTCCCGGTCGAGGGCAAGAAGCTCCTGACCCGGGTGAAGAAGGAGTTGGAGGCCTACATCACCGACAACACCCAGAGCTGGGTGCTGCAACCGGACGGCCGTTACCTGCGCAACAGCCCCAGCGGCAACCAGAACTCCCGCAACGCCCAGGCGACGCTGCTGGAGAAGCTGACCAACCCGCCTGTCAGCGTACGCTGATCGCAGAATGCGAAACGGGGCCTTCGGGCCCCGTTTTGCATGCAGTGGAAAGGTCCGCGCTCAGCTCACCTTCAGCACGAAGTCGATGCGTTTCAGCCACTCGGCCTCCTGCTCGAAGTCCGCCTGGGTCAACGGGTTGGCCTCCAGCCAGCCTTTCGGGAACTGAAGCGACAGGCTGTTGCCGTCGGCCTCGAGGGTGACGGCCGGCATGGCCGAGGTACCACGGATGTGGTGGAAGAGGATGGCGAAGCGCAGCAGCACGCAGAGACGCAGCAGCTTGACGCCTTCCTCGCCGAACTCGGCGAAGCGGTCCTTGGGGATGTTGCGGCGGTGACCGCGTACCAGCAGGGCGAGCATCAGTTGATCCTGGCGGGAGAAGCCGGCCAGGTCGGAATGTTCGATCAGGTAGGCGCCGTGCTTGTGGTAGTGGTAGTGGGCGATGTCCATGCCGATCTCGTGGACGCGCGCGCTCCACAGCAGCAGGTCGCGGTGCCAGTCATCGTCCAGGCCCCAGCTCGAAGCCACCTGTTCCAGTGCCTCCAGAGCCTTGGCCTCCACCCGCGCGGCTTGCTCGACGTCCACATGGCAGCGCTCCATCAGCGCGCTCAGGGTGCGCTCGCGCACGTCCTCATGGTGATGCCGGCCGAGCAGGTCGTAGAGCACGCCTTCCCGCAGGGCGCCTTCGGAGTGGGTCATGCGGTTGAGTTCGAGGGCGTCGAAGATCGCTTCGGCGATGGCCAGGCCAGCCGGGAAGATGGGGCGGCGGTCGGGTTTGACGCCATCCAGGTCGATCTTCTCCACGTCCCCCAGTTTGAA
Source organism: Pseudomonas furukawaii (assembly GCF_002355475.1). Lineage (NCBI taxonomy): Bacteria > Pseudomonadati > Pseudomonadota > Gammaproteobacteria > Pseudomonadales > Pseudomonadaceae > Metapseudomonas > Metapseudomonas furukawaii. The sequence continues at coordinate 5,942,515 of NZ_AP014862.1, read as the reverse complement.
CAGCTTGCGCTTGAGCCAGGCCAGGCCTTCGGGGTTGATCTCGCCGTTGCCCAGTCCGGCGGCCTTGATCGCCAGGCCCACGGCGCGAAGGGTGCCCGAGGCGCCCACGGCCTCCTGCCAGCCGAGGCGTCGCAGGCTGTACTCGATGCCCATCAGCTCAAGACGGGCCGCCGTGTAGGCCTGGGCGTAGCGGGCGGGCGTGATCTTGCCGTCGCGGAAATAGCGTTGGGTGTAGCTGACGCAGCCCATCTGCAGGCTTTCCCGCAGTTGCGACTCGAAGCGCTGGCCGATGATGAATTCGGTGCTGCCGCCACCGATGTCCGCCACCAGGCGGCGACCGGGCGTATCGGGCAGGGTGTGGGACACGCCGAGGTAGATCAGGCGCGCTTCCTCGCGGCCGGAAATCACTTCCACCGGGTGACCGAGGATCGCCTCGGCGCGGCGGATGAATTCGGCGCGGTTGTGGGCCTCGCGCAGGGCGTTGGTGCCGACGATGCGCACGGCGCCTTCCGGCAGGCCGGCGATCATCTGGGCGAAGCGGCGCAGGCAGTCAAGGCCACGCTGCATGGACTCTTCGTTGAGGTTGCGGGCCTCGTCCAGCCCCGCCGCCAACTGCACCTTGTCGCCGAGCCGTTCCAGGATGCGGATCTCGCCGTGGTCGGCTTTGGCCACCACCATGTGGAAGCTGTTCGAGCCCAGGTCGATCGCGGCGATCAGGGAAGGGATTGGGGCGTTTTTCTGCGGCATGGTGTCGGGTCTCGAGGCTGAACCGGGCAATCCTGCCACGGTTGCCGGGTGGCGCCAATGCGAATCGAGGTACGTTCGTGCCAGGACATGCCCGGCTCCGCGCGGCTCGCCGCTGGGCTCTTTTTCGGCGAATGACCGGCTGATCACACTATAGGTGGGATATGACAGGTGCGTGTCCGGCCCGCATCCTCCTGCCTTCTACCTTCCGCGGATTGACGCGACGGGGCCTATCCATCAGTTTTGCCCGGGTTCCCCATAGCAACGCTCAATCGTCCCTGGCTTTCGGTCCCGGGAAAGCCGGGATATGATGGCCCCACTTTTTTGCTTCCGAACCACGGAGAACTTCCATGAGCGAATTCATCACCAATGTCACCGATGCCAGCTTCGAGCAGGACGTGCTCAAGGCCGACGGCGCGGTGCTGGTCGACTACTGGGCCGAGTGGTGCGGTCCGTGCAAGATGATTGCTCCGGTCCTGGACGAGATCGCCAAGGACTACCAGGGCAAGCTGAAAGTCTGCAAGCTGAACATCGACGAAAACCAGGACACCCCGCCGAAGTACGGCGTGCGCGGCATCCCGACCCTGATGCTGTTCAAGAACGGCAACGTCGAAGCCACCAAGGTCGGCGCCCTGTCCAAGTCCCAGCTGGCTGCGTTCCTCGACGCCAACATCTGATTCCGGGCGGCCCGCCGGGTCGCCAATCCGGTATCGGCAGCGTCCTGAAAATACCCCGCGCCCTGCGGGGTATTTTCATTTTCCGCTACTGGACTCCCCGTCCCACCGGTGTTAAATTCGGGCCGCTGCTTTTTCTCATGCAGCCCTCCACGCCGTCGCCGACGCACCCTACTCGAATAACTAAAGCGATCCTGTCGCCTTCTCTGCGGCGCGGCCTCTAAAGCTCAAGAGCTTTCTCCTCTCCATTCCTACTACGTCATTCCTATGAATCTGACCGAACTCAAGCAAAAGCCGATTGGCGAACTCCTCGAATTGTCCGATGCCATGGGCCTGGAGAACATGGCCCGTTCGCGCAAGCAGGACATCATCTTCGCCCTGCTGAAGAAGCACGCGAAGAGCGGCGAGGAGATCTCGGGTGACGGTGTGCTGGAGATCCTCCAGGACGGCTTCGGCTTCCTGCGCTCCGCCGACTCCTCCTACCTGGCCGGCCCGGACGACATCTACGTTTCCCCGAGCCAGATCCGGCGCTTCAACCTGCGCACCGGCGATACCATCATCGGCAAGATCCGCCCGCCGAAAGAGGGCGAGCGCTACTTCGCGTTGCTCAAGGTCGACTCGATCAACTTCGACCGCCCCGAGAACGCCAAGAACAAGATCCTGTTCGAGAACCTGACCCCGCTGTTCCCCAATGAGCGCCTGAAGATGGAGGCCGGCAACGGCTCCACCGAAGACCTCACCGGCCGCGTGATCGACCTCTGCGCGCCGATCGGCAAGGGCCAGCGCGGCCTGATCGTCGCCCCGCCGAAAGCGGGCAAGACCATCATGCTGCAGAACATCGCGGCCAACATCACCCGCAACAACCCCGAGTGCCACCTGATCGTCCTGCTGATCGACGAGCGTCCGGAAGAAGTGACCGAGATGCAGCGCACCGTGCGCGGCGAAGTGGTCGCCTCCACCTTCGACGAGCCGCCGACCCGCCACGTGCAGGTCGCCGAGATGGTGATCGAGAAGGCCAAGCGCCTGGTCGAGCACAAGAAGGACGTGGTGATCCTGCTGGACTCCATCACCCGCCTGGCGCGTGCCTACAACACCGTGATCCCGAGCTCCGGCAAGGTGCTCACCGGTGGTGTCGACGCCCACGCCCTGGAGAAGCCCAAGCGCTTCTTCGGCGCCGCCCGAAACATCGAGGAAGGCGGCTCGCTGACCATCATCGCCACCGCGCTGGTCGAGACCGGTTCGAAGATGGACGAGGTGATCTACGAAGAGTTCAAGGGCACCGGCAACATGGAGCTGCCGCTGGACCGCCGCATCGCCGAGAAGCGCGTGTTCCCCGCCATCAACATCAACAAGTCCGGTACTCGCCGCGAAGAGCTGCTGACCGCCGAGGACGAGCTGCAGCGCATGTGGATCCTGCGCAAGCTGCTGCACCCGATGGATGAGATCGCCGCCATCGAGTTCCTGCTCGACAAGCTCAAGGACACCAAGACCAACGATGAATTCTTCATGTCCATGAAGCGCAAGTAAGGTCTGGTGCGTATCAGAAAGGCCGGGGAAACCCGGCCTTTGCGTTTGCGCGATTCGTCGCGGCCTTCTGAATAACCCAGTTCGGCGCTAAACTTTGCGCCCCGACCTGCACGCCCCGAGAGGCTCAAGCATGCAGTATCGCGATCTGCGCGAATTCATCAGTGGCCTGGAACGGCGTGGCGAGCTCAAGCGCATCGCCACTCCGGTGTCCCCGGTCCTGGAAATGACCGAAATCTGTGACCGCACCCTGCGCAAGCAGGGTCCGGCGTTGCTCTTCGAAAACCCCACCGGCTTCGATATCCCCGTGCTCGGCAACCTGTTCGGCACCCCGGGTCGCGTGGCCCTGGGCATGGGCGCGGATGACGTCGCCGAGCTGCGGGAAATCGGCAAGCTGCTGGCCTTCCTCAAGGAGCCCGAGCCACCCAAGGGGCTCAAGGACGCCTGGTCCAAGCTGCCGATCTTCAAGAAGGTCATCAGCATGGCGCCCAAGGTGCTGAAGGACGCCCCCTGCCATGAAGTGATAGAGGAGGGCGACGAGGTCGACCTCGGCAGGCTGCCGATCCAGCATTGCTGGCCGGGCGACGTGGCGCCGCTGATCACCTGGGGCCTGACCATCACCCGCGGCCCCAACAAGGAGCGGCAGAACCTCGGCATCTACCGCCAGCAGGTGCTTGGCCGCAACAAGGTCATCATGCGTTGGCTGAGCCACCGGGGCGGGGCGCTGGATTATCGCGAGTGGTGCCAGAAGCACCCGAATACGCCCTATCCGGTCTGCGTGGCCCTGGGAGCCGACCCGGCCACCATCCTCGGCGCCGTGACCCCGGTGCCGGACACCCTGTCCGAGTACGCCTTCGCCGGCCTCCTGCGGGGCCACCGCACCGAACTGGTAAAGGCCGTCGGCTCCGATCTGCAGGTGCCCGCCAGCGCCGAGATCGTGCTGGAGGGCGTGATCCATCCAGGCGAGACCGCGCCCGAGGGGCCCTACGGCGACCACACGGGCTACTACAACGAGGTCGATACCTTCCCGGTGTTCACCGTCGAGCGCATCACCCGCAGGCAGAAGCCGATCTACCACAGCACCTACACCGGCCGGCCGCCGGACGAGCCGGCGATCCTCGGCGTGGCGCTGAACGAAGTCTTCGTGCCGATCCTGCAGAAGCAGTTCCCCGAGATCACCGACTTCTACCTGCCGCCCGAAGGCTGCTCCTACCGCATGGCGGTGGTGACCATGAAGAAGCAGTACCCGGGCCACGCCAAGCGCGTGATGCTGGGCGTCTGGTCGTTCCTGCGACAGTTCATGTACACCAAGTTCGTTATCGTCACCGATGACGACGTCAATGCGCGGGACTGGAACGACGTGATCTGGGCCATCACCACGCGCATGGACCCCAAGCGCGACACCGTGATGATCGACAACACGCCGATCGACTACCTCGACTTCGCCTCGCCGGTCTCCGGCCTGGGCTCGAAGATGGGGCTGGATGCCACCCACAAGTGGCCGGGTGAAACCAGTCGCGAGTGGGGCCGGGTCATCGTCCAGGACGATGCGGTCAAGCGCCGCGTCGATGAGCTCTGGTCATCACTGGGAATCGATTGATGCGTGTCACCCTGCAACCCTCGGGAGCGGTCATCCAGACGGCTCCCAACGAGCGCATCCTCGATGCGGCTCGGCGCCTCGGCTACGAATGCCCGCAAAGCTGCCGCAACGGCAATTGCCATGTCTGTGCGGCCTTGCTGGTGGAGGGGCGGGTGCGCCAGAACGGCGCCGAGTTGAGCCAGGGCGAACTGCTCACCTGCCTGGCCGAGCCCCTCGAAGATTGCGTGCTGCACTGGGATGGCGTGCTGGCTCCGGGGGAGCTGCCCGTGCGCAGCCTGGGCTGCCAGCTCACCGAGTGCACGCCGGTGGGCGGCGATGTCTGGCGTGTGCGCTTGCGGACGCCGGCGGGCAAGCCGCCGCGCTACCACGCCGGGCAGTACCTGCTGATCGAGCGGGAAGATGGCGAGTCCTCGGCCTTCTCCATCGCTTCGGCGCCCAGCGCCGGGCGTGATATCGAGCTGCATATCCTTGGTCGCGAGAACGGCGCCGTCGCCCTGCTGGAGCAGTTGCGGCGCACGGGCATGGCGCGGGTGAGGATGCCCCTTGGCGATACCCACCTGGCGGAGCTGCCCGACGGCCCGCTGGTGCTGATCGCCGCCGGCACCGGCATGGGCCAGATGCACAGCCTGATCGAGCACTGCCGGGCCAGCGGCTTCCGCTATCCCGTGCACCTCTACTGGGGTGTGCGCCAGCCGGGCGACTTCTACGAGCTGGCCCACTGGGACGAATGGAAGCGCCTGGAGAACCTCGTCCTCCATCAGGTCGTGAGCGATGCCTGTGGCTGGAAGGGTCGTTGCGGCCTGCTGCACGAGGCGGTGTGCGAGGACTTCCCCGACCTCAAGGCGCTGCACGTCTATGCCAGCGGGTCCCCCGCCATGGTTTACGCCACCCTCGATGCCCTGGTGGCGGCGGGCATGGATGCCCACCAGATGCGTGCGGACGTGTTCGCCTACGCGCCGAGGTCCTGAGGTCGGCGCGCGCCAAAGGCCGCCCTTGGGCGGCCTTTCCTTTGCCCGGGGTGCGCTGCGCGCACCGGGAGTCAGCGGACCTCGACCACCACCTTGCCCACTGCCTGGCGGCTGGCCAGGCAGTTGATGGCGTCCGCCGCGCGCTCCAGCGGGAAGGTCCGGGACACCAGGGGTTTCAGCTTGCCCTCGGCGTACCAGGCGAACAGCTGCTGGAAGTTGGCCAGGTTGTCCTGGGGCTGACGCTGGGCGAACGAGCCCCAGAACACGCCGACCACCGAGGCCCCCTTGAGCAGGGCGAGGTTCACCGGCAGCTCCGGGATGCGGCCGCTGGCGAAACCCACCACCAACAGGCGGCCGTTCCAGTTGATGGCGCGCACGGCCGCGTCGAAGAGGTCGCCGCCCACCGGGTCGTAGATCACGTCGGCACCCTGGCCACCGGTCAGGGCCTTGACCCGCTCCTTGAGGTCTTCGCTGCTGTAGTTGATCAGCTCGTCGGCACCGGCGGCCCTGGCCACCTCGAGTTTCTCCGCGCTGCTGGCGGCGGCGATCACCCGTGCGCCCATGGCCTTGCCGATCTCCACCGCCGCCAGGCCGACGCCGCCGGAAGCGCCGAGTACCAGCAGGGTCTCGCCGGCCTTGAGGTTGGCGCGCTGCTTGAGGGCATGCATGGAGGTGCCGTAGGTCATGCCGAAGGCGGCGGCGGAATTGAAGTCGATACCCTTGGGAATCGGCATCACATTGTAGGCCGGTGCGGCCACCTGCTCGGCGAAGCTGCCCCAGCCGGTCAGTGCCATGACCCGGTCGCCCGGCTTCAGGTGGCTGACCTTCTCGCCCACGGCGGCGACGACGCCCGCTGCCTCGCCACCCGGGGAGAAGGGGAAGGGCGGCTTGAACTGGTACTTGCCCTCGATGATCAGGGTGTCGGGGAAGTTGACCGCGGCGGCGTGAACCTCGATCAGCACTTCGTTCTTCTTCGGTTCGGGGCTGGCCACCTCCTCCAGCACCAGGGTGTCGGCGGGACCGAAGGCTTTGCACAGGACGGCTTTCATCAGGGGACTCCTTGGCTGGGGCACCGGCCCCGGGCATCTGGCCTTGCAGTGTAGGTAGGGGGTGCTGTGGGTCAATCAGCATGGCTGTGCCTGATGGGCCTGCATAAACGCGGGTCTTGGGGACGGCCTCGGCTGTGGCTATGCTAGGCGCCATTCGAGTCGAGGATGATCCAGGTGAAAAGACTGACTGCGTTGTTGCTGGCCCTGACCCTGCCCCTGCTGGCCGTGGCCGAGGAGGAAACCAAGGAGGGCGAGGCGCCCAAGGTGGCCTACATCGACCTGGTGCCTTCGTTGGTGGGGAACTACGGCGCGGGCCCGCGCCTGAAGTACTTCAAGGCGGACATCTCGCTGAAGGTCACCGGCACCGAGGCCCAGGACAAGGTCACCCGCCACGAGCCGCTGATCCGCAATCAGTTGGTGATGCTCTTCTCCCAGCAGACCGATGACACCCTCGGCTCCTCGGAGGCCAAGGAAAAGCTCCGCCAGGAGGCGCTCAAGCAGGTGCAGCAGGCGCTGAACGGCGAGGAGGGCGCTGCGCTGGTGGACGATCTGCTCTTCAACAACCTGATCGTTCAGCCCTGACCGCGATCCCACTGGCAGGTGCGATTGCGTCCCTCGCGTTTGGCCCGATAGAGCGCGGCGTCGCTGCGTGACACCAGTTCGTCGGGCTGGTCCTCCCGGGCGGGCTCCGAGACGGCGATACCAATGCTCAGGGTGAGTCGGCCAAAGGGGCTGTCCGGGTGCTCCACCGCCATTTCCTCGACATTCGCCATCACGCGCCTGGCGACGTGCCAGGCGCCATCCTCACCGGTGTTGGCGAGGATGATGGCGAATTCCTCCCCGCCATAGCGGCAGGCCACGTCGCCCTCCCGCTGAAGGCTTTTCTGCAGCGCCCTGGCCAGTCGCCTCAGTGCGTCGTCGCCCGCCTGGTGGCCAAGGCGATCGTTGAATGCCTTGAAATGGTCGACATCCAGCATCAGCAGGGCCAGCGGGGCCCCCACGCGCCGCAGGCGGCGCCATTCGCCGTGCAACTGGCGGTCGAAGTAGCGCCTGTTGTAGAGGCCGGTCAGCCCGTCCAGCTGCGACAGGCGTTGCAACCGCGCTTCCAGTTCAAGTCGTTCTCGGTTGTCGCGGGAGACGCCGATCAGGTACTCGTTGTCGTTCAGTCGCACCAGTTGGGCATTGATTTCCGCCGCCTGGAAGCTGCCGTCGGCGCGGCGCATCTCCCGCTGGAAGATGCCTGACTCGCCCTCGAGCCGGGCCTGGCGCACCAGTTCCAGCCAGGTGTGGAACCCGGGCAGCAACCGCTCCGGGTCTTCCTTGAGCATCTGGCGGAAGGCGTCGGCGCTGTAGCCCAGGCTGGCGTGGGTGGCCTGGTTCATGTGGAGGATCTCGCGGCTGGCGAGATCGAAGATGAACAGCCCGTCCTGGCTGGAGTCGGTGAGGTCCAGTACCAGTTGCAGGCGCTGGCGACTGTCCCGCAGGTCCTGCTCCACATGCTCGCGCTGCGCGATCTCCTGATTGAGCCGTCGGTTACCGGCATGCAAGGCGCTGGCGCGTCGGGCGTTCTCCTGGGCGAGGTACAGCGCGGCCACCAGCAGCAGGCTGGTCAGCAGGCTGGCGCCGAGCACCACCTGGGGCAAGGGTGAGCTCAAGGCTTCCACCAGCGTTCGTGTGGGCGCGAGCTGCAGGGCGAAATGGCTGTTGTTCAACAGGTGCAGGGGGACGCGTTGGCTCAGCTCGGGCAGGCTGTCGGGTCGGTCCTGTCGGTAGATGGCCTGGTCGGACTCCAGCAGCACGACGCTGAAGTCGTGGCTGTCGAGGCTATCCAGCAAGTGGTCCATCAGGGCGTCGACGCGGAACACGCCTTGGAGAAAACCGTCGAAGGCGCGGGGGCGCTGGGCTGTAGCAATGTAGAGCGGGGTGTAGAGGATCAGGCCGCGCCCGCCCTGGACCAGGGGGAAACTGTTGGACAGGCGCGCCTCGCCACTGTCGCGGGCCTGCATCGCAAGTGGGTAGTTGGCGTGGGAGGGACTGAGACGGAAACCGATGGCCGCTTCGTTGCCCTTCTCCGGCCGCACCCAGCGCATGTGCAAGTCGGGCCCCATCCACTGGATGGACTGGTAGCCGAGGAAGTGCTGCAGGGCGAACTCGGCTTCCAGGTTCCATTCGTCCCTGGGCAGGCGGCCGCGGTGGTTCCACAGCAGGGCCAGCCGGCGCAGGCTTTCCACCTCGTCGGTCAGGTTGCTCTGCAGTTCGCCGGCCAGGGCGCGGGCCTGGAAGCTGACACGCTCCCGAACACGCTCCTGCTGGGCGTCATCGAGCTGTTTCCAGAGCAGCAGGCTGGTGCCGCAGAGCGTCAGGAACAGCAGGATGAGCGTCGACCGGACCAGCCAGGCGGGATGAGAGTGCGGCATGAATGCGCCCCGAGGGATTCGTTACCGTCATAGCACAGGGCCATGCGTGACTCAACGCAGGCCCAGCACGCCGGCCCATTCTTCCTCGGTCACCGGCATCACCGAGAGGCGACTGCCCTTCTGTACCAGGGGCATGCCGTGCAGAATCGCCTGGGCGCGGAGCACGGCCAGGGGGATGACCTTGGGAAAGGCTTCCACGAACTCCACATCCAGGGCGCTCCAGGGATTCTTCTCCGGCGTGGCCTTGGGATCGTGGTAGTGGCTCTGGGGGTCCAGGGCCGTGGGGTCCGGGTAGGTGTCGCCGACGATCCGGGCGATGCCGGCGATACCCGGCTCGGGGCAGCTGGAGTGATAGAAGAAGAACAGTTCCCCGGGCCGCATGGCGCGCATGAAGTTGCGCGCCTGGTAGTTGCGCACGCCATCCCAGCGCGCCGTGCCCAGGCGTTGCAGGTCATGGATGGAGAGTTCGTCGGGTTCGGATTTCATCAACCAGTAAGGCATGAACTTTGCTCCTGTATGTCCGTCCTTGAGTGGGGCATCCCAATATGTGGGCGGGCCGACGGCCGGTTGGCGTCATAAATTGCGTGTTCGCTCACGTTGCCGGAGAATGCCGCGCTTTATGCTGCTGCCGCCGTACGGTCCAAATCAGAACAACAATCCGCCATTCGGTCATCGCGCGAAGTTTGCCTGCAAGGGGGAGGCATTCGATGAAACGCAAGCCAGACATCCTCTGGGTATTGGTCATCATTTTCGGCCTGGGTGTGGTTACCACCGGTTACACCCAGAGCCTCTGGGAGCGCCAGAGCAGCGCGCCCGCCAACCTGACCCAACAGCCCTGATCCAGACGCTCGGTACCGCAGGGATCGCGGTGCCCTCGTCAGTCCCCGCGATACCAGCGCCTGTCCGTCACCGTTGCCTGCAGGGGAACGTCCCACGCGGCCAGTTCCAGCCTGTCCACTTTCTGGCATTCATGTGCCAGGCCGATCAGCGAGGGCGAGCGCCAGGTCTTCCGGCGTGCAAGATAGGCCAGGCTTCGGTCATAGAAGCCGCCTCCCATGCCGAGGCGTCCGCCGCACTCATCGAAGCCCACCAGGGGCAGCATGACCAGGTCCAGTGCCCAGATCTTGCGCTGCTGCGCTGCATTGGCGCGGGGCTCCAGGATACGGAAGCGATTTTTACGCAGGCGCTCACCCGGTAGCAGGCGCTGGAACACCATCTTCTCCCGCGGCCAGGCGTTGAGTACCGGCAGGTAGGTGCGCTTGCCACGGCGCTGGGCTTCTCGCAGGAGCGGACGCGGGTCGATTTCGCCATTGGCGGGCAGGTAGAGCGCCACATGTCGGGCGCGGCGATACAGCGGATGCTGGGCGAGCTGCCGGTAGAGGTTCCTGGCGGCTTGTTTCTGCTGTTGCGGGGTGAGTGCGCGGCGGGCCTGGCGAAGCAGGCGGCGCAGGCTCTGGCGGGAATGGGAACCGGCGCAGATCATGAAAAAAATAGACTCCCCGGTCGTGCCGCTGTCGGGTTAGCCCTTGAACCCTAAAGTTCAAGGTGGAGGTTGCAGGAGGCGTTAAGGCTTTCCGTCAGGCGGACATGCACACCGGCCTCAACTTGCAACCCCCGTGGTTGCATTTATCGGCTCAGGGACATCACCGACTGGCCAACACACCAGGGAGCTGGCGGCGAGTATACCCCAAGATCCGTTCCGGGAACTGCTATGCGTCGGCCCGGTTGGGACAAATCCGGACCTGGCGCGTCACATGTCCGCAGGCGTGGTCAGGCGTCGCGCGTCTCCGGGTCGGCGGCCAGGGCGCTGTCGACGCGCGCCAGCAGGTCGCGTACGCGCTCGCCGTTGGACGTGGCTTCCCTGTCCAGTCGTTGCTGCTTGTGCAGCAGGTCGTGGGTGATGTTGAGGGCCGCCATCACCGCGATGCGGTCGGCGCCGATGACCTTCCCGCTGGAGCGGATCTCGCGCATCTTGCCGTCCAGGTAGCGCGCGGCGCTTTCCAGGTTGGCGCGCTCGTCCGCCGGGCAGGCGATGCAGTATTCCTTGTCGAGGATTTGGACGGTGACGGTATTGGACTGGGTCATGAATCCTGCTCCAGGGCTTTAAGGCGCGAAATCATCGCTTCGACCTTGAGCCGGGCCATTTCGTTCTTTTCGATCAGATGAGCGCGCTCTTCACGCCAGGCCTTCTCGCTGGCAAGCAGGAGCCGGTTCTGGGCCTTGAGCTGCTCGACACGCTGGATCAGGAGCTCCAGCTTGGCTGTCAGTGCATGCAGGTCGGCATCTTCCATGGGCTGTCTACTTGTGGGGAGTGACCGGGACTATATAGGACCGTCGCCAAGTGGGGTCAAACCGGCCGGTGTCGGCATGTTGCACCGAACGGGCGTCGATGCTGCCTTCACCGCGCCGTGCTGCTAGGATACGAGGCCGTCATTCTAGTGATTGCGCCGCTTGGCGCCTAGCCACCCTATATGTCCAGTTCGAATTCCCCTTACAACGCTTTCGCCGCGCTTCTGGCCGCCTCCGGCCAGCCGGTCTCTCCCGCCGAATTGCATGGCCTGCTCCTCGGCCGCAGTTGCGCCGGGGCCGGCTTCGAGCCCGGCCCCTGGCTCGAGGACGCCGCCGAACTCCTGGGCGTCGAGCCCCAGGACAGCCTGCGCCAGGCGCTGATCGGTCTCCAGGAAATGGTCAAGGGCGAGCTGACCGGCAGCGAGATGGCCGTGATCCTGCTCCTGCCCGGCGACGATGCCCCCCTGGCCGAGCGCGCCACCGCCCTGGGCCAGTGGTGCCAGGGCTTCCTCGGCGGCTTCGGCATCACCGCCCGAGAGGGCGCGCTGTCCGGCGAAGCCGTGGAGGTCCTGCAGGACCTCGCGTCCATCGCCCAGGTGCAGAGTGCCCTGGAAGACTCCGACGACGGCGAGAGCGACTACATGGAGGTGATGGAGTACCTGCGCGTCGCCCCGCTGTTGCTGTTCGCCGAATGCGCCAGGCCCACCACCCCGGCTGCCGCCAAACCCTCGTTGCATTGAACCCGAGTGGCGGGCGCCCTGCCCGCCCTGAAGGAGCGCGCATGACCCGTATCCCGAAGGCCGAATACGCCCGCCGTCGCAAGGCCCTGATGGCGCAGATGGAAGCCAACAGCATCGCCATCCTGCCCGCCGCGCCCGTGCACATCCGCAACCGCGACGTCGAGCACGTCTACCGCCAGGACAGCGACTTCCAGTACCTCAGCGGCTTCCCGGAGCCGGACGCGGTGCTGGTGCTGATCCCCGGTCGCGAGCATGGCGAGTACGTGCTGTTCTGCCGTGAGCGCGATCCGGAGCGCGAACTCTGGGACGGCCTGCGTGCCGGCCAGGACGGTGCCATTCGCGACTTTGGCGCCGACGACGCCTTCCCCATCGGCGATATCGACGACATCCTCCCGGGCCTGATCGAGGGGCGTTCGCGCGTCTACTACTCCATCGGCACCAACCACGAGTTCGACCAGCACCTGATGGAGTGGGTCAACACCATCCGCTCCAAGGCCCGCCAGGGCGCCCAGCCGCCGAAGGAATTCGTCGCCCTGGACCACCTGCTGCACGACATGCGCCTGTACAAGTCGGCAGCGGAAGTGAAGGTCATGCGCGAGGCCGCCGAAGTCTCCGCCCGCGCCCATGTGCGGGCCATGCAGGCCGCGCGGCCGGGGCTCTTCGAGTATCACCTGGAGGCCGAGCTGGAATACGAGTTCCGCAAGGGCGGGGCGAAGATGCCGGCCTACGGCTCCATCGTCGCCGCCGGCAAGAACGCCTGCATCCTCCATTACCGCGAGAACGACGCCCCGCTGAAGGATGGCGACCTGGTGCTGATCGACGCCGCCTGCGAGCTGGACTGCTACGCCAGCGACATTACCCGCACCTTCCCGGTCAGCGGGCGATTCAGCCCCGAGCAGAAGGCCATCTACGAGCTGGTGCTCAAGTCCCAGGAGGCCGCATTCCTGGAGATCGCGCCGGGCAAGCACTGGAACGAGGCCCACGAGGCCACCGTGCGGGTCATCACCGCCGGCCTGGTGGAGCTGGGCCTGCTCAAGGGCGACCTGGACGAGCTGATCGCCAGCGAAGCCTACAAGCCCTTCTACATGCACCGTGCCGGCCACTGGCTGGGCATGGACGTGCATGACGTCGGCGAATACAAGGTGGGCGGCGAGTGGCGCGTGCTGGAGCCCGGCATGGCCATGACCGTCGAGCCCGGCATCTACATCGGCGCCGACAACCAGGACGTGCCGAAGAAGTGGCGCGGCATCGGCGTGCGTATCGAGGACGATGTGGTGGTGACCCGGACCGGCTGCGAGATCCTGACCGGCGGCGTGCCCAAGACCGTCGAGGAGATCGAGGCGCTGATGGCCGCCGCGCGGACCCAGGCCGCCTGACATGCATCGAAGCCAAGTCGCGATCATCGGCGGGGGGCTCGTCGGCGCCAGCCTCGCCCTGGCGCTGCAGGCCGGTGCCCGGGCCAGGGGCTGGAAGATCGTCCTGATCGAACCCTTCGCCCCCGGCGACAGCTTCCAGCCCAGTTACGACGCCCGTTCCTCGGCGCTGTCCTTCGGCAGCCGGCAGATCTACGAGCGCCTCGGGCTCTGGCCGTCCATTTCCCAGCGGGCCGAGCCCATCCTGCAGATCCATGTCTCCGACCGCGGCCGCTTCGGCGCCGCGCGCCTGGCGGCCCTGGAAGAGGGCGTCCCCGCCCTCGGCTACGTGGTGGAGAATGCCTGGCTCGGCCGGTGCCTCTGGCAGGCCCTGGACCGGGACGTGGTGAGCTGGCACTGCCCGGCGGAAGTGGTGGGCATGCAGGCCCTGGAAGGGGGCTACCGGCTGACCCTGGACGACGAGACCCAACTGGACTGCGACCTGGCGGTGCTGGCCGATGGCGGCCGATCCGGCCTGCGCGAGCAACTGGGTATCGGCGTGCGTCGCCGGGCATACGGCCAGAGCGCGCTGATCGCCAACGTCAGCCCGCTGGAGGCCCATCGCGGGCAGGCCTTCGAGCGCTTCACCGACGAAGGTCCCATGGCCCTGTTGCCGTTGCCGGAAAACCGCTGCGCCCTGATCTGGAGTCGCCCCGGCAACGATGCCGAACGCCTGGCACGCCTGGACGAGCGGCGCTTCCTCGACGAACTGCAGGAGACGTTCGGCTACCGCCTGGGCGCCTTCCAGCAGGTGGGCGCGCGGCATCTCTACCCGCTCGAACTGGTGGAAGCCGAGGAGCAGGTCCGCTCCAGCCTGGTGGTGCTGGGCAACGCCGCCCACAGCCTGCATCCCATCGCCGGCCAGGGCTACAACCTGTCCCTGCGCGACGCCCAGGCGCTCGCCGAGGGCCTGCTGGCCAGCGACAAGGCCATTGGGGATATCGCGACGCTCCAGGGCTACCTGCAGCGCCAGCGCCAGGACCAGCAGCTCACCGTGGGTTTTTCCGACCAGGTGACCCGACTCTTCTCCACTGCCGAGCCCTTGCTGGCCACCGGGCGCAACCTGGGCCTGCTGGGCCTCGACCTGCTGCCCCCGGCCAAGCGCTGGTTCGCCCGCCAGGCCATGGGCCTGGGAACCCGCCCGGACTGATGGGCATGCACCTCAACAGGGAGCCTCAAGGCTGATATGGAATTGCGCGCGGATCTGATCATCGTGGGAGCCGGCATGGTGGGGAGCGCCCTGGCACTGGCCCTCAAGGACAGCGGCCTGGACATCCTGCTGATCGATGGCAGCCCGCTTTCGGTCAAGCCCTTCGACCCGGCGTCCCCGTTCGAGCCCCGTGTCAGCGCCCTGTCCGCCGCCAGCCAGCGCATCCTCCTGCGCCTGGGCGCCTGGCCGGGCGTCCTCGCCCGCCGCAGCAGCCCCTATTCGGACATGAGGGTCTGGGACGGCACCGGGACCGGCAGCATCCACTTCGCCGCCGGCAGCGTGCATGCCGAGGTGCTGGGACACATCGTCGAGAACCGCGTGATCCAGGACGCCCTGCTGGAGCCCCTGCACGACAGCGGCATCGGCCTGCTGCCCGGGGCGCGCCTGGAGCGCCTGCGCCGTTCCGGCGACCACTGGCTGCTGACCCTGGTGGATGGCCGCGAACTGCGGGCGCCGCTCGTGGTGGCCGCCGACGGCGCCCATTCCGCCGTACGCCGCCTGGCCGGTTGCGCCACCCGCGAATGGGACTACCTGCACCACGCCATCGTCACCAGCGTGCGCTGCACCGAACCCCACCAGCGCACCGCCTGGCAGCGTTTCACCGATGACGGCCCCCTGGCGTTCCTGCCCCTGGATCGTGACGGTGAACACTGGTGCTCCATCGTCTGGTCCACCACGCCGGCCGAGGCCGAGCGCCTGATGGCCCTGGACGACGGGGCCTTCTGCGAGGCGCTGGGCCGAGCCTTCGAGTGGCGACTGGGCCCGATCCTGGGCGCCGACCCGCGCCTGTGCATCCCCCTGCGCCAGCGCCATGCCAAGCGCTACGTCGAGGAAGGGCTGGCGCTGATCGGCGACGCCGCCCATACCATCCACCCGCTGGCGGGGCAGGGCGTCAACCTGGGCTTCCTCGACGCGGCGGTGCTGGCGGAAGTCCTGCTGCATGCCGCCGGCCGGGGCGAGCGACTGGCCGACGAGCGCGTGCTGGGCCGTTTCGAACGCCGCCGCATGCCCCACAACCTGGCCATGATGGCCGCCATGGAGGGCTTCGAGCGCCTGTTCCAGGCCGATCCGTTGCCCCTGCGCTGGCTGCGCAACAGCGGCCTCAAGTGGGTGGACGGCATGCCCGAGGCCAAGGCGTTGTTCGTGCGCCAGGCACTCGGCCTGACCGGCGACCTGCCGAAGCTGGCCGAGGCCTGAGCGCCAGGCCGGAAAGCCGGAAAGCCGGAAGTAGCTGGCCATTTGATACACACGCCGACATAAAAAGCCTTAACGGATGTAACTGAGGTTGACTATCATTCAGGCCCTCTCCGTCATCAATGAGGCTCCAGCAATGCGGGTACGTCAGTCCCTTTTCGCGCTCCTCGCGCTGACCGCGGCCGCCACCTCGGCCCAGGCCGCCAATGAAGAAGTGGTCGTCTATTCCTCGCGGATCGACGAATTGATCAAGCCGGTCTTCGATGCCTACACCGCCAAGACCGGGGTGAAGATCAAGTTCATCACCGACAAGGAAGCGCCGCTGATGCAGCGCATCAAGGCCGAAGGCGACAACGGCGTGGCCGACCTGCTGCTGACCGTGGATGCCGGCAACCTCTGGCAGGCGGAACAGATGGGCATCCTGCAACCCTTCACCTCCCCGGTGATCGACGCCAACATCCCGCCGCAGTACCGCGCCGCCAGCCACGCCTGGACCGGCCTGTCCCTGCGCGCACGGACCATCATCTACTCCACCGAGCGGGTGAAGCCGGAAGAGCTGTCCACCTACGAGGCCCTGGCCGACAAGAACTGGGAAGGCCGCCTGTGCCTGCGGACCTCGAAGAAGGTCTACAACCAGTCCCTGACCGCCACCCTGATCGAGACCCATGGCGCGGCCAAGACCGAGGAAATCCTCAAGGGCTGGGTGAACAACCTGGCCACCGACGTGTTCGCCGACGACAACGCCGTGATCCAGGCCGTGGACGCCGGCCAGTGCGACGTGGGCATCGTCAATACCTACTACTACGGCCGCCTGCACAAGGAGAACCCGGACCTGAGGGTTAAGCTCTTCTGGCCGAACCAGGCGGATCGTGGCGTCCACGTGAACCTCTCCGGCATCGGCCTGACCCGGCACGCGCCGAATCCCGAGGCTGCCAAGGCCCTGGTGGAGTGGATGACCACCGACGAGGCCCAGGGCCTGTTCGCCGGCATCAACCAGGAGTTCCCGGCCAACCCGAAGGTCAAGCCGTCGGAAGAAGTGGCCGCCTGGGGCAGCTTCAAGGCCGACAGCATTCCGGTGGAAGTGGCCGGCAAGCGCCAGGCCGAAGCCATCAAGCTGATGGACCGCGTCGGCTGGAACTGATCCGCGCCGCCTGAGCCGCTGGAGGCTGAACGGGGCACCGGCTTGATGCCAGGTGCGTTTTCGTTCAGCCTTCGGCGCTTTCAGCGCTTTCCCACGAGGCTGTCGTGTCCCATCCCGTCCAGCGCCGCTGGTACCCCATCAGCTTTGCCGTCGCCATCCTGGTCCTGTTGCCCCTCAGCGTCCTGGTGCTGTCCTGGGGCGAGGTGGATGGCGAGATCTGGTCCCACCTGTGGGACACCCAGATGCCGCGCCTGCTGGGCAACACCCTGGTACTGGTGACGGGCGTATCGGTCGGTGTGACCCTGCTCGGCGTCAGCCTGGCCTGGCTCACCAGCCTCTGCGAGTTTCCCGGCCGGCGCTGGCTGGACTGGGCGCTGATGCTGCCCTTCGCCGTGCCGGCCTATGTGCTGGCCTTCGTCTTCATCGGCCTGTTCGATTTTTCCGGCCCCGTGCAGACCCTCCTGCGCGAATGGTTCGGCACGGGTCTGAGACTGCCCCGGGTACGCTCCACGGGCGGTGTGATCCTGGTGCTGGTGCTGGTCTTCTACCCCTATGTCTACCTGCTGGCGCGGGCGGCCTTCCTGGCCCAGGGCAAGGGCCTGATGGAAGCGGCGCGGGTGCTCGGCCAGTCGCCCTGGCAGGCCTTCTGGCGGGTGGCGCTGCCCATGGCGAGACCCGCCATCGGCGCCGGCCTGGCCCTGGCGATCATGGAAACCCTGGCGGATTTCGGCGCCGTCGCGGTGTTCAACTTCGACACCTTCACCACCGCCATCTACAAGACCTGGTACGGCTTCTTCAGCCTCTCCAGCGCCGCGCAACTGGCCAGTCTGCTGCTGCTGGGGGTATGCCTGGTGCTCTACGGCGAGCGCCGCGCCCGAGGCGCCAGCCGGCCGACCAGCGAGCGTCCCCGGGGCAAGGCCCTCTACCACCTGCATGGCATCAAGGCCCTCGCCGCCACCGCCTGGTGCTGCCTGGTGTTCGCCTGTGCGTTCGTCATTCCCATGCTGCAACTGCTGGTGTGGTTCTGGCAGCGTGGCCGCTACGACCTCGACGAGCGCTATGCCGGGCTTATCCTCCACACTCTTTACTTGGGCGGCATGGCAGCGTTGCTGACCATTTGCGTGGCGCTGCTGCTGGCCTTCGCCCGCCGCCTGGCTCCGACCCGCCCGGTGCGTGCGGCGGTGGCACTGGCCAACCTGGGCTATGCGCTGCCCGGCTCGGTGCTGGCGGTGTCGATCATGCTGGCTTTCAGCTACCTCGACAGCCACCTGGTGATACCCCTCTCGCACTGGCTGGGTGGTGCCGGCAAGCCCCTGCTGCTGGGCAGTCTCGGGGCGCTGTTGCTGGCCTACCTGGTGCGCTTCATGGCGGTGGCCTTCGGGCCGCTGGAGAACGGCCTGGCGCGCATCCGCCCGTCGCTGCCCGAGGCGTCCCGCAGCCTCGGCGTGGGGGGGCCGGCCCTGTTCTTCCGGGTCTACCTGCCGCTGCTGCTGCCGGGCACGCTGAGCGCCGCGTTGCTGGTGTTCGTCGACGTGCTCAAGGAGATGCCGGCCACCCTGCTGATGCGTCCGTTCGGCTGGGACACCCTGGCGGTTCGGATCTTCGAGATGACCAGCGAGGGCGAGTGGGCCCGCGCGGCGCTGCCGGCCCTGACCCTGGTGCTGGTGGGGCTGCTGCCGGTAATCGGCCTGATCCGCCGTTCCGCGCGTCGCGTCGGTCACTGAGCCAGTCGCCGCGACGCACCGGTCGGGATGTCGGAGGCGCCGCCCGGGCGGAGTGTCCAGTCTCCAACCTTGCGGCTACAATGCGCGCCATTCGTTGCGGCCCACCCCCATCCCGCCTGTGGATAACGTCCGCCGCATCTTCGCCAAGCCCGGAAGGAGAAACCCATGGGACAGCGCACTCCGTTGCATGACCAGCACCTGGCACTGGGAGCCAAGATGGTCGATTTCGGCGGCTGGGACATGCCGCTGCACTACGGCTCCCAGGTCGAGGAGCACCATCAGGTGCGCCGCGACTGCGGGGTCTTCGACGTCTCGCACATGACGGTGGTGGACCTGGCCGGAAGCCAGGCCAAGGCCTGGCTGCAAACCCTGCTGGCCAACGACGTCGCGCGCCTGCAGGCCCCCGGCAAGGCCCTGTACAGCGCCATGCTCAACGAGCGCGGCGGGATCATCGACGACCTGATCGTCTACCTCACCGAAAGCGGCTACCGCCTGGTGGTCAACGCCGCGACCCGGGAGAAGGACCTGGCCTGGATGCAGGCCCATGCCCAGGGTTTCGACGTGCGCCTGACCGAGCGTTCCGACCTCGCCATCCTCGCCATCCAGGGCCCCAGCGCCCGCGCCAGGGTGGCCGAGCTGGTAAGCACCGAACGTGCCGCCCTGATCCATGAGCTGAAACCCTTCCAGGGCCTGCCCGAGGGAGACTGGTTCATCGCCCGCACCGGCTACACCGGCGAGGATGGCCTGGAGCTGATGTTCCCCGCGGACCAGGCCCCCGGCTTCTTTACCGAACTGGTGGGTGCCGGCATCGCCCCCATCGGCCTGGGTGCCCGTGACACCCTGCGCCTGGAGGCCGGCATGAACCTCTACGGGCAGGACATGACCGAGGACGCGTCCCCGCTGGTCTCGAACATGGCCTGGACCATCGCCTGGGAGCCCGAATCCCGCGACTTCATCGGCCGCGAGGCCCTGGAGTCCGAACGGGCCGCCGGCGTCGCCAGCAAGCTGGTGGGCCTGGTGCTGGAAGAACGCGGTGTGCTGCGTGCCCACCAGGTGGTCCGGGTGGAGGGTGTTGGCGAGGGTGAAATCACCAGCGGCAGCTTCTCCCCGACCCTGAACAAATCCATCGCCATGGCACGGGTGCCGATGGCCACCGGCGAGCGCGCGGAAGTGGAAATCCGCGGTAAATGGTTCCCGGTGCGCGTCGTGCGACCAAACTTCGTGCGCAATGGCAAAGCCTTGATCTAAATTTTCAGGCGGGCCATCCGCCACCGTCTCTGAGGAACTCGACATGAGCAACATTCCCGCTGAACTGCGTTACGCCCCCAGCCACGAGTGGGCCCGACTGGAAGCCGACGGCACCGTGACCGTGGGCATCACCGACCACGCCCAGGAAGCGCTGGGAGACGTGGTGTTCGTCGAGCTGCCGGAAGTCGGCAAGACCCTGGCCGCCGGTCAGGAAGCCGGCGTAGTGGAGTCGGTCAAGGCCGCCTCCGACATCTACGCCCCCATCGGTGGTGAAGTGATCGCGGTGAACGACGCCGTCAGCGACGTCCCGGAAAGCGTCAACAGCGATCCCTATGGCGCCTGGTTCTTCAAGCTCAAGCCCAGCGACGTCGCCGAGCTGGACAAGCTGCTCGACGCCGGCGCCTACAAGGCCGCAGCCGACGCCGATAGCTGATTCACCCGCTATCCTTCAGAAAGCCTCGCTAGTCGAGGCTTTTTGTTTTTCTGCCGCGGCAAAATGAGGTCCTGCCATGTCCCAGATGCCCTCGCTGTCCCAGCTCCAACAGCCCGACGCCTTTCTCCGTCGCCACCTGGGCCCGGACGAGACCGAGCAGCAGGCGATGCTCCAGGCCCTGGGCCTGGCCAGTCGTGACGAGCTGATCGTGCAGACGGTGCCGCCGGCCATTCGCCTGAACCGGCCCCTGGACCTGCCGGAGGCCCTGGACGAGCAGCAGGCCCTGGCGAAGCTGCGTGGCTACGCCGAGCAGAACCAGCTCTGGACCAGCCTGATCGGCATGGGCTACTACGGCACCCACACGCCGACGGTGATCCTGCGCAACCTGCTGGAGAATCCCGGCTGGTACACCGCCTACACCCCCTACCAGCCGGAGATCGCCCAGGGCCGGCTGGAGGCGCTGCTGAACTTCCAGCAACTGACCATCGACCTCACGGGCCTTGACCTGGCCAGTGCCTCGCTGCTGGACGAGGCCACCGCCGCCGCCGAAGCCATGGCCCTGGCCAAGCGGGTGGCCAAGTCGAGGAGCAACCTCTTCTTCGTCGATGAGGACTGTCATCCACAGACCCTCTCGGTGGTACAGACCCGCGCCGAGGCGTTCGGCTTCGACCTGGTGGTGGGCCCGGTGGACAAGCTGGCGGAACACCAGGTGTTCGGTGCGCTGCTGCAGTATCCCGACACCCACGGCGAGATCCGCGACCTGCGGCCCCTGATCGAACACCTGCACGGCCAGCAGGCACTGGCCTGCGTCGGCACCGACCTGCTCGCCCTGCTGCTGCTCACGCCCCCCGGGGAACTGGGGGCGGACGTGGTGTTCGGCTCGGCTCAGCGCTTCGGCGTCCCCATGGGCTACGGCGGACCCCATGCGGCTTTCTTCGCCACCCGCGACGAATTCAAGCGCGCCATGCCGGGGCGCATCATCGGCGTGTCCAAGGACGCCCGGGGCAACGTCGCCCTGCGCATGGCGCTGCAGACCCGCGAGCAGCACATCCGCCGCGAGAAAGCCAACTCCAACATCTGCACCGCCCAGGTGCTGCTGGCCAACATCGCCAGCTGCTACGCCGTCTATCACGGCCCCGAGGGCCTGAAACGCATCGCCCAGCGGGTCCACCGCCTCACCGCCGTGCTTGCCGAAGGGCTGGCGCGACGGGGAATCCAGCGGGACAACGCGCATTTCTTCGACACCCTGACCCTGGACGTCGGCGGCAGCCAGACCGCCATCATCGAGTCGGCCAGGGCGGCCAGGGTCAACCTGCGCATCCTCGGTCGCGGCAAGCTGGGGGTGAGCCTGGACGAGACCTGCACGGCCGAGACCGTGGAGCGGCTGTTCTGCATCTTCCTCGGCGCCGACCACGGGCTGTCCGTCGCCGAGCTGGACGCGGGCGTCATAGTGCCCGGCATTCCCGCGGACCTCGTGCGCACCAGCGACTACCTGCGCCACCCGGTGTTCAATGCCCACCACAGCGAAACCGAGATGCTGCGCTACCTCAAGCAGCTGGAGAACAAGGACCTGGCCCTGAACCAGGCGATGATCCCCCTCGGTTCCTGCACCATGAAGCTCAACGCCACCAGCGAGATGATCCCCATCACCTGGCCGGAGTTCGCCAACCTGCACCCCTTCGTCCCCCTGGAACAGGCCCAGGGCTACCGGCTGATGATCGAGGAGCTGGAGTCCTGGCTCTGCGCCATCACCGGTTTCGACGCCATCTGCATGCAGCCCAACTCCGGCGCCCAGGGCGAGTACGCCGGGCTGCTGGCGATCCGGCGCTACCACGAGAGCCGGGGCGAGGGGCACCGCAACATCTGCCTGATCCCGGCCTCCGCCCACGGCACCAACCCCGCATCGGCGCAGATGGCCAGCATGCGGGTGGTGATCGTCGACTGCGACGAAGCCGGCAACGTCGACCTGGACGACCTCAAGCGCAAGGCGGCGGAGGCGGGTGGCCAGCTGTCCTGCCTGATGGCCACCTACCCCTCGACCCACGGCGTCTACGAAGAGGGCATCCGCGAGATCTGCGAGGTGATCCACAGCCAGGGTGGCCAGGTGTACATGGACGGTGCCAACCTCAACGCCCAGGTGGGCCTGGCGCGGCCGGCGGACATCGGCGCCGACGTCTCCCACATGAACCTGCACAAGACGTTCTGCATTCCCCACGGGGGCGGCGGGCCGGGCATGGGGCCCATCGGCGTGCGCGCGCACCTGGCCCCCTTCGTCGCCAACCATCCGGTCATCGAACTCAAGGGACCGAATCCGGAGAACGGCGCCGTCAGCGCGGCGCCCTGGGGCAGCGCCAGCATCCTGCCCATCAGCTGGATGTACATCGCCATGATGGGCCCGGAGCTGGCCGACGCCACCGAGGTAGCCATCCTCGGCGCCAACTACCTGGCCCAGGCCCTGGGCGGGGCCTTCCCGGTGCTCTACAGCGGGCGCAACGGCCGCGTGGCCCACGAGTGCATCCTCGATCTGCGGCCGCTCAAGGCGGAGACCGGGATCACCGAGGAGGACGTGGCCAAGCGCCTGATGGACTACGGCTTCCATGCGCCGACCATGAGCTTCCCGGTGCCGGGCACCCTGATGGTCGAACCCACGGAAAGTGAGAACAAGCACGAGCTGGACCGCTTCATCGAGGCGATGCTCAGCATCCGCGCGGAGATCGCCAAGGTCCAGGCCGGTGACTGGCCGCCGGAGGACAACCCGCTGAAGCGCGCTCCCCATACGCTGGCGGATGTGGTCGGAATCTGGGAGCGGCCCTACTCCATCGAGGAGGCGGTGGTGCCCACCTCCCACACCCGTGCCCACAAGTACTGGCCGACGGTGAACCGCGTGGACAACGTCTTCGGCGACCGCAACCTGTTCTGTGCCTGCGTGCCCGTGGATGACTATCGGGAGTGATGAGCGGCGCTGGGTAGGCGATCACCCGTCCGGCGTGGGGCTTTTTCGGAAGCCGGCTCCGCGCCGTTGACCTGCTGCGGGTGGCTGGCCATCGTAGGCCCCGCACTGTCCCCACGCCGGCGCTCCTCGGCCGGGACGTGCGTTCCACAGGCTACCAGTTGGGGGTAGCTGCTCCGTGAGCCCCGTCGCAATGACGGGGCTTTTTTAGTGCGCGCAGAAGCGCATTCATTGCCGACCGGTTTCAGCGTTCGCTGGCGAGGATGGCGCTGGCGAGCTCGGCGTCGCTGGCCTGCAGGTCGGGATGTTCATTGCGGATGCGCTGCAGCGCGGCTTCCAGGTAAGGGCCCCGGATCTCTCCATCGCTGGCGACGAAGCTGCTGGCATCGTCACGGGCGGCGACTATCAGCTTGTCGTCCTTGAAGGTGAGATAGGTGGAGGCGGTGGTGGCGCCTGACGAGATCACGTCGCGCCAGAAGTCGCTGTCGGCCAGGGCGGAGCCGGCCGGCAGGGCGATCATGACGAATGCAGCGGTGTACAGACGAGTGCGCATGGAATTGGCTCCGTTCGCGGTGGACCTGAATGATCAGATCAGACCGGTCCTGCCGGAGTTCCACCTCATTGCGCGCCGGCCGTCGATGCTACTCCCGTCGCAGTTCCGGATCGTCCGGGTTCTGTTGCTCCAGTTCCGCCAGCAAGGCCTGGACCTTCTGGATCTGGCCGGCTTCGCGCCAGTAGCTGATGAGGGCCAGGCGTGCCTCGCGGTTGGCCGGGTCCCGTTCCAGCAGCGCCTCCAGGCGATGACAGGCCGCTTCCAGTTGTCCGCTGTCATGCAATGCCACGGCGTAGCTGTAGTCGTAGACCTTGTTGCTCGGCTCCAGCTCCACGGCTTCGGCGAAGGCCCGCGTGGCCGCCGGCAGGTCACCCCGGCGCAGCAGCATCACGCCATTGGCGTGCCGCAGCAGGGCGGATCGCGGATGGCCGGCGAGGGCCTGCTCCAGCAGGGCGCGGCCCTCGTCCCAGCGGTAGTTGTTGTCCAGCCATTGCACCAGCGCCACCTGCGCTGGGAGGTGCTCGGGGTCCCGCTGCACGGCGGTGCGCAGGCGGCCCTCCACCGCATCGGCACGGCCGTTGGCCTGGTAGAGCTGGGCCAGCGCCAGGTTGGCTTCGGCGCGGTCCTGTTGGCTGAGCAGCGCGGCTTCGTACTCGCCGATGGCTTCGCTCCAGGCGCTCTCGTAGTTGCCCAGTCCCGTGGCTCGCAGCCCCAGCAGCTCGCGGGCCGCGCCTATGCGCACGGCGCGAATCGGGTCCGAGAGCAGGGGAGCCAGCAGGTTGCGTCGTTGCTCCGGCGGTACCAGCGCCGCCACCGCGCGGACCGCGCTTTCGCGTACCAGTGGTGCGGGGTGGTTGAGGTCCCGGGCCGCCGCCGCCAGGGCGCGCTCGCTGGGGTAGTGGGGCAGTTCCGCCAGCAGGGTGGCGCGGCGGATGGCGGGCAGCCCCTCGGACGCCAGTTGCTGGAACAGCGCCCGCGACGCTCCGGGGCGGCCGTTGCGGATCAACCAGAGGCTCTCGTCATAGCGTGGCGCGGCGGAGGGCACCTCGCCGTACCAGCGCCGGAACTGTTCGGCCAACAGGTCCCCGTTGCGCTCGGCATGGCAGCCCAGGCAAGCGTCCGTGGTGCCCAGGCGCAGCGCCCGGGCCGGATCGGGCAGGCTGAAGCCGTGGTCGTGGCGGTTGTCGATGCCCATGAAGCGGCGGGCCGGCATATGGCAATCGATGCACTGGGCGCCGGCCTGGCCTGGGCGGTGATGGTGGTGCGTCGGGCTGTCATAGTCCTTCGCCTTGAGTCCCTGGCCATCGACCCCGGCGATCCGCGCCTTGCCCTCGGGGTTGTGGCACTGCAGGCAGAGTCCGTTGCCCGTGACCTTCAGGTTGCCGCGATGGGGGTCGTGGCAGGTGCTGCAGCGCACGCCCTTGGCGAACATCCGGCTCTGGGCGAAGGGGCCGTACTGGTAGACGTCCTCCCGGGCCTTGCCGTCCAGTTCGTAGAGTTCCCGGGTCAGGGTACTGGGCAGGTAATCGTCCATCAGTCGCCGCCCCTGGGGTGGGCCATCGCCCAGCGGCGTACGGCGGGCATGGCAACGGGCGCAGGTCTCCAGGCTGGCGATGCGGTCGGCACGGGCCAGGTCGACGGCGAACCCGGCATTGCGCAGGCCGGACGTGTTCTCCAGCCATTGCAGGTGGCGCGAGGCCGGACCGTGACAGGCCTGGCAGCCCACGCCCAGGCTGCTCCAGTGGCTGTCGAAACGACCGCTGGCGGGGTCGAAGCCCCGCTGGAATCCGGTGCTGTGGCAGTCCATGCACTGGGCGTTGGCGTTCTGCTGCGGGCGCATCCAGTGCTCGGGGTCGTGAATCTCCATGCCCTGGCCAGGGTAGGGCTTGAACCAGGCGCCCCGCTCCAGATCCCAGGCCAGGGAGAAGGCCTGCAGGCGCCCTCCAGGCAGTTCGAGGAGGTATTGCTGCAAGGGCGCGACACCGATGACGTAGGCCACGCGGAAATCCGCCGGCTTGCCGTCCTCCCCCGGCGTGTTGACCCAGAAAGCACCGTCGCGGCGAAAGAAGCGGGACGCCTGCCCCTCGATCTGGACAGGGGCGTCGTCGAAGTCCGCCAGCACGCTGGTGTCGTCGGCCACGCGCAGGGCCAGTTGGTGATGGCTGCCCTGCCAGTCCTTCGCCTGCTGGCCGTGGCAGCCGGCGCAGGCGGCTTCGTCGACGAAGCGGGCGGGCTGTGGCTCGGCCCCTGGCGCTACGGCCTTCGACGGTGCGTCGGTGCCGGCCAGGTACAGCCAGAGGCCAAGGCCGGCCAGGAGCAGCAGGCCGGCCAGGACGGGAACGATGGGGCGGCGCCCGGGCGGGTTGGTGGGGTGAGGCTTGGACATGCAGACGTCCGCTGTGCTGGCAAGCGTGCTTCAGGGTGCCGTGCAGGTTCGATGAATGCCCCGGAGGCCGTCAAGGGTGGCGTCACCGCCTGGTCAGGCCGGCTCCACCCGGAGGAGCACGCCGTCCTGGCCGATGACGCGTACCTGGCTGCCGGCGGGCAGGTCGGGTCCGGTCACCAGCCAGAGGGAGTCGCCGGCGCGGATCTTGCCGCGGCCGCCGCTGATGGCTTCGTGCAGCGCGAACTGGCGACCGATGAACTCCTGGCCGCGCTGGTTCAGCCCCGGCTGGGCCGAGGGCTTGGCGGCGCTGCGCTGGCGGCGCCACCAGTAGACCGCGGTCACGATGGAGAGCACACCGAAGAGCAGGAACTGGATGGCCCAGTGCAGTTCCGGGGCGATGAAGGTGATCACCCCGACACAGGCCGCCGCCACGCCGATCCACAGCAGGTAGCCGCCCGCGCCGAAGACCTCGAGGATCAGCAGCAGTGTGCCGAGGGCCAGCCAGTCCCAATAGGTGAGGTTCTGCAGGTAGTTCCACATGGCCTCAACCCTTGCGGCCGTCGAAGGTGGCGCGGACGATCTCGCCGATGCCGCCCACGGCCCCGATCACCTGGCTGGCCTCCAGGGGCATCAGCACCACCTTGCTGTTGTCGGCGCTGGCCAGCTTGCCCAGGGCCTCGACGTATTTCTGCGCGACGAAGTAGTTGACCGCCTGCACATTGCCCTGGGCGATGGCCTCGGACACCACGCGGGTGGCCTCGGCTTCGGCCTGGGCGGCGCGCTCCCGCGCCTCGGCCTCGAGGAAGGCGGCCTGGCGCTGGCCCTCGGCCTTGAGGATCTGCGCCTGCTTCTCGCCCTCGGCGGTGAGGATCTCCGCCTGGCGACGGCCCTCGGCCTCGAGGATCTGGGCGCGCTTCAGGCGCTCGGCCTTCATCTGGC
The DNA here is from genome assembly GCF_002355475.1 of Pseudomonas furukawaii. Lineage (NCBI taxonomy): Bacteria > Pseudomonadati > Pseudomonadota > Gammaproteobacteria > Pseudomonadales > Pseudomonadaceae > Metapseudomonas > Metapseudomonas furukawaii. The sequence goes on along the minus strand of NZ_AP014862.1, from coordinate 5,915,320 downwards.
TGGCCATGGCTTCCACCAGGTCCGCCGGCGGGGTGATGTCCTTGATCTCGATGCGGGTGACCTTGATGCCCCAGGGCGCGGTGGCCTCGTCCACGGTGCGCAGCAGGCGCTCGTTGATGGCGTCCCGCTGGCTCAGCATGGCGTCCAGTTCCATGGAGCCGAGCACGGTGCGGATGTTGGTCATCACCAGGTTGCGGATGGCGTGCTCCAGGTCGTTGACCTCGTAGGCCGCCTGGGCGGCGTTGACCACCTGGAAGAAGCACACGGCGTCGATGGTGACGATGGCGTTGTCGGCGCTGATGGCTTCCTGGGGCGGAATGTCCAGCACGCTTTCCATCACGCTGAGCTTGCGACCGATGCGGTCCATCACCGGCACGATGATGTTCAGGCCGGGTTTCAGGGTGTTGGTGTAGCGGCCGAAGCGCTCCACCGTCCACTCGAAGCCCTGGGGCACCACCTTGAAGCCCATGAAGACGATGGCGATCGCCAGGGCGACGAAAAGGATGACGACACTGCCGATTTCCATGGGAATCACTCCGTTTGCTGGCTGTAGTTCTTCTGTCGGTCGGGGCCCCTCCGCCCCGACTGACAAGCATTTCATTTCTGTTCGCTTTGTGGCGTGACCCGCAGCACTTCTTCGATGGTCGTGAGTCCCGACGCCACCTTTTGCGCACCGGACAGGCGCAGGCTGCGCATGCCTTCCTTGAACGCCGCGCGGCGCAGGGCGATGAGGTCGGTGTCGGCGGTGATCAGCGGCTTGATGGCGTCGGACAGGAGCATGATCTCGTAGACGCCCGCGCGGCCCCGGTAGCCGGTATCACGGCATTCCAGGCAGCCCACGGCGCGGTGGGCGCCGGTGGGCAGCGGTGCGCTCCAGGGTTTGGTCAGGCCGTTCCAGTCGTCCTCCGACAGCGTCATGGGCGCCTTGCAGTGGGGGCAGAGGGTGCGCACCAGGCGCTGGGCCATGACCCCCAGCAGGGTGGCCCGCAACAGGTAGTAGGGCACGCCAAGCTCAAGCAGGCGGGTGATGGCGCTGGGGGCGTCGTTGGTGTGCAGGGTGGAGAGCACCAGGTGACCGGTGAGGGCGGCCTGGATGGCCATCTCGGCGGTTTCCAGGTCGCGGATCTCGCCCACCATGATGATGTCCGGGTCCTGCCGCATCAGGGCGCGCACGCCGCTGGCGAAGGTCAGGTCGATGTTGTGCTGCACCTGCATCTGGTTGAAGGCGCCCTCGATCATCTCAATGGGGTCTTCGATGGTGCAGACGTTCACCTCGCTGGTGGCCAGCTGCTTGAGGGTGGTGTAGAGCGTGGTGGTCTTGCCCGAGCCGGTGGGGCCGGTGACCAGGATGATGCCGTTGGGCTGGTTGGTCATGCTCTGCCAGCGGCGCAGGTCGTCGGCGGAGAAGCCCAACTGGTCGAAGCTTTTCAGCAGCACCTCGGGGTCGAAGATCCGCATCACCATCTTCTCGCCGAAGGCGGTGGGCAGCGTGGACAGGCGCAGCTCCACCTCGCCGCCGTCCGGGGTCTTGGTCTTGACCCGGCCGTCCTGGGGCTTGCGTTTCTCCGCCACGTTCATCCGTCCGAGGCTCTTCAGGCGGCTCACCACCGCCATGGTGACCTGGGGCGGGAACTGGTAGACGGTGTGCAGCACGCCGTCGATGCGGAAGCGCACCGTGCCCTGCTCGCGGCGGGGCTCGATGTGGATATCGCTGGCGCGTTGCTGGTAGGCGTACTGGAACAGCCAGTCGACGATGTTGACGATGTGGGCGTCGTTGGCGTCCGGCTCCTGGTCGCTGGAGCCCAGCTTGAGCAACTGCTCGAAGTTGCCCACGCCGCTGATCTTCTGGTCCGTGGCGCTGGCGCCGCTGACGGACTTGGCCAGGCGATAGAACTCCAGGGTGAACTTCTGGATGTCCACCGGGTTGGCCACCACGCGCTTGATGGGGCGCTTGAGCACATGGGTGAGGTTGGCCTCCCAGCCCTGCACGAAGGGCTGGGCGCTGGCGATGGTCACCGACTGGCTGTCGGCGGCCACGGCGAGGATCTTGTGGCGCTGGGCGAAGGCGTAGGACATCAGCGGCGTGATCGCGGCGACGTCGATCTTCAGCGGGTCGATGCGCAGGTAGGGCTGGCCGGCGTGTTCCGCCAGCCACTGGGTGAGGGTCTCCAGGTCGAGTTTCCGGCCCGGGCGGTGGAGGTCGTCCACCTGCTGGCTGGCCAGGAACTCCAGGGGATGCTGCTGGTTGTTCACCGCGCTACGGCGAATGGCCAGGCAATGCTCGGCCTGGTCCTGGCTCAGGCGGCCCTGGGCTACCAATTCGCGCATCAGGTCGTTGAGGTCCAGCCAACGGTCCTGGGCGGGTGAGGCAAAGGCGGACATGCAAGCTCCTCGGTCACGCTGCTCAGTCTGGAAGAGTAGTCAATCGCTCTTCCCATGGGACGGCAAGCATGCCCGAATCGCCACTGTCGAGCTAAGCGCTGGATCAAGGAACCGGCGCGCGTTCCAGCTCCACCGAGAACACGGACACCTGCGAGCGCATCTTCTGTGCGATCACCTCGGCGCGGTGGGGCGTCAGCCCGGGTTGGCGAAGCTGCACCAGCAGGTCGTTTCCCACCCGGTTCACTTCCAGCCAGCGCGGCACCAGCTGCAACTGGGCGAAGTAGGCGAGCAGGCGGCCGAGCACGTCCGCCTCGGCCTCGGCGAGGATGGCGAACTGCATTTCGCAGGCCTCATGCAGGGCGCGGCCGGGGTGCCAGTGGTCGTCGCGCAGAAGGGGGGCGGGCTGGAGGCTGAGCATGGGGAACTCCTCGTTGGGCGTGGCGATAGTTTTCCAGCACCGCCGAGGATTTTTCTGCCTGATTCGCGTGATTCGCGGCAGGCTTTGGATAGACTTTTCCGGTAATCACCTGATTGGGGAAAAATTATGTCCATCACCCTGGACGCCTACGACAAGCGCATCCTCGACCTGTTGCAGGAGGACGCGAGCCTTTCCACCGCCGAGATCGCCGAGCGCGTGGGGCTGTCCCAGTCGCCCTGCTGGCGGCGCATCCAGCGGCTGAGGGACGAGGGCGTGATCCGTCGCCAGGTGACCCTGCTCGACCGGCGCAAGGTGGGCCTGAACGCGCAGGTCTTCGCCCAGGTGAAGCTCAACGCCCACGGCCGCTCCAACCTCACCGAATTCGCCGAGGCCATGCGCGGGTTCCCCGAGGTGCTGGAGTGCCATGTGCTGATGGGGTCGGTGGATTTCATGCTGCGCATCGTCACCCGCGATATCGAGGCCTACGAGCGCTTCTTCTTCGAGAAGCTGTCCCTGGTGCCGGGCATCCAGGAGGTGAACTCCATCGTCGCCCTGTCGGAGATCAAGTCCACCACCCAGCTGCCGCTGGGGGCCTAGGTCGCTCAGTGGGTCAGGCCATACGTGATGAACCACGCGCAAGCGGTCCACCATCGAGGCGAGACATGGCGCAATTGGCGGGTGAAAAAGCGCCATCTACCTGCAGGTGGATATCAGTTGCTCGCCTGGGTGGAATCCTTTGCGGCCAAGGGCCTGATGGTCGTACACCACAACCCTGACTCGGGGGTGCCCTCGCCACTGAAAATGAACTGCGGCCGGCCGCTCGCCTGGATCGCCTGGGCTGCCACGGCGTACAGCCAGAAACGTCCAGGTTCCTGAGTCAGCATCTCGCTGCCCAGCCAAAGCGTCAGGCCCATGCCCAGCAGCAGTAAGAGCACCAGCAATCCGAACCACAACCAAGCGCGTGGCAGCGCGGGTCGCTGTGCGGGGGCGGGAATCTTGTCCAGTCTGACCGGCATGGCTAACGCACCTTCAGGTCTGTCAGGGAAGACAACGGCAGGTTGCCACGCGCGCAGCGGTGCTCATGAGAGGCCACTGGGACGTCGATACCACAAAAATCTGGATTGCCCTCGGCAATCTCCTTTAAGCCGCGATCCAATTCGTGTTCTCCCTTGAGCGCTCTGCCACCTGGAAGGACGCAAATGCCAGATATGTCCATCCGCCTGCAGTCCCATCCTCGGTGCCGCTTAGTTCACCCAGCAGAGCTGTTCGATTAGCTGCTTCTCCACCAGCCAGTTGCCGTGCAGTTGGGCCGTGGATGGGGTTCGGGCAACTGCCTGGGTGCTTATTCGGGTGGCGCCAATGCTACCGTTCATCATGTGCATGGAGCCGACACTAACGATGTCGATGAAGCGTGGAGTCTGTGCGCAAAAAATTTTGATTTAATTATTGGCCGAATAATGCAGGCCCTGTGTGAGCCAGCCGCAAGAAAGGGCTTGGGTTGTGCGAGTTCTTCCTAAGGTTGAATCGAGTTGAAGTAATTTTCTGCTTCTAAGTAGTTTTTGCTCATGCAGGTACTGTATTGAGAAATTTCTGCATCAGTTCCTTTTGATTCATATGTTTCAAGTTTGCATTTCTTTTCAATCATGCCCTGCCATGCAGTGTCAAGTTCAGTGATTAATTTCTGTTTTTCGGGGTTATCCTTGATTGACGTTGATATAGCCTTTTTTAATGAGGCATGTGCTGCACTCATCTGATCCAATGAAGCTCTATTAATATCTTCAAGCTGATTTATCTCAAGCTCGCTAAAGGTTGCACAGCTGAGGTTGGGGAGAAGTAAAAAAAAGGCAGCAGCTCTAATTTCGGCTTTCATAGTAATTAATTCTTCTCTGGAATCTTTCTTGTGGGACGTTAGGCCAGTGTGCTCGTTCGGATAGGGCTCTACCGAATGCTATTGCGTCGCCCAGATAGGCGGCACTTTGAATATGGGATCTAGCTGTAGGTGTGTAGTCGCCACGATATCGGAGGTCTATAAGTATTTCTTTTATGCGATCTGGAATATCACTCCACGCTTTCTCAGGGTCAATATTCGGATTTGCATGATAGGCGCGAATTGTTGCTGCTTTCTGGCATATCCGCTTCACGTCATCCTCTAGACGCTTGTATGTGGTTATGAATAAATTGTATTGCTGTTTTCTTGTTATTTGTATGAGTAGAATTTCACGACTTGCTGTTTCAAGTCTATTTTTGGCGGCTAAGGAAGTTAATCCCTGTGAATCAACCAGCCAGGTCTTTAATGGCTCAATTACTCCCGCCTGATCAAGATCAAGCTCAGAAGACATTTGCTGTCCTAAGTCATAACCCCGGCCTATAGTCACGCCCGACACTCCGCCAGGCCAATGCACCACGCGACTAAAATATCTGTGCAATGGATTTGACTCATCTTCTACATCATTACCTTCGGTATCAAAGGTCAATTGACCAAATGGAACTTTTAACCACCGCAGGTCGTTTTCGTCATTCCCGGCATTAAAGTGTCCCATCAATCCCACCGGATGCAGATGCCAGACATGCCCGTTTACCGGCAGCCCCAACCTCGGTGCCACTTCGTTCCACCAGCAGAGCTGTTGGATACGCTCTTTCTCCGCCAGCCAGTTGTGGTGTGGTGATGAGCTGCTATGGCCGAAGAGATCGTCCAGCGCATCCCACTTGCCCGGCCGCCAGTGCCATTCGCTTTCGCTGTAGATCGCCAGGCGGGAAATCGATTGCGCCAGCGCTGGCAAGTGGAGGGCCTGTTGCAATTCCTCGGCGGTCATCACCTCGTGGCGTTCGCGATCTACCAGGTCGAACAGTCGGCTGCGGATCGGGCCTTGGTCGGAGAGATCGGCCAGCCGTGCGGCGCGCGCCCGGTCCCGTTCGCTGGGCAGGATGCCTTGCACGTTCAGCGCATAGGCCTGGCAGCTTTCCAGGGAGTCACCGTTGAGGATGGCGGCGTAGCCGCTCCAGTCCCAGGGGCTGTGCCAGTGGGCGTGGTCATCCTCGACCTGGACCCAGCCTGCGAGTAACTGGCCTTCACTGCCGTGCAGCAGGTCGTCGAGGCGGTACCAGGTAAAGCCGGCGTGGCCGTCTCGAGCGGGAATGCGGATTTTGCTGTCGGCGCCCAGCCCCTCGAGCAGTTGCTTCGGCAGGTGCAGGTCGGCGCTGCTGGTCGGGGTGCCCGTATTCGCCCTGGGTGGGGTGGTGGCGCTGAAGTGCGTTTGATGCGGCACCACGGGAGTGCCCTGGGGCAGTTTCAACCAGGTCCGCGCACTGGCCGGCAGGTGTTGCGCCCAGGCGCGGCTGACGTCGAGGAAGGTCTGAACGCTTTCGCTGCTGAACATTTCCAAGTGCAATTGCCGCCGGGGCAGGGCGTCGCCGTGGTCTTGATAGGCGCCGAGGTGGCCGATCAGTTCGCCAGCGCGTATGGGTACCGGCAACTCGAGGACACAGATCTCGTTCAGGGCCTGGGGTTCGCGCTCGCCCAGCAGTGAGTCGAAGTGGACGTACTGATTGACCCACTCCAGCTTGCGGTAGTTGCCGGTGCCGCTGACGGCGACTTCGGTGCCGTTGGGCAGGGTCATCAACGGCTTGCCTTCGACGCTGGCGCTGGGACGGACGTTGAGCGTGCCATCGTCCCGCCAGGTGGCGATGCGGTAATCGCCTCTGGGCAGGGGTTCGAGAAAGCTGGAGTCGACATAGCCGAGCAGGGCGCCATCTTGCAGCAGTTGCCGAGGGCCGGGAATGTTCTCCAGCTTGCGGTAGCTGCCGGTGCCACTGAGGGTGACCTCGGTACCACGGGCCAGCCCGGAGATCACCGCACCACCATTTGGCCCGATGCGGCAGCGCAGCCAGTGGAGGCCCTCCAGTCCGGGCACGAAATCCTTTTCCGTGTCCTTGACCCGGCGGGTATTGCTTTCAGGCCAGAAGGCCGGTCGCTTCAGGGTCTGGTCCTGCCGATACGCCGCCCAGTCTTCCAGATGCATGTACAGGCTGTAGAGGGTCAGGCTTGGCGGGGCGCTGAGGCCAGAGATTTCCGGTGCCTGCAGGCGGTGTCGCACGAGGACGAAGTTCCGTGAGAAGGGACGCTCCACCTGCGCATCATCGAACAGGTAACGGGTGCTGGGAGACCGGGTATCGATACGGTAAGCGACCACCTCTCCGTCGGCCACACAGCGCACCTGGGACTGGTCCAGGATGCCGGCAGTGCCCGCATCGAAATGCACACCTAGGTGCCAGAAGCCGTTGCGCCCGAGGGGGTAGTAGCCGCGCTCGGCATTGGCCAGTAGGGTGAGCTGGCGCAGCGGGTTGCCTCGGTCGCCGAAGGGGTGGCTCCAGTGCTGGATGGCCGGCAGGTGGGCGCTGGCGGGATCGGTGACCCAGTAGTTGGGCAGCGGTAGACAGAGAGGCTCGGGGGTTTGCAGTCCTGCGTTCCGACGCTCTTCTGCCTTCCTGCTGGCATTGATTGCATTGGCAGCATCGACCATCCGCTGGGCCAGGCTCCGAGTGTCCATGTCAGATCCTCGTACGGTGTCCTTGACTGAAACGGAGGAGCTTGCGGTCCTGCTCGATAGCAGCGCTATCAGATAGGTCTGAAAAGGTGCATGAGAATGCGTTATTGGGTGTCAGGGGGTGAGCAAGAGTCGATTTGATGCGCGCTGGCCTTTAGGGCGAAGGGCAGTGATGGGGGCAGCTTGAGAGGCGATCTACGAAATCTGGTCGTCCTCGCTCACCACCGGCTCCTTCGCCTGCCGGCTTGCCTGTTGCGGGGGCGTGAGGCCCATTGAGAGGTAGATGCTGGTCAGGCCCTCCACGCCCATGTCCGCCGGGCGCAGCCACTCAACGGGGACGTAGATCAGCCCGCCGCCCACCGGGATGGGGGCGGTGGGAACCAGGATGGCGCAGTAGGGCCGGCCGTCGATCTCGACGGTGTCCGGATTCGGCTGCAGGGCCAGCACCGCCGCGCCGTCGCCGCCGAAGACGCACCAGACCGGGCTCATGGCGGCGATGTCGGCGTTCTTGCTGCGGTCCAGCAGGCCGACGAAACGATCGGCCAGGCTGTAGAGGCTGCCGATCAGCGGCGCCCGGCGCAGGGTCATGTCCAGCAGCCAGCCGAGGGGGCGGCGCAGACCCAGCTGCACCGCCAGTCCCAGGGGATAGAGACTGCCCAGCAGCACCAGGGTCCCCACCAGGTAGGCCAGCGCCGGGTTGCTGGCGAAGGGCTGGCCGAGGGCGCCCAGGAGCTGGCCGATCACCGTGGAGGGGCCCACCAGGGTGTTCAGCAGGCTCAGCAGCCAGGCCAGCAGCGCCAGGGTCAGCACCAGTGGCAGCAGGGCCAGCAGGCCGGTGAGCCAGGTGGTGACCAGGGATTGGACGCTTTGCCTGAACATCCCGCGACTCCTCGGTGATCGCTATCAGCGGGTCAGCGCTTTCCAGCCGCGCAGGCTGATCAGGGTCTGGGCCTGCTCGCTGCGGGCGGCCAGGACTTCGGCGTCCAGCGGCGCCGTGGCCAGTTCGGCGAGCTTGGCCAGCTCGCCGTAGGCGCGGTCGACCTCGAGGGTCTCCAGGACCTGCCGTGCCAGGCGCAGCCAGACCAGCAGGCGTTCCAGGCGCGGCAACTGCTCGGCCAGGTCTTCCGGCTGGCGCTTGTACAGCTCGGGCTTCAAGGCCTGGCCTTCCTCGGCGAGGAAACGCTGCAGCCAGTTGCCCAGCGCCGCCTGGCCCTGGCGGGTGCCACGGGCGTTGCGCTCGACGGTCCAGGCGCGGCCCAGCAGCCAGCGCGAGGCCTTGAGGGAGAACAGGCCCCAGCGGGTGCCGGCCAGTTCGTCGGCGAACTGCTGCGGCGCGGCGTGGCGGGCGGCTTCGTCGTGCTCGCCGGCCAGCAGGCGGGGGCGCCAGTCGGCCAGCAGGGCGTCCAGGGCTTCCCGCAGGTCGTGGCTGCTGGCGCGCGGCGCCGCCTGGCCGAGGCTGCCCAGCAGGGCCCGCAGGTCGGCCAGTTGCCGGACCCAGTCGGCCAGCAGTTTCCAGTGGCCATTGAAACGGTACTGCTCGGCCAGGCGCTGGCTGGCGCCCAGCAGGTGCCAGGCGAGGGCGGCGAAGGCGTCGTCCAGGGAGGTTTCGGCGGTCAGCTCCGGCAGCGGCAGGCCGAGGTGGTAGCTGTCGGCGTCATGCAGGCGGTAGCCGCGCTCGGCCTTGCTGATATCGCAGGGCATCAGCGGCAGCTCGGCGGCCAGTTCGGCGGCCAGTTCCAGCAGGGCGTCGGGCTCGCCCTGGCGCAGTTCCAGTTCCAGCTCGCAGATTTCTTCTTCCTGCTTGCCGGCGATCACCTTGCCCAGGTCCAGGGCGGCCTCGATCACCACCTTGGCCTTGCCCCGGCCCCAGGCGATCTCGGCGCGGTCACGGTGGAAGTCGGTGGTGAAGATCGGCCCCAGCTGTTTCTTGTCGAGCTCGGCGAGGCTGGCGGGCCAGCAGTCGTCGGTGAGTTTCTTCGGGTCCAGCTTGGCCTTGGTCAGGTACCAGTCCCACTCGTTGCGCTCGGACAGCCCGGCCACGCTCTGGCCACGGGTCTTCAGGGTCTGGATGAACTGGTCGCCGTCGCGACGCAGGCGCAGCGCCACCCGGGCGCGGGCCAGGTCGCGCTCGGGGGTGTCGTAATACTGGTTGAAGAGTTCACGGCGTTCCCAGCCGGACTTGTTGCGCTTCTTCAGCAGCGGATGGTTGCGCAGGGCTTCCAGTGTCTCGCGGCTGGCGCGAAGCTTGATTTCGGTCTCTTTGTTCATCGCCGGGATCTGTCAGTCGCAGCCGAGTTGGCTGCCGGGGCGGTGAAGTTTACAGGACAGGTCCGCCGCGCGCCGTAGCGGTTTCACCGGGCGTGGCCTTGTGCCTATGATGCTGTCTTGTCCGAGGAGGTCCCCGATGTCCGTTCCAGACCTGAAATCCCAGTTCGCCGCCCTGGTCGCCACCTCGTCGGTGAGCTGCACCCAGCCTGGCTGGGATCAGTCCAACCAGGCGGTGATCGACCTGCTGGCCGGCTGGCTCGATGACCTCGGCTTCCGTTGCGAGGTGCAGCAGGTCGCCCCCGGCAAGGCCAACCTGGTGGCCACTTTCGGCAGTGGCCCCGGCGGCCTGGTGCTGGCGGGCCACAGCGACACCGTGCCTTTCGACGCCGCCCTGTGGAAAACCGACCCGCTGAAACTCAGCGAAGTGGGGGACCGCTGGTACGGCCTTGGCAGCTGCGACATGAAGGGCTTCTTCCCCCTGGCCATCGAAGCGGCTCGCGGACTGCTGGACAAACCCTTCCGCCAGCCGCTGATCATCCTCGCCACCTGCGATGAGGAGAGCTCCATGGCCGGCGCCCGCGCCCTGGCGCAGGCCGGCAGGCCCCTCGGCCGCGCCGCGGTGATCGGCGAACCCACGGGCCTCAAGCCGATCCGCCTGCACAAGGGCGTGATGATGGAGCGCATCGATATCCTCGGGCAGAGCGGCCACTCCTCCGACCCCAGTCTCGGTCACAGCGCCCTGGAGGCCATGCACGCGGTGATGAGCGACCTGATCGCCCTGCGCGGCGACTGGCAGCGGGAGTTCCGCAACCCGCAGTTCAGCGTGCCCCATCCCACCCTGAACCTCGGTTGCATCCACGGGGGCGACAACCCCAACCGCATCTGCGGCCAGTGCAGCCTGGAGTTCGACCTGCGGCCGTTGCCGGGCATGGAGCCCGAGACCCTGCGGGCGGTGATCCGCCAGCGCCTGCGCCCGGTGGCCGAGCATTACCGGGTGAAGATTGACTACAAGCCGCTGTTCCCGGCCGTACCGCCCTTCGAGCAGACGCCGGAAAGTGATCTGGTACGCCTGGCCGAACGTCTTACCGGCCACAGTGCGCAAGCGGTGGCCTTCGGCACCGAAGCCCCGTATCTTCAGCAGCTCGGTTGCGAGACCCTGGTGCTCGGCCCCGGCGACATCGCCTGCGCCCACCAGCCGGACGAGCACCTCGAACTGTCACGGATCGAGCCTACCGTTGCGCTGTTGCGCCAGCTCATCCAGCATTACTGCCTGTGAACCATCCAGCCCCCGGAGGATGTCCGTCGATGTTCCTGCGACGACGATAACGCGCCGCTTCACCTTCGCTCCCCTGCGGAGCCGTACCCGTTATCTCGCACTTATCCACAGGCTCACGGAACCATGCCCGATTACGTCAACTGGCTGCGTCACGCGTCTCCCTATATCAACGCCCACCGGGACTGCACCTTCGTGGTCATGCTGCCCGGCGAAGGCGTCGCCCACCCGAATTTCGGCAACATCGTCCATGACCTGGTGCTGCTCCACAGCCTGGGCGTGCGCCTGGTGCTGGTACATGGTTCGCGCCCACAGATCGAGGCACGCCTCGCCGCGCGTGGCCTGACGCCCCATTTCCATCGCGACCTGCGGATTACCGACGGCCCCACCCTGGAGTGCGTGATCGATGCCGTGGGCCAGTTGCGCATCGCCATCGAGGCGCGCCTGTCCATGGACATGGCGGCCTCGCCCATGCAGGGCTCGCGGTTGCGGGTGAGCAGCGGCAACTTCGTCACCGCCCGGCCCATCGGCGTGGTGGATGGTGTGGATTACCACCACACCGGCGAAGTGCGCCGGGTGGACCGCAAGGGCATCGGTCGCTTGCTGGACGAGCGCACCATCGTGCTGCTGTCGCCCCTGGGCTACTCGCCCACCGGGGAGATCTTCAACCTGGCCTGCGAGGACGTGGCCACCCGCGCCGCCATCGACCTGGGCGCGGACAAGCTGGTGCTGTTCGGCAGCGAGCGGGGGCTGATCGACGAATCCGGCCGGCTGGTGCGCGAGCTGCGCCCGCAGCAGGTGCCGGCCCACCTGGCGCGACTCGGCAACCACTATCAGGCCGAGCTGCTGGATGCCGCCGCCCAGGCCTGCCGTGCCGGGGTCAAGCGCAGCCACCTGGTGAGCTACGCCGAGGACGGCTCCCTGCTCACCGAGTTGTTCACCCGGGACGGCGGCGGCACCCTGGTGGACCAGGAGCAGTTCGAGTCCCTGCGTGAAGCCACCATCGAGGACGTGGGCGGCCTGATCGACCTGATCACCCCGCTGGAGGAACAGGGCATCCTGGTGCGCCGTTCCCGCGAGGTGCTGGAGCGGGAGATCGAGCAGTTCACCATCGTCGAGCGCGACGGCCTGATCATCGCCTGCGCGGCGCTCTATCCCATCGCCGACTCCGAGGCCGGCGAGCTGGCCTGCCTGGCGGTGAACCCCGAGTACCGCCATGGCGGCCGTGGCGACGAGCTGCTGGAGCGTATCGAGGAGCGCGCACGGGCCATGGGCCTGAAGACCCTCTTCGTGCTCACCACCCGCACCGCCCACTGGTTCCGCGAGCGCGGCTTCCAGCCCAGCGGCGTCGAGCGCCTGCCGGCCGCGCGGGCATCGCTCTACAACTTCCAGCGCAATTCGCAGATTTTCGAGAAAGCGCTCTGAGCCCGGCCCGGATGCAGGGCGGGAGCGACGTCATTCGCGAATGAAATCGCTCCCGGCTAGGGCCTGCCCGGTCAGTGGCTGGCCAGCCCCAGGATGCTCGCCTGGTAGGCGGCGACGAAGGTGTCGAAGTCGACGTCCGGCTCGGCTTCCAGGCGCGCCTGCTCTGCCAGGGACTCCCGGGCCAGGGCTTCGAAGCGGGCCTGGTCCTCGGCGGCCAGGGGGTGGCTGCGGAAGTGGTCGGCGTGCTCGCGGCTCTTGCGCAGGGCGAACTGGCTGAAGCTCTCGCCGTTCTGGCGCAGTTCCGCCAGTACCCGGGCCGAGGGGGTCAGGTCCGGATCGGCCACCTTGGCGCGCTGGGCGGACAGGGCCGCAGCGTGCTCCTGGCTGCCCTGGGCCGCGTCCAGGACTTCGGCGGTCCGGGCGATGCGGTCCAGCAGGTCGTTGGCCCAGTCGGTGAGGCCGATGGCCTGGCCGTTGCGCAGCAGCGTCAGGCCGGGACGGCGGCCTTCCTTGACCACGCGCTGGAAGTTGTCGGTGGCGCTGCGGCACTCTTCACCGGCCATGGGCGGGCTGTCCTGCAGGGCGCAGAACAGCAGGAAGGCGTCGAGGAAGCGGGACTCCTCCAGGTCGATGCCCAGGGGCAGGTAGGGGTTGATGTCCAGGCAGCGCACCTCGACGTACTGCACGCCACGGGCCATCAGGGCCTGGATCGGGCGTTCGCCGGTGCAGGTGACGCGCTTGGGGCGGATCGACGAGTAGTACTCGTTCTCGATCTGGATGACGTTGGTGTTCAGCTGCACCCACTCGCCATTCTGCTTGGTGCCGATCTCGGCATAGGGCGGATAGGGGGTGGAGACCGCCTGGCGCAGGCTCGCCAGGTAGCTGTCGAGGCTGTTGTAGCAGGGGGTCAGCCCCGCCTGGGCATTGTTCTGGTAGCCCAGGTCGCTCATCCGCAGGCTGGTGGCCCAGGGCAGGTAGAGGGTCTCGGCGTCCAGCGTGTCGAGGTCGTGGGGCCGATCGCGCAGGAAGCTCCGGTCCAGGGCTGGCGCGGCACCGAAGAGGTACATCAGCAGCCAGCTGTAGCGACGGAAATTGCGGATCAGCGCGATGTAGCGCGCGGACTGGTAGTCGCGGTCGTCCTGGGGATCGCCTTCGGCCTGCTTGAGCAGGGGCCAGAGGGCGTCGGGCAGGGAGAAGTTGTAGTGGATGCCGGCGATGCACTGCATGGTCTTGCCGTAGCGAACGGCCAGGCCCTTGCGGTAGACGTACTTCAGCCGGCCGATGGGCGAGCTGCCGTAGCGGGCGATGGGGATCTCTTCCTCGCTCGGCAGGCGGCAGGGCATGGACGGGCTCCAGAGCAGCTCGTCGCCGAGCTTGCCGACGGTGAAACGGTGGATCTTGTCCAGGTCCGCCAGGGTCGTGGCGGGATCGGTCTCGGCGGGGGTGATGAACTCCAGCAGGGATTCCGAATAGTCCGTGGTGATCTGCCCATTGGTCAGGGCCGAGCCCAGGGCGCGGGGGTGCGGCGTCAACGCCAGCTGGCCATTGCCATCGACCCGCAGGCATTCACGTTCGATGCCGTGCAGGCAGCGGGTGAGCAGGGGCAGGTTGGCGCGCTCGCCGAGCAGGGCCAGGCGGCGGGAAAGAAGATCGCTCAATTTGGAATCCTTCACGCATCGGTCGCCCCAATATGGGGGTGGACCAAGCTGTCTACAAGAGGCGGACTACACCGCCGGAGGAAATACCTTTGCCACCGGCGGCGCATGCTGTCGTTTCGTCCAGAATAGAGCCTTGTCGTCCCCCGCCGTTACAGCTGAGCGAAGGTGCCTTGTCCCTTGGCGACCAGCCTGTCGTCCTGCAGCACATCGGCTTCCACCACCAGGGTGCGCTTGCCGGCGTGCAGCACCCGCGCCCGGCAGATCACCTCGCCTTCCGCCACCGGGCGGATGTAGTTGATCTTGCACTCCAGGGTGGCGCTGCGACGGTCGAAGCCGTGGGTGCTGGAGCAGGCCAGGCCCATGGCGATGTCCAGCAGGGAGAAGATCGCCCCGCCGTGCATCACCCCGCCGCGGTTGCGCAGGTGCTCGGCCATGGGCAGCCGGGCCTCGGCCACGCCCTCGCCCAGGCTCACCGCCTCGATGCCGAGGTGGTGGCTGTAGGCGCTGCCGGTCTGCAGGTCGGACAGGTCCATGGTCACTTCTTCTTCAGTTGCTTGGCGTTGGCGAACAGCGAGGCCATGGCGGCGTTGGCCGGCGGCGCGCTGTTGCGGGGCGCCTGCTGCTGGCGCTGCTGGCCACCCTGGCGGCCACCGCCGCGCGGGCCTTCGACCTTCTCGCCGGGGGTATCGCCCATGCGCATGGACAGGCCGACGCGATTACGCGGGATGTCCACTTCCATGACCTTGACCTTGACGATGTCGCCGGCCTTGACCACCTCGTACGGATCCTTGACGAACTTCTCCGACAGCGCGGAGATGTGTACCAGGCCGTCCTGGTGGACGCCGATGTCGACGAAGGCGCCGAAGTTGGTGACGTTGGTCACCACGCCTTCCAGCACCATGCCGGGCTTGAGGTCCTTGAGGCTCTCCACGCCCTCCTGGAACTCGGCGGTCTTGAACTCCGGGCGCGGGTCGCGGCCAGGCTTGTCCAGTTCCTTGAGGATGTCGGTGACGGTGGGCAGGCCGAAGGTCTCGTCGGTGAACCTGGCCGGGTCCAGGCGCTTGAGGAAGCCCGAGTCGCCGATCAGGGTGCGGATGTCGCGGCCGGTATCGGCGGCGATGCGCTGCACCAGCGGGTAGGTCTCCGGGTGCACCGCAGAGGCGTCCAGCGGGTTGTCGCCGTTCATCACGCGAAGGAAGCCGGCGGCCAGCACGTAGGTCTTCTCGCCCAGGCGGCTGACCTTCTTCAGCTCTTCGCGGGTCTTGAAGGCGCCGTTGGCGTCGCGGTGGGCGACGATGTTCTGCGCCAGGGTCGAATTGAGGCCGGAGATGCGCGCCAGAAGGGCGGCGGAAGCGGTGTTCACGTCCACGCCCACGGCGTTCACGCAGTCTTCCACCACGGCGTCCAGGCTGCGGGCCAGCTGCAGCTGGGACACGTCGTGCTGGTACTGGCCGACGCCGATGGATTTCGGGTCGATCTTCACCAGCTCGGCCAGCGGGTCCTGCAGGCGGCGGGCGATGGAGACGGCGCCGCGCAGGGACACGTCCAGCTCGGGGAACTCACGGGCCGCCAGCTCGGATGCGGAATACACCGAGGCGCCGGCTTCGCTGACCATGATCTTGGTGAGCTTGAGCTGGGGGAATTGCTTGATCAGGTCCAGGGCCAGCTTGTCGGTCTCGCGGCTGGCGGTGCCGTTGCCGATGGCGATCAGTTCGACGCCATGCTTGGCGCAGAGTCGGGCGAGGACGGCCAGGGTCTCGTCCCACTTGTTGTGGGGTACGTGGGGGTAGACGGTGGCGGTGTCCAGCAGCTTGCCGGTGGCATCCACCACGGCCACCTTGCAGCCGGTGCGCAGGCCCGGGTCCAGGCCCAGGGTGCAGCGCGGGCCGGCCGGCGCGGCCAGCAGCAGGTCGTGCAGGTTGCGGGCGAAGACGTTGATGGCCTCGGTCTCGGCGGCTTCGCGCAGCTCGCCCAGCAGGTCGGTTTCCAGGTGGGTGTAGAGCTTCACCTTCCAGGTCCAGCGCACCACTTCGGCGAGCCACTTGTCGGCGGCGCGGCCACGGTTTTCCAGGCCGAAGCGCTCGGCGATCATCAGCTCGCAGGGGTGCATCGTGCCCGGCAGCTCCTCGCCCACCTTGAGGGCGATGCTCAGCACGCCTTCGTTGCGGCCACGGAAGATGGCCAGGGCGCGGTGCGAGGGCACGCCCTTCAGGGGTTCGTCATGCTCGAAGTAGTCGCTGAACTTGGCGCCTTCCTGCTCCTTGCCGGCCACCAGGCGGGCGGCGAGGGTGGCGTTGTCCTTGAGGAAGCCGCGCAGGGTGGCCAGCAGGGTGGCGTCCTCGGCGAAGCGCTCCATGAGGATGTACTTCGCGCCTTCCAGCACCGCCTTGACGTCGGCGAAGCCTTTTTCGGCATCGATGAACCGCCCGGCTTCCACGTCCGGCGCCAGCTCGGGGTTGCCGAACAGGGCGTCCGCCAGTTCGCCGAGGCCGGCTTCCAGGGCGATCTGGCCCTTGGTCCGGCGCTTCTGCTTATAGGGGAGGTAGAGGTCTTCCAGGCGGGTCTTGGTGTCGGCCAGCTTGATTTCCCGCTCCAGCTCCGGGGTCAGCTTGCCCTGCTCGGCGATGCTGGAGAGGATCGCGGCACGGCGGTCCTCCATTTCGCGCAGGTAGCGCAGGCGCTCTTCCAGGGTACGCAACTGGGTGTCGTCGAGGCTGCCGGTGACTTCTTTCCGGTAGCGGGCGATGAAGGGCACGGTGGAACCCTCATCCAGCAGCGCCACGGCGGCGGCGACCTGTTGCGGGCGCACGCCCAGTTCTTCAGCGATGCGGTTGTTGATGCTGTCCATTGAAAACACCTGCATGGGCGGCAGCCCGGGCCGTGCCACGGCGGCTCCCGCGGGAGGAACGACCGGTGGCCCAGGGGCCGCCGGTGATGAAAGGCGCCGCATTATAAACACCGAGTTCCGAGGGGGAGGGCACCGTTCGGGGAAAAATCTGCTAACAATGGGCAGGCCGCCGTAGGACGCGCGGCGAGCGATAATGCGCGGCTTGCAGAACAGGAGAAATCATGAGCAGCAACCCCACCACCGAAGGCGAAAAGATCCTCATTGTCGATGACGACGCCCGCCTGCGGCGCCTGCTCGAACGCTTCCTCGACGAACAGGGCTACCGCGTGCGCGCGGTGGAAAACGTCGAGCAGATGGATCGTCTGCTGGCTCGCGAACTCTTCAACCTGGTGGTCCTGGACCTGATGCTGCCTGGCGAGGACGGCCTGTCCGCCTGCCGCCGCCTGCGTGCGTCCAACAACCAGGTGCCGATCATCATGCTCACCGCCAAGGGTGACGAAACCAGCCGTATCCAGGGCCTGGAGGTTGGCGCCGACGACTACCTGGCCAAACCCTTCAACCCCCGCGAGCTGCTGGCGCGGATCAAGGCCGTGCTGCGGCGTCAGGCGCCCCAGGTTCCGGGTGCCCCGGCCAGCGAGGACGAGACCGTCAGCTTCGGTGAGTACGAGCTGTCCCTGGCCACCCGCGAACTCAAGCGCGGCAATGAGGTGCAGATGCTCACCACCGGCGAATTCGCCGTGCTCAAGGCCCTGGTCAAGCATGCCCGCGAGCCGCTGACCCGTGACAAGCTGATGAACCTGGCCCGTGGCCGCGAGTGGGACGCCCTGGAGCGTTCCATCGACGTGCAGATTTCCCGTCTGCGCCGGCTGATCGAGCCCGACCCCTCCAAGCCGCGCTATATCCAGACCGTCTGGGGCGTCGGCTACGTGTTCGTGCCCGATGGCAACAAGTGAACGCGCGGCGGGCGTGACCGCCGCCGGGCAACCCAGGGCGGTGATCCGCACGCCCTACTGGTTCCCCCAGAGCTTCTTCTCCCGCACCCTCTGGCTGGTGCTCATCGTCGTGCTGTTCTCCAAGGCGCTGACCCTGGTCTACCTGATGATGAACGAGGACGTGCTGGTGGACCGTCAGTACAGCCACGGCGCGGCCCTGACCCTGCGCGCCTACTGGGCGGCCAGCGAGGAAGAGCGTGATGAGCTGGCCCGGGCCGCCGGCCTCAAGCGGGTGACCCGCGACGCCGTGCCCGCCAGCGAACAGCACTGGCCCTACAGCGAGATCTTCGAACGCCAGATGCAGGCCGAGCTCGGTCCCGACACCGAGGTGCGCCTGCGCGCCCAGAGCCCGCCGGCGCTCTGGGTCCACGCCCCCGAGCTGGGCCCGGACTGGGTGCGCATCCCCCTCTATCCCCATCCCCTGCGCGGCCAGCGCATCTGGAGCGTGCTGGGCTGGTTCCTCGGCATCGGCCTGTTGTCCACCGCCGCCGCCTGGATCTTCGTGCGCCAGTTGAACGCGCCGCTGAAACGGCTGGTGTTCGCCGCCCGCCAGATCGGCCAGGGCCGCAGCGTGCGCCTGCCGGTGAGCGACACGCCCAGCGAGATGGCCGAGGTGTACCGGGCCTTCAACCAGATGGCGGAGGACGTCGAACGGGGCGCCCGCGAGCGTGAGCTGATGCTGGCCGGCGTGTCCCATGACCTGCGGACGCCCCTCACGCGGTTGCGCCTGTCCCTGGAGCTGATGAGCAACGACTCGGAGCTGACCGAGGACATGGTGCGCGATATCGAGGACATGGACGCGATTCTCGACCAGTTCCTGGCCTTCATCCGCGACGGCCGTGACGAGCGGGTGGAAGAGCTGGACCTCAGCGAACTGGTGCGCGAAGTGGTGGCGCCCTACAACCAGCAGGAGGAGCGGGTGCGTCTGTGTCTGGAGCCCCTGCCGCCCTTCCCCTTGCGCCGGGTGTCGATGAAGCGCCTGCTGGCCAACCTCATCGAGAATGCCCTGCGCTACGGCGGCGGCGGCGGCGGCGGCGGCGGCGGTGTCGAGGTGGCGGCCTTCCTGGCCGGTGACAACGCGGCGCCCTACGTGGTGCTCAGCGTGCTGGACCGCGGCCAGGGCATCGACCCCGCGGAGCTCCAGGACATCTTCAACCCCTTCATCCGTGGCGACCGCGCCCGGGGCGGCAAGGGCACCGGACTGGGGTTGGCCATCGTCAAGCGCATCGCCGCCCAGCACGGCGGCAGCGTCGAGTTGCGCAACCGTTCCGGCGGCGGCCTGGAGGCGAGGGTCTGCCTGCCGCTGGGGCTCATGCTGCCGCGCGACGCCGTGTAGCGTTCCGACAAAACGGCCTGCGCCCCGGCGCGTTTTCCTGCGGAGCGGGCGTCGCCACTTCCGGGAAGTCCCTTCCGTCCCCGATTAGCGCCTGCCATCGGCGAAACGATGTCGTGCGGCACTTTTTTCGGGGTACGCTGAGCCGCCGCTGGGCTATCCTCAGCTTGCGCGCCGACATGAGGTCAGTATGCCCGCAGCTCCTTTTCGCCTCCCCCAATGGACCTGGTGGTTGCCGCTGCCGCTGCTGCACCTCGCCACCTGGGCGTCCCTGGGTATCCAGGCGTCCGGCGGCATCGCGGCCTGGTACCTGCCCTTCGCCCTGGGCCTGGTGTTCTGCCTCTGGTGGGGCGCCCGGGTCCTGCCTTCCCTTTATTTCAATACCCTGCTCAGCGCGCCCTTGTGGGGCCTGGACTGGCACTGGGCGCCCCTTTACGCGGTGCCGGAAACCCTCGCCGTCGCGGTGAGCTGCTGGGTGGTGCGCCGCGCCGGTTGCCATGCCGACCTGCGGGATTTTCCCGAGCTGCTGCGCTTCATGTTCTACGGCGTGCTGCTGCCGGTGAGCCTGCTGGTCTACGGCGGACAGCTGACCCTGCAACTGAGCGACAGCTCGATCCAGGGCGGCTGGAGCAACGCCGCGCTACTGGTCTGGCCGGGGGCCTGCCTGACCACCCTCTCGGTCAGCCTCCCGCTGCTCACCTACCTGACGCCGCTGCTGAGCCGCCGGGGCTGGGTGCCGGAGCCCGTGGCGGCGGTGCCGGACACCCTGCATCGCCTGCCGCCCTGGCCACTGTTGCTGGGCCTGGCGCTGCTCGTGCCCTGGCTGCTGACGCTGGTGCCCCTGGTGCTCACCCTGCCCACCATCGGCCTGGTGGTGCTCGGCCTGGCCCTGGCCTGGGGTTTTCCCGGCGCGCTCTGCGGGGCCGGCATCACCACCCTGACGGTGATATTCCTGCCGGCCCTGCGCCACGTGGCCGGCAGCCTGGCGGAGTCCCCCTGGGGGATGGAGCTGCACTTCAGTGTGCTGCTGCTGACCATGTCCACCCTGCTGGTGGGTCGTAGCCTGAGCGACCTGCGCCTGGCCCTTTCGCGTCGGGACGAGATACAGCAGGAGCTGGCCCTGACCAACCTCGCCCTGCGGGCCAGCCCGCTGGGCGTGACCATCGCCGATGCCCGCCAGCCGGAGCAGCCGCTGATCTACTGCAACCCCGCCTTCGAGCGGATGAGTGGCTATTCCCGGGACGAGGCCCTGGGCAACAACTGGCGATTCCTGCTCCACCACGACCGCAACCAGTCGGAGCTGCCGCGCCTGCAGGACGCCCTCCAGCGCGGCGAGCAGTGCAACCTGGTGCTGCGCAACTACCGCAAGGACGGCAGCCTGTTCTGGAACGAGATCACCGTGGCGCCCATGCGCGATGCCCAGGGGGTGAGCCACTTCGTCGCCCTGCAGCACGATGTCAGCCGACGGGAGATGCTCGCCGAGGAACTCGAGACCCGCCGGGACGAACTGCTGCGCCAGACCCACCTGCTGAACCAGACCGAGGCCATCGCCGATATCGGCAGCTGGGTGCTGGACATCACCACCCTGAAAATGTCCTGGAGCGAAGGCAGTTTCCGCATCTTCGAGCTGGAGCCGGGCGGCGGCGCACCGAGCCTGGGGCAGATGCTGAGCTTCCTCGACCCCGGCAGCCGCGCCCTGCTGGAGGACACCCTGGAGCAGTGCCTGCGCAGCGCCGAGCCCTTCGATGTCGAACTGCGCATGCAGAGTGCGCGCGGCGCCCCCCGCTGGCTGCGGCTCAAGGGCCTGGCCGAGCATGATGGCGAGCAGGTGATCCGGGTCTACGGCGCCATGCTCGACCTCACCGGGCAGAAGCGCGCCGAGCGCCTGCAGCGTGAGCGCGACAAGCACCTGCACCTGTTCTTCGAGGCGCCCCTGATCGGCATGGCCCTCTGTACGCCGGACCAGCGCTGGGAGGAAGTGAACTACAAGCTCTGCGGCATCCTGGGCCGCTCCCGCGAGCAGTTGCGCGGCGTCGACTGGATGAGCATGACCGTCGAGGAGGACCGTGCCGCCGAGGAGGCCCTGCTGGACGAGGTGCGTCGCGGCGAGCGGGACGGTTACGAGCTGGACAAGCGCTTCACCCGGGGCTCCGGCGGCACCGTCCATGCGCGGGTCAACGTGCGCGGCGTGCGCGACCTGGACGGCCAGCTCTACGCCCTGCTGGCGCTGGTGGAGGACATCAGCGCCCGGCGCGAGGCCGAGGCCCGCTACCGCACCCTGGTGGAGCACGCGCCCGAGGCCATCCTGGTGTTCGATCCCCAGCAGGGCATCGTCGACGCCAACGAGAATGCCGCGCGCCTCTTCGGGCTGCCCCGCGAACAGTTGCTCGGCCAGATGCCCACCAGTTTCAGCCCACCGCTCCAGGCCAACGGCAGCTCCTCGCGGGAGCTGGGGCACGCCTACACCCGCGCCGCCCTCAAGGGCGAGACGCCCACCTTCGACTGGCTGATGCGCGATGTGAACGGCCGGGTCCGCCCTTGCGAAGTACGGCTGGTGCGCCTGCCGGGCGAGGGACGCGCCCTGATCCGCCTGAGCATCACCGACATTTCCGAGCGCCAGCGCTACCAGCGCGAGATCGAACGTCTCGCCTACAGTGACGAACTCACCGGCCTGCCCAATCGTCGCCTGCTGCTGGATCGCCTGCAGCACGCCATGGTCCGCGAGCAGCGGGAGTCGCGTTTCGGGGCATTGCTGTTCATCGACCTGGACCACTTCAAGACCGTGAACGACAGCCTCGGCCACCCGGTGGGCGACGCCCTGCTGCGGGAAGTGACCGCGCGCCTGGCCGGCTGCCTGCGCAACGAGGACACCCTGGCGCGCCTGGGTGGCGACGAGTTCGTGGTGCTCCTGGAGGCCCTGGCCGAGGAGCCGGAGCTGGCCGGCAAGCTGGCCGCCGAAGTCGGCGACAAGCTGCTGCAGAGCCTGCACGGCAGCTACCGCATCGGCGAGCACGACCTGGCGGTCAGCGCCAGCATCGGCATCGCCCTGCACCCCTTCGACGGCCAGGCCGCCGCCGACGTGCTCAAGCAGGCGGACACCGCCATGTACCGGGCCAAGCATTCCGGCCGCAATGCCCTGCACTTCTTCGCGCCGGAGATGCAGGCGGCCATCGACCAGCGCCTGCAGTTGCAGAGCGAACTGCGCCAGGCCATCGACCGGGACCAGCTCAGCCTGGAGTTCCAGCCGCAACTGGCCCTCGCCGACGGCCGCGTGCTGGGCGCCGAGGCCTTGCTGCGCTGGCGCCACCCGACCCGAGGCGAGGTGCCGCCGTCCCAGTTCATTCCCCTGGCGGAGGAGACCGGGCTGATCCTCGAGCTGTCGGACTGGGTGCTGGAGCGCGCCTGCGGCTGCCTGGCCAGTTGGCAGGCGGAATGGCCCTGGCTGGTCCTGGCCATCAACGTCAGCCCGCGAGACCTGCGCAAACCGGGCTTCGCCGAGCGCATCAGCAGCGTCCTGCAACGCCACGGCGTGCCGCCGGGACGACTGGAGCTGGAGATCACCGAGGGCAGCCTGCTGGAGGACGTGCAGCAGTGCATCGTCGCCATGCAGGCCCTCAAGATTCTGGGAGTGCGTTTCGCCCTCGATGACTTCGGCACCGGCTACTCGTCGCTGGCATACCTCAAGCGTCTGCCCCTGGACCGCCTGAAGATCGACCGCAGTTTCGTCGATGGCCTGGACAATGACGCCAGTGATCGGGCCCTGGTGGAGACCATCCTCGCCATCGGCCGGAACCTCGGGCTGGAATGCGTCGCCGAGGGCATCGAGAACGAGGAGCAGGCGACCATGCTCCGCCAGCGGGGCTGCGAGCTGGGGCAGGGCTACCTCTTCAGCCGGCCGCTGGGCGAAGACGCCTTTGGCGACTGGCTCCGGGAGCGACGCGCTCGGCAGGTGCGGGAGCGGAGCCTGTGAGCGCATCCCGATCGCCAATGAATCCGTAGGAGCGGCCTCGCCCGCGAAACTGTCCGCGCATTCGCTGTAGGAGCGGCCTCGCCCGCGAACCGGTCCGCGCCATTCGCCGGCAAGCCGGCTCCTACGATGTCGAGGCGTCGACGTCCCTGTCGGGGCATCGGGTTTTCGGTGGAGCCCGGCCCGGCCATCCGTGGCCGGTCGTTCGCCGGGTCATCGCATGCGATGACTGATCCCGGCTCACCCCTTCCCGCGGGTGCGGGTGGAGTTGGGGCAGGCGTACTTTTCCAGGTGCTGGATGATGATCCCCGCCACGTCCTTGCCGGTGGTGGTCTCGATGCCTTCCAGGCCCGGCGAGGAGTTCACCTCCATCACCAGGGGACCATGGTGGGAGCGGAGGATGTCCACGCCCGCCACCGACAGGCCCATCACCTTGGCGGCGCGGATGGCGGTCATGCGTTCTTCCGGGGTGATCTTGATCAGGCTGGCGCTGCCGCCGCGGTGCAGGTTCGAGCGGAACTCGCCGGGCTTGGCCTGGCGCTTCATCGCCGCGATCACCTTGTCGCCCACCACGAAGCAGCGGATGTCGGCCCCGCCGGCTTCCTTGATGTACTCCTGCACCATGATGTCCTGCTTCAACCCCATGAAGGCCTCGATCACCGACTCGGCGGCCTTCTCCGTCTCGCAGAGCACCACGCCGATGCCCTGGGTGCCTTCCAGCACCTTGATCACCAGCGGCGCGCCGCCGACCATCTGGATCAGGTCCGGCACATCGTCGGGGGAGTGGGCGAAGCCGGTCACCGGCAGGCCGATGCCCTTGCGCGACAGCAGTTGCAGGGAGCGCAGCTTGTCCCGGGAGCGGGTGATGGCCACCGATTCGTTGAGTGGGAAGACCCCCATCATCTCGAACTGCCGCAGCACGGCGCAGCCGTAGAAGGTGACCGAGGCGCCGATGCGCGGGATCACCGCATCGAAGCCTTCCAGCGGCCGGCCGCGGTAGTGGATCTGGGGCTTGTGGCTGGCGATGTTCATGTAGGCCCGCAGGGTGTCGATCACCACCATCTCATGGCCGCGTTGATGGCCGGCCTCCACCAGGCGGCGCGTCGAATACAGGCGCGGATTGCGCGATAACACGGCGATTTTCATTGGGCACCCGGAAGGGAAAGGGTCGGTTTTTCCTGAACGTAGGCAAGCGCCGGGTTGACCACCAGCTGCCCCTGTACCAGGGCCTTGGAGCCCAGCAGTACGCGGTAGCGCATGGTCTTGCGGCAGGCCAGGGTGAACTCGATGGGCCAGGCCCGGTCACCCAGCGCGAGCAGGGTGCGGATGACGTAGCGGGTCTGGGCCAGGCCGTTGGAGCTCTTGATGGTCTTCACCGACACCACCTGGGCCTCGCACCGGTGCCGCCGCTGCACCAGGGTGCCGAGGTGCGCGGTGAACCGCACCCAGCGTTCGCCGTCCTTCTCGAACGGAACGATGTCGCTGGCGTGCAGGGTGGAGGTGCTGGCGCCGGTATCGATCTTCGCGCGCAGGCCGACCATGCCGAGTTCCGGCAGGGCGATCCACTCGCGGAGTCCGATCACGGAGAGGTGGTCGAAAGTCTTCAATACAGGCTTTCCGGTAAAGTTGGCGCATTCTAGTGGGCCCATGTGACAACTGCACCTGGACCCTGGCTGAGCTTAGACCGGGCTGACGAGCAGAGGGTCCGGTCCGTGAGGAATCCATCCATG
The DNA here is from genome assembly GCF_002355475.1 of Pseudomonas furukawaii. Taxonomy (NCBI): domain Bacteria; kingdom Pseudomonadati; phylum Pseudomonadota; class Gammaproteobacteria; order Pseudomonadales; family Pseudomonadaceae; genus Metapseudomonas; species Metapseudomonas furukawaii. The sequence goes on along the minus strand of NZ_AP014862.1, from coordinate 5,890,482 downwards.
AGCGGCAAAGACGACAAAGACGACGGCAAGGTGCGCCTGGACAAGTGGCTCTGGGCGGCGCGCTTCTACAAGACCCGGGCGCTGGCCAAGGAGGCCATCGAGGGCGGCAAGGTCCATCACCGGGGCGAGCGCTGCAAGCCGGGCAAGGAGCCCCGGGTGGGCGACGAGTACGTGATCCGCACCGGTTTCGACGAGCGCACCGTGGTGGTCCGCGCCCTGTCGGCGGTGCGTCGGGGCGCGCCCGAGGCCCAGCTGCTCTATGAGGAGACGGCCGAGAGCCGGACCCGGCGCGAGGACGCCGCCGCCCTGCGCAAGGCCGGCGCCCTGAGCATCCAGACCGATGGCCGGCCGACCAAGAAACAGCGGCGGCAGATCCATTTCCTCCGGGGCGGCCATGAATAGGGTTTCCCTATCGCGCCTATAGAAAATCCCTGCTCAAGGGATAGACAACCGGCCCTTGGTGTACCAGCGGATTTGCGCATAAAATCGCCAGCCTTTCGGCCAATCTGGCCCAAATGCAGCGAGTCCGGCATGTCCGATTTCACCCAACGTTTTCTGTTCGACGACACCGATGTGCGCGGCGAACTGGTTTCCCTTGGCGAGAGCTACGCCCACGTCCTGGCCAAGCATCCCTATCCGGAACCGGTCGCCCAGTTGCTCGGTGAAATGCTTGCCGCCGCGTCCCTGCTGGTCGGCACCCTCAAGTTCGACGGCCTGCTGGTGCTCCAGGCGCGTTCGTCCGGCGCGGTCCCCCTGCTGATGGTGGAATGCTCCAGCAATCGCGAAGTCCGTGGCATCGCCCGCTACGACGCCGATCAGGTCACCCCGGGCGCCGGCCTGCGGGACCTCATGCCCGAAGGCGTGCTGACCCTGACCGTGGACCCGGAGCAGGGCCAGCGCTACCAGGGTATCGTCGCCCTGGAAGGCGCCACCCTCGCCGAGTGCCTCTCGGCCTACTTCGACAACTCCCAGCAACTGCCCACGCGCTTCTGGCTCAACGCCGATGGCCGCCACGCCCGGGGCATGCTGCTCCAGGCCCTGCCCGCCGATCGCCTGAAGGATGTCGAGGCCCGTGAGGCCAACTGGCAGCACCTGACCACCCTGGGCGACACCCTTACCGCCGAGGAACTGCTGGGCCTGGACAACGAAACCCTGCTGCACCGCCTCTACCACGAGGAGACGGTGCGGCTGTTCGATCCCCAGTCCATCCAGTTCCGTTGCAGCTGTTCGCGTGAGCGTTCCGCCAATGCCCTGGTCAGCCTGGGCAAGGACGATGCCGAGACCCTGCTGGAGGAAACCGGCGGCACGGTGGTGATCGACTGCCAGTTCTGCAACCAGCGCTACAGCTTCGACGCGGCCGATGTCGCCCAGCTGTTCGCGGGTGGTGGCAGTACGGTGCCCTCGGAAACGCGTCACTGAAATATGTAGTGTGCCCATCGGGTCGCTGCGTGACCGGGGTGCGATTATCGGTCAGGAATATGCCCGGCTGACGGGAGGTTTCTACCCAAAGCGGGCTTTTCTGGCATAATCGCGCGCACTTTTTTCGCGGTAGGGGGTCGCAGTACCCACTACAAATCGTTTGGAGGACTCGGCTTTTCGCCGACGGGGAACCACATGACGCAAGCCAACAACGCCGTGTACACCGATATCAGCGCCGCGCAACTGGTCGAAGAGGCCATTCGGCGCGGCGAGGGCGAACTGGCCGCCAACGGTTCGTTGGTCGTGAAGACCGGCCACCGCACCGGTCGTTCTCCGGCTGATCGATTCATCGTCCAGGAGCCGAGCACCGAGGCCAAGATCGCCTGGGGCGCCATCAACCGTCCCTTCCCGGCGGACAAGTTCGATGCACTGTGGGCCCGTGTCGAAGCTTTTGTGACCGAGGGCGAGCGTTTCGTTTCGCACGTGCACGTCGGCGCCGATCCCGAGCACTACCTGGCCGTCAAGATGACCACCCAGACCGCCTGGCACAACCTGTTCGGCCGTTGCCTGTTCATCAACCCGGAACAGTACAACCCGCAGTCCCGCCAGGAGTGGCAGATCCTCAACGTGCCCGGCTTCGTCTGCGAACCCGAGCGTGACGGCACCAACTCCGATGGTTGCGTGATCCTCAACTTCGCCGCCAAGAAGGTGCTGATCGCCGGCATGCGCTACGCGGGCGAGATGAAGAAGGCCATGTTCTCCGTGCAGAACTTCCTGCTGCCGGAAAAGGACGTGCTGCCCATGCACTGTGCCGCCAACGTCGGCGAAGACGGCGACACCACCCTGTTCTTCGGCCTGTCCGGCACCGGCAAGACCACCCTGTCCGCCGACCCGAGCCGTTACCTGATCGGTGACGACGAACACGGCTGGGGCGTGGGCACCGTGTTCAACATCGAAGGCGGTTGCTATGCCAAGTGCATCGACCTGTCGGAGAAGAACGAGCCGGTGATCTGGAAAGCCATCCAGTTCGGCGCCGTGCTGGAAAACGTCGTGCTGAACCCGGAAACCCGCCTGCCCGACTACAGCGACGACAGCCTGACCCAGAACTCCCGTGCGGCCTACCCGCTGGAGCTGGTGGAGAAGCGCGTCGAGGCCAACCGTGCCGGCGAGCCGAACGCGGTGATCTTCCTGACCTGCGACCTGACCGGCGTGCTGCCGCCCGTGTCGATCCTGAACAACGAGCAGGCCGCCTATCACTTCCTGTCCGGCTACACCGCCCTGGTGGGTTCCACCGAGATGGGGTCCGGCGGCGGCATCAAGTCCACCTTCTCCACCTGCTTCGGCGCGCCCTTCTTCCCGCGTCCGGCGGGCGAGTACGCCGAGCTGCTGATCAAGCGCATCCAGGGCTTCGGCTCCAAGGTGTACCTGGTCAACACCGGCTGGACCGGCGGTGGCTACGGCGTCGGCAAGCGCTTCAGCATCCCCACCACCCGTGGCGTGATCGCCGCCATCCAGAGCGGCGCGCTGATCGGTGCCGAGACCGAGCACCTGGACATCATCAACCTGGACGTGCCGAAGGCCGTTCCGGGCGTCGAGACCGAGCTGCTCAACCCGCGCAACACCTGGGCTGACAAGGCCGCCTACGACGAGGCCGCCAAGGCCCTGGCCGAGAAGTTCGTCGAGAACTTCAAGAAGTTCGACGTCTCCGACGCCATCCGCAACGCCGGTCCGAAGCTGTAAGGGACCCGTTGTTCGACGAAGCCGCCTCCGGGCGGCTTTTTCATTGGTCGCCGCGGAAATTCCGGGTGCTTGGAGTCAAGGGTGGCGTAGGGTGGATGACGCTTTCCCATCCACCGGCGGCGCCTGAACCGGGCTGCGATGCCAGGACCGGGCGATGATGGGCTTCGCTGCGCTCTACGCCATCCTACGCAGGGTCCGGCCGGTGCCTTGCGCCGCCGCGGCGCGGGTGCGTTGCGCTTCGGGCCATGCTCGACAGCCCCCTCATACGGAGTCACGCCATGCCCCTCGCCACCCTCGTCCGCGTCTTCGGCCACGACCGCTTCCGCCCCGGCCAGGAGGCTGCCATCCGCGCCGTGCTGGCCGGGCGCTCGGCGGCGGCCATCTTCCCCACCGGCTCAGGCAAGTCGCTGTGCTACCAGTTGCCGGCGCTGCACCTGCCGCACCTGACCCTGGTGGTCTCGCCCCTGCTGGCGCTGATGCAGGACCAGCTGGCCTTCCTCCATGCCCACGGCATCGCCGCCGCCAGCATCGATTCGGCGCAGAGCCGCGAGGAGACCGCCGAGGTCATGACCCGCGCCCGATCCGGGGAGTTGAAGATCCTGATGATCTCGGTGGAGCGCCTGAAGAACGAGCGCTTCCGCCACTTCATCCGGCAGGTGCCGATTTCCCTGCTGGTGGTGGACGAGGCCCACTGCATTTCCGAGTGGGGCCACAATTTCCGCCCGGACTACCTCAAGCTGCCGGAGTACCAGCGCCAGTTCGGCATTCCCCAGGTCCTGCTGCTGACCGCCACGGCGACGCCCCGGGTGATCGCCGACATGCAGGCCAAGTTCGCCATCGCCGAGACCGACGTCATCACCACCGGCTTCTACCGGCCCAACCTCAACCTGCTGGTGGAGCCCGTGGCCAGTGCCGCCAAGGCCGAGCGCCTGGCCCGCTGGCTGGCCGAGCGGCCGGGACAGGCCGCCATCGTCTACGTCACCCTGCAGAAGACCGCCGAGGAGGTGGCCGAACGCCTGGGCGGCCAGGGCATCGTCGCCCGTGCCTACCACGCCGGCATGCCTTCCGAGGAGCGGGAAGCGCTGCAGCGCCGCTTCATGGCCGGGGAGATCAGGGTGATGGTGGCCACCATCGCCTTCGGCATGGGCATCGACAAGGCCGATATCCGCCAGGTGGTCCATTACGACCTGCCCAAGTCGGTGGAGAACTACAGCCAGGAGATCGGCCGTGCGGGCCGCGACGGCCAGCCTTCGGACTGCCTGGTGCTGGCCAACCGCGACAGCCTCAACGTGCTGGAGAACTTCGTCTATGGCGATACCCCGGAACTTGCCGGCATTCGCCTGGTGCTGGATGAACTGGCCGCGGCGGCACGCTCGGGGGATCGCTGGGAGCTGATGCTCGGTGCGCTCTCGGACCAGAGCAACATCCGCCCGCTGCCGCTCAAGACCCTGCTGGTGCAGCTGGAGCTGCGCGGCATCATCGCGCCGCTCTTCGCCTATTTCGCCGAGTACCGCTTCAAGTACCTGCTGGAGCCCGAGGCGCTGCTGGACCGGTTCGAGGGGGAGCGCCGGCAGTTCGTCCAGGCGCTGGTCAGTACCTCCGCCCGCGCCCGCACCTGGTGCACCGTGGATTTCGACCGGCTCCATCGCGAGCATGCCGCCGAGCGCGCGCGGGTGGTGAAGGCCCTGGATTTCTTCCAGGAGCGGGGCTGGATCGAGCTGGAGAGCAAGCAGATGACCGAGGTCTACGCCCTGCTGCAACCGCACTTCGATCCGGCGACGCTGGCGGCTGAGCTGCACGGCTACTTTCGGCGCCAGGAAGAGAGCGAGATCACCCGCATCCACGCCATGCTGGCGCTGTTCGCCAGCGAGGACTGCCTGAGCGCCCAGCTGGCCCGCTACTTCGGCGACCACGACGCCCCCGACCGTTGCGGCCACTGCTCCGTGTGCCAGGGGCGGGTGGCGCGACTGCCCGAGCCCCCGCCCCTGGCGCCCCTGCAGGGCAGGGACTTCCAGGGACTTTGCGGCGCCTTCATCGCGCGCTACCGGGAGCATCGGGGCGAGGAGCCGGGAGTGGATTGCCTGACCCGGATGCTCTGCGGCATCACGGCACCAGTGTTCACCCGTCTCAAGGCCCGCAGCCTGCCGGGCTTCGCCGCGCTGGACGCCTATCCCTACGCCGAGGTGCGCGACTGGGTCGCCGGGAACCTGGCTTCGGACTGAGGCCTGCAACTGAAATTTCGATGGAACCCATCACTAATCACTGTTGGTCCGGGGTGCTCCGCCTGCTTAGGATGGCGCCCCGGTCCATTGTTCATTGCCAGGAGTCTTGAATGCATATCGATGAAGCCATCCGCAGCCGCCGCGCCGTCAAGGGTTACGACACCGCGCACAGCCTCTCCCGCGAGGAGAAGGACGAGTTGCTGAGGCTGGCCCTGCTGGCCCCCACCGCCTTCAACCTGCAACACGTGCGCCTCGTGGAAGTCAGCGATCCCGAGCTGCGCCAGCGCCTCCGCGCCGTGGCCTGGGACCAGGCCCAGGTGACCGACGCCGCCATGCTGGTGGTGGTCTGCGCACGCCTCGACGCCTGGGAGAAGGACGCCGCCCGCGTCTGGGCCGAGGCCCCGCAGCCGGTGCAGGACTTCATGGCCGGCGCCATCGACACCTACTACCGCGACAAGCCCCGGGTGCAGCGCGACGAGACCATGCGCAGCTGCGGCCTGGTGGCCCAGACCCTGATGCTGGCGGCCCGTGGCCGGGGCCTGGACAGCTGCCCCATGGACGGCTTCGATTTCGACGCCGTGGCCGACCTGATCCGCCTGCCGGAAAACCATGTGATCGGCCTGATGGTGGCCGTGGGCAAGCAGGCCATCGAACCCAAGCCGCGCATCGGCAAGCTGGCCTTCGACGAAGCGGTGATCCGCGACCGCTTCTGACAGGGGGCGTAGGGTGGATGGCGCTTTTCCATCCACCAACAGTGCCCAGCCTGACGTCGATGCTGGACCGGTGAAGCGGGGTCGCGGGTATTCCGGTGCGCACGGCGCACCCTAACGGCCTACGCACCGACCTGGGGTCAGCTCCGTCCTATCGCCATCAGCCGCTCGATGAGCCACTGCAGCGCCTCGTCGTCCTCCCGCTGGGCCACGCTCACCAGGTCGAGGTGGAAGGGCCCCAGGGCGAAGGGCAGGGGATGCACCGCCAGGGGCAGCAGGCCGGCGAAGTGCTGGGCCAGCCGGGTCGGCAGCACCACGGTGAGGTCCGTTCCCACCACGATATGGGCCGCCTGCAGGTAGTTGGGGGTGGTGTAGACGATGTCCCGCGCCAGTCCCTGTTCACCCAGCCACTGATCCACCATGCCCCGGGTCTGGCCACCGTGGACCCAGAGATGGCGCAGCCTCAGGAAGGTCGCCAGGTCCGGCGCCTCCGCCAGGTGCGGATGGTCGCGACGGGCCACCAGGCGCAGGGTCTCGCTCATCCAGCGGCGGCTCGAGAAGCGCGTCGGGATGCCCTCGAAACGCCCCAGCACCAGGTCCAGCTCCCCCTGGTCCAGTGCCTCGGCCGGCAGGCTGGGGGAGAGGTGGCGGACGGCGATCTTCACCCCCGGTGCCTCGTCCGCCAGTTGCCGCAGCAAGGGCGGCATGCAGATCAGCTCCACGTAGTCGGTCACCGCGAGGGTGAAGCGCTGGCGGCTGCGCGCGGGATCGAAGCCCTCGCCCACTACCAGGCTCTGCTCGATCTGTCGCAGCGCCGCGCGGATCGGCGTTTCCAGGGCCAGGGCCCGGGGCGTGGGCTGCATGGCGCGGCCCACGCGGACCAGCAGCGGGTCGCCGAGCAGGTCCCGCAGGCGGTTCAGGGCATTGCTCACGGCCGGCTGGCTGAGGGCCAGGCGTTCGGCGGCGCGAGACACGTTGCGTTCCCGCAGGAGGGCGTCCAGTACCCGCAGGAGGTTGAGGTCGAAATTCGAGGTATTCACGTGGGGAATGCCGCTCATCACAAGACTAAATTTCAAAAATAGTACCGGCTTCCCTAAGGTGTCTGGCGATTTTCTCAACCCGGCGACAACACGAGGAGCGGGCATGGCCCAGAGCGATTTCAGCATCCGCCGCGTCGCCGTGGTCGGCGCCGGCACCATGGGCCGAGGCATCCTCATGAGCCTGGCCGATGCCGACCGGCGTTTCACCGATTTCCACCCGGAGGTTTGACCGTGAGCTACAAGGCCCCTTTGCGCGACATGCGCTTCGTACTCCATGAACTTTTCGACGTATCCGCCCACTGCGCGCTGCTGGGCAACGGTCTGGACCGTGAACTGATCGACGGTGTGCTGGAGGAAGGCGCGCGCTACGCCAGCGAGGTGGTGGCGCCGCTGAACCGCAATGGCGACGAGGAAGGCGTGCGCCTGGAGAACGGCGAGGTGACCACGCCCAGGGGCTTCCGCGACGCCTACCGGCAGTACTGCGACAACGGCTGGGCGAGCATGACCGGGCCCGTGGAGCAGGGTGGCCAGGGCTTCCCGCAGATGGTCGCCTGCAACTTCCACGAGATGCTGATGGGCGCCAACCTGTCCTTCCGGGTCTACTCGGGGCTCACCGAGGGGGCCGTGCTGGCGCTCCGCAAGCACGGCAGCGCGGCGCTCAAGCAGGCCTACCTGGACAAGCTGGTGAGCGGCCGGTGGGCCGGCACCATGTGCCTCACCGAGCCCCAGGCGGGGACCGACCTGGCCCTGCTGCGAAGCCGCGCCGAACCCCTGGCGGATGGCAGCTTCAAGGTCAGCGGCAGCAAGATCTTCATCAGCGGCGGCGAGCAGGACCTGTCGGAGAACATCGTCCATCTGGTGCTGGCGCGCCTGCCGGACGCCCCCGCCGGTGTGAAGGGCATCTCCCTGTTTCTGGTGCCCAAGTTCATCGCCAACGCCGATGGCACGCCGGGCGCGCGCAACGCCCTGTCGTGCGGGGCCATCGAGCACAAGATGGGCATCAGGGGCGCCGCCACCTGCGTGATGAATTTCGATGGCGCCACCGGCTGGCTCATCGGCGAGGCCAACCAGGGCCTGGCCTGCATGTTCACCATGATGAACGACGCCCGCTTCCAGGTCGGCCTGCAGGGCCTCGGTGTTGGCGAGCAGGCCTTTCAGGGCGCCCTGGCCTACGCCCGCGAGCGGCTGCAGTCCCGCGCCCTGAGCGGGCCCGCCATGCCCGACCGGCCGGCGGACGCCATCATCCACCACCCCGATGTGCGGCGCATGCTGCTGACCCAGAAGACCCTGGTGGAAGGCGGCCGCATGCTCGCGGCCTATTGCGCCCGCCAGCTGGACCTCGAACACGGCCATCCGGACGCCACCCAGCGCAAGGCCGCGGGCAAGCGCGCCGCCTTGCTGATCCCCATCGTCAAGGCCTTCCTCACCGACATGGGCCAGGAGGTGGCCAGCCTCGGCGTGCAGGTCTACGGCGGTCACGGGTTCATCCGTGAATGGGGCATGGAGCAGCTGATGCGCGACAGCCGCATCACCCAGCTGTACGAGGGCACCAACGGCATCCAGGCGCTGGACCTGATCCGTCGCAAGCTGATGGGCGACGGCGGCGCCGAGCTGGCCGCCCTGCAGGACGAGTTCGCCGCCCTGGCCGATGCCCAGGCGGGGCGGCCGGAGCTTGCGGAGCTGGCCGGCGCGGTGCTGGCGCGCCTGCAGGAGTGGCGCACCCTCAGCGCCACGCTGCTGGACCGGGTGCGGGAGAACCCCGAGGAGATCGGTGCCGCTTCGGTGGATTTCCTCCAGTACTCGGCCTATGTGTTGTTGGCGGGCTTCTGGTTGCAGGCGGCGGCGCGGGCCCAGGACGCCCTGGAGGCGGGGCGTTCCGAGGCCGACTTCTACCGGGCCAAGCTGCACAGTGCGCGCTTCTACCTGCGCCGCGTGCTGCCCCGTGCCAGCGGCCACCGCGAAGCCCTGCTGGGAGGCGCCGATTGTCTGATGGCGTTGCCCGAGGCGCATTTCGCCTTCTGATGTTCCAGACCGGTGCGCCCCGCCAGCGGGGCGTACCCCCTTACGGGAGGACGTCCCATGCAGCCTTTCAGCTTTGCCACTACCGCCCAGATCCTCTGCGAGTCCGGCGCCGCCCTGCGGCTGGCGGACCTCTGCTTAGAGCGCGGCGCCCGTCGTGTCCTGGTGGTCACCGATCCCGGCATCACCCGCCTCGGCATGCTCGACGACATCCTCGCCGGATTCGCCTCCTGTGCCTGCTCCGTGGCGGTCTTCGATCAGGTCCAGGCCGACCCGCCGGAGGCCGTGGTGCTGGAGGCCGTTGCCCTGGCGCGGGCCCTGGGCGCCGAACTGGTGGTGGGTTTCGGTGGTGGCAGCTCGATGGACGTGGCCAAGCTGGTGGCGCTACTGGCGCACCCGGAATGCCGCCAGGGCCTGGTCGACATCTATGGCGTTGGCAACGCACAGGGGCGACGCCTCCCGCTGGTGCAGGTGCCCACCACGGCGGGTACCGGCTCCGAGGTGACACCCATCGCCATCGTCACCACCGGCGAAACCACCAAGATGGGGGTGGTATCGCCGCTGCTGCTGCCGGACCTGGCGTTGCTGGACGCGGACCTCACCCTCGGCCTGCCGCCGGCGGTGACGGCCGCCACGGGCATCGACGCGATGGTCCATGCCATCGAGGCCTATACCAGCCGCCTGAAGAAGAACCCGCTGTCGGACCTGCTGGCCCGGGAGGCCCTGCGCCTCCTGGCCGGCAACCTCGACGCGGTGGTCGCCGACGGCCGCAACCGCGAAGCGCGGCAGGCGATGCTGCTGGGCGCCTGCCTGGCCGGACAGGCCTTCGCCAATGCCCCGGTGGCGGCGGTGCATGCCCTGGCCTATCCCCTGGGCGGGCACTTCCACATCCCCCACGGCCTCTCGAATGCGCTGGTGCTGCCCCATGTGCTGGGCTTCAACGCCGAGGTCGCCGCGCCGCTCTATGCGGAACTGGCGCCCCTGGTGCTGGGCCGCAAGTTGCGGCCGGGCGATGAGAGGCAGCTCAGCGAGCAGCTGATCGTCGAGCTGGCCGATTTCAGTCAACGCAATGGCCTGCCCACGCGGCTGCGCGATGCCGGCGTCGCCGAGGCGACGCTGCCGCAGCTGGCCCGCGACGCCATGCTGCAACAGCGGCTGCTGGTGAATAATCCCCGCGAGGTGAGCGAGGCCGACGCCCTGGCCATCTACCAGGCCGCTTTCTGACCTTCCTGCAGGAGCCAGCATGCTGGCGAATGCAGCCGTTCGCGAGCAAGCTCGCTCCCACATGACTCGATCCAACCGAACCCAGGGAACACCATGAGCCAACCCCGGCACCTGCGCGGCGACTACCTCCACTTCCAGCCCATCACCACCCGCTGGCACGACAACGATGTCTATGGCCACGTGAACAACGTCGTCTACTACGGCTATTTCGACAGCACGGTGAACGCCTACCTGATCGAGCGGGGCGGCCTGGATATCCACGACGGTGACGTGGTGGGCTTCGTGGTGAGCTCCGCCTGCGACTACTTCGCCTCCATCGCCTTTCCCGACCGCATCGAAGTGGGCTTGCGCGTCGGCAAGCTGGGCAACAGCTCGGTGCAGTACGAGCTGGCGGTGTTCAAGGCCGGCGAGGAGGAGGCCTGTGCGGCCGGGCGCTTCGTGCATGTCTTCGTGGACCGCGCGAGCAACCGGCCGGTGCCGATTCCCGAGTCGCTGCGGCAGGCCCTGGCGGCGCTGGTGGTGCAGGTGCCGGGCTGACGCCATTGGCACGCGGGAAACCCGGGTTCCGATCGGCAGGATGATGCGGGTCCCTCGGCGCCGCTCGGGGCCGGGGCAGCGCCGCCCCTGTGGACAACTTTCACCCAGTCGACCCTAAACGAACGGAATGGCGACATCCGGTGGGCCATTGAGCCCTTCGCACTACCCTTCAGGGGTGTGAATGCGCACAATGCGCGCCAAACTCGAATCGCCCTGTCCGGCTGCGCGGCATCTCGTCCCGCGGCGCGTTGCGCCTTTTCCCCTTGACCTGGGGCATGGCCGGCCGGGCGACATCGGGGTCCAATCTCCACCCGGGGCCGGCCCGTCGTGCGGCCCGAACGTTCAGCGGTACCTGCCATGACCCATGCAAACGGCTCCATCCTGCAACGCTTGAAAGGCACCAGCCTGGTGACCCGGATCATCTTCGGCCTGATCGCCGGCATCCTCCTGGCGGTGGTCTCGCCGGAGTACGCCAGCGCCGTTGGCCTCCTCGGCACGCTCTTCGTCACCGCCCTCAAGGCGGTGGCCCCGGTGCTGGTGTTCATCCTGGTGACCGCCGCCATCGCCAACCACAAGCCCGGCGAGCGCACCCATATCCGTCCGATCCTGGTGCTCTACCTGATCGGCACCTTCTCCGCCGCGGTCGTGGCGGTGCTGGCCTCCAGCCTCTTCCCCTCCAGCCTGACGCTGGCCAGCGCGGCCGCCGACGTGACGCCGCCCGCCGGGATCTCCCAGGTGTTGCTGAGCCTGCTCTCCAGCGCCGTGGCCAACCCGGTGACCGCGCTGATGCAGGCCAATTTCATCGGCATCCTGGTCTGGGCCGTCGGCCTGGGCATTGCCATCCGCCAGGGCAGCGAGACCACCCGCAATGTGTTCAGCGACCTGTCCCACGGCGTTTCCCTGATCGTCCGCGTGGTCATCAGCTTCGCGCCCCTGGGCATCTTCGGCCTGGTGGCGTCGACCCTGGCGGAGAACGGCCTCGGCGTGCTGGGCGGCTACGCCCACCTGCTGGCGGTGCTGCTGGGCTGCATGCTGTTCGTGGCGTTCGTGGTGAACCCGCTGATCGTCTTCGCCAAGATCCGCCGCAACCCCTATCCCCTGGTGTTCACCTGCCTGCGGGAAAGCGGCATCACGGCCTTCTTCACCCGCAGCTCGGCGGCCAACATCCCGGTCAACCTGCAACTGGCGGAAAAGCTCGGCCTGCACGAGGACACCTATTCGGTCTCCATTCCCCTGGGCGCGACCATCAACATGGCGGGTGCGGCCATCACCATCACCGTGCTGACCCTGGCGGCGGTGCATACCCTGGGGATCGCGGTGGACATGCCCACCGCCATCCTGCTCAGCGTGGTGGCGGCGGTCTGCGCCTGCGGCGCCTCGGGCGTGGCCGGTGGTTCCCTGCTGCTGATTCCCCTGGCCTGCAGCCTGTTCGGCATTCCCAGCGACGTGGCGATGCAAGTGGTGGCCGTGGGCTTCATCATCGGCATCCTCCAGGACGCCGCCGAGACCGCGCTGAACTCCTCCACCGACGTGCTCTTCACCGCCGCGGCCTGCATGGCGGCCGGCGAAGTGCGCGAGCCGGTCGCTCAGGCCAGGGTGTAGGAGCCCGCTCCTGCCGCCCTGGCACGCAAGCAAAAAAACGCCGCTTTCCTGTTGAGGGGAAAGCGGCGTCTTTCTGTGTGTGATCGGCGTTACCGGCCAAAGGCCGGCGCTTGCGATCAGTGGCGATGCTTGCGGTGCTTGCGATGGCCGTCGTGGTCATCCTTGCTGAGCTCGGTGGCGATGGCGCCGCCGGCCGCGCCGCCGAGGCCCGCGCCGATCACCGAGCCGGTGGAGCCGCCCAGGGCGCGACCGGCCACCGAGCCGCCCGCGGCGCCCAGGCCACCGCCGATGGCGGCTTCGGTCTTCTTGCCATTCTTCGCGGTCATGGCGCTGCCTGCCGCGCCGCCGAGGCCCGCGCCAATGGCCGCGCCGGTGCTGCCGCCCACGGCGCCGCCGACCACGTTGCCCAGGACACCGCCGAGGCCGCCACCGATGGCGTTGTTGGTGGTCTCACCGGCTACCACGGCCTGGGTGGCCAGCAGGCTGAGGGCGAGGGCGGTTACTGCTTTGCGCATTGCGTGTATCTCCATTTGAATGGGGCGCCTGGCGCCCATGCTGCAGCTCGAGTCGGCAGGGTTTCAGGTATCACAGGAAGAAGCCCGCGGGAGGCGGGCTTCTGTGGTCGAGCAGGGAATCAGTCGTCCCAGTGACGGTGCTTGTGCTTGTGCTTGCGATGGCCCCAGGCGTGTCCGCGGCCGGGATGATCGCGGTAGGAGCGGCGGTAATGGCGATGGTCATCATCCCAGTCGTCATCGTCGTAGCGGTTCTTGTCGCCATAGTGGTTGCCGAGGGCGCCACCCGCGCCACCGCCAAGGGCCGCGCCGATCAGGCCGCCAGTGGTACCGCCCACGGAGCGGCCGACTACCTGGCCGCCGGCGGCGCCCAGTCCGCCGCCGATGGCGGCTTCCGTACGATTGCGTTTCGGTGCCGCGACTGCGCCACCTGCGGCGCCGCCCACGCCGGCGCCGATGGCTGCGCCGGTGCTGCCGCCGACGGCATTGCCGACCACGGAACCCAGGACCCCGCCCAGCGCGCCACCAATACCGGCATCGGTATTGCCGCCGGCAAAGGCGCTGCCACTGGCGAGGCCAAGAGACAGGAGAAGGATCGAGGTGTACTTCATGGTGAGGATCGCCTCAGTGGTTTTGGTGAGGCGATATTTACTGTGGGATTTGTCTTACGCAAGTGTCTGACGACGAAAAACACGAACTTTTATTATTTTTTTTATTGGGCGATTCGACAGAAGAACTTTTTCCCTTCAGGGGAGTCAGAGGCTGGTTGAAACCCCCGCTCCATGCGCGTCTTGCGCTTTCTGGTACTGGCACTTCGCCTAATAAGTTCCCTTTGAAGTTGGAACTTTATATCTCGCTCAAACCCCTGTTTCAAATTATTTCGTGTGAATTAAGTCGCGCTCGAAATAGTTCCCTCTTTTCGTCTGGAAGTGTTCGTTTCCGGCTCTGTTCCCGATAGGCGGCATGACATCCCGAAGGGGAGCATGCGCCAGTCGGGAACGGCGGCCCGCTAGAGGATGCGACCGCTGTCGCGGGCGGCTTCCAGGCGGATGGCCACGAACTTGGAGGTGGGGGTGTAGCTGCCGTCCCCGTAGCTTTCCAGGGGCACCAGCGGATTGGTCTCCGGGTAGTAGGCGGCGGCCTGGCCGGCGGGGATGTCGAAGGCCAGAAGGCTGAAGCCCGATACCCGGCGTTCCACGCCATCGTCCCAGAGTCCCACCAGGTCCACCTTCTGCCCGGGTTCGAAGCCCAGGCGGCGGATGTCGGCCTCGTTGGCGAACACCACCTCGCGCTGGCCGCGCACGCCCCGGTAGCGGTCGTCCAGGCCGTAGATGGTGGTGTTGTACTGGTCGTGGGAGCGCAGGGTCTGGAGGATCAGGTGCGGCTCCTGCCCGGTGCTGCGGACCTTCTCGTGGACCAGATCGTCCGGCAGCCGGTGTGCGGCGAAGTTGGCCCGGCCGCTGGTGGTGTCCCATTGGCGGGCGCTGGCGCTGTTGCCCAGGTAGAAGCCGCCGGGATGCCGGAGGCGCGCATTGAAGTCGGCGAAGCCGGGAATGGTGTCGGCGATCAGCTCACGGATGCGGTCGTAGTGCGCCACCAGCGCCTCCCAGTCCACCGGATGGTCGCCCAGGGTGGCCTTGGCGATGCCGGCGATGATGGCCGGCTCCGAGCGCATTTCCCGTGAGGAAGGTTCCAGCTGACCGTAGGAGGCATGGATCATGCTGAAGGAATCTTCCACGGTGACCGCCTGCGGCCCCTCGGCCTGGCGGTCGATGTCGGTCCGGCCGAGGCAGGGCAGGATCAGCGCGTCCTCGCCGACGGTCAGGTGGCTGCGGTTGAGCTTGGTGCTGATCTGCACGGTCAGCGCGCAGTTTCCCAGGGCCGCATGGGTACGGGCGCTGTCGGGCGTGGCCTGGGCGAAGTTGCCGCCCAGGCCGATGAAGACCCGGGCCTCGCCGCGCAGCATGGCGTTGATCGCCTCCACGGTGTTGTGGCCGTCCTGCCGTGGGACCTTGAAGCCGAACCGCCCCTCGAGGGCGTCCAGCAGGGCCGCTGGCGGCCGGTCGTTGATGCCCATGGTGCGGTCGCCCTGCACGTTGCTGTGGCCGCGCACCGGGCAGAGGCCGGCACCGGGGCGGCCGACGTTGCCGCGCAGCAGTTGCAGGTTGACGATTTCCTGGATGGTGGGCACCGAGTGGCGGTGCTGGGTGATGCCCATGGCCCAGCAGATGATCACCTTGTCGGCGTTGCGGTAGAGGCGCGCGGCGGTCTCGATCTCGGCGAGGTCGAGGCCGGACTGCTGCTGGATCTGCGCCCAGGGCGTGGCATCCACCTCGGCCAGGTAGGCCTCGACGCCGTCGGTATGTTCCGCAATGAAGGCGTGGTCGAACACGGGGTCGGCGCCTTGCGCCCGGGCCTCGCGCTCCCACTGCAGGAGGAACTTGGCCATGCCCCGCAGGGCGGCCATGTCGCCGCCGAGGGCGGGGCGGAAGAAGGCGGTGTTCAAGGGGCGCGAGCCGTTGCTGAGCATCTCCAGCGCGTGCTGGGGATGCTGGAAGCGCTCCAGGCCGCGCTCTTTCAGGGGGTTGAAACAGACCACCTGGGCGCCGCGTTTCACCGCCTCGCGCAGCGGCTCGAGCATGCGCGGGTGGTTGGTGCCGGGGTTCTGGCCGAAGACGAAGATGGCGTCGGCGTGCTCGAAATCATGGAAGGTGACGCTGCCCTTGCCCACCCCGACGCTGAGTCCCAGGCCCACGCCGCTGGCTTCGTGGCACATGTTCGAGCAGTCGGGGAAGTTGTTGGTGCCGAAGGCGCGGACGAACAGCTGGTAGAGGTAGGCCGCCTCGTTGCTGGCGCGGCCGGAGGTGTAGAACTCGGCCTGGTGGGGGCTCTCCAGGGCGTTGAGGTGCCGGGCGACCAGGCTGAAGGCCTCGTCCCAGGACACCGGGACGTAGTGGTCGCTGGCGCGGTCATAGCGCATCGGCTGGGTCAGGCGGCCCTGGTACTCCAGCCAGTAGTCGCTCTGTTCGCGCAGCTGGGTGACGCTGTAGCGGGCGAAAAAGGCGGCGTCCACCCGACGCTTGGTGGCTTCCCAGTTGACCGCCTTGGCGCCGTTCTCGCAGAACTTGATGCGGCCGTCCTCGGGGGAGTCGCCCCAGGCGCATCCGGGGCAGTCGAAACCGCCGTTCTGGTTGGTCTTGAGCAGCGCGCGGAGGTTCTTGAACGGCTGTTTGCTGTCCAGCCAGAAGCGGGTGACGCTCTTCAGCGCGCCCCAGCCGGCGGCGGCGCCCTTGTAGGGTTTGTAGCGGGGATCGACGGGTTGCAGGCTCATGGGGTCGGGACTTCGCGTGGCGGCGCCGGGCTGTAGACCCGTGGGGCGCTGTGGTGGGGCAGGTGGATGAGGTTGAGGTGGTGACGGCGCGCCCATTCCACGGTGAGGGTGGTGGGTGCGGAGAGGCTGACCAGGGTGGAGAGGCCCGCGCGCACCGCCTTGTGGATAAGTTCCAGGCTGCAGCGGCTGGTGACCACGGCGAAACCCGCACGCGGGTCCAGGCGCTGGCGCAGCAGGGCGCCGACCAGCTTGTCCAGGGCGTTGTGGCGGCCGATGTCCTCGCGGCAGAGGCGCAGTTCGCCCTCGTCGTCGACGAACAGCGCGGCGTGCAGGGCGCCGCTGCGCCGCGCCAGTTCCTGGGCTTCGTTGATGCGCTGGCGCAGGTTCACGAAATGCCGGGCCGGTGGCAGGGGTGCCGGCTCCAGCGCCGGCAGCCGGGGCAGCGCCTGCTCCAGGGCTTCCACGCCACAGAGGCCGCAGCCGGTGGTGCCGGCGAGGTTGCGGCGCTGTTCCTTGAAGGACCAGAAGGCGCGATTGCCGATGTCCACCTCGGCGTGGAGGGCGATGCCTTCGCCTTCCAGCTGGATGTCATAGATCTCGTCGATGGATTGCACGACGGCGTTGCTGAGGCTGAAGCCGGCGACGAAATCCTCCAGGGATGTGGGGGAAACCATCATCACGGCGTAGCTGATGCCATTGTAGGAAATGGCCAGGGCGCACTCTTCGGCGAGGCTGGCCGTTTCCACCTGGCCCTCGCCGCCCAGTTCGACGAAGCGGTAGGTGGTGGCGTCGGAGGGTGCCTGCTCAGCGGTTTGGCGGTGCTTGGAGTCGGTGCTGGACATGGTGGTGTCGCTGCGGCGGATTGACTCAGCCATCCTAGGCCCCGCAGCGAGGGGCGTCTAATCGCTAGCACCGATGTGGTGATCGAGCGCGTTTATCAGGCCTTGCTGTCCAGGCCCAGCAAGGCCTTGGCTTCGGCGAAACAGGCGTCGGCCAGGGCGGAGCGGGGGGCGCTGCGGCGCAGGATCAGGCCCAGGGGCGCGAGGGTGCGGGCGTCCTCGATGGGCGTCAGGGCCAGGTGCTCGGTGAAGTCGTCCAGGCCGCTGTCCAGGGGCATGATGGCGCAACACAGGCCGGCGCTGACGGCCCGCAGCAACTGGTGGACGGCGTCGGTTTCCAGCTTCGGCTGGGGCGACAGGCCCCGGCTGCGGAAGCCGTGGTCGATGGACTGGCGAAAGTGCATGCCACCCGAGAGCAGGCCCAGGGGCAGGTCCACCAGGGTCTCCCAGGCCAGGGCCGGCGTCGCGAAGCTGAAGTGGCGGCGGTCGTGAAGCAGGCCCATGCGGGTCTGGGCCAGTTCCAGGCTTTCGAAGTGCGTGCGGTCCAGGCGGTCCAGGTAGGACAGGCCCAGGTCCAACTGGTTGCGCGCCAGGCCTTCGAGCACCTGCTCGGAACTCAGCGAGTGCAGTTGGAAGCGCAGGTTGGGGTGGGGCCCGGAAAAGGCTTCCACCAGCCGCATGGGGTCGAAACCGGCCAGGGGCACCATGCCCAGGCGCAGGGTGCCCACCAGTTGGCCACGGCAGGCCGCCGCCTCGGCGTAGAGGCCATCGTGGGCGGCCAGCAGCGTCCGGGCCCAGGCCAGCACGCGCTCGCCGGCGTCGGTGAAGCCTTCGAAGCGCTGGCCACGGATCACCAGTTCCAGGCCGAGCTCCTCCTCCAGGCTGCGCAGGCGCATGGACAGGGTCGGCTGGGTAACGTGGCAGCGGGCCGCCGCCTGGCCGAAATGGCGGGTCTCTTCGAGGGCGATGAGGAATTTCAGCTGCTTGATGTCCATGTCGCCTCCTGGGAATACCGGGCGATTCTAGCCTGTCGTCCAGCCACCGCGCCGATTCGCCAGCGCTGTCTAGACTTCAGGGTCCGGGCGCGCCGCGCCCTTCAAGGGAACGAGAGGAACCGTCATGAGCATCTTCGCCTTTGTCAAAGAAGCGGGTGTGAAACTCTGGGAATCACTGGTGGGCCAGGAAGCTCAGGCCGCCGAGTCGCTCAAGGAACACGTGGCCAAGGTCGGCCTGGGCAACCCGGCCATCCAGGTCGCGGTGGAGGGGGAGAAGGTGGTGGTCAGCGGCGAGGTCGCGTCCCAGGAGGAGAAGGAGAAGATCCTCCTGGCCCTGGGCAATGTCGAAGGCGTCGGCGAGGTGGAGGATCGCATCAGGGTTTCGGCGCCAGCGCCCGCCGCGCGCTTCGTCACGGTGAAAAAGGGCGACACCCTGAGCGCCATCGCCAAGGCCGAGTACGGCAATGCCAATGCCTATATGAAGATCTTCGAGGCCAACAAGCCGATGCTCAGCCACCCGGACAAGATCTACCCGGGGCAGGTGCTGCGCATTCCCGAGTAAGGCTCCCCGGGCTAGGGCGTCTGGAGGTCCTCGATCAGTGGCCGGTAGCTGTCCACCGCGGCGAACTCCTCGGTGTCCTTCGGCCCCTTGCGGCTGTCCGGTTCGCGCACCGCCAGCAGGTGGGCCACGCCGTAGCGCCCCGCGCTGCGCAGGATCGGCAGGCTGTCGTCGATGAACAGGCTGCGGGCCGGGTCGAAGCCGAAGTCGGCTTGCAGGGCGTGCCAGAACTGCTGGTCCTCCTTGGGGAAACCGTAGTCGTGGGAACTGATGAGGCGATCGAACCAGGAGGCCAGCTGGACCCGTTCCATCTTCAGCGACAGGGAGTCGCGGTGGGCGTTGGTGATCAGCGCCACGCGCTTGCCGGCCTCGCGCAGGGCGCCGAGGAAGCGTTCGGCTTCGGGGCGCAGGGCGATGAGGTGGGCCACCTCGCGCTTGAGGTCGCGGATCGACAGCTTCAACTCGCGGCTCCAGAAGTCCGTGCAGTACCAGTTCAACTGTCCGGCGTTGTCGCGGAACAGCGGCAGCAGTTCGGCGTCCGCCAGTTCGCGGCTGACGCCGTGGTGCTCGGCGTAGCGTTGCGGCAGGTACTCCATCCAGAAGTGGTTGTCGAAGTGCAGGTCGAGCAGCGTGCCGTCCATGTCCAGCAGGACGGTGTCGATTTCGCTCCAGGGCAGTCGCGGCATGTCGGGATAGGTTCCGGAAGAGGTGGCTGTCGCCCATGCGTCACGCGGGGTCGCCGCCGTGCAATCTCCGGCGGGGACAATGGGCAAAGGCGGGGTATGATAACCCGCCGGTCATGCCAAGGAGTCCCCCATGCGCCATAAGCCCACGGTGCTCGCTCGCGAAATCGTCGCCAGCAGCCGCCTGTTTCGTGTCGAGGAGCTGCAGCTGCGCTTCGCCAACGGCGTCGAGCGCACCTACGAACGCCTGGTGGGCAAGGGGGCAGGCTATGGCGCCGTGATGGTGGTGGCCATGGCGGACGACGCGCATGTGCTGCTGGTGGAGGAGTACTGCGCCGGCACCGACGATTACCAGTTGTCGCTGCCCAAGGGGCTGATCGAGCCGGGCGAGGACGTGCTCGCCGCCGCCAACCGCGAACTCAAGGAAGAGGCGGGGTTCGGTGCCCGGCGGCTGGAGTACATCACCGAGCTGTCCCTGTCCCCCGGCTACATGAGCCAGAAGATCCAGGTGGTGCTGGCCCGGGACCTCTACGAAGAGAGCCTGCCGGGCGACGAGCCGGAACCGCTGCGGGTCGACCGCATCAGCCTGCGGGAGCTGTCCAGCCTCGCCCAGCACCAGCAGTTCAGCGAGGGCCGCGCCCTGGCGGCGCTCTACCTGGTCCGCGATATCCTGACCCAGCGTGGGGAGTACCAGCCATGAGCCATCCCCTGCTTCCCGCCGTCGTCGACCTGGTGCGCCAGGCCGGCGCGGCGATCCTGCCTTACTGGCGCTCCGACCTCGCGGTGACCGAGAAGGCCGACGCCTCCCCCGTGACCGCAGCCGACCTGGCCGCCCACCAGGTGCTGGCGGTTGGCCTCGCGGCGCTGGACCCGACCATTCCGGTGCTGTCCGAGGAAGCCGCCGATATTCCCCTGAGCGAGCGCGCCGGCTGGCAGCGCTGGTGGCTGGTGGACCCCCTGGACGGTACCAAGGAGTTCATCGCCGGCAGCGAGGAGTTCACCGTCAACGTCGCCCTGGTGGAGGACGGCCGCGTGGTCTTCGGCGTGGTCGGCATGCCGGTGACCGGTCGCTGCTACTTCGGTGGTGCCGGCCTGGGGGCCTGGCGGGCGGAGGCGCGGGGCGAGGCGCAGGCGATCAGCGTACGCATCGCGCCGGACGAAGCCTTCACCCTGGTGGCCAGCAAGCGCCATTCGAGCCCGGCCCAGGAGCGGCTGCTGGCCGGACTGGGTGAGCGTTTCGGCGACCTCCAGCTGGCCAATATCGGCAGCTCGCTGAAGTTCTGCCTGCTGGCCGAGGGCGCCGCGGACTGCTACCCGCGCCTGGCGCCCACGTCCCAGTGGGACACGGCGGCGGCCCAGGGCGTGCTGGAGGGGGCCGGCGGCGAGGTGCTGGACCTGGCCGGAGAGCCCCTGGCCTACGAGGCCCGGGAAGGCTTCCTCAACCCGTCCTTCCTGGCGCTGCCGGTGGCGGCCGAGTGGCGTGCGGAGCTGATCCAGCTGGCGCGCGCGCTGGACTGATTCGCCTGCCATGCAAAAGGGCCCCGAGGGGCCCTTTTTCGTTAAGCCGGGTTTCCGGCTCAATCGAGCATGTCGGCGAAGCGCTCGTCCTTCCTGAAGCGCAGCGGCTGGCTGAAGCCGGGCACCTGGATGCCGTCGGTACCCAGTTCGATCTGCTGGTCGTCGATCAGGTCGTTGCCGAAGTTGTAGATGATGTCCAACTGGCCCAGCCGCGCGTTGCGGTCGTACTCCTCGGCGTTGGCGCGGGTCTGTTCGCGTTTGGCCAGGTAGGCGGCGAAGGCGGCCTCGCCGTGGCGTTTTTTCAGCATCTTCTCGGTCTGGCGCGGCGACAGGATGACGCCGGTGGCGTTGTTGCCGCCAAAGCCCTTGGAGTTGATGAAGCAGACATCCATCTGGCGGTCACCCAGCACCAGGTCGCGGGTGGACAGGGACAGGTGCTCGCGGAAGACGTCGTCGGCTACCCGGTCGATGGTCTTGATGCCCGGCAGGATGCCGTACTTGAAGGTGCCGAGGGCGGCGATCACCTGGTCGCCACTGGCGGTGGCCAGGGAGTGGCCGACGAAAGCCTTGACCGCCGCGATGGGCCAGCCCTCGATGCCGAAGGCGCCGGCGACGCGATCCAGCAGTTCGGACTCGGTGACGCGGTTGGCCGGGGTGCTGGAGCCGTGGGCGTGGACGAAGCTGCGCTCGCGCACACCCTCGATACCGACCAGCTGGCTGGCGGCGGCCACGGCCTTGGCCAGGGTCAGGTAGTTGCCCGGACCGGGGGCGGAGATGGATTTCTTGAAGCCGTCGGCGTTGATGAAGACGTCGGTGGCGGCGCCGTGGATATCGGCGCCCAGCTCCAGGGCCAGGGCGTCGTCCATCAGCACGATGTACTGGCTGGACTCGGCCAGGGTGAAGCCGCAGTTCTCGCCGAAGGGACGGCTGGCGCGGCGGAAGTCCACGTCCTCGCGGCCGCCGACCTGGCGCAGGCCTTCCTCGGTGGCCAGGGCGCCCATGGCGCCGTAGCCCTCGATGCACTCCTGGGTGATGGGGGCTTCGGCATTGCCCACCAGCACCACACGGGCGCGCCCGGAGGTGATGCACTCGATGCCTTTCTGCAGGTTGTAGAGGAAGGTGGCGCACGCGCCGGTGACGCTGCCGGTGGTGCCGACGCTGCCCAGCACGTAGGCGTTGATGAAGTCGGCGGGCATGGTGTTCAGGCCCAGGGGCAACTGCTTGGCGCTGACCCGGCCGCCCTTGAGGCGGGACTGCATCAGGCCGCCGAAGCCGTTTTCGTCCAGCTGGCTCATGATGCTGCCGGAGAACACCGCGATCTCATCGGGCTGGATGTGGTCGACGATGCTTTTCCAGGGCAGGCCGATGGAGCGGATGGCGTCGGTGGCGGCCACCACGGACATCTGCAGGCCGCGCGGGTGGAAGCGGGAGTTGTACAGCTCGCCCGGCTCGAAGCCGGTGGGCAGCTGGCCGGCGGACTTCACCGGCAGTTCGCGGTAGCTGTCGACGCGGACGTCGACGCCGCCTTCGAGGGTGACGCGGACTTCACCGTTGTCCAGGGGCTCGACGCTCCAGCTGGCCGGCAGCGGCTCGGGCAGTTGCTTGCGCGAGGTGACGAAGCCCAGCGGCTGGCCATCGACGCCGGCGAGGCTGAGGTTCTTCTGCCAGTAGGCGGCGTCCACGTCCAGATGCTGCTTCTCGATGCGGCGCACCAGGGTGCTGTCGAGGATTTCTCGGGCGTAGCGGGATTCGATCTCGGCGAGGGTCAGGGGCTCGCCCTCCGGGCTGCGGTACTGGCCGTCCACCACGGTGATCCGCTTCATCAGCACCGCGAGGCCGGCCAGGGTTTCCTGGCGGGACTGGGCGTCGAGGGTCTCGATCACGAGACGACGGAAACCGTGGTGGAACGAGCTTCGCCCGGCCGCGTTGTAGCCACCAAAACCCACAATCACTGGAAGTCGGGACATCTTTCGGGAACTCCTCAAATAGATCCGCTCAGGCGTCAGGCCCTCCCTCGCCGCGGGTGCCGCAGGTCGGGGCGGACAGGCGCAGGGACAAGGAAGACGGGCCAGGTGGCATGAGCCAGGTGGCAGCTCGAATGAAAAGGGATGTGTACCTGACGCAGAGCATGACTATCAAGTCACGCCTTTGGTCATTCGGCGGGCGAGCGGCGAGGGGCGCAGAGGACTTTCTCGGGGGCGAATGCACTCGCCCCCGAGGCGTGCTGACGGTCAGCGGTACTGGATACCGGCCTTGCGGGTGCTGACGCGGGTACCGGAGGTGCCCTGGGTGATGGCGACGATATTCTCCAGTGAGCCGATCACCGCGTCCTTGCCGGTGTTGCGGGCGAACTCGATGGCCGCCTGGACCTTGGGTCCCATGGAGCCGGCGGCGAAGCCGAGGCGCTCCAGTTCGTCCGGGTGCCCCTGGGCGATGGCCTTCTGGGTGGGTTTGCCCCAGTCGATGTAGGCCGCGTCCACGTCGGTGGCGATGATCAGCAGGTCCGCCTCCAGCTCCTGGGCCAGCAGGGAGGAGCAGAGGTCCTTGTCGATCACCGCCTCGACGCCGGACAGCACCTTGCCGGACGCGTCGTACATGGTCGGAATGCCGCCGCCGCCCGCGCAGATGACGATGGTGCCTTTCTCCAGCAGCCATTTCACCGGGCGGATCTCGAAGATGCGCTTGGGCCTCGGGCTGGCCACCACGCGGCGGAACTTGTCGCCGTCGGGGGCGATGCTCCAGCCCTTCTCCCTGGCCAGGGCCTCGGCCTCCTCTTTCGAGTAGACCGGCCCTATGGGCTTGGTGGGGTTCTTGAAGGCCGGGTCCTGCGCATCCACCTCCACCTGGGTCAGCAGGGTGGCGAAGGGCACTTCGAAGGGCAGCAGGTTGCCCATTTCCTGCTCGATCATGTAGCCGATCATGCCTTCGGTCTCGGCGCCCAGCACGTCCAGCGGATAGGGGGAAACCTGTTCATAGGCGGCCCCCTGCAGGGCCAGCAGGCCCACCTGGGGGCCATTGCCGTGGGCGATCACCAACTCGTTGCCAGGCGCCACCTTGGCGATCTGCTCGGCGGCGATGCGGACGTTGGCGCGCTGGTTGTCGGCGGTCATGGGTTCGCCACGGCGCAGCAGGGCGTTGCCGCCCAATGCGACGACTATTCGCATGGTTGTTCTCCTAGCATGGCGGAGGGCAAGGGCCGGGACCGTCCTCTCGACCCGTGCATCGAGCAGGCCGCTCGCGACCCTCACCCCCGGCCCCTCTCCCAGAGGGAGAGGGGAGGGTTGAGGTCAGACGTCGGCGAGGGTCGAGACAAGAATCGCCTTGATGGTGTGCATGCGGTTTTCCGCCTGCTCGAAGGCGATGTTGTAGGGGGACTCGAACACGTCCTCGGTGACTTCGATGCCGTTCTTCAGGTTCGGATACTGCTCGGCGATCTGCTTGCCGACCTTGGTTTCGCTGTTGTGGAACGCCGGCAGGCAGTGCATGAACTTGGTCCGGGGGTTACCGGTGGCCTTCATGATGTCCATGTTCACCTGGTAGGGCAGCAGTTCCTTGATGCGCTCGCCCCAGGCCTCCACCGGCTCGCCCATGGAAACCCAGACATCGGTGTGGACGAAGTCCACGCCCTTGACGGCTTCCTTCGGGTCTTCGGTGAGGGTGATGCGGGCACCGCTTTGTTCGGCGAACTTCCGGCAGGCGGCGACGTGCTCGTCGGAGGGCCAGAGGGCCTTGGGCGCGGCGATGCGCACGTCCATGCCGAGCTTGGCGCCGATCAGCAGCAGGGAATTGCCCATGTTGTTGCGGGCGTCGCCCAGGTAGGCATAGCTGATCTCGTGCAGGGCCTTGTCGCTGTGCTCGCGCATGGTCAGCACGTCGGCGAGCATCTGGGTCGGGTGGTACTCATCGGTGAGGCCGTTGAACACCGGGACGCCGGCGTAGCTGGCCAGTTCTTCGACGATCTCCTGCTTGAAACCGCGGTACTCGATGGCGTCGTACATGCGGCCGAGTACGCGGGCGGTGTCCTTCATGCTCTCCTTGTGGCCGATCTGCGAGGAGTTGGGGTCGATGTAGGTGACGTTGGCGCCCTGGTCGTAGGCGGCCACCTCGAAGGCGCAGCGGGTGCGGGTGGAGGTCTTCTCGAAGATCAGCGCGATGTTCTTGCGCTTCAGGTGCTGTTGCTCGGTGCCGGTGTATTTGGCGCGCTTCAGGTCGCGGGAAAGGTCCAGCAGGTAACGCAGCTCGCGGGTGCTGTGGTGCATCAGGCTGAGCAGGTTACGGTTGTGCATGTTGAAGGCCATGATTCTTTCTCCTTGTGGGCAGTTTGAAACCTGGCCCCGTCAGAACAGCTCGTGGCTGGCGGGGCGGCGGCTCCGGGTGGGAGCCGCCGTTGGGGATGGGATCAGTAGTCGATCGGATCGCGGAGGATCGGGCAGGTCATGCAGTGGCCACCGCCACGGCCGCGGCCGAGTTCGCTGGCGCTGATGGTCACCACCTCGACGCCGGCCTTGCGCAGCAGGGTGTTGGTGTAGGTGTTGCGGTCGTAGCCGACCACCACGCCGGGCTCCAGGCAGACCACGTTGTTGCCGTCGTCCCACTGCTCGCGCTCGGCTTCGAAGGCGTCACCGCCGGTCTGCACCACGCGCAGTTGCTTGAGGCCGAGGGATTCGGCCACCACCGAGATGAAGTCCTTCTCCTCGCGGCGGATGTCGATGCCGTAGGGGCGGCTCTCGTCCGGGCGCAGTACGAAGGGCACGATCTCGCTCACCACTTCCGGGAAGACGGTGACCAGGTCGCGGTCGCAGAAGGTGAACACGGTGTCCAGGTGCATGGCGGCGCGGGACTTGGGCAGCCCGGCGACCACGACCTTCTCGGCGGCACCCTTGGCGAACAGCGACTGGGCCAGTTGGCCGATGGCCTGGCGGGAGGTCCGCTCGCCCATGCCGATCAGCACCACGCCGTTGCCGATGGGCATCACGTCGCCCCCTTCCAGGGTGGACATGCCGTGGTCCTTGTCCGGGTCGCCGTACCAGACCTCGAACTCGGCCCCGGTGAAGACCGGGTGGAACTTGTAGATGGCGCTGGTGAGCAGGGTCTCCTGGCGTCGCGCCGGCCAGTACATCGGGTTCAGGGTCACGCCGCCGTAGATCCAGCAGGTGGTGTCGCGGGTGAACTGGGTATTGGGCAGCGGCGGCAGGATGAAGCTGGAGTGGCCCAGGTAGTCCCGGTACATCTTGATGGCGCTGACGCCTTCGCTTTCCGGCAGGTCGGACCCGGCGACGCCGCCGATGAGGAACTCGGCGATCTTGCGCGGCTCCAGCCCTTCGATCCAGGAGCGCACCTCATTGACGAGGCCGACACCCACCTGGTCGTTGGTGATCTTGCGATCGAGGATCCACTTCAGGGCGTCCTTGTTCTGCACGATGTCGGTGAGCAGGTTGTGCATCTCCAGGACATCGACACCACGCTCGCGCATCTTGGTGACGAAATCGAAATGATCGCGCTTGGCCTGGCTGACCCAGATCACGTCATCGAACAGCAACTCGTCGCAGTTGTTGGGGGTAAGGCGTGTGTGGGCGAGCCCCGGCGAGCAGACCATTACCTTATGCAATTTACCGGCTTCGGAATGAACGCCGAGTTTGACTTTGGACATGGCAGGTCTCCTTGGGGTTACAGGGTCAGGAAGCCGTCGTAGAGGCCATAGGCCGCCACGAGCGCGCCGATGACCACGGCGGCGAAGATCAGCTTCTCGACTGGGGTGAACACGGGTTGGCCGAGCTCCTTCTTGGCCTTGGCGAACAGGATCGCGCCCGGGGCGTAGAGCAGGGCGGAGAGCAGCAGGTACTGCACGCCCGCCGCGTAGACCAGCCAGACCGCATAGATCACGGCGACCAGGGCGATGACCAGGTCCTTGCCGCGTTCGCCGGGTGCCTGCTCGTAGGTTTCGTGGCGCCAGGCCAGCAGCAAGGCATAGGCCGCGGACCAGAAATAGGGCACCAGGATCATCGAGGTGGCCAGGTAGAGCAGGCTGAGGTAGGTGGAGGCGTTGAACAGGGTGACGATCAGGAACAGCTGGATCAGCCCATTGGAGAGCCACAGGGCGTTGGCCGGAACCCGGTTGGCGTTCTCCTTGCGCAGGAACTCCGGCATGGTGTGGTCGCGGGCGCTGGCGAAGAGGATTTCCGCGCAGAGCAGGGTCCAGGACAGCAGCGCACCAGCCAGGGAAACGATCAGCCCGACGCTGATCAGCACGGCGCCCCAGTGGCCGACCACGCTCTCCAGCACGCCGGCCATGGACGGGTTCTTCAGGCCGGCCAGCTGGGCCTGGGCCATGATGCCCTGGGACAGCACGTTGACCAGCACCAGGAGCAGCAACACGCCGACGAAGCCGACGACCGTGGCCTTGCCCACGTCGCTGCGCTTCTCCGCGCGGGCGGAGAAGATGCTCGCGCCCTCGATGCCGATGAAGACCCAGACGGTGACCAGCATCATGTTGCGCACCTGGTTCATCACAGTACCCAGGTCGCTGTTGCCGGCACCCCAGAAATCGGAGGTGAAGACGTCCAGCTTGAAGGCGATCGCGGCGATGACGATGAACAACGCCAGGGGCACCATCTTGGCGATGGTGGTCAGGGTGTTGATGAAGGCCGCTTCCTTGATCCCGCGCAGTACCAGGAAGTGCAGGAACCAGAGCAGCACCGAGGCGCAGATGATGGCCATCAGCGTGTTGCCTTCGCCGAAGACCGGGAAGAAGAAGCCCAGGGTGCTGAACAGCAGCACCATGTAGCTGACGTTGCCGATCCAGGCGCTGATCCAGTAGCCCCAGGCGGAAGAGAAACCCATGTAGTCGCCGAAGCCGGCCTTGGCGTAGGCGTAGACACCGCCGTCGAGCGTGGGCTTGCGATTGGCCAGGGTCTGGAACACGAAGGCCAGCATCAGCATGCCGACGCCGGTGATCAGCCAGCCGATCAGGGTCGCCCCTGCGCTGGCGCTGGCGGCGATGTTCTGTGGCAGCGAGAAAATACCCCCGCCCACCATGGAGCCGACGACGAGTGCGATCAGCGCGCCTAGTCGAAGTTTGTCAGACGATTCAGACATATTTACCTCCATCCGGAGTAGGAACTGCGCTTATTGAGCGCGTGGTCCAGTCACAGCGTTCTGATCTAGATCAATCGCGAGCTAAGGAGTCATGTGAGCAGTTTCCTTACTGTCGAGAGGTGGCGATGACTGCTGATGGCACCCAGGACGAGCAAGATAGAGGCATTGGCACGCCATCCCGGGCGACGCCTCTTTCACGCTAGCCGCTTTTGGAAAGGCTTCAAGTTGCAACTTGCATGGACGCTGCTGCGTGATGAGTCAGGTCATGGTGTCTGTAGGAAGTTACAAAAGGGCGATAGCGTATTTGGCGATAAAGGCGAACTTTTTAATCGGCAAATCTATTGGGAAAAAGATGGGGAAGTACGCCGTTAAAACTCGGGGAAGTTGCCATGAGAGGCTGTTCGAACTTCCGTGTGCAAGGGTTCGAGGGGGATTGGAGTCGGTGTTTGATCGTCGTCAGGACGATGCCGTCCTGAAGGTCCGTCCGGGTGTGACGGACAGCGCCTGCGGGAGGGCGATCCGCGCCGTTGGTTCAGGCGCGGATTCGGGGCGGGAACGAGGCTGCGCGGGTTCGCCAGCAAGCTGGCTCCTACACAGTCCGGGTAGGGGCTCCGGCCGTTCAGTCCTGCTCGTCGGCGGGATTGGCGCCGCTGAAGTTGAGGCCGTGCTTGCGCAGCTTGTCCGAGAGCGTCTTGCGCGGCAGGCCAAGGGCTTCCGCCACGCTGCGCAGGGAGTTGTGCGGGCGCGTCAGTTCGGCAGCGATCAGTGCGCGTTCGAAGGCCTCCACCTGTTCGCTGAGCCCGCCTTCGACCTGCGGCAGCTCCGCTGGCGTGTTGTCCAGCGCCAGGTCCAGGCCGAGGGCGAAGCGTTCGGCGGCGTTCTGCAGCTCGCGCACGTTACCCGGCCAGTTGTGGGTCAGCAGCAACGCGCGCTGGCCACTGTCCAGGCTGCGCATGGCCATGCCATGGCGCGTGCGGGCGGCGTCGGCGAAGTGCTCGAAGAGCGCCAGGACATCTTCGCCGCGCTCGCGCAGGGGCGGGATCCTCAGGCTGGCGACGTTCAGGCGGTAGTAGAGGTCGGCCCGGAAGCGGCCCTGGTCGGCGACCTGGCGCAGGTCTTCCTTGGTGGCTGCGATCACCCGGATATCCAGGGGGATCAGCTGGTTGGCGCCCAGGCGCTCCACCACCCGCTCCTGCAGGAGCCGCAGCAGCTTGACCTGCACATCCAGGCTCATGCTCTCGATCTCGTCGAGGAACACCGTGCCGCCATTGGCGAACTCGAACTTGCCGATGCGGCGCTTCTGGGCGCCGGTGAAGGCGCCCTGCTCGTGGCCGAACAGCTCGCTTTCCACCACGGATTCGGCCAGGGCGCCGGCGTTGATGGCGACGAAGGGGCCGTCGCGGCGCGCGGAGAGGTCGTGGAGGGCGCGGGCCACCACTTCCTTGCCGGCCCCGGTTTCTCCCAGGATCAGCACGTCGGCGCTGGTGGCGGCCAGGGCGCCGATCTGGTTGCGCAGGCGCTGCATGGCGGGTGACTGGCCCACCAGGCGCCCGCTGAGCTGCTGGCGATCGGAGAGCGCCAGGCGCAGGCTGCGGTTTTCCAGCACCAGCCGACGCAGGTCGAGGGCGCGGTGCACGCTGTCCAGCAACTGGTCGCTGGGGAAGGGCTTTTCAAGGAAGTCGTAGGCGCCGGCGCGCATGGCCTGGACCGCCAGGGGCACATCGCCGTGGCCGGTGATCAGCAGCACCGGCAGGTCGGGGTCGCGTTCGCGCAGCTGGCGCAGCAGCTCCAGGCCGTCGATCCCGGGCATGCGGATGTCGGTGACGACCACGCCGGCCCAATCCCTGTCGATACGCTCCGCGACGCCCTGGGCGTCGCCCAGGACCTGCACCTTGAGGCCGGCCAGGTCGAGGGTCTGGCTGAGGGCCTGGCGCAGGTGCGGGTCGTCGTCGATCAGCAGCACCTGGGTGCGGGCGTCAAGGGTGTCGGTCATGCGGTGAGGTCCTCGGGAGGCTGGGGGATGACGCCGGGGGCGGCATTGCGCAGGCGCAGGGTCAGCAGCGCGCCACCTTCCGGGTGGTTGGCGAAGACCAGTTCGCCGCCCAGGGCGCGCATCAGGCTATCGCAGATGGCCAGCCCCAGGCCAAGGCCCTGGGTGCTGGTCTTGGTGGTGAAGAAGGGCTCCCGGGCGCGGCGCAGGGCCTCTTCGGAGAAGCCGGGGCCGTTGTCCCGCAGGTGCAGCGCCACGCCGTCCCCGGTGGTTTCGGCGCTGATCCAGATGCGCCGTGGCTGGGGCCTTTCCGCGAGGGCGTCGAGGGCGTTGGCCAGCAGGTTGCCCAGTACCTGGCGGAGGCGGGTCTCCCCCGCCTGGACCCAGAGCGGGGCGTCCGGCAGGTCGCGGATCAGTTCCACGTCCATCGCCCGGCGGCGCTTGGCCAGCAGGGCCAGGGCGTCGTCCAGGGCGGGTTGCAGGGCCACGCTCTCCGGGGCGTGGCGATCACGCCGGGCGAAGGCGCGCAGGTGCGCGATGATGGACGCCATGCGCCCGGTGAGTTCGCTGATCTGCTGGAGGTTGCCCCGGGCGTCCCCGATGCGCTGGTGGTCCAGCAGCACGCCCGCGTTGTCGGCATAGCTGCGAATGGCCGCCAGGGGCTGGTTGAGTTCATGGCTGATGCTGGCGGACATGGTGCCGAGGGCCGACAGCTTGCCGGCCTGCACCAGTTCGTCCTGGGCGCGCACCAGTTCCTGCTGGGCCTGCTCCCGCTCCAGCACTTCGTCCTTCAGCCGGCTGTTCAGGGCTTCCAGGTCCTGGGTGCGCTCCAGCACGCGCATCTCCAGCTCGCGACGGGCCTGGGCGTCCAGGGCGATGCGGTCGAGGTAGTGGCGGCGGCGTTGCATCAGCAGGCCCAGCAGCAGGAGCAGGGCCAGCAGCACGGCACCGCCGATGGCCACCGTGGTGCTCACCTGGCGGTCGATCAACTGGCGCGGGGCGAGGATGCTGGCGGTGAGCCCGGTTTCCGTCAGCTCGCGGCTCTGGGTGATCCAGGCCCGCTCCTCCAGCGCGAGGGGCGGTGGCGCCTGCGTCGGATAGGGCTGGTTGGCGACTATGGCGGCTCGCTCGGCATTGTCCAGCGGGCGGGTGGCGTGGAAGCGCCAGTCGCTGCGGGAGGAGATGATCACCACGCCATTGGCGTCGGTCACCATCAACTGCTCCGGCGTCTTGCCCCAGAGGGTTTCGGCGTCGTCCAGGTCCACCTTGACCACCAGGATGCCGACGATGCGCTGGCCATCGCGCACCGGGCTGGCGAAGAAGTAACCCCGCTTGCGGGAGGTGGTGCCGAGACCGAAGAAGCGCCCCTGGTTACCCGCCAGTGCCTCGCGGAAGTACGGGCGATAGGCGAAGTTGCGGCCGACGAAGCTGTCGGGCTGGTCCCAGTTGGAGGAGCCCAGGGTGATTCCGGAGGGGCTCATCAGGTAGATGACGTCGGCGCCGGTGTCCTGGCGCACGGCGGCCAGCACCTGGTTGGCCGCCGCCTGCAATCCGCCGTCGCCGGGGTTGGCCAGCAGGGCCCGCAGGGGCGGCAGGTCGGCCAGGATCGGCGGCAGCACTTCGTAGCGGTGCAGGGTGCCCAGCAGGTTGGCGACGTAGAGGTCCAGGGTCTGGCGGTTCTGTTCCTCCAGGGACTGGCGGTAGTAGCGCTCGCTGAAATGCTGCAGCGGCCAGAGCAGGGGGAGCAGCAGCAGTCCCAGCACGACCAGGCTGCGCCAGCGGGGGCGAGGGGGGAGAGGGATGGTGCTCATGGGGTCACTGTGCGCTGGGGGATGGGCGCATTATGGCATCGGCATCGCAGGCCGTTATCGGGAAAATCCCGGTCCGGGCCTGCGGGCCAGGGATCAGCCCCGAGGACGGGTATCCGCCAGGCAGGCGTCCAGCGCGTCGCGCCAATCCGGCAAGCGCACCTGCCAGTCGCGGGCCAGCTTGCCGCAGTCCAGGCGCGAGTTGAGGGGGCGCCTGGCGGGCGTGGGGTACTCGCTGGAGGGAATGGGAACCAGGTGCGCGCAGCGCTTGCCCTCGGCCTTGAGGCGTTCGGCGATGGCGCTGGCGAAGCCGAACCAGGAGGTTTCCCCAGCGCAGCTCAGGTGGTAGAGCCCCCAGTGGCGATTGCCCGCCTGCCAGCCGTCCACCAGCCGCGCCGTCGCCTGGGCGATGCTGCCGGCCCAGGTGGGGGCGCCGACCTGGTCGTCCACCACCCTCAGCTCGTCGCGTTCCTGCAGCAGGCGCTGCATCGTGAGGAGAAAGTTGCGCCCGTGCAGGGCGTAGACCCACGAGGTGCGGAGGATCAGGTGTTCGCCGCCAACGGACTGGATGGCCCGTTCTCCGGCGAGCTTGCTGCGCCCATAGACGCCCAGCGGATGGGTGGGGTCCTCCTCGCCATAGGCCCCGGCTTTTTCGCCGTCGAAGACGTAGTCCGTGGAGTAGTGGACCAGTGGGATGCCCAGGTCCGCGGCCGCCTCGGCCAGCAGCCCGGGGGCGGTGGCGTTGAGGGCGAAGGCCGCTTCGGGCTCGCGCTCCGCCTGGTCCACGGCGGTATGGGCGGCGGCGTTGATCAGCAGGTCCGGCGCTTCGGCGCGGACGCGCTGACGAAGGGGCTCGGGGTGGCTCAGGTCCAGTTGCGCGCGACCCAGGTTCACCACGTCGGCCCGGTCAGCGAGGGCCAGTCCGAGCTCGCGGGCGAGCTGGCCGCTGCTGCCTGTCACGAGGATCTTCATGGGAACAGGTCCGCATCCTTGAAGGCGCTGCCGGCCTGGTCCTTGGCGGAGAGCTGCGGGGCGTCCTTGAGGGGCCAGTCGATGGCCAGGTCAGGATCGTTCCAGCGGATGCAGCGCTCATGCTCGGGGGCGTAGTAGTCGGTGGTCTTGTAGAGGCACTCGGCGGATTCGCTGAGCACCAGGAAACCGTGGGCGAAGCCTTCGGGAATCCATAGCTGGCGTTTGTTCTCGGCGGAGAGGTGGACGCCGACCCAGCGGCCGAAGGTCGGCGAGCTGCGGCGGATATCCACCGCCACATCGAAGACCTCGCCCTGGACCACGCGTACCAGCTTTCCCTGAGCGCTCTGGAGCTGATAGTGCAGGCCCCGGAGGACGCCACGCTGGGAGCGGGAGTGGTTGTCCTGGACGAAGTCGCGCTCGAGGCCCGTGGCCTCGGTGAAGGCGCGAGCGTTGAAGCTTTCGAAGAAAAAGCCGCGCTCATCGCCGAACACTCGGGGCTCGAGGACGATGACGTCGGGAATGGCCGTGGGTGTCGCTTTCACTCGTCTTCTCCAGCGATCTTGAACAGGTACTGGCCGTAGCCCGTCTTGCCGAAGGCCTTGGCTCGGGCGAGCAACTGAGGGGTGTCGATCCAGCCGTTCTGGAAGGCGATCTCTTCCAGGCACGCCACCTTGAGTCCCTGGCGGTGTTCGATGGTCTGCACGTACTGCGAAGCCTCCAGCAGGCTGTCGTGGGTGCCGGTGTCGAGCCAGGCGAAGCCCCGGCCGAAGCGTTCCACCCGGAGGTCGCCGCGTGCCAGGTAGGCATTGTTCACATCGGTGATTTCAAGTTCGCCACGGGCGGACGGTTTGACCGACCTGGCGATTCGGATCACGTCGTTGTCGTAGAAATACAGGCCGGTGACCGCGTAGCTGGACTTGGGTTTGGCCGGCTTCTCCTCGATGGAGAGGGCGTTGCCCTGGTCGTCGAAGTCCACCACGCCGAAGCGCTCCGGATCCTTGACCCAGTAACCGAAGACGGTGGCGCCGGAGGGGGCCTGGGCCGCGCGCTTCAGTTTTTCGGTGAAATGCTGGCCGTGGAAGATGTTGTCGCCGAGGATCAGGCACACCGAGTCGTCGCCGATGAAGTCCTCGCCGATCAGGAAGGCCTGGGCCAGGCCGTCCGGAGAGGGCTGCTCCGCATAGCTGAAGGTCACGCCGAACTGGCTGCCGTCGCCCAGCAGGCCCCGGTACTGGGGCAGGTCATGGGGGGTGGAGATCACCAGGATCTCGCGGATGCCGGCCAGCATCAGCACCGAGATCGGGTAGTAGATCATCGGCTTGTCGTAGATCGGCAGGAGTTGCTTGGACACGCCCAGGGTAATGGGGTGGAGACGGGTGCCGGAGCCTCCCGCCAGGACGATCCCTTTCATGCCGAGGCTCCCAGGCGTTCACCTTGATAGCTGCCGTCCTGCACATGACGGCACCATTCCCGGTTGTCCAGGTACCAGCGGACCGTCTTGCGCAGGCCCGTCTCGAAGGTCTCCCTCGGCGTCCAGCCCAGCTCGCGCTCGATCTTGCCGGCGTCGATGGCATAGCGCAGGTCGTGGCCGGGACGGTCCTGGACATAGGTGATCAGGTCTTCGTAGCGGGCGACGCCGGCAGGCTTCTCCGGCGCCAGTTCTTCCAGCAGGGCGCAGATGGCGCGCACCACGTCGAGGTTCTTCTGCTCGTTGTGCCCGCCGATGTTGTAGGTCTCGCCCAGCTTGCCGCGGGTCACCACTTCCATCAGGGCGCGAGCGTGGTCCTCGACGAAGAGCCAGTCGCGGATCTGCTGGCCATTGCCATAGACGGGCAGCGGCTTGCCGTCCAGGGCATTGAGGATCATCAGCGGGATCAGCTTCTCGGGGAAGTGATAGGGGCCGTAGTTGTTCGAGCAGTTGGTCAGCAGTACCGGCAGTCCGTAGGTGCGACTCCAGGCGCGGACCAGGTGGTCGGACGCCGCCTTGCTGGCGGAGTAGGGAGAGCTGGGCGCGTAGGGCGTGGTCTCGGTGAAGAGATCATCCGCGCCATGCAGGTCGCCGTACACCTCGTCGGTGGAGATGTGATGGAAGCGGAAGGCGGCCTTGCGCTCCTGATCCAGGCCCAGCCAGTAGGCACGCACGCTTTCCAGCAGGCTGTAGGTGCCGACGATGTTGGTCTGGATGAAGGCGCTGGGGCCGTCGATGGAGCGGTCCACGTGGGACTCGGCGGCCAGGTGCATCACGGCGTCGGGCTGGAAGTCGCGCAGGGCCTCGTCCATGGCCGCTCGGTCGCAGATGTCCGCTTGCAGGAAGCGGTAGCGCGGACTGGCCGCGACTGGAGCGAGGGACTCGAGGTTTCCGGCGTAGGTCAGTTTGTCGACGTTGAAAACTTCATGCTGGGTTTCGGTCAGCAGGTGGCGAACCAGCGCTGAGCCGATGAAGCCGGCTCCGCCGGTGACCAAAATACGCATAGCTCATTGTCCTGGCTGTTGCGGGAGGGGCATAGAGTGTTGGCAGTAAGTGCCTGATGCAAGACTGGATATTAGCCGTCTTTTGTATTCCTTTTCCCCATTGGAGTGTTTCAAGCGGGGCTTTGTGGTCGTCCAGAAATGCAAAAAGGCCTCGCATCGCCGGCGATTTTCAAGGTGGTTGTCGCGTGAGCATGTCACGCTGCCTTTGATGTTTGCTGCCCTGGGCGAGCATGTGGCGGCCGTCGGCCAGCGCATCAAGGAGCTTGCCGACTGGCATTGCTTCGACCTGCCCGGGCTGAATGCTCCGGAGATGGTCTTCATGTTCGTGCCGATCGAGTCCGCCTTCGTCAAGGCGCTCAAGGCGGATGAAACCCTGTTCCAGAAGGCCATCGAGCAGAACGTGCTGGTTGCCACGCCGACCACTCTCCTGACCAGCCTGAACATCGTGCGCCAACTGTGGCCATTCGAGGACCAGAACAAGCACACCGCCGAGCTGGCTGAGCGCGTAGCCAAGGTCTACGACAAGCTGCGCGCTTTCCTCGGCAGCATGGACGGCGTGGGCAAAAGCCTGGAAAAAGCCCAGGACGCCTACAGGAAGGCCTGCGACCAACTGGTGCAGGGCAAGGGCAACCTGGTCAAACAGGTCAGCGACTTCCGCCAGTTGGGCGTGGCAGTGAAAGGGGAGATCACCGAAGCGTGGGGCGACAGGGCTGATCTTGAGCTCAACCTGCTCGAACACGAGCCGGAGCCCGAGGAGGTATGAGATGCGCACGCTCGTCCTGCTGCTGGCCTTGACGCTCGGCGCATTCGTCCAGGCCGAAGACCGCGATCTGGACAAGGATGATCGCTGGGATGACTAGTTGATAAGTGGACGGATTCAGGGCACAGAACGCCCGTGCAAACGGCGTATTCCACAAGGATAATGCGGCATTCTTCGCTTTCTGGCGCCTCGGTCCAGGGAGTCTGAGGCGGTGCAGGCGTTTGATGCCCTGACCTGCCTGTGATTGACGAACCTTTCACCCGATAGACGTATTTTGAATGCTCAAGGCGCAGCCATTGCTGCGTACTGGTGATGGAGCAGTACATGACTGACCTCAACGACCTGCGCGCTGCCTTGCTCGCAGCGGTGCCGGTAGATGGCAACACCACTGGCAACCAATCCCTTCTGGAACGTGTGCGTGGGCAAATCCCGCAACTGACCGAGTACGTTTTCTGGGCGGCGCGTGACGGCCTGATCGAGGAAGGCGTGCTGGCCAAGGGGCGGGACCGGAGTGGTGCGGTCAGGTGTACCCAGGCTGGTGCTGATTTACCCCTATTGGTCGGGGCTGCAAAGGTCGTTGCCGGCTTTCGATTTCGGCGACGACATGAGCCTGTGGGTGTTGCCCTTTGACCTGGATGCGGACTCTCTGGTGGACGCAGAAACAGTGGGTCTTCCGCTAGGGTATCAAGCGAACCTTCAAGCCCCGATGGAGCTGAGTGCATGAAGCGCTACCAGCCGCCGTTGACCCTGACACCCCAGATGCTGGCTCTGGTCGCCGAGATCAGTGAACAGGTCGGGCGGCTGACTGCGCAGCGCAGTGAGGCGCTGACGCCGCAGCTGCGCCGGGGCAATCGCATTCGCACTATTCAGGCTTCGTTGGCCATCGAGAACAACACCCTGAGCGTCGAACAGGTCACGGCGGTGCTCGATGGCAAGCGGGTGCTGGGGCTGCCGCGAGAAATTCAGGAAGTGCGTAATGCCTTCGCTGCCTATGACGCCATGCCTGGCTGGCAGCAACAACGACAGGCCGATCTGCTGGCTGCTCATGCGCTGCTGATGCAGGGGCTGATTGATGACGCCGGACGTTATCGCCAGGGCGGTGTCGGTATCTACCGCGAGGGCCGTTTGCTGCACATGGCGCCGCCGGCCAGTCGAGTCGCCTCTTTGATGCGGGATCTGCTGCGCTGGCTCGGCGCCAGTGACTGGCATCCGCTGATCGCCAGTTGTGTGTTCCATTATGAGTTCGAATTCATCCACCCCTTCGCCGACGGTAACGGGCGCATGGGGCGTTTGTGGCAGACCCTGATCCTCAGCCAGTGGCGGCCGGTGCTGGCCTACCTGCCGGTGGAGACGGTGATCCGAGACCAGCAAGAGTCCTATTACACGGCGCTGGCGGCTGCTGACCAGGCGGCCGAAGCCACGCCGTTCGTGGAGTTCATGCTGGCTGCGTTGCGCCAAGCTCTGCAGGAGGCTGGTCAGAGCGATCAAGTAAACGAGCAAGTAACCGATCAAGTAGTCCGCCTGCTGCAGGCACTGCCACCCGGGGTGGCGCTCAAGTCCAGCGAGCTGATGCAGCGGCTGGGCTTGTCGCATCGCCCCACCTTTACCCAGAACTATCTCAAGCCGGCCTTGGCGGCTGGCTTGATCGAAATGACTGATCCCGCATCACCGCGAAGCCCGGTACAACAGTACCGGCGCAAATCGTTGTGATACCCACGCCAGGTAAGGCAGACGAATGACCGAAGACCAACTGGAACAGGAAACCCTCGGCTGGCTGGCTGAGCTGCAGCTCCCCGTATTTCACGGTGCGAAGTCGCGGGATCAACTTGGTGGGCGGTGCGCGCACCAGGAAGGCAAGGGCGACGACAGCTGCTGGCCAGGCCAGCGAACCGACTACTGAGGCGATGAACTGAAACCAATCCGTGGAGCACCTTCACGGTGGCTTGTTACGTGTAGCTTCCAAAAACAAAGGCCCGCATCTCTGCGGGCCTTTGTTTATATGGTGCCGGCACCAGGAATCGAACCCGGGACCTACTGATTACAAGTCAGTTGCTCTACCAGCTGAGCTATACCGGCATTGAGGCGCGCATTATAGCGATTGGGCAGGCAGAGTAAACCGTTCTGACGGGGTGATGGAGGCTTTCGCGCGCCACTGGCCCGGATGCTTATGCACAATGGATAGGATTGCCGGCACCTTCATGCCTCCGGTTTGTGCGCTGTGTCTCGGTATTGTGCAAACCCTTGATTTCATTGGTGGCGGGGCCGTTGAGCAAAAAATGTCCAGCCTTTCGAAAGCTGATGGGCAGTCCATTGCGGGAATCTGCCCAGATTTAATCAACAAAGTTATCCACAGCTTCTGTGGGTAACCTCAGCGCTCCGCCAGCAGCAGGATGTTTCGGGGAGTCAGGCGGACATCGCAGAAGCTGCCCAGCCTGACCTGGTAGCCCTGTTCTTCCAGAAAGAGGGCCCGGTCCAGGAGGAGCCAGAGTTCCAGCGGGCGGCGGAACAGGCTTCGGGGCAGCTCCAGGTTGCGCACCTGGGCCAGGCGATGCCAGCCGGCGGTTTCCAGTGCTTGCCAGTCCCGTTCGGCGGGGGCCGGCAGTTGCCTGAGTGCGCAGAGGTCCCGGCAATAGCGGGCGAATGGTTTGTCCAGCCAACTGCTGGCGAGCGAGGGAACAGGCAGGTAGCGGTCCTCTCCGGTCAACTCCCGTTGCAGTAGATCGAATGCCAGTCGCCGGGCCATGGACTGATCGCGCTGGCGGCGAACCCGGGCGCCGGCCGTGACGGTCTCGCTCAGGGGCAGGCGCAGGTCGGCCTGGCTGAGGCGCAGGGCCGAGCCTCCGGCCGCTGCGGAGAGCGGCTGGTAATGCGGCACCTGGATGCGGTTGTAGCAGCAGGGCGCCACGGCCAGTTGCCGGCAGCCGAGGGTGCTGGCCAACTGCATCAGGCGTACATGGAGATCGCCGCAGGCATGCAGGGCGACCGGCGTGTGCTCGGGACGGATCTGCGCGATGGCGTCGTCAGCCAGTGCGTCCTGCTGCCGGTGACGGGCGTCGAGGCCGAGGCGCAGGCTCAATGCCTGGCCGCTCTCCACCAGTTGCGGGTCCAGTTCGATGCAGGTGAGCGGGGTGCCGTCATGGGCCAGGCGCCGTCCCAGATGCCCCTTGCCGGAGCACCAGTCCAGCCAGTGGGCGGGGGGCTGCCGGAACGCGAGGCGACTGGCGAAGGCCTCGATCTGTTCCCACTTGCGGCCTGGGACATCGAGGGTGAATGCCGTGGGGATCGATTCGCTGCGCGCGACCGGCAGCGGCACCACTTCGCTCAAGCTGGCGGAGCGTTCCGCCAGTTGTGGATAAGGTGCCGGCGCCGGCAATCGCTCCGGGTGATTGTGAATGGCGTCCGCCTCCTCCAGGGAGCGGGCGCGCAGCCAGCGCGCCAGCTCCGGGTGGCGGGTTTCCCAGGGCAGTTCCAGCTCGGTGAACGGCGCGGGCCGCCAGAGGTACTGGTGCTGGAGAAGGAAACTGTCCAGGGCGTCGAATCGTTCCCGCAGTTGCGGGCCCTGGAGGGGGGGTGGGCTGATCATGCTGGTGGAGCGGCGGGGTGGAGGAGGGCGCCGATGATATCACCGGCGTCACCGCTCCTCACCTTGCCGGCGAGGAGCGGTGCGGGGCTCAGCGGCCTTGCAGGGCGTCCACCCGGAGCTTGCGCTCGAGCTGGCGGAAGGCCTGGACCAGTACGTAGGTCATCAGCAGGTAGAACAGGCCGGCGGCGAAGAAGATCTCCACCGGCAGGTAGGTGCGGGCAATGATGGTCCGGGCCATGCCGGTGAGCTCCAGCAGCGTCACGGTGCTGGCCAGGGCGCTGGCCTTGATCATCAGGATCACTTCGTTGCTGTAGGCCGGCAGGCCGATGCGCGCCGCGCGAGGCAGGATGATGTAGAACAGCGCCTGCGCGCGGGACATGCCCAGGGCGCGTGCGGCCTCGATCTCGCCCGGGGGGACGGCCTGGATGGCGCCCCGGAGGATCTCCGCGATGTAGGCCGCGGTGTGCAGCGTCATGGTGATGACCGCGCACCAGAAGGGGTCCCGCAGGTAGACCCAGAGCGGTCCCTTGCGCACGGCGTCGAACTGGGCCAGGCCGTAGTAGACCAGGAACAGCTGCACCAGCAGCGGCGTGCCGCGGAAGAAGAAGATGTAGCCGTAGGGCAGGGCGCGGACGTACCAGTGGCGCGAGGCGCGGGCGATGCCCATGGGCAGGGCCAGGATCAGGCCGGCGACGACGGCGATGGCGACCAGTTCCAGGGTGAGGATGGCGCCCTGCGCCAGTTGCGGCAGGTATTTGAGGATCACTTCCCAGTTCATGCTGCGCTCCGCTTGAAGCCACGGCCCGCGCGCTTCTCAAGCCAGTGCATGCCGATCATCGCGAGGATGGTCAGGCCCAGGTAGATGAAGGCGGCCACCATGTAGAAGGTGAAGGGTTCCTTGCTGGCGGTCACGGCGATCTGCGAGCGGCGCATGATCTCTTCGAGACCGATCACCGACACCAGCGCGGTGTCCTTCATCAGGATCATGAACAGGTTGCCGAGGCCCGGCAGGGCGATACGCCACATCTGCGGCAGGATCAGGCGCCAGAGGATGCGGCCTTTCGACAGGCCCAAGGCCATGCCGGCCTCCCGGTGCCCCTTGGGAATGGCGAGGATGGCGCCACGGAACACTTCGGTGGCGTAGGAGCCGAAGCACAGGCCGAGGGCGATGGTGCCGGCGGCGAAGGCGCTGAGTTCGAGGTCGGGTATGCCGAGCCACTCGCCCAGGGCGCGCATCATGTTCACCGTGCCGAAGTAGATCAGCAGGACCCAGAGCAGTTCGGGCACGCCGCGCACGATGGTGGAGTAGGTGCCGCCGAGCCACTGCAGCGGCTTGTAGGGCGACGTTCTGGCCAGTGCGCCGAGCAGGCCGAGCACCAGTCCCACCGCCAGCGCCGAAAGGGCCAGCTTGATGGTCATGAGGGTGCCCGCGGCCAGGGCCGGGCCGAATCCGTGGAGGTCTAGGGTCATGGGAGCTCAGGATCCGGTGCCGCCGTCGGGCGACACCGGATGGGCAGGTCAATAGATGCTGAAGGGGAAGTACTTGTCGTTGATCTTCTTGTAGGTACCGTCAGCAACGATTTCCTTCAGTGCGGTGTTCAGCCTCTCGCGCAGAGGATCGCCCTTGCGCACGGCGATGGCGATCTTGTCGTTGTCGAACACAGGGTCGCCCTTGAACTCGAAGTCCTTGCCGGCATCGCTCTTCAGCCATTCCCAGTTCACGAACTTGTCGGCCAGGACGCCATCGAGGCGGCCCGAGGACAGGTCGAGGTAGGCGTTCTCCTGGGTGTCGTAGAGCTTGATGTCCACCACGTCGGCCATGTTGTCTTCCAGCCAGGTGCCGGCGATGGTCGCACGCTGGGCGCCGATGACCTTGCCTTTCAGGCTGGCCTTGTCGGTCTTGAAGTCATTGCCCTTGGCGGAGATGAACTGCAGCTTGTTGGTGTAGTAGGGGTCGGTGAAGTCGACGGCCTGCTTGCGCTCCTCGGTGATGGACATGGAGGCGGCGAGGAAGTCGAACTTCTTGGCGTTCAGGGCGGGGATGATGCCGTCCCAGTCGGAGGTCACCACTTCGCATTCGGCCTTCATCTTGGCGCAGAGCGCCTGGGCGATCTCCACGTCGAAGCCGCCGACCTGGCCACTGGCGTCGATCAGGTTGAAGGGCGGGTAGGCGCCTTCGGTGCCGATCTTCAGCTTCTCGGCGGCGATGGCGCTGCTGCCGAAAGCCAGGGTGGCGGCCGCAGCCAGCAGAATCTTCTTGTAGTTCTTCATTGCGACATTGCTCCGTGTTTTAGCGATTGCTGGACATGAACTGTTTACAGCGCGCCGATTGCGGGTTGTCAAATACCTGGGCCGGCGGTCCCTGTTCCTCCACCAGCCCCTGGTGCAGGAACACCACTTCGCTGGAGACGTTGCGGGCGAAGTTCATTTCGTGGGTGACCAGCAGCATGGTGCGGCCTTCCTCGGCCAGCGCGCGGATCACGTTAAGCACTTCTTGTACCATTTCCGGGTCCAGCGCCGAGGTGGGCTCATCGAAGAGGATGACCTTGGGCTGCATGGCCAGGGTGCGGGCGATGGCCGCGCGCTGCTGCTGGCCACCGGAGAGCTGGGTCGGATAGACGTGGCGCTTGTCGGCGATGCCGACCTTGGCCAGCAGGGCTTCGGCGATCTCGGTGGCCTCGGCCTTGCTCTGGCCCAGCACGCGGCGTGGCGCTTCGATGATGTTGTCGAGCACCGACATGTGCGGCCAGAGGTTGAAGTTCTGGAAGACGAAGCCGATCTCGCTGCGCATGCGATTGATCTGCCGGTTGTCGGCTGCGACCAGTTCGCCGTTGCGGCTCTTCTTCAGCTTGAGTTCTTCACCTGCTACGAGGATCTGCCCTTCATGGGGGTTCTCCAGCAGGTTGATGCAGCGCAGGAAGGTGGACTTGCCGGAGCCGGAGGAGCCGAGGATCGAGATCACATCACCGTCTTTGGCGGTGAGGGAGATGCCCTTGAGCACTTCGAGTTCGCCGTAGCGTTTGTGAAGGTTGCGAATTTCAAGCGCTGGCGTGGCTTGGGCCATGGGGGATCCTCTTGTTTTTCGGGGCACTCTGGCGGTGGGGCGGCCTTCCTGGCGAGGGGGAAGCTAGCATAGCGCTTTGCCACGCGCCAAGCGTGGGGAGGCCCTTGGAGCGGCCCGGCGTGGCAGGTTGTCGCATCGCTACAGTTGCTTGTCGCGGTGGCTAAAAAGTCGCGGAAACAGGCTGCTCCGGCGTTTTTCCCGGTGGCGGTCGCCTGTATTGCGCTTTCTCTTTATGAATCAGCCGCTTAGTGTGAGAGGCCGATGGAGGGGGCAAATCGTGGTGCAGGGCCATGCGCTTTGTCCGGCGCCGCCTGCGAGCGCCGAAAACAAAAAGCCCCAGCGCTTGGCTGGGGCTTCTTGACGGTATTAGTGGTGCCCAGGGACGGAATCGAACCGCCGACACGGGGATTTTCAATCCCCTGCTCTACCGACTGAGCTACCTGGGCAACGGGGCGCTATTAGACGGATTTGCCGGCCCCTCGTCAACACCCTTCTGAAAAAAAATTTAGTTATTACGGGCGGTTACGCGCTTGGGGGCACATAGCCCTCGGCCTGGGCGTATTCCTCGCCGGAGAGGAACTTGTCCATTTCGGCCTGGAGGAACTTGCGGTCCTCGGCGTTCATCATGTTCAGGCGACGCTCGTTGATCAGCATGGTCTGGTGGCTCTGCCATTCATCCCAGGCTTTCTTCGAGACGTTGTTGAAGATGTCCTCGCCCTTGGCGCCCGGGTACGGCGGCCGCTCCAGGCCCGGCAGTTCCTCTTTGAATTTGCGGCACATCACGGTGCGGGTCATCACGAATCTCCTGCGTTCAATGCATCGGCCGCGCGCTTGAGCAATTTCTTCACCGGGGCGGCGAGCCCCAGGCGCGGCGGGGTGGCGAGGTTATACCAGAGCCAGTCGCCCTCGGTCACGGCGGGGGCTTCGCCCTCGACCTCCACCAGCCAGGGCTCGATGGCTAGCTGGAAGTGGCTGAAAGTATGGGTCAGCCCCGGCAGTTCGCGTCGCTCGCCCAGGCGCAGCCCACGTTGGCTGGCAAGCGGCGACAGGGCGTCGAGGTCATCCAGTTCCGGCAGGCTCCAGAGCCCGCCCCAGAGTCCGCTGGACGGGCGGCGATAGAGCAGGATGGCACCGTCGCGGCTGGCCAGCAGCGGCATCAGAGTGCGCTTCTGCGGCAGGGCCTTGCGCGGTTTCGGAGCGGGATAGGCGGTTTCCCGGCCAAGCTGGTGCGCCCGGCAACCGCTCTGCAAGGGGCAGAGCAGGCAGCTGGGCTTGCTGCGGGTACAGAGGGTGGCGCCCAGGTCCATCATCGCCTGGGTGTAGTGGTTGACCCGCACCTGGGGGGTGAAACGCTCGGCCACCTCCCAGAGTTGCCGGGCGACCCTGGGTTCTCCCGGGTAGCCCTCCTGGGCCACGTAACGGGCCAGCACGCGCTTGACGTTGCCGTCGAGGATGGGGGCGCGCAGGCCCATGGAGAGGCTGGCGATGGCGCCGGCGGTGGAGCGGCCGATGCCGGGCAGCTCGGCGAGCCGGTCGACGTCCCGGGGGAATTCGCCGCCGTATTCGGCCACCACCCGCTGCGCCGTCTTCTGCAGGTTGCGGGCCCGGGTGTAGTAG
The DNA here is from genome assembly GCF_002355475.1 of Pseudomonas furukawaii. Taxonomy (NCBI): domain Bacteria; kingdom Pseudomonadati; phylum Pseudomonadota; class Gammaproteobacteria; order Pseudomonadales; family Pseudomonadaceae; genus Metapseudomonas; species Metapseudomonas furukawaii. Next base: position 5,846,171 of record NZ_AP014862.1, on the reverse strand, counting down.
CCCAGGCCGGTCCACAGGTGAAGCACTTCGTCCTCGGGGGCGGCCGCCAGGTCCTGGACCCTGGGCAGGGCCTCCATGAAGCGGTCGAAGTAGCCGAGCACCGTGCTGACCTGGGTCTGCTGCAGCATGATCTCGGAGACCCAGACCCGGTACGGGGTGATGCCCTGTTGCCAGGGCAGGTCCTTGCGTCCGTGGTGGTCGTACCAGTCGAGGACGGCGCTTGAGAACTGCTCGGGCGTCATTGCTTGAACAGCCCTTTAAGCGCGTCCTTGAGTTCCGGGCTGACCTTGTCGCCGAGCTTCTCCTCGAGCTTTTCGCTGAGCTTGTCGCCGGCGAGCCTGGCGGCCACCTTGCCCATGCCGTCCTTGTCCAGGCGGCAGGCCTTGGCGCCCAGCTCCAGCGGGCCGCGGCAGCGCAGGGGCCATTCGATGCCCACGTAGCGCTCGTTCACCTGGCACGCCGGATCCGGCATGTCGCTCTTGTCCCCTTCGATGACGACTCCCAGCCGGTAGTCGAGGCCGAGTACGCGCAGGTCCACCGCACCGTCGCCCTTGACGCTGAGGCCGGGAATGCTGGCGCGCAGGTCCTGGTTGCTGGCGACGCCGTTGTTGAACACCAGGGAGCCCTTGAGCTCGCGGAAGGGGGTCTCGGCACTGCTGCGGGTGCTGGAGAGCGTCTTGCGGTTGAGGGTGGCGATGCCCTGGCAGAGCTGCTGCTCCAGGTTGGCATCCAGCAGCGCGCCATCGTTCAGGACGAAGCTGGCGGTGCCGTTGAGGCCGTCTACCCAGGCCTTCTGGCTGTTGCCGCTGGTGGTGATGTCGGCGGTCAGGTCCAGTTGGCCACGCACGGGCGGCTTCTGGCCCCGGGCCTGGAGGAGTTTCTCCACCGGTACCCGGTTGACGCGCTTCTGGGCCTTGAGCAGCGGAACAGCGGGTCGAACGTCGAGTTGGGCGCTGACGGTGAAGTTGCCGTCGAAGAGGTCGCCGCGCAGCTCCTCCAGCGTCAGCAGGCCGCCCTTGCCCAGGGCCTTGAGGCTGACATCCTCCATGGGCAGCTTGTCGACGCTGAACTGGCCGAGGTCGAGGGTGGCTTCCAGGTCCAGTTTGCGCAGCGGGTCGACCGGCAGCATGGGCGTTTCGCTCCAGGCCAGTTGGGTCGGGGCGTTGGGAAGCGGCGTGGTGCCCTGGCTGGCGGCGGCCACGGTGCCCTTCACTTCGGCCTGGCGAGCGCTCTGGGCGTCCTGCGAGGCCTTGGACTTGGGCGGCAGGTAGCGGTCCAGGTCCAGCTTGTCGCCTTTGAGCTGTATCCGCAGGGCGCGGCTGGCGAAGTCGGCCACGGCGATGCGTCCCGTGTAGGTGCTGCCGTCCAGCTTGAGGTTCAGGCCTTCCAGGGCAAGGCTGTCCGGGCTGCCGGCAAGCCGGGTCACCAGCTCGAACTTCTGCAGGGCGGTGGCGTCGCTCATGGGCGGTAGTTCCACGCCGAGGCCCGTGAGGAAGGCGCGCAGGTCCAGTTTGGCGATGGACAGGCCACCTTCGAGACGGGGCGTCTTGTCCAGATCGCGCAATTTGACGTCGCCCAGGGCGCGCAGCTCGTTGGCGGAGAGCTTCAGGCTGTTCCATTCGGCGACGTTGGCTGCCAGGTCCGCCAGCAACTGGCCCTGGGCGTTGAAGGCGAGGGTCTTGCCTTTGAGCGGTTCGCCGGAGGCTTCGCCGTTGAGCTTGAGGTCTTCCAGCTGGTAGCGCTTGAGCGCGCGCTCGAAGCGCAGGTTGGCGGTGAGCTCGGTCTTGGCGCGCATCACCGGCTGGTTGGTGCCGAAGAAGGCACTCAGTTTGAGGGGGATGCTGGCGCCTTCACGGATGGCGCCGGTGGTCAGTTCGATGCCTTCGGCGCTGAATTGCCGGCCGGACTTGGCGTCGCTGTAGTCGATACGTGCATTGCTCAGGGTCAGGCTGTCGATGTCCAGCTTGATCGGGCGCGCCGGTTCCTCCGCGCCAGTGGGGCGGGGTGCTGCGGTGGGTGCGGCCGAGCGGTTCTCCGGGCCGCCTTCGGGGGACTGGGGCGGGCGGCCGATGTCTTCCCAGTTGCCCTTGCCTTTCTCGTCGCGCTGCAGGTCGAGATTCAGGCCCACGACACGGATGTCGCTCATCTGCACTTCGCGGCGCAGCAGCGGCAGCACCCGCACCGACAGGCCGATCATGTCGAGATCGGCGAAGGGCTTCTCCGGCGTAGCGGGGCTGGCGAGGGTGGCTTGGTGCAGTTCGAGCCCGAGCCAGGGGAACAGGCTCCAGCCGATGTCGCCCTTGAGGGTCAGCTCGAGGTTGGCCTTGTCGCGGGCCAGTTGCTGGATCTCGTCCTTGTAGTCATTCGGGTCGAACAGGTGGGTCAGGGCAAAGCCCGCAGCCACGATGATCAGCAGCAGCCCGAGAAAGATGAGGCCCAGGATTTTTCCGAAGGCTTTCATTGGCCAGTCCTTGTGGTGGGTCGGGTGAATTTGAGGTGCCGAGTATAGCGCCGGGCCATCAGCCATGGCTGCCGCCGGGCGGGGTCGGCGCCTGGGTCAGGGTCTTTGGATGGCGTTTTTCGCCACGGGTTCAGCGCCTTGCGCGGGTGGCGCTCAGAGGCTGTCCAGCGGCAGGTGCAGGCGCGCGGCCAGGGCCTGGCTCTCCAGGTGGCCTGCGGGTGCCGCCAGGCGCAGGGTCGTACCGGCTTCACGGGCCAGGCGTGCGGTTTCTTCCACCAGGCGCCGGCCGACGCCGCGCTGGCGGGTGACCTGGCGCACGCAGAGATGGGACAGCCGCCAGCCCTCGTCGAGGCGCGCGACCAGGGCGGCGCCCAGCAGGCGATCGTTGAAGCGGCCAACCACCAGGCGCTCATCGGCCAGGCCCTGCTGAATCAGCTCGGCGGCGCTGGCATAGGGGGCCAGTAGCCAGTCCGGGGCGTCGGCGTAGATCTTCGCCAGGTCGGCGTGGTCCTGCTCGGAGGGGCTGGAGAGGATCTCGACGGCTACGGGCATGGTGGCTCCTGGTGGCGGTGCGGGCGCGGCCCGGCAGTGTAAACGTCGCCGACCGCCGTCGGTAGCCGCGCCGGGAGGGCGCAGCCTATAATGGCGCTCTTTTTTCGTGAGCCTTTTGTGGAGCTGGTGATGGCCGAACGTACGGCGTCCGTCGAACGCAATACCCTGGAAACCCAGATCAAGGTTTCGATCAACCTGGATGGCACTGGCAAGGCCCGCTTCGATATCGGCGTGCCCTTCCTCGAGCACATGCTTGACCAGATCGCCCGCCATGGCCTGATCGACCTGGACATCGAGTGCAAGGGCGATCTGCATATCGACGATCACCACACTGTGGAAGATGTCGGCATCACCCTCGGCCAGGCCTTCACCCAGGCCATCGGCGACAAGAAGGGCATCGTTCGCTACGGCCATTCCTATGTGCCCCTGGATGAAGCCCTGTCCCGCGTGGTGATCGACTTCTCCGGCCGCCCGGGCCTGCAGATGCATGTGCCCTTCACCCGTGCCACCGTCGGCGGTTTCGACGTGGACCTGTTCCAGGAATTCTTCCAGGGCTTCGTCAACCACGCCCTGGTGACCCTGCACATCGACAACCTGCGTGGTCACAACACCCACCACCAGATCGAGACCGTGTTCAAGGCCTTCGGCCGCGCGCTGCGCATGGCCATCGAGCGCGATCCGCGCATGGCCGGCCAGATGCCCTCCACCAAGGGCGTGCTCTGATGCAGACGGTCGCGGTCATCGATTACGGCATGGGCAACCTGCACTCGGTCGCCAAGGCCCTTGAGCATGTCGGCGCCGGCCGCGTGCTGGTCACCAGCGACGCCAGCGTGATCCGCGAGGCTGACCGCGTGGTCTTCCCCGGTGTAGGCGCCATCCGCGACTGCATGGCCGAGATCCGCCGCCTGGGCTTCGACGAGCTGGTGCGTGAGGTCAGCAAGGATCGTCCGTTCCTCGGCATCTGCGTCGGCATGCAGGCGCTGCTGGAGCACAGCGAGGAGAACGACGGCGTCGACTGCATCGGCCTGTTCCCCGGCCAGGTGCGCTTCTTCGGCAAGGACCTGGTGGAAGACGGCGAGCACCTGAAGGTGCCGCACATGGGCTGGAACGAGGTGCAGCAGAGCGTGGCCCATCCGCTCTGGCACAACATCCCCGACCTGGCGCGCTTCTACTTCGTGCACAGCTACTACATCGAGGCCGGCAATCCCAAGCAGGTGGTCGGTCGCGGCCATTACGGCAAGGACTTCGCCGCCGCGCTGGCCGAGGGCTCGCGCTTCGCCGTGCAGTTCCACCCGGAAAAGAGCCACACCCACGGGCTGCAACTGCTGCAGAACTTCGCCGCCTGGGACGGTCGCTGGTAAGCCCATGAGCCGCGGGAAGAAGGCCCCCAGCCTGCAGCTAGACGCCGCCCAGACCCAGGACGGCGTGCTGGCCATCAAGCGTTTCATGGCCGAGCGCTTCGAGCTGGAACTGGGCGCCTTCGAGGCCGAGGAAGTGCTGGATTTCTTCGCCCGCGAGTTCGCACCGCATTTCTACAACAAGGCGATCTCCGATGTGCAGGCGCACCTGAAGGACAGGTTCGACAGCATCGAGAACGACTTGTGGGCGCTCGAGAAAGCCTGAGCGCCACACCGAATCCACTGACTTCGAGCAGGTTGAACCGATGCTGATTATCCCCGCTATCGATCTGAAGGACGGCGCCTGCGTGCGCCTGCGCCAGGGCCGCATGGAAGACTCCACCGTGTTCTCCGACGACCCGGTGAGCATGGCCGCCAAGTGGGTGGAAGGTGGCTGCCGCCGCCTGCACCTGGTGGACCTCAACGGCGCCTTCGAGGGCAAGCCGGTGAACGGCGAGGTGGTCACCGCCATCGCCAGGCGCTACCCGAACCTGCCGATCCAGATCGGCGGCGGCATCCGTTCCCTGGAAACCATCGAGCACTACGTCAAGGCCGGCGTCAGCTACGTGATCATCGGCACCAAGGCGGTGAAGGAGCCCGAGTTCGTCACCGAGGCCTGCAAGGCCTTCCCGGGCAAGGTGATCGTCGGCCTGGACGCCAAGGACGGGTTCGTCGCCACCGACGGCTGGGCCGAGGTGAGCAGCGTGCAGGCGGTGGACCTGGCCCGCCGCTTCGAGGCCGACGGCGTGTCCGCCATCGTCTATACCGACATCGCCAAGGACGGGATGATGCAGGGCTGCAACGTCGAGGCCACCGCGGCCCTGGCGGCCGCCAGCCGCATCCCGGTGATCGCCTCCGGCGGCATTCACAACCTGGGCGATATCGAGAAGCTGCTGGCCGCCAAGGCCCCCGGCATCATCGGCGCCATCACCGGTCGCGCCATCTACGAAGGCACCCTGGATGTCGCCGAGGCCCAGGCCTTCTGCGACAGCTACAAGGGCTGAACGGGGCGTAGAGTGGGTTGGCCGCCTGGCGGCATGACCCACCGCATGGAGTCATCCGTTGGCGCAACGAGGGGTATCGCTGCGCTCAACCCATCCTACGAGAGCACTGTCATGGCACTGGCCAAACGCATCATCCCCTGCCTCGACGTGGACAACGGCCGCGTGGTGAAGGGCGTCAAGTTCGAGAACATCCGCGATGCCGGCGACCCGGTGGAGATCGCCCGCCGCTACGACGAGCAGGGCGCCGACGAGATCACCTTCCTCGACATCACCGCCAGCGTCGACGGCCGCGACACCACCCTGCACACCGTCGAGCGCATGGCCAGCCAGGTGTTCATCCCGCTGACCGTGGGCGGCGGCGTGCGCACCGTGCAGGACATCCGCAACCTGCTCAACGCCGGTGCCGACAAGGTCTCCATCAACACCGCCGCGGTGTTCACCCCCGAGTTCGTCGGCGAGGCCGCCTCGCGCTTCGGCTCCCAGTGCATCGTGGTGGCCATCGACGCCAAGAGGGTCTCCGCCCCGGGCGAAACCCCGCGCTGGGAGATCTTCACCCATGGCGGTCGCAAACCCACCGGCCTGGATGCCGTGGCCTGGGCGAAGAAGATGGAAGACCTGGGGGCCGGCGAGATCCTCCTCACCAGCATGGACCAGGACGGTGTGAAGAGCGGTTACGACCTGGGCGTTACCCGCGCCATCAGCGAAGCCGTCGGCATCCCGGTGATCGCCTCCGGCGGCGTCGGCAACCTGGAGCACCTGGCGGCCGGTATCCTCGAGGGCAAGGCTGACGCCGTCCTGGCGGCCAGCATCTTCCACTTCGGCGAGTACACCGTGCCGGAAGCCAAGGCCTACCTGGCCAGTCGCGGCATCCTGGTGCGCTGAGCACGATTCTTGCCTCCCCCTGTCCCGGGCTGCTCCGCGTGACGGAATTCGCAGCCTGGGCCGCTGATGTCCGAGCCTCGCGCTGGTGAGGGTAAGCTCAGCGCATTTCCCACGTACCTGGAAGGTAGTCGCCTATGTCGAAACGCCTGCTGCTGGCGCTGGCCGGTACTCTGATGGTGCTGGCCGGCGCCGCCCGCGCCGAAGTGGATGAGCACTACAGCGTGGTTCTCCTGACGGAAAACTTCCCCCCTTACAACATGTCGATCAACGGGAAGAACTTCGCCCAGGAAGACAATATCGACGGCATCGCCGTGGATATCGTCCGCGAAATGTTCAAGCGTGCCGGGGTCAAGTACAGCCTGACCCTGCGTTTCCCCTGGGATCGCATCTACAAGCTGGCGCTGGAAAAGCCCGGCTACGGCGTCTTCGTCACGGCCCGCCTGCCCGAGCGCGAACAATCCTTCAAGTGGGTCGGCCCCATCGGACCGGATGACTGGGTGATGCTGGCGCGGGCCGACAGTCCCATCAGCCTGTCCAGCCTGGACGATGCCCGCCAGTACAAGGTGGGTGCCTACAAGGGCGACGCCATCGCCGAGTACCTGATCCAGCAGAAGCTGGAGCCGGTCACGGCCCTGCGCGACCAGGAGAACGCGAAGAAGCTGGAGAAGGGGCAGATCGATCTCTGGGCCACTGGCGATCCGGCCGGTCGCTACCTGGCCCGGCAGGAAGGCGTCGGCGGCCTGAAGACCGTGCTGCGTTTCAACCAGGCCGAATTGTTCCTGGCGCTGAACAAGGATGTCCCCGATGAAGTGGTGAACAGGCTGCAGGCGTCGCTGGACCAGATGCGCGCCGAGGGCTTCGTCGACGAGATTCTCGACAGCTACCTCTAGGAAGACCCAGACGACCGGCCACGAGCCGGTCGTCCGTCGTGTGGGCGGGGAGCCCGCACGTGCAAGTCGCTTTGCCAAAACCACAAATCCAAGCGAGCGGAATGACCATGCAGAAGCTGATCCAACGTGCCCTCACCCTGGGCTTGATGTGCCTCGCCTTCACGGCTCGCGCCGAATTGCCGGCGGACTACAAGGTGGTGTTGCTCACCGAGAACTTCCCGCCGTTCAACATGGCGGTGGATGATAAGAACTTCGCCCGGGACGATGGCATCGACGGTATCAGCGCCGATATCGTCCGCGAGATGTTCAAGCGTGCCGACATCGGCTACAGCCTGACCCTGCGCTTCCCCTGGGACCGCCTCTACCGCCTGACCCTGGACAAACCCAGCTACGGCCTCTTCTCCACCACCTTCACCGCCGAACGGCAGCCCCTGTTCAAGTGGGTCGGCCCCATCGCCAGGACCGAGTGGGTGCTGCTCGCCGCGCCTGGCAACAACATCGCCGTCAGTGACCTGAAGAGCGCGTCCCAGTACCGCATAGGCGCCTACAAGAACGACGCCGTGAGCCAGCACCTGGAAAGCCAGGGCATGGCTCCGCAGAACGCCCTGCGCGACCAGGAGAACGTGAAGAAACTGATCAAGGGGCAGATCGACCTCTGGGCCACCACCGACCCCGTGGGCCGCTACCTGGCCAAGCAGGAAGGGGTGAGCGGCCTGCAGACCGTGCTGCGCTTCAACAGTGCCGAACTCTACCTGGCGTTCAACAAGGACACCCCTGACGAGGTGGTGGAGCGTCTGCAGAAGGCCCTGGACCAGATGCGTGCTGAAGGCATCGTCGACGAGATCACCCAGAACTACCTGTGAGGCCGGTCGGTCCGGCCCTGTGACTACGGTCCGGGGCCCCTCTCCCATCGGGAGAGGGATGCCGGCAGCGGCGTCATGTCCTGCTAGCGGTAGATCCCCGCCTTGCCATGGGCCGCCATGGCCCGGTTGCCACGCAGGGCGATCAGCATCTCCACGTCGATCAGCTCGAAACCCCGGGCCTTGAGGCGCGGCAGCTCCCGTTCCAGCAGCGCCAGGGTCGCGGGGTGCGGGTGACCGATCATCAGGGCGGAACCCTGCCGTCTGGCCAGTTCCAGGGCGGCATGGAACTGCTTCGCCACCGCAGCCGGGCTCTGGTCGTCATCCAGGAAGATGTCCCGCGACAGGCTCGCCAGGCCGATCTTCTGTGCCTCGGCGGCGGCCACGGTGGCGGCGCTGGTGCGGCTGTCGACGAAAAAGCGGTGGTCCCGCTGCAGGCGCCGCATAAGCCAGGCCATGGCCGGGCGCTGGGCGGTCATGCGGCTACCCATATGGTTGTTCAGCCCTCGGGCGAAAGGCACCCGGCGTAGCGCCGCATCCAGGCGACTTTCCAGCTCGCCTGTGGATAACCCGGGATGCCAGGCGTAGGGGCCACCGGCCGGGTCCATGGGCAAGTGCAGCATCACCGTCTTGCCGGCGGCGTGGGCGGCCACGGCCAATTCACGGGAATGGGGGACATCGGGAAGGATGGACAGGGCGACCGGGCCGGGTAGGCCGAGGACGCGCTGGTCACGGGCGGGCGTCCGGCCCAGGTCATCGATGATCAGCGCCAGGCGCGCGGGTGGCGAGGCCCAGGCACCGGCGGCCATCGCGCCCAGCAGGAGCGACAGCAGCCAGGTGCCCCACTTCACGGTCAGTTCTCGCGGGTGACGTTCAGGCCCTTCAGCAGGTTCAGGGCCTGGCTGAGCTGGAAGTCGTCATCCTGCGGGCGCGGCTCGGCGGCCTTGCGAGTGGCGCTGGGGCGGTCCTCGCCGCCATTGCCGTTGCCCAGGTGCCCGGCGAGGTCGGCTTCCTTGAAGCTCTCGGCATCCTGCTCGCGGGTGACCTTGGCCCGCGCCACCTCGATGTCCGGGACTATGCCCTGGGCCTGGATGGAGCGGCCGTTGGGGGTGTAGTACAGCGCGGTGGTGAGTTTCAGCGCGCGGTCGTTGTTCAGCGGCAGCACGGTCTGCACCGAACCCTTGCCGAAGCTGTCGGTGCCCATCAGCACGCCGCGCTTGTGGTCCTGCAGGGCGCCGGCGACGATCTCCGCCGCCGAGGCGCTGCCGCCGTTGATCAGCACCACCAGCGGAACGCCTTCGCTGGCGTCGGCCGGGTCGGCGGAGAAGCGCAGCTCGGAGTTGGCGATGCGGCCCTTGGTGTAGACGATGAGGCCTTTCCTGAGGAAGTGGTCGGATACCTCCACCGCGGCCTGCAGCACGCCGCCGGGGTTGTTGCGCAGGTCCAGCACCAGGCCGGCGAGCTTCTTGTCGCCGTTGTCCTTGCGCAGCTTGGCCAGGGCCTTGCCCACTTCCTCGCCGGTGTTCACCTGGAACTGGGTGATGCGCAGGTAGCCATAGCTTTTCTCCAGCAACTGGCTCTTCACGCTCTTGACCTTGATGGCGGCGCGCACCAGCTCCACGTCGAAGGGCTTGCCGCCCTCGCGCACCAGGGTCAGGGTGATCTTGCTACCGGCCTTGCCGCGCATCTTGTCCACGGCCTCCATCAGGGAGATGCCCTTGGTGGGCTGGCCGTCGATCTTCACGATCAGGTCGCCGGGCTGGATACCGGCCTTGGAGGCGGGGGTGTCGTCGATGGGCGACACGACCTTGACGAAGCCGTCCTCGGCGCCCACTTCGATCCCCAGGCCGCCGAACTCGCCGCTGGTGCTCTCCTGCAGCTCCTGGAAGTCTTCCGGCTCCAGATAGGCCGAGTGGGGATCGAGGTTGCTCAGCATGCCCTTGATGGCGTTTTCCAGCAGGGTCTTGTCGTCCACCGGCTCGACATAGGCCGACTTGATGCGGTCCAGCACCTCGGCGAAGGTCCGCAGCTCGTCCAGGGGCAGGGGCGCCTTGCCGCTGACCGTGGTGGCGGGGAGATTTGCCGGGTCCTCGGCGGCCAGCGACTGCGAGGCGCCGCCGAGCAGCGCCAGTGCCATGGCCAGGGAGGTGAGGCGGGACAGATGCGGCATGCGAATCAACTCCTAGGAAATGAAGTGGCGCCTATCCTTGGGCGCGGCACCACTGTGCCGGGTCGGTCGGTCGGCCTTGCTGGCGAATGGCGAAGTACAGTGCGGGCGTGTCCTGCCCGCCGCTGTTGCCGACCGTGGCGATGGACTCGCCCGCTTTCACGATATCGCCGGCGCTTTTCAACAGACGCTGGTTATGCCCGTAAAGGCTCAGGTAGCCATTGCCATGATCGAGAATGACCAGAAGCCCGGCGCCGCGCAACCAGTCGGCGAACACCACGCGGCCGCCATGCACGGCGCGAACGGTGGCGCCTTCCGGCGCGCCGATCAGCACGCCATCCCACTTGGCGCGGGAGTCGGTGCCGCGGGCGGAGCCGTAGCGGGCCACCAGGCGACCGTCCACCGGCCAGGGCAGACGCCCGCGGGCCTGGGCGAAGGGGCCGCCGAAGCCGCTGCCGGCGCTGGAGACCATCGGGCCGCTGGCGGCGCGGGCGGTGCCGGTGGCGGGACGGTTGTCCTGCTCGCGTAGCTGGCGCTGCTGCTCGGCCAGGGCGCGCTTGCGTGCTTCCTCGGCCTCGCGGGCTTCCCGCTCCTGGCGGGCCAGGGTTTCCTCGATGGTTTTCAGCACCTTGGCCAGTTGGGCCTGGTCCTGCTGGCGGCTCTTGAGCTTGCGGTCGCGGTCACCCAGGTCCTTGTTCAGCTTGGCCAGGGCCTGCTGGCGCTCGCGGCGCGCGGCGGCCAACTGTTCCCGGCGCTCATCGAGGCTGGCTTTCTGCTCGGTGAGCTGGGCGTTGTGCTCGCCGATCTCGCGTTCGACATTGGCCAGCTGGCGCAGGGTTTCATTGAAGGTGTTGAGCTGCTCGAGGCGAGCCTGGCTCAGGTAGTCGTAGTAGGTGAGGGTGCGGGCGAACTTCTCGGGGTGCTGCTGATTGAGCAGCAGCTTGAGGTATTCCTGCTGGCCGCTCTGGTAGGCGGCGCGTGCCTGGATGCCGATCAGGCGCTGTTGTTCAGCGCGCGCGTCCTGGAGTTTTTTTTTCTCCCCGTCGAGGCGCTGGATCTCGCTCTCGCTGTCTTTCAGCTCCTGCTCCAGGTCCTTGACCTGTTGTTCCAGGTCGCCCATCTCGGTCTCGGTCTTCTTCAGGTCGGCCTGGACGCCGGATTTCTCCTGCTGCAGTTGCTGCAGGAGCTTCTTCAGTTCGGTGATGTCCTTGGCGGCCTGATCCAGCTGCTGCCGGGTTTCGGCGCGCTGGTCGGCCATGACCGGGGTGATCAGGCTGGCGAGGAGGACGAGGGCGAGGGCGCGAAACATGGGGGCTTGGGGCACCGGGGGGAAGGACCGGCCTAGTATGCCCGTGGAGCGGGGCAAAAAAAACGCCCGGAACCTGAGGATCCGGGCGTTTACTGACGGGGCGCGCGGTTTTCCGCGCTGGACCGCTCCCTGGGGGCGGCCCGATGCCGTCATTTCAGCTCGACGATGGTCTTGCCGGTCATCTCCGCCGGTACCGGCAGACCCATCAGGGTCAGCAGGGTGGGGGCGACATCCGCCAGCACGCCACCCTCGCGGATGGTGGCCGGACGCTTGCCGACATAGATGAAGGGCACCGGCTCGCAGGTATGCGCGGTGTGGGCCTGGCCGGTGACTTCGTCTTCCATCTGCTCGACGTTGCCGTGGTCGGCGGTGATCAGGGCTTCGCCGCCCACCTTGTCCAGGGCTTCGACGATGCGGCCGACGCAGTGGTCCAGGCATTCCACCGCCTTCACCGCCGCCTCGAACACGCCGGTGTGGCCGACCATGTCACCGTTGGCGTAGTTGACGATGATCACGTCGTAGCGCTGGTTCTCGATGGCGTCGACGATGCGGTCGGTCACCTCGGGGGCGCTCATTTCGGGCTGCAGGTCATAGGTGGCGACCTTGGGCGAGGGGACCAGGATGCGCTCCTCGCCTTCGAAGGGTTCTTCGCGGCCGCCGGAGAAGAAGAAGGTCACGTGGGCGTACTTCTCGGTCTCGGCGATGCGCAGTTGGGTCTTGCCGTTCTTCGCCAGGTACTCGCCCAGCACATTGTCCAGGGACTCGGGCTTGAAGGCGCTGGGAGCGGGGATGCTGGCGGCGTACTGGGTCAGCATCACGTAGCCGGCCAGGGCGATCTCGCGGGCGCGGGCGAACTCCTTGAAGCCGGGCTCGACGAAGGCGCGGGACAGCTCGCGGGCGCGGTCGGCGCGGAAGTTCATGAACACCACCGCGTCGCCATCCTCGACCCTGACGGGCTCGCCGATGGTGGTGGCCTTGACGAACTCGTCGCTTTCGCCGCGCTCGTAGGCGGCCGCCAGGCCTTCCACGGCAGTGGCGGCGGCGAATTCACCCTGGCCTTCGGTGATCAGGTTGTAGGCGGCTTCGACGCGGTCCCAGCGATTGTCGCGGTCCATGGCGTAGTAGCGACCGATCAGGCTGGCGATGCGGCCCTTGCCGAGACGGGCGAAGGCGGCGTCCAGCAGCTCGATGGAGGGCTGGGCGCTTTTCGGCGGAGTGTCGCGGCCGTCGAGGAAGGCGTGCAGGTAGATCTTCTCGGCGCCGCGCTGGGCGGCCAGCTCGGCCATGGCGACCAGGTGGTCCTGGTGGCTGTGCACGCCGCCGTCGGAGAGCAGGCCCATGAAGTGCACGGCCTTGCCGGCGGCCACGGCCTTGTCCACGGCCTCGAGGATCACCGGGTTGGCGAAGAACTCGCCGTCACGGATGGCCTTGGTGACGCGGGTGAAGTCCTGGTAGACGACGCGGCCGGCGCCCAGGTTCATGTGGCCCACTTCGGAGTTGCCCATCTGTCCATCCGGCAGGCCCACGTCCATGCCGGAGCCGGAAATCAGGCCGTGGGGCTGGGTGGCGCGCAGGCGATCGTAGACCGGGGTCCTGGCCGCGTAGATAGCGTTGTACTCGGGGCTGTCACTGTGACCGAAGCCGTCCAGGATGATGAGGACCAGGGGTTTTGGCGTGGCTGTCATATCGTCCGACTCGCTGCGGCAGAAGGTGGAAAGTGGCGGGCAAGGCCCCGGAAAAAAGACGCGGCATTTTACGGTCTGGTTCCGTCGGCGTCACCGCTGTGCGGGGTTTGGCCGACCTGTGGGGCTGTGTATACTGGCCGGCATTTTACCGTCCCGGAACCCGACGATGCTCGCCCACCTGATTGAATTTGCCACTAACCACTATGTACTGAGTGGAACCTTCGTGGTGCTGCTGGCCCTGTTGCTGGCCCACGAACTGCGCCGCAGCGGTCGTGCCGTTTCCACCCGCGAGCTCACCGCTCTGGTCAACGGCGGCCAGGCCATCGTCCTGGACGTGCGGGCCAGCAAGGACTTCTCCAGCGGCCATATCGTCGACGCCCTGAACATCCCCTTCGAGAAGCTGGCCAGCCGCATCGCCGAGCTGGAGAAGCACAAGGAAAAATCCATCATCGTGGTCGACGCCATGGGCCAGCACGCCGGCACCGTCTGCCGTGACCTGAAGAAGGCCGGCTTCACCGCCCTCAAGCTGTCCGGCGGGATCGGCAGCTGGCGCGGCGACAACCTGCCGCTGGTGAAGTGAGATGACCGGCGTCGTCATCTACTCGAGCGCCTGGTGTCCTTTCTGCATCCGCGCCAAGCACCTGCTGGACAGCAAGGGCGTGCGCTACGAGGAAGTCAGCGTCGACGGCAAACCCGAAGTTCGCGCCGAGATGACCCGCAAGGCCGGGCGCACCTCGGTGCCGCAGATCTGGATCGGCCCGACCCACGTGGGCGGCTGTGACGACCTGTATGCCCTGGAGCGCGCCGGCAAGCTCGACGCCTTGCTCCAATCCAGCCCGCAAACGGAAACGCACTAGAACAAGGCAGAACCATGACCGAACAAACGAACAATGGCGCCGCCCAAGGCGCAGAAGCTCCCCAGTTTTCCCTGCAGCGCATCTACGTGCGCGATCTGTCCTTCGAAGCGCCGAAGAGCCCCGAGATCTTCCGCCAGCAGTGGAACCCGAGCGTTTCCCTGGACCTGAACACCCGCCAGAAGCAGCTGGACGGTGACTTCCACGAAGTGGTGCTGACCCTGTCCGTGACCGTGAAGAACGGCGAGGAAACCGCCTTCATCGCTGAAGTGCAGCAGGCCGGTATCTTCCTCATCAAGGGGCTGGACGCGGCCTCCATGAGCCACACCCTGGGTGCCTTCTGCCCGAACATCCTGTTCCCCTACGCCCGTGAAACCCTGGACAGCCTGGTTGTCCGCGGCTCCTTCCCGGCGCTGATGCTCTCCCCGGTGAACTTCGACGCCCTCTACGCCCAGGAACTGGCGCGTATCCAGGCGGGCGAAGCCCAGGCCTGAGTCATCCGGCCCCTTGAAAAAGCGCCCTTAGGGGCGCTTTTTTGTTGTCCGGGGAAAGGCGGCGGTCGCGTCAGTCCAGGCGGAAATCGTGCTGTCGCCAGGCCTCATAGACCGCCACGGCCACGGTGTTGGAGAGATTCAGGCTGCGGCAGTTGGGGCGCATGGGCAGGCGCAGGCGCTGTTCAGGGGGCAGGCTTTCGCGGATCTCCTGGGGCAGGCCACGGCTCTCCGGGCCGAAGAGGAAGGCGTCGCCCTTCTCGAACGCCACCTGATGGAACAGCTGCGTGCCCTTGGTGGTGAAGGCGAATACCCGAGGCCGGCCCAGGGCTTCCAGGCAGCTCTCCAGGTCCGGGTAGCGCTTGAGGGTGGCGTACTCGTGGTAGTCCAGCCCGGCGCGCCGCAGGCGCTTGTCGTCCAGTTCGAAGCCCAGGGGCTCGATCAGGTGCAGGTGGCAGCCGGAATTGGCGCACAGCCTGATAATGTTGCCGGTGTTCGGTGGAATTTCCGGTTGAAACAGGATGACGTGAAACATGGCTGGTCCCGAGCCCGAAGACGGGCGGCATTCTACTCCCGAAGACGATCCACGACCGAGCCTGTGGCCGCGCTTTTTATTCTCCCTGGCGCTGCTGGGCCTGCTGGTGGGCATGATGCTTGGCCGGCTGACGACCCCGGACCCGGTGCTTCTGGAACGCATCGAGGTGCGCCAGGACGGCCTGACGCTCTGGTTCGACCGGGAGCCGGACGTGCGCGCCGAAGCCCCGGAAGGCGCCTATGTCCTGCTGGTGGATGCGGTGGGGCGCAGTGCCGGTGGGCGTCTCAGCCTGGGCTCGGCACCGGTCAGCTGGAAGGTGTTGACGTCCGAAAGCGGGGTGATGGTGCGCTTCGTGGCGGCGCGCCCCTTGCACGGGGAGTGGCGGGGAGCCGAGGTGGATGGCCGCTGGCGGCTGGAGATCAGCCTGAGGGACGAGTAAGAGCGGGGATTCCCCGGCCTGCCTGTACCAAGGTCCCCGAAAGGGTGGGTCGCTCGGCTGCCGGCGACCGGATATCGATACGGGCTCTTGTGAGCCCCGGCGGCTGGAGTCCAGCGCGCCGTGGATAAAAGAGGGGATTCCCCGGCCTGCCTGTACCAAGGTCCCCGAAAGGGTGGGTCGCTCGGCTGCCGGCGACCGGATATCGATACGGGCTCTTGTGAGCCCAGGCGGCTGGAATCCAGCGCGCCGTGGATAAAAGAGGGGATTCCCCGGCCTGCCTGTACCAAGGTCCCCGAAAGGGTGGGTCGCTCGGCTGTCGGCGACCGTATATCGCTTCGGGCTCTTGTGAGCCCAGGCGGCTGGAGCCCAGCGCGCCTGTGGATAAAAGAGGGGATTCCCCGGCCTGCCTGTACCAAGGCCCCCTGAAACCTGGCCGCCCGGGGCGGCGCCGTCCTGCATGCAACCCCTCGGGGTCGTGGCGGCTGGGGTTCAGCCTGCCTGTGTAAGAGTGGGGATTCCCTGGCCTGCCTGTACCAGGGGCCCCAAAACCTGTGTTACTGGGGATATTGCAGAGGGCGTGCCAATTTCAAGATTTGTCACCGGGAAACCGCACTGCATGGCTGCAGGCCCCGTAAATACTGGCTTTCTAAGGAAGTCCTGGGGATTGGCCCGGGGCGCTCAGGCGGTTTTCAGGGGGCAGTCCCGGTCCGGGGGCGAGCACTTTTTTGAGGCGGGAACCCTATCCGGGCACCAGGGATGGACTTTTTCGGTGGGCGGACGGCCCCGTCTGGACGGGGCCTTCAGCGGGGTCAGGTCTTGTCGGGGTAGAGGTAGGATTCGGTGGACTGGCACCGCCTCAGTCGCTCCACCTTGAGGGAGAGGCTTCTGGGGGCTCGGATGCAGATACGTGACCGGCCGCCCTCCATTGGGCCCAGGATGATCTCGATGCCGTTGGAGCGGAGCATTCGTGCTACTTCGGCATCACTGAAACCGTCCATGGCTTTGAGTCTGACGACGTCTCCTTCCTTTCGTACGGCGATATGCAGCTGCATGGTCAGTTCCTGTCATTACTTCATGTCCAGGCAGCATCCCGCCGACGGAGTGCCGGGTCCACGGATGGGGAGGAAATCAGAATTTTCTTACGCTGGTGCTGGCGCGGGAGGAGGGATGTGATGGCGAAAGCGGACGGCTGTGTTGGGGAATCGGTGGCGAACGCCTTAGGAAGGGGGCTGGCGGGACCTGAGGGTCCCGCCGAAAAGGCTGTCAGGCGTCGTCTCCGTCATCGTCGTCGCCGCCATCCACCTTCATGCCCAGTTCCTTGATCTTGCGGGTGAGGGTGTTTCGACCCCAGCCCAGGAGCACGGCGGCATCCCGGCGGCGCCCGGCGGTGTGTTTCAAGGCGGTCTCGATCATGATCCGCTCGAAGGACGGCACGGCGGTGTCCAGCAGGCTGGACTGGCCGCGTGCCAGGGCCTGGTCCGCCCATTGGCGCAGGGCCTGTTCCCAGTTGGTCACCGGGGCCGCGTCCTGGGGCTGGGTCAGCAGCTCCGGCGGCAGGTCGTCCACATGGACTTCGCGCCCCGAGGCCATGACGGTGATCCAGCGGCAGGTGTTTTCCAGCTGGCGCACGTTGCCCGGCCAGGGCAGGTTCTTCAGGTAGTCCTCGGTTTCGCTCTTCAGCAGCTTGGGCTCGACCGCCAGCTCCTGGGCGGCGCGGGCGAGGAAGTGGCGGGCGAGCGCCGGGATGTCTTCGCGGCGATCCGACAGGCGCGGGATATGGATGCGGATGACATTGAGACGGTGGAACAGGTCCTCGCGGAACTTGCCGGCCTGCACCAGGTTTTCCAGGTTCTGGTGGGTGGCGGCGATGATGCGCACGTCCACCTTGACCGGTGTGTGGCCGCCGACCCGGTAGAACTCGCCGTCGGCCAGCACCCGCAGCAGGCGAGTCTGGGTGTCGGCGGGCATGTCGCCGATCTCGTCCAGGAACAGGGTGCCGCCGTCGGCCTGCTCGAAGCGGCCCCGGCGCTGGTTGGCCGCGCCGGTGAAGGCCCCTTTTTCATGGCCGAACAGCTCGGATTCCATCAGGTCCTTCGGGATCGCCGCCATGTTCAGGGCGATGAAGGGCGAGGCGGCGCGCGGGCTGTGGCGATGCAGGGCATGGGCCACCAGTTCCTTGCCGGTGCCGGACTCGCCATTGATGAGCACGGTGATGTTGGAGTGGCTCAGGCGACCGATGGCGCGGAAGACTTCCTGCATCGCCGGCGCCTCGCCGATGATCTCGGGGGTGCGCGCTTGGCTGGCCGGGGCTTCGAGGCCTTGCTGTTCCTGGGCATGCTGGAAGGCGCGCTTGACCAGGGAGACCGCCTCGTCCACGTCGAAGGGCTTGGGCAGGTACTCGAAGGCGCCGCCCTGGTAGGAGGCCACCGCGCTGTCCAGGTCGGAATGGGCGGTCATGATGATCACCGGCAGGCGCGGGTTCTGCTCGCGGATGCGGGCCAGCAGGTCCAGGCCGCTGGTGCCGGGCATGCGGATGTCGGAAATGATCACGTCCGGTTGTTGCCGGGCCAGGCGGCTGAGCAGGCTGTCGGCGCTCTCGAAGGCCTGGGTGGTCATGCCTTCCTGTTGCAGGGCCTTTTCCAGGACCCAGCGGATGGAGCGGTCGTCGTCGACGATCCAGACGGTTTCACTACGGCTCATGAGGAGGAAGCTCCTTGTTCCAGCGGCAGGAAGATCGAGAAGACGGTATGGCCGGGGTGGCTTTCGCACTCGATCAGGCCCTGGTGCTGACTGATGATGTTCTGGGCGATGGCCAGGCCGAGCCCGGTGCCGTCAGGGCGGCCACTGACCATGGGGTAGAAGATGGTTTCCTGGAGCTCGGCCGGAATGCCTGGGCCGTTGTCGATGATCTCCACCTTGGTCACCAGGCGGTGGCGGGTATGGCCGATGGTGAACTGGCGCAGGGTGCGGGTGCGCAGGGTGATGCGCCCCAGGCGCAGGTCGTTCTGTGCCGAAAGGGCCTGCATCGCGTTGCGCACGATGTTGAGCACGGCCTGGATCATCTGTTCCTTGTCGATGAAGACGTCCGGGATGCTCGGATCGTAGTCGCGCACCAGGTTGATGCCGCCCTGGCTCTCCGCTTCCACCAGGCTGCAGACGCGCTCCAGCACTTCGTGGACGTTGGTCATGGCCAGGGAGGGCAGTTTGTTGGAGCCGAGCATGCGGTCCACCAGGTTCCGCAGGCGGTCGGCCTCTTCGATGATGACGTTGGTGTAGTCCTTGAGGGACTCTTCCGGCAGCTCACGGGACAGCAGTTGGGCGGCGCCGCGAATGCCGCCCAACGGATTCTTGATCTCATGGGCCAGGCCCCTCACCAGCAGCTTGGTGGTTTCCTGCTTGGAGAGCTGGGCTTCTTCCTTGGTGATCCGCAGCAGGCGGTCGCGGGGATGGACTTCCAGCAGCAGCAGGGTCTCGCCGCGGTTGAGGATGGGCGTCACGGCGTAGTCCACGGTGATGGTCTGGCCGGACAGCGAGGTCAGCATGGCCTCGCGCTTGGTAAAGGGGTGCGCCTGCTCCACGGCCTGGCGCAGGGACGCCAGCGCCTCGGGGGACTCCGTGAAGAGTTCGCTGATGAACTGGCCATGGCTGCGCTGGCCGCTGACGGCCAGGAGCATCTCCGCCGCCGGGTTCATGTACTCGAGGCGCAGGTCGGCGTTGAGCAGGATCACCGCGGTGGTCAGGTTATCGAGCAGCAGTCGGTGCAAGGCGTCGTTGATGGTCATGGCTTCGGCGCTCGTGGCGATGACTGGAAAATGCAAGAAGCAAACCAAAGCCCTGAAAAGACTCGTGAAAACAGGATTTCCGCGTGTGGGGGCTGCTTTTCAGAGCAGAAGGTCCGGTCCGGGCGAACCAAAATGGGGAGAGTATAGAAAGCGGTGCAGTCGAATGCACCGAAGTGGTGCGAAGTGGGCGGCGAGGTCGTCATGCCCTCACCGCCAGATGACTCAGATGAACGGCAGGATGGCGATGTCGTCGTCTTCCTCTTCCGGTTTGTCCTTCAGCGGGCACTCGGGGCGGACGCCGTAGTCGTCCTTCTGGCAGGGGCGGGCCAGGCGCTTCTGGTGCAGCGAGGTGCGGATGATATGCACCGGCTGGCTGGGCGTGCGCTCCACCACGCGGCCCTGGCTGTCAACGATCTCCACGGCTAGCTGATGGGTGCCGCGATCCAGATTGGTCAGCGGAAAGACTGGGCTGCGCCCCGGTTCGCCGACGGACTGGCCGTCCAGCAGCAGGCGGTAGCTGTGGTTGGCCCTGAGGCCGGGTTCGCTGGTGGCGGTGACGATCAGGTTGCCCTCCAGGTCGCGGATCGAGGCGTCGGGCTCCGGCACCAGGATGCGCAGCAACTGGTAGCCCTGCTCGCGGGGAATGGGGGTGGGGTAGAGCGGCGGCGTCTGGATCGGCGCGGGCGTATTCATGCCGTTGGACGGGGCCAGTTCCAGGCGCTCGGCGTTGCCGGGCTTGGGCTGGTCGGTGAAGACGCGGTTACCGTCTTCGTCGATGTAGGTGTAGACCTCGGCCAGCACGGGCTGGCCGAGGAGCAGTAGGGCGAGAAGCAGGAGTCGGGTCATCGGTCAGTTGGCGGGGCGGGGAGTGGGGGCGGGCGGTCGCAGCGCCGGGCTGCTGGTATTGACCCGCTGGACGGTGAAGGAGACGGCGGCGCTGCTCTGCACCACCTTGGTGCCGGACAGGATGTCCACGGCCAGGCTGTGCTGGCCGCGTTCGACGTTGACCAGTTGCAGGTGCGGTACGTTGGTGGGCTGGCCGTAGGGCTGGCCGTCCAGGGTGAGGCGCAGGCTGTGGCCGGGCATCAGGCGTGGCACCAGGCGCACGCCGACGCTGAAGCTGCCGTTGTTGGCGCGCAGGGCCTCATCGCTGGGAATGCCGGTCAACTCCACCACTTCGTAGGGCGGTGCCTGGCGCTCGGCCGGCTGCGGCTCGGCGACCGGCGTGCTGGGCGGCTGGGCTTGCACCGCATTGGTCGGAGGCAGCTCCACCGCCTCGCTGGGCGTGCCGTCCGGCGGCTGGCTGGTGAACACCGTGTTGCCGTTGGCGTCGGTGTACTTGTAGATCTGGGCGACAGCGGGCAGGGCAAGTGCCAGCAGCAGGGCGGCGAGCAGGGGACGCATGGCGCGATCTCCATTCATGCAGTGCCGCTAAGCCTTGCACCGGCCGGGCCGGCTGGCAAGCGCGGCGCGGTGGGGTTGTGCGGCACTGCCGCAAAGGCTCCTGGCATCCGCGGGGCGAGTCCTGTTCGTGTCACCAGGCCGCTCTCCCTGGTCCTATCGGTTTCATCCGCGCGGCCCGAACGTTCGGATCGCCACAGACAGAGCGATTGACCCAAGACCGTCCTCAGGTCGCGGTTTCCCGGGCACTCAAATGAAAAAGGCCTCCCGAAGGAGGCCTCTCAATCATGCCGCTCGCGCGGTCATGGCTGGATCAGACGCTGTAGTACAGGTCGTATTCCAGCGGGTGCACGAAGGTGCGCACCTTGATCTCTTCTTCGCTCTTCAGCTCGATGTAGGCATCGATGAAGTCGTCGGAGAACACGCCGCCCTTGGTCAGGAAGGCGCGGCCCTTGTCCAGCTCTTCCAGGGCTTCCTTCAGGCTGCCGCAAACCTGCGGTATCTCTTTCGCCTCTTCCGGCGGCAGGTCGTACAGGTTCTTGTCGGCGGCATCGCCGGGGTGGATCTTGTTCTGGATGCCGTCCAGGCCGGCCATCAGCAGGGCTGCGAAGCACAGGTAGGGGTTGGCAGCCGGGTCCGGGAAGCGCGCTTCGATGCGGCGGGCTTTCGGGCTGTTGACGTACGGGATACGGATGGAAGCGGAACGGTTGCGGGCGGAGTAGGCCAGCATGACCGGGGCTTCGAAGCCGGGTACCAGACGCTTGTAGGAGTTGGTGGACGGGTTGGTGAAGCCGTTCAGGGCCTTGCCGTGCTTGATGATGCCGCCGATGAAGTACAGGGCGGTGTCGGACAGGCCGGCATAGCCTTCGCCCGCGAAGGTGTTCTTGCCATCTTTGGAGATGGACATGTGAACGTGCATGCCCGAGCCGTTGTCGCCGTACAGGGGCTTCGGCATGAAGGTCACGGTCTTGCCGTAGGCGTCGGCCACGTTGTGCACGCAGTACTTCAGGGTCTGAACTTCGTCAGCCTTGGCGACCAGGGTGTTGAACTTCACGCCGATCTCGTTCTGGCCGGCAGTCGCCACTTCGTGGTGGTGAACTTCGACCACCAGGCCCATTTCTTCCAGGGCGTTGCACATGGCGGTACGGATTTCGTGGTCGTGGTCGACCGGCGGTACCGGGAAGTAGCCGCCCTTCACGCCCGGACGGTGGCCCTTGTTGCCGCCTTCGATGTCGGCGTCGGTGTTCCAGGAAGCCTGTTCGGAGAAGATCTTGAACATGGAGCCGGAGATGTCGGACTTGAACTTCACTTCGTCGAAGATGAAGAACTCCGGCTCCGGACCGACGAACACGGTGTCACCGATACCGGTGGACTTCAGGTATTCCTCGGCGCGGCGGGCGATGGCGCGCGGGTCGCGGTCGTAGCCTTGCATGGTGCTCGGCTCGATGATGTCGCAGACCAGGATCAGGGTCGGCTCTTCGGTGAAGGGGTCCAGGACGGCGGTGCTGTCGTCCGGCAGCAGGATCATGTCGGAGGCTTCGATACCTTTCCAGCCGGCGATGGAGGAGCCGTCGAACATCTTGCCGTGCTCGAAGAAATCGTCATCGGCGTCACGGGCCGGCATGGTCACGTGCTGCTGCTTGCCCTTGGTGTCGGTGAAGCGCAGGTCAATCCACTTCACGTTGTGTTCTTTGATCAGTTGAAGCGACTTCGACATGTTGTCCTCCAGGTGGATGGGGGCAGGAACCTTGCCTCCCAAAAAAGTTCGGGGTGAAGCCGGAGCGGGATAGTCCGCCAGGGCGACCTGCCTCACAAGGGAGCAAATTGCGTGCCAGTGCCCCGGAATGGGCAGGAGCCCCAAAACTCAAGCCTGGCGGGGCCTCTGCTCCGATTGGGCGCAGATTTGCGCACCCTTTTCGTGCCTGTCGTGGCGCAGGTGAACCAATTTGGTGCGTTGCGCGATTCATTGAATGATTTTGGTCAAAGCTTGAACAATTTCCGCTATAATCCGCGCCCCTCTTTTTCGGCCGCTCCCGCAAGCGCTGTTTTCATGAAACTCATCGTCAAAGTCTTCCCGGAAATCACCATCAAGAGCCGGCCGGTGCGCAAGCACTTCATCCGCCAGCTCTCGAAGAACATCCGTTCGGTCCTCAAGGATCTTGATCCGGAACTCGAGGTGACCGGCGTCTGGGACAACCTGGAGGTCGAGACCCGCCAGGCCGACCCCAGGCTGTTGCGGGAAATGATCGAGCGCCTGGTCTGCACGCCGGGCATCGCGCACTTCCTCGAGGTGCACGAGTACCCCTTGGGGGACTTCGACGATGTGCTGGAGAAGTGCAAGCTGCATTACGCCGACCGCATTCCCGGCAAGATCTTCGCCGTGCGTTGCAAGCGTGCCGGCAAGCATGAATTCACCTCCATGGAGCTGGAACGTCATGTCGGCAGCCGCCTGCGCCAGGAGTGCAACGCCGCCGGCATCTCCCTGAAGAATCCGGAAGTGGAAGTGCGGATGGAGGTGCGCGACCAGCGCCTGTTCGTCATCCACCGCCAGCACGACGGCATGGGCGGTTATCCGCTGGGCTCCCTGGAGCAGACCCTGGTGCTGATGTCCGGTGGCTTCGACTCCACCGTCGCCGCCTACCAGATGATGCGTCGCGGCCTGATGACCCATTTCTGCTTCTTCAACCTGGGTGGCCGTGCACACGAACTGGGCGTGATGGAAGTCGCCCATTACCTCTGGGAGAAGTTCGGTCGTTCCCAGCGCGTGCTGTTCATCAGCGTGCCCTTCGAGGAAGTGGTGGGCGAGATCCTCAGCAAGGTGGACAACAGCCAGATGGGCGTCGTGCTCAAGCGCATGATGCTCCGTGCCTCCACCCACATGGCCCGCAAGCTGACCCTGGACGCGCTGGTCACCGGCGAGGCCATCTCCCAGGTGTCCAGCCAGACCCTGCCCAACCTCTCGGTGATCGATTCGGCCACCGACATGCTGGTGCTGCGCCCGCTGATCGCCAGCCACAAGCAGGACATCATCGATACCGCGACCCGCATCGGCACCGCCGAGTTCGCCAAGCACATGCCGGAGTACTGCGGCGTGATCTCGGTGAACCCGACCACCCGCGCCAAGCCCGGCCGCATCGAGCACGAGGAAGCGCAGTTCGACATGGCCATCCTCGAGCGCGCCCTGGAGCGCGCGCGCCTGGTGCCCATCGACCGGGTCATCGACGAACTCGGCCAGGACCTGAAGGTGGAGGAGGTGCGCGAAGCCCTGCCGGGCCAGATCGTCATCGACATCCGCCACCCCGACGCCCAGGAGGACGATCCCCTGGAGCTGCCGGGCATCGAGGTCCAGGCGCTGCCGTTCTATGCGGTCAACAGCCGCTTCAAGGACCTGGACGCCAACCGCCAGTACCTCCTGTACTGCGACAAGGGCGTCATGAGTCGCCTGCACGCCCATCACCTGCTGAGTGAGGGGCATGCCAACGTCCGGGTCTACCGACCCGAAAGCCTGAAGCCGGAAGCGGGACGCTCGAAGTGAAAAGAGCCTGCCCGATCAACCGAAACGTCATCTGGCGTAGCCATCCTCCCGACCGGACCGTGCCGCCACTTCCAGCTTTCAGCTTCAAGCCTCCCGCTTTCATCTAGGACCCAAGACTGTGATCGAAAAACTGAGAAACATCGCCATCATCGCCCACGTTGACCATGGCAAGACCACCCTCGTCGACAAGCTGCTGAAGCTCTCCGGCACCCTCGACCGCAAAGAAGCGGAAAACGAGCGCGTGATGGACTCCAACGACCAGGAGAAAGAGCGCGGCATCACCATCCTGGCGAAGAACACCGCCATCAAGTGGAACGGCTACAACATCAACATCGTGGACACCCCCGGCCACGCCGACTTCGGCGGTGAGGTGGAGCGCGTGATGTCCATGGTGGACTCCGTGCTGCTGGTGGTAGACGCCCAGGACGGCCCCATGCCGCAGACCCGCTTCGTGACCCAGAAGGCGTTCAAGGCCGGCCTGCGTCCCATCGTCGTGGTGAACAAGATCGACCGTCCGGGCGCGCGTCCCGACTGGGTCATCGACCAGATCTTCGACCTGTTCGACAACCTGGGCGCCACCGATGAGCAGCTCGACTTCCCGATCGTCTACGCCAGCGCCCTGAACGGCATCGCCGGCCTCGACCACGAGAACATGGACGACAACATGGACGCCCTGTTCCAGGCGATCATCGACCACGTCCCGGTTCCGGACGTCGACGTCGACGGCCCGTTCCAGATGCAGATCTCCCAGCTGGACTACAACAGCTTCCTCGGCGTGATCGGCATCGGCCGCATCGCCCGCGGCAAGATCAAGACCAACACCCCGGTGGTCGCCATCAGCGACGACGGCACCAAGCGCAACGGTCGCGTGCTGAAGATCATGGGCCACTCCGGCCTGCAGCGCGTCGAAGTGGCTGAAGCCGAAGCCGGCGACATCGTCTGCGTCAGCGGCATGGAAGAGCTGTTCATCTCCGACACCCTGTGCGACCCGCAGCACGTCGAGGCCCGCCCGCCGCTGACCGTCGACCAGCCGACCGTGAGCATGACCTTCCAGGTCAACGACTCGCCCTTCGCCGGCAAGGAAGGCAAGTTCGTCACC
The DNA here is from genome assembly GCF_002355475.1 of Pseudomonas furukawaii. NCBI lineage: Bacteria > Pseudomonadati > Pseudomonadota > Gammaproteobacteria > Pseudomonadales > Pseudomonadaceae > Metapseudomonas > Metapseudomonas furukawaii. The sequence continues at coordinate 5,820,828 of NZ_AP014862.1, read as the reverse complement.
AGCCGCAACATCAAGGACCGCCTCGACAAGGAGCTGCTGCACAACGTCGCCCTGCGCGTCGAGGCTGGCGAGTCCGCCGAGAAGTTCAAGGTCTCCGGCCGTGGCGAGCTGCACCTCTCCGTACTGATCGAAACCATGCGCCGCGAAGGCTTCGAGATGGCCGTGGGCCGTCCGGAAGTGGTGATCATCGAGAAGGACGGCGAGAAGCAGGAGCCCTACGAGAACGTCACCATCGACATCGAAGAGCAGCACCAGGGCTCGGTGATGGAGCAGATGGGCCTGCGCAAGGGCGATCTGACCAACATGATCCCCGACGGCAAGGGCCGTGTGCGCCTGGAGTACACCATTCCGGCGCGTGGCCTGATCGGCTTCCGTAACAACTTCCTTACCCTGACCTCGGGCACCGGCATCCTGACCTCGACCTTCAGCCACTACGGCCCGATCAAGGCCGGCGAAGTCAGCAACCGTCAGAACGGCGTACTGGTCTCCATGGCCACCGGCACCGCCCTGACCTACTCGCTGGAAACCCTGCAGAGCCGCGGCAAGCTGTTCCTCGCCCCTGGCGACGAGATCTACGAAGGCCAGCTGTGCGGCATCAACAGCCGTGACAACGACCTGGTGATCAACCCCACCAAGGGCAAGAAGCTCGACAACATGCGCGCATCCGGCAAGGACGAGGTCATCGCCCTGGTTCCGCCGATCAAGTTCACCCTGGAACAGGCGCTGGAGTTCATCGCCGACGACGAACTGGTGGAAGTGACGCCGAAGTCCATCCGCCTGCGCAAGAAGCTGCTGAACGAGAACGACCGCAAGCGCTACGAGCGCAGCAAGGTCTGAGCCTCGCTCAGTGACTGAAAAGCCCCCGCCGGAGCGATCCGGCGGGGGCTTTTTCATGGGGGTAATTTTCTGATTCCACTGTGATCCGAGATTCAGCGCCTGCGGCGTGACGCAATATCCGTGGCCCTGCCGGTGCGCACCTATCCCGGGCGCCGGCCACCTCGTCGCTGCAAGGATGCTGTCATGCCCGTCTCTCGATTGTCCTGGATCTTTGGCCTTTGCCTGGTTGTCCCCCTGGTGGGGGCCGAGCCTCGGTTGACCCCGGGAGACCGAGACCTGATTCGGGACCGTCAGGACAGGTTGCTGCAGGAGCAGCAGCGGCGGCTCGAGGAGTTGCAGCAGTTGCCGGGTGAGGAGGCCCGCTCCGAGGAGACTGCCCCGGTCGACGAGGGGCACTGCATCGAGATCCGCCGCATTGATCTGCAGGGGGCCGCGCACCTTGCGGAGTCCCGCCGTGATGAGCTCCTGGCGCCCTTCCTGGGCCGCTGCCTGGGAACACCCCAGCTCAACGAGCTGCTCAGGGTCATAACCGGCGACTATCTGGATCGGGGCTACGTCACCAGCCGGGCCTACCTGCCGCAGCAGGACCTCGCCGATGGTCAGCTCGAGATCATCGTCATCGAGGGACGGCTTGAGGGGCTGGACAGCTCCGCGATGGCGACCGACCGGGAGCTCGCCATGGCCTTTCCCGGCAGCGTCGGCGATCTCCTTGACCTCCGGGAGCTGGAGCAACTGGTTGACCAGCTCAATCGCCTGCCATCCCGTCCTGCGCAACTGGAGCTGTTGCCGGGCGAGCATGTCGGCGGAAGCCGGGTGAGCGTGCAGGGGCAGCCGGAAAAGGCCTGGCGCGTGTCCGCCACCCGTCATAACGATGGCGACATCGGTACCGGTGAGCAGCAGATGGGGCTGGGGTTCGACTGGGACAGCCCCTTGGGGCTTGCGGACCAGTTCAGCCTGCGTACCAGCCAGGATGCGGTGACCGACCACTGGCGACACTCCGACAGCCAGAGCGCGAGCTACGGCCTGCCCTGGGGCTGGTGGACGTTCGCCTATCACTACAGCCAGAGCTACTACCGTATGCGTCACCAGGGCACCGGGTTCCCCTTCGTCTACGACGGCGGCAGCCGAACCCAGCAGTGGAGCGCCGAGCGCGTGCTACACCGCGACGGTCTCAGCAAGACAGGCGTCAGTCTCGCAATGAGCCATTACCGGACTCGCAACTATGTCGATGGCTCACTCATCGCAACCTCCAGCAATCGCCTGACCGAGCAGCAACTGGGCTTCAACCATGGGCGTCGAGTCGGCTCGGCCTTCGTCAACCTGGACATCGGCTGGCAGCGGGGTAGCGGTGCCCTCGACGCCCAGGCAGAAGGAAATCCCCACGGCAGCGAGTCCGTAGCGCGTTACAACAAATACAGCGCCACCCTGAGCTACCTGCAGCCTTTTCAGCTCTGGGAGGAACGCTTCAGCTTCGACAGCCTCGCCCATGGCCAGCGCAGCGAGGACGTGCTGTTCAGCCCTCAGCGCATCAGCCTCGGCGGCCTGAGCTCGGTGCGTGGTTTCAAGGACCAGAGCTTGTCGGGCGATACCGGCGGCTATTGGCGCAATCAGGTGCGTTGGCGTCGTCCCATCGCCGTGGAGTCGCTGCGGCCCTGGTTCCATGAGTTCGGCCTGGCTTTCGCCTACGACCTGGGCGTGATCCACGGAGGTCCTCACAACCCCGAGGTTCGCGGGCGCATGAGCGGCAATGCCTTCGAGTTAAGCCTGAGCGGCACTCATCTCGCTGCATCGGTCAGCTTCGCCCGCTCGCTGGAGCGGCCCGACATCATCGAGGACAGGGAACGCCCCATCTATTTCCGACTGGATGCCTTCTTCTGACCTGAAGTGAACATCGGACCGTTCCCAAAGCTTTCTCGGCCCAGCTTGGGCATGGACTCCATTAGCGTTTCTTCCTCATTCGCTGGTCGCCGGATAGGAACAGGTACATGGACGTTCGCAGCCCCCTCAACCAATGCATCGCGCTGGCGCTGGCCGGGATTCTCTTCCTCCAGCCCATCGTCGTCACCGCTGCGGAACTGGCCGTGGACCGCAACGCCGGGAGCAGCACCCAACTGGGTCAGGCGGGCAACGGCGTACCCATCGTCAATATCGCCACACCCAATGGCAGCGGCCTGTCCCATAACCGATTCACCGAGTACAACGTCGGCCAGCAGGGACTGATCCTCAACAACGCCACGGGCAAGACCCAATCGACCCAGCTCGGCGGCCTCATCGTCGGCAACCCCAACCTGCGCGGCCAGGCGGCCGGCACCATCCTCAACGAAGTCACCGGCAGCAACCGCAGCCGCCTGGCCGGCTACACCGAAGTCGCCGGGCAATCGGCTCGGGTCATAGTCGCCAACCCCCACGGCATCACCTGCAATGGTTGCGGCTTCATCAACACTCCGCGCGCCACCCTGACCACCGGCAAACCCGTGCTCCACGGCACTCGCTTGGATCGCTTCCAGGTGGAAGGGGGCGACATCCTGGTCGAGGGGGAGGGGCTCAATGCCGGTAACCTTGACCAGTTCGACCTGATCACCCGCAGTGCCCGGATCAACGCTGAACTGCATGCGCGGAAGCTGAACATCATCGCCGGCCGTAACGAGGTGAAGGCGGACTCCCTGGCTGTCACTCCGCTGGCGGAAAACCGAAGCAACCGACCGGAGCTCGCCATCGACAGTTCGGCGCTCGGCGGCATGTATGCCGGCGCCATCCATCTCGTGGGCACCGAAGCCGGGGTCGGCGTGAAGCTGGCCGGGAACCTGGCAGCCAGCGGTGGTGACATCCGCATCGATGCCAGCGGCAGGCTGAGCCTGGCGCAGGCGACCGCTACCGGCGATCTGCAGGTCAAGGCTGGGGCGGCCGAGCTCAAGGGAGACGCCTACGCGGGTGGTCGTGCGCTGCTGGAAACACAGGGCGACCTGACCCTGCGCCAGAACCTGGTGGCGAAGGACGCTGTGCGACTGAGCAGTGGCGGCGGCCTCCTCAACCAGGGCGTCGTCGAGGCGGGCGCCCGCCCGGGTGACCGGCAAAAAGGGCGTGGTGATATCCAGGTACGGGCGCAGGACCTGCGTAACAGCGGCAGTCTGGTGGCTGATCGTAACCTCGAGCTCCAGGTCGGGCAGTCCCTGGACAACCAGGGCGGAACCCTGAGTGCCCAAGGCTCGACCCGTGTTTCCGCCGACAGAGTGGATAACCGCCAGGGCCGGATGCTGTCCCATGGCGAACTGGCAGTCGAGGCGCGAACCCTGGACAACCGGCAATCCGGTCTTCTGGCCAGTGGCGGAAGGCTGGATGCCCGACTCGGACAGTTGGACAACCGCTCGGGTGAGATATCCGGCGGGACCCGCATCGATATCCGGGCCGAAGCAGTGGACAACCGGGCGGGCAAGGTCCTCGCAAAGCAGGCTCTCGACCTGGCGGCCGAGGGGGCGGTGAAGAACCAGGCGGGCATCCTTGGCGCCGGACGACAGCTGCAGCTCAAGGCCGGAGCCCTGGACAACAGCCAGCAGGGACAACTCGCCAGCCAAGGCGACCTGGAGGTAAAGGTTGTCGGCACGCTCGACAACCGCGCCGCCGGCCGGGTCAGTGCCGAGGGTGATGCCAAGGTCAGCGCCGGGACGCTGGACAATCGCCAGGGTGGGCAGCTCACCGCTAGCGCCGCCCTCGACCTGAGTGCGGGTCAGGTCGACAACGCCGATGCCGGCCGTATCGCCAGCAACGGCACGCTCACCGCCAGCGTCAGCGGCCTCGACCAGCGAGGCGGTGGCCAACTCTACAGCGGTGGCGATCTCAGCCTGGACCTCCACGATGGCCATCTGCAGAACAGCGGCGGCCTGATCCGGTCACCCGGTCAATTGCTGTTGCGCAACCTGGCCGACGTCACCAACCAGGGTGGGGAGATCTCCAGCGCCCACTCTTTCGATCTGGTTGCGCGGAGCCTGAACAACTCGGACGGCAAGTTGCTCAGCGAACAGTCGCTGACGCTGCGCATCGACGAGATGCTCGCCAACCTCAGAGGCCTGGTCGCTGCCAGGGGCCTCGAACTGACCGCAGCTCGCCTGGACAACCTGAGCGGCAGGATCGACGTCCGGGAGCCGCTCCTGCTCATGGTCAGTGGCGAGCTGGACAACCAGGGTGGCGAGATCGTTGCCACCGATGGCCGGCTGCAGGTTGGCTCACTGGACAACCGCAAGGGCGGAGTCTTCGGCGGTACACGTCTGGACATCGCCAGCTCGGGTGCCGTGAACAACCGAGAGGGGCGTTTAGCCAGCGCGGGCGGGCTCAACCTGATCGCGAGCAGCGTCGATAACACCCAGGGTGGCCGGGTGATGTCGAGCCAGGCCATGTCCATTGCGGGCCTGGAACTCGATAACCGTGGTGGGACGCTGTCCAGTCAGGGAAAGGCGACCCTGTCCGGTACCTTCCTGGACAACCGTGAAGGTGGCCAGGTGCTGGTGGAAGAGGACCTGCAACTGTTCTTCGACCGAATCGACAACAGCCTGAAGGGACTGCTGTCGAGCCAGGGAGACATGCGCCTGGAAGCCGCTCGGTTCATCAACGCGGAGGGGAGGGGGTACGCGCGGCAGGGCTTGTCGCTTCTCCTGAGCGCCCGCGCCTCGGACGCTCAGGGCGGCGTGCTGGATAATTCCCGGGGCTCGCTGCTGACGGATGGTGGACTGCTGCTCCAGGCCACCGCACTGGTCAACCAGGGTGGCGTCATTGCCAGTGCTGACGATGCGTCGGTCATCAGCGAAGGCGCCTTCGACAATCGTGGCGGCCAGCTGGTTGTAGACAAGCACCTGCGGTTGACGTCCGGCGGCCTGGATAACGGCCAGGCTGGACAGATAGACGCCAAGGGCGCGCTCAGCCTGGTCACGGGTGTGCTCGACAACCAGGAAGGTGGCCAGCTCACCAGCAGCGGCCAGCTCGACCTCAACGCGCAGCGGGTGATTAACGCAACGGGTGGCCGTATCGCCAGCAATGGCGCGCTCACCGCCAGCGTCAGTCGCCTCGACCAGCAAGGCGGCGGTCAGCTCTACAGTGGCAGCGAACTCAGCCTGGACCTCAATGGCGGCCACCTGCAGAACAGCGGGGGCCTGATCCATGCTCCGGGCCGGCTGCTGCTGAAGAACCTGAGCGATGTCAGCAACCGAGACGGAGAAATCTCCAGCCACACGGCCTTCGCCCTGACTGCACGCAGCCTCGACAATGCCAGCGGCAAGCTGCTCGGCGCCCAGGCGCTGTCGCTCCGAATCGAGCGTGCCTTGAACAATCTCAAGGGACAGATCGCCGCGAGCGCCCTCGACGTGCAGAGTGGAGCCCTGGATAACAGCGCAGGCTTGCTCTCCGGCAGCGGTGATCTGTCGCTGGCGGTCACCGACCTGGCCCGCAACCATGGCGGCGAGATCTCCGGCGGCGGTGTCGTTCGGTTGGAGGCAGCCGACCTGGACAACCAGCAGGGCGAGATCCTGGGTGACGAAGGCCTCGCCCTGAGCTTTCGCGGTGCGCTGGACAACCGGGGCGGGACGCTGGGCACCGGTCGAGACCTTGTCCTGCAGGCAGCCGGCGTGGATAACCGCCAAGGCACCCTGCTGGCGGATGGCACGCTGAGTGTCGAGGTGAGCGGGTTGCTCGACAACCAGCAGCAGGGGAGCCTGATCGCCAAGGGCGTCCTGGCTGTCGGCGCCCATCGCCTGGACAACCGGGGCGGCACAGTCAGCGGTCAGGGGCGGGTCGCGCTGCAGGGCAAGTACCTGGACAACCGTGGTGGCGCGCTGGCTGCCAATGGCCCGCTGGTGCTCAGGCTGGATCGGCTGGATAACCGCCATCAGGGCCTCATCACCAGCAAGACGGATTTCGTCTATCAGGGGCAACGCCTCGACAACCAGGGCGGTCGTATCACCTCGGCCGGCCCCTTGTTCCTCGAGGCTGAGGAGCTAAATAACGCCCAAGGGCGCATCGCCAGTCAGGGGGATCTGCACGCCAGACTGGAAACGCTGGCGCAGCAGGGGGGTGAACTGGTCGCCCAGGGGCGTCTGCGCCTCGAAGCCCGTGCCCTGGACAACCGCCAGGGCGGCCTGGTGGGCAGTACCGCGGCATTGACGCTCGAAGTCGGGGATATCGACAACCGTGGTGGCGAACTTTCAAGCCAGGCCAGCGTCGGCCTGGTCGGCCAGCGTCTGGATAACAGCGGTGGCAAGGTACTGGCCGGTGAGCGACTGATCCTCGCCGTGGACCGTGTGATCAACCAGGCCAAGGGCCTGATCTTCGGTCTCCATTCGGCCACCCTGACGGCACGGCAACTCGACAACAGTGGCGGCACGCTTTCCAGCGCCGCGACACTCGCCGTCACCCTCGCCGCCGGTGAAGACAAGCTGGACGGTGCCCTGCTCAATCACCAGGGCGTGATCAGCAGCGACGGAAGCCTGGCGGTCAGCGCCGGGCGCATCGAAAACCAGCGAGGTACGGTTTCAAGCGCCGACCGTCTCGTGCTCTCCAGTGCCGGCCAACTCGATAACCAGGGCGGCTTCATCGTCAGTGACGGCTCCCTTCACCTGTCCAGCGCGCGTCTGGACAACGGGCAGGCCGGTGAGATCAGTGCCCAGGGTGATGCGCGGCTCACCACGGGGACCTTTGACAACAGCCAGGGTGGCCAGTTGATCGCCGCCGGCACCCTGGAGCTGGAGGCCGGGCAGGTCGACAACAGCGGCAAGGCGCGTATCGCCAGTGGCGGCCCCCTCAGTGCCAGGCTCTCCGGCCTGGACCAGCACGATGGCGGCGAGCTGTTCAGCAAGGCCGATCTCAGCCTCGACCTGCAGCAAGGGCTGCTGAACAACGACAACGGCGGCCTGATCAACAGCCCCGGCCAACTCCTGCTGCGAAACCTGGGGCAGGTCAGCAACCGTGGCGGCGAAATCTCCAGCCAGCAGGGCTTTACCCTGGCCGCGGAGCAGCTGGACAATCAGGCCGGCAAGCTGCTCAGCAACCAGTCACTGGTCCTGCGCATCGCCCGGGCCCTGGACAACGTCAGGGGCACCATTCTGGCCAATGGCCTGGATCTCCATGCCAGCAGGCTCGACAGTCGAGAAGGCCTCATCAATAGTCGGGAACAGCTCGCCCTGGATGTGGCGGGCCATTTCGACAATCAGGGCGGCAGCCTCGTTGCGGTTGGCGAGCTCGTCCTGGCGGCTGCCACGCTGGACAACCGCGCCGGTGCAATCGCCGGCAGGACGGATGTCCAGTTGAAGGTCGGAACCCTCGACCAACGCGGTGGCCAACTGGTCGCCCTAGGGGCCCTGGAATTGTCGGGCCAGCGGCTCGACAACAGCGCCGATGGACTGATTGGGGCTACCCAGGGACTGAGCCTGGATGTCGACGAGATCGACAACCGCGCGGGTGAGATCTCCAGTCAGGGTGGCGTTACCCTCAAAGCCCGGAAGCTCGACAACGCCGAGGGTGGGCGCCTGCTGTCCGGCTCCCGGCTCGACCTGGTCGTCGAGCACCTGATCAACCGGGCTCGGGGCCTTATCTCCGGTACCACCGCAATCGAACTTCGCGGCACGCAACTGGACAACGAAGGTGGACGCCTGCTCAGCCAGCGGTCGGTGGCGATCAGCCTCGACGATGGCCTGACCAACGGCCAGGGCCTGATCAGCAGCGAAGGTCGGCTGGACCTCGACGTCGGTCGTCTCGACAACCAGGCGGGCAGCCTCTCCAGTGGCGACGCCATGGTCATCGCCAGCCGCGCGGGTCTGAGGAACGACAGCGGCCAGCTGGTTACCGACGGTGCCCTGTCGCTGGCCAGTGCCAGTCTCGAGAATCGCCAGGGTGTGCTCTCCGCCAAGGGGCCCGTCCAGATCGCCACCGGTACCCTCGACAACAGCCAGGGCAGCCTGACCAGCGCCAGTACCCTGCAACTCGACACCGGTCCCCTCATCAACAACGCCGGCCGTATCGGCAGTGGACAGGCGCTCGATGCCAGCGTCACGCGTCTGGAGCAACAGGGCGGCCAACTGTTCAGCAACGCCCAGCTCCGTCTCGATCTCAAAGGCGGCGATCTCGATAACCGCGAAGGCCTGATCAACACCCCTGGTCGACTGCTGCTGGAGAGCCTCGGCACTGTTGGCAACCAGGGGGGCGAGATATCCAGCCAGCAGGCCTTCACCCTTGCAGCACGCAGCATCGATAACCACAGCGGCAAGCTGCTCAGTGCAGAGGCGCTGACGCTTCGTATCGATCAGGCACTGGCCAGCCTCAAGGGCCTGATCGCCGGTTCGCGCATCGACCTGCGAGCCGCAAGCCTGGACAACACCGGCGGTACCCTGACCAGCCGCAGTGACACGCGGCTCCACGTCAGCGATGCGTTGGTCAACGGCGAGCTGGGGCTGATCAGCGCGGCACAGGCGCTCAGCGTCGAGACCGCCGCCCTCGATAACCGAGGCGCAAGCCTGCTGGCCGGCTCCTCGCTCGAGCTGCGAGCGCAGGGCATCGACAACCGCGATGGCGGCCTCATCAACAGCCAGGGTGGACTGGTCCTGCGGGCCCTCACGCTCGATTCGAGTCAGGATGGCGAAGTGTCCACCCTGGGCGCCATGGACCTCGGGCTCAGCCAATTGACCCAGCGTCAGGGCCGTCTGATCGGCAGCCTGGGGCTGCGCCTGGACCTCAAGGGTGGCGACCTGGATAACCGGGACGGCCTGATTCTCGCCCGGGGGCCGCTCAGCCTCGAGCGTCTTCGCGACCTTGCCAACCAGGGCGGCGAGATCAGCAGTCACCAGAGCTTCGACCTCAGTTTGCGCCACCTCGATAACACCGGTGGCAAGCTGATCAGCAGCGGCCAGTTGGGCCTGGCAGGAACGACGCTGCTCAACCAGGGTGGCCTGCTGTCCGGCTGGCAGGGCCTCGGCGTTCACGGCCAGAGCCTGGACAACCGCAACCTGGGCACCCTGTCCAGCCGTGATGGCGACCTCTCCGTCAGCCTGACCGGCGCCCTGCATAACGGCGCAGAGGGCGCACTGGCGAGCAAGGGGCATTTGAGCGTCAAGGCCGCCAGCCTCGACAACAGCGACCGGGGTGTCATTTCCAGTGCCGGTGGGCAAAGCCTCCAGATCGCCGAGGCCATCGACAATAGCGCGGGTGGCTCCATCGACAGCGGGGCAGGACTCGAACTGCGCACCGTCCAACTGAAGAACGCCGCTGGCCGCCTGCATGCCCAAGGTCCGCTTGACCTTGCCGCGCACCAACTCGACAACCAGGGCGGCAGCCTCACCGGCAGTGATGGGGTGACCCTCAACCTGCTCGGCACCTTCGGCAATGCCTCAGGCACATTGGCCAGTGCAGGGCCTCTTGTGCTGCAGGGTGTGACCCGCGTCGACAACCAGGGCGGGCAGATTATCAGCCAGGGCCTGTTGACCCTGCTGGGCGGTAGCCTGGACAACCGCAGTGGCGGAACCTTGGCCGCCAATGGCGCCCTGCTCCTGAGCACGACCGGCGCCGTACGGAACGACGAGGACGGCCTGATCTACAGCCGGGACGCTGGCGTACGCATCGATTCGGCCAACCTGACCAACAGCCACGGCAGTATCCAGTCCAAGGGTGACCTGGGCATCGTTACAGGCGATCTGGCCAACCAGGGTGGGCGTCTCCTCAGCCAGGACGGCAACCTGGACATCACCGCCGGCAACCTGGACAACCGCGGCGGTACCCTCGTCAGCCTTCAAGGCTGGGTGAACGCCCGCCTGAGCGGCTGGCTGAACAATGCCAGCGACGCCGACACGGCCGGCATCGTTCAGGGACGGGGCCTGGTCCTGGCGGCCAGCAGCCTCTCCAACCAGGGTGGACACCTCTCGGCCTTGGCTGGGGATGCGCAACTGACGGTCGGCCACCTGGATAACCGGCAGGGTGGCCTCTTCGCCGCCGGGTTGCTCAGGGTCAAGGGCGACAGCCTGACCAACGCGGGCCAGATGGCTGGCCAGCGGGTCGACTTCAGTCTGGCCGGCGCATTGAACAACCAGTTCGGCATCCTCGAAAGCGACAGCACCCTGAACCTGAAGGTGGCCAGCCTGGACAACCGAGGCGGCCAGCTGCGCGCCCTCGGTGACGGCGGGCGTACGCTATTGGCGGTGCAAGGTTTGCTGGACAACCGCAACGGCAAACTGGAAAGCGCCAACTTCGACTTCGGCCTCGCCGCCGGCAGCCTGCTGAACACAGGCGGTACCCTGCTGCACATCGGCAATGGCACCTTCGACATTTCCCTGCCGAACGTCGCCAACGCTGGCGGAAGCATCGTCACCCAGGGCGGCCTGACCCTCAACGCCGACAGTTGGACCAACAGCAGCACCATCCAGGCTGGCCGTCTGGCGGTAACCGTCGGCACCTTCCACCAGACCGCCAGCGGCCAGCTACTGGCCAGTCGCTCCTTCACCGGTTCCGGTGGCAATTGGCGCAACGATGGCCTGATTGCCAGCGACGGCGGGCTGGCCCTCAGCCTCGGCGGAACCTACGGCGGCAACGGCCGCCTGACCAGCCTGGGTGAGCTCGACCTGGCGGCCGCCCAGCTGACGCTGCCCACTACCGGGCGTATCACCGGAGGTGGCGATACCACCCTCAAGGTCGGGAGGCTGCTTACCAACCACGGCCTACTGACCTCCGCTGGCGGGCTGACGCTCGATGCCGGACAACTGGACAACCACGGCACCCTGGGCAGCGCGGAGAAACTGCGCCTGACGACGCCGACCTTGTTGAACGAGAACGGCCTGATATTCAGCGGCGACGATATCGTGTTGCGTGTCACCAACCTGAAGAACCGATTTGCCGATATCTATAGCCTGGGCTCATTGAACATAGCGGCCAACGACGCAGGCGCGCGCAGCAAGTTGCTGGAGAACATCTCCGCCACTCTCGAAAGTGCTCGCGATATGAAGTTGGCGGTAACGAGCATCGTTAATCGTAAGGATGTCTTCTCGGTTTCAGAACGGCTGATTGCCGGCTCCATCACCTTCCATTGTTACGACTGTAAAGGAAGGCACTTTGACTTCGACTATTTCGTAAGGGAAGAAATAGAGCGCACGGTTACCTCGGATTCTGCAGTCTCAAGTATCTCTGCTGGCGGAAATCTTAGGGTGTCTTCCGATAGCTTCAATAATCAACACAGCCTCGTCTCTGCTGCCGGCAACATCAGTATCGATACAGGCACTTTCAACAACACGGGAGCTGCCACTGAGAGCGTCATACGCAACCGCACCTTCCGTAAGACCGACGACACCGAACCCTCGCATGTATTCTTCGGATTTATCAATGGGTCATTAGCGAACTACAACAAATACAATTCGCGTTACGTCCATAGATATACCGAGACTTCTGGTGGTCGCGATCCATACACGCGCATTCTCCGCACTAATGAGCAGGTAACCAGCACCCCAAACCCGCACTTCAATCCCAGTTTCAATCACAAAATACCCGACCGCTTCTACAGCTACATCCTGGCTAGTTCGTCGGAAACCAGTCTTAATACTGGGGTAGCCGCTAGCGCCATCATCCAGGCCGGCGGCAACGTCACCATCAAGGCCTCCAGTAGTCTGGGAAATGGCGTCAGCCGTAGTAACGTTGCCTACACCGGAAGTGCCAGCAAGGTCTCCGACGCCTCTGTAGCCGCTAGTACGGGCGGCAATGTAGTACTGATCAACGCCCAACTCCCGCCTGATCTCGCCCAAAAGCAGGTCAACCCGCTTTCACTACCCGGCTTCAGCATCCCCAGCGGGCAGAATGGCCTGTTCCGACTGAGTTCCGCCGCCTCCACCGACTCCGAGGTGACCGCAGTCGACCAAGGGCCGCAAAGCTGGTCCATGGGCGGTGCCAGCATCAGCCTTGCCCAGCGCGAGCAACAGGTCGAGGTCAGTGGCAGTCGGTTCGAGGTACAGGTTGGCGACACGTTGGAGGCTGGTAGTCGGGAACTGACCCTCGGCCAGCATCAGTCTTCCGGTATCGGTGGCGCAGGTGTGATCCAGGTGAGCGCCGACGGTGCCTCGATCGGCCAGTCCCTGCCTGGTCGCAGTCAGGGCGATACCGTCGCCAGCGTCGCCGCGATTGTCCCCGAAGAGCAGCCGGATCGGATTGACCCGCCCGGTGTCGGGACCGGCAATGGCCTGAACGTCGAGGACATAGCGCCGAGCCAGCGCACGCCCATCGACCTGGGCGAATCCCCGACGGCGGTCCAATCAGTCCAGGTGCAGCCCCAGACGCCCGTCACCACCCAGGCCGTGGCGCGTGTCCAGGAGCTGCCCGCTGCTGGCAGTGAACCCAGGCCGCACAAGTACCTGATCGAAACCAACCCGGCACTCACCGACCTCAGGCAGTTCCTGAGCTCCGACTACATGCTGGGCCTGCTGGGCTATGACCCCGACAAGGCCCAGAAGCGCCTGGGGGATGGCCTCTACGAGCAGCGTCTGGTGCGCGAAGCCATCACCGCCCGCACAGGGCAGCGATTCCTGGCCGGTCTGCACAGCGATGAAGCGATGTTCCGCCACCTGATGGACAACGCCATTGCCAGCAAGCAGTCCCTCAACCTCGGCCTGGGCGTCAGCCTGACCGCCGCCCAGGTCGCGGCCCTGACCCACGACATCGTCTGGCTCGAAGAGCATGAGGTGAACGGCGAAAGGGTTCTGGTACCGGTGCTTTACCTGGCCCAGGCCAAGGGGCGCCTGGCGCCCAATGGTGCGCTGATCCAGGGACAGGACGTGGCACTCATCTCCGGAGGCGAACTCGTCAACCAGGGCACCCTGCGGGCCGGCAACGACCTCGCCGTCACCGCTGGCAATATCGCCAACAGCGGCCTGATGCAAGCGGGTAACCGGCTCGACCTGCTGGCGACCGACAGCATCCGCAACGCCCAGGGCGGCATCATCGCGGGTCGTGATATCAGCGCCATCGCCCTCAGGGGCGACATCATCAACGAGCGGAGTCAGGACACCCTGACGACTCAAGGCGGCGCATCCTTGATTCGTGACACCGTCATGAACAGCGCCGCCCGCATCGAAGCGGCCAACGACCTGAGCCTGTCCGCCGGCCGCGACCTGGCCAATGTCGGCAGCGTCATGAGTGCTGGAGGCGATGCCAGCCTGAATGCGGGGCGTGACCTTCTCATCGGCTCTGCCACCGAAGTCGACAGTGCCGAAGGTCAGGGCAAGAAATCCCGCTGGAGCGAGGCCAGCATCACCCAGCACGGCAGCGACCTGCACGTGAGGGGCAATCTCCAGGTCGAGGCCGGCCGTGACCTGTCGGTGATCGCCAGCCGGGTCGAAGCCGGTGGCGACATCGCCATGGCAGCAGGACGCGACCTCGATATCGCCTCGGCGGCCAATGAGAGTCACTACGAGTACCACGCCAAACGCAAGCGCAAAGGACTGGATATCGAGCGCGACAGCGTCCGGCAGCAGGGGAGCGAGATCGTCTCGGGAGGTGACCTCAAGCTGACGGCTGGCCACGACCTGAGCCTGACGGCCAGCCGCCTTGAGGCAAGCAATGACGCCTATCTCTATGCCGGTAATGACCTGGGTCTGCTGGCGGCCGAAGACAGCGACTACAGCCTCTACGACAAGAAGAAAAAGGGCAGCTTCGGCAGCAGGAAAAGCAAGCGCGATGAAGTCACCGACGTGCGCAACATCGGCAGTGACATCATCGCCGGCGGCGACCTCATCCTGGCCAGTGAGGGCGACCAGCGTTACCAGAAAGCCCGGCTGGAAGCCGGTGCCGGCCTGACCCTGGAAAGCGGCGGCGAGATTGTCTTCGAAGCCGTGAAGGACCTGCACCAGGAGAGCCATGAAAAGAGCGGGAGCAGCCTTGCCTGGCAGTCCCTCAAGGGCAAGGGGCAGACCGACGAAACCCTGCGCCAGAGCCAACTCATCGCCCGGGGTGAGATCGCCATCAAGGCGGTGGATGGCCTGAGAGTCGACCTCAAGGAGATAGACCAGAAGATCGTCAGCCAGACCATCGACGTCATGGTCAAGGCCGACCCCGGTCTTGCCTGGATCAAGGAGCTGGAGCAGCGCGGTGACGTGGACTGGCAGCGCGTGAGGGAGATTCATGACGCCTTCAGCTACAGCCATTCCGGTCTGGGGGCTGGTGCGCAGCTGGCGATTGCGATCGTCATGGCGGCGGTCGTAGGGCCGGCAGCGGGTGCGGCTGTTGGCGGTGGAGCAGGTGGTGCGGTTACAGGGGCAGTGGCGACCTCGGCAGCGACCAAGGGAACCATCAGCATCATCAACAACCGAGGCGACCTCGGCGCGGCACTCAAGGATGTCACCAGCAAGGAGAGCCTCAAGGACTACGCCGTTGCGGGTGTGACGGCAGGCTTGACCGCAAGCCTTTTCGACAAGCTGTTCGGTACCCGGACCAACCCCTTCACCGGGAAGGTGAACAACCTCGATCTGAGCACCCTGGAAGGCGTGGGCAACTTCGCCGGCAATCAGCTTGCCCAGAGCGCTACCGCTGCGGCGCTCAACGAGCTCATGGGGCGCGACGCATCGTTCAAGGAGGCCTTGCAGAACGCCCTTTATGACACGCTGGCTGCAGCCTCCTTCAATGCCGTAGGCGACTACACCGAAGGCAAATGGGTGGATGGCAGTCCGCAGAAGGTTGCGGTTCACGCAATAGTGGGTGGCTTGCTCAGCAAGGCCACGGGCGGCGACTTCGCGACCGGTGCCGTCGCGGCGGGTGCCAATGAAGCACTGGTGGTTCAGCTCGATGCGCTGGTGGGGAGTGATCCCGATCTACTGACGATGGCCTCGCAACTGGTGGGGCTGGTCGCGGCCGCTGCGGTGGACGGGGATATCGAGAAGGGCGCCTGGGTAGCGAAGAATGCCACGCAGTACAACTTCCTTGGTCATGGCGATTCGAAAGACTTCGAAGAGATGATGAAGGGGTGTGGGGATGATGAGGCGTGTCAGCAGAGATATTGGACTGATCCCAAAAATGGCTTGGACAAACTAAGCCTGGATAATTTCGACGAAGCACTGGCAACTGGCGGCGCCGCTTGGGCAAAGGACCAGATGGGGCAAATCGTCGCGGGTTTGGATGTTTTGAACTCCATGCGGTGCTCCACCTCCACCTGCGAGCACTACAAGTTCACCCTAGTGGATCGTGCCTTGACCAGTTACGCCAAACTGGCAGATGTTGTCGGCGCGTGGGAACCGGTGCTGGGTGTCATTGCTGGAGTGGCGGGTGGCGTTGCAGGCTCTCACACGAGTAGCGGCCGCCGCCCCGCGGGCAGTGAACCTGTACTCGGCTCGGCCCAGGTCCAGAAGTCGTATGAGTACTGGGCTAAGCTAAAGGCTGACGCTGGTGCAAAAGGGGGAGCGGTAAAAGGAACCGTTGCGATACCTGAAAGCCGTGTAGGCCATATTTTCAGAAAAGCTGATGGACATCTTCCAGATACCCCAGCTAATCGAGAATTACTCACAAACTTAGCAAACGATGGCAAAGCTGTTCTTGGCTCTGATCGTCATGGAACTACATGGTCTGCAAAAGTATTGCCGGATGGAAGTCAGGCATGGGTTCAAACACGAGGCGATCAAGTTATTAATGGTGGAATTAATAAAATACCAAAACCTTATGATCCTGAGAGAGGTTTAGCCTCTCTAAAGCCCAGAGGAAGTAAAAATGGAAAATAATAAAGTGCTGACTTTAGAACAGGCTTTTTGTGCCATGTTTTATTTTCTTGAGCATGAATATGCATTAACAAAGTCAGAAGATATAGCAATTATGCTTAGTTCTCTTGATTGGACTGTTTTGGCTGATAATTCTGGTCCACCAGATCCAGCGGCATGGGAAGACTGGTTAGATGCTGTGAAAAAAGCCCAAGAAGATAACCCCAGCTGGTAGCTGGGGTTATTCAACTTTCTACTCAGTCGTAATTATCAATCGTTTCAGGTCAACCTGAATCCTGATCTTCTGTTCGATACCGAACCCGGCCTGTTGTAACCAGTACCCACGTAGACGCAGCCAGGGCACGGGCCGCCAGTTTTGGCGGGGATCGCTTGGGTTCTTGCGTGGTGGATACCCATCGGCGGCGATGGTGGCAAAACGTTCAGTTTTGGGCAGGGCTACCCTATGATCGGCCTTAGCCATGATCAGCTCCTTATTAGCTGCTTGTGGTTAGCGGGCTGTTTGGGTTGCACCCCATTCGGCCCGCGCTCTTTTTAATCGCCGGATTTTGACCAGCGCGTTGCCTCGTATTTGATGATCATTCCGTCCAACAGTTCCTTGATAATGACTTTGTAAGCGCTCCATAAACCCCGTCTTCCTTTGACGAGTTGCCGTGATAATGATGTCAAATTCAAAGCGTCAATTGAGAAGGGTATGAGGAAGTATCTTGGAGAGTAGCCCTGTGAGATTAAATAGTAGAATGAGGTCTGAGATTTCTGGTTGTGATTTTTCTAAAATAATTATTCCTGATTCTCTATGGTTGATACTGGATGGTGGTTTCTTTTTAAAAGATGGATGTGTTTTTTTGAATGGGCTTTTTTCAGCTTCAGCATCTGTGGCGATCGGTGGTTTTTGCGATCGGACGGGTTTTGAATGTTTTGTTAACTCTCTCCATATTGATGATTTTGTTAGCGAAAATTATATTTGCCACGCAATCAATTTCTCAAGAGCCTTATTGCTGGCCTGGAAAAGGAATGGAGGTGGTGAGATTAGGATGATTGTGAGCGGGGATGATCTTGAGGCGGTTTGTAGATTTCATATGGTTAGAGTTGGAGAGAACTGGATTTCAGATGATTTGAATAGTTATGAAGAAGCCATAATGGTCATCGATTCAAGTCGGCTTGATGAGCTCGAAGAATTACTACACCTTGCCTGACAGAAAGGGGGTGATAGGCTGGCTGCGGGTTTGGCGGAAACTGGCTCTGAATTTATCCCGATCTACGGAGATGCCAAGTCATTCGCGGAGGCAGAGAGTGGATTCGATTATCTGATTGCAGTCCTAGGTATCGCTCCGGGTGTTGGAGACGCTGGCTCTCAGGTGCTCAAGAAGGCCAAGGCGCTCTATCATGAAGGAGAGGTTAAGGCAGCTGCTGATCTTGTAGAGTCGGTTGCTGCTGGCGCAAAAGAAACTGGTGGGGCAATAACTAAAATTTCGGATGAAATGAAGGCTAGTCCTTATCATCCAGACTGGCAGCGTTACACGAGTGATATTCCTAGAGACCTTGGTTCTGCTTTCAATAGTTCGGCTACTCCTGATGGTAAGCCTTTGACTACTCATGCATTTGAAAGCTTAAATCGTCATGGCTTTAAAGATCTTCAGCAAGTTGATAATATAATTAATAATGCGACACATAAAATTGTGCAGAGAGATGGTGCGACTGTCTTTGTACAGAAAACGGGTGTTGGTAGTAAGGCAAGATATAGTCTTGTTGTGGAAGGTGAAAAAGGAATTGTCACTGGTATGCGTAACTTCACAAAACAAGAAGTAAAAAATATGGCGCGTAACCAAGGTTGGGAGGATTTACCTTTTTAAATGAATAAGTTATTAGATATTTCGCTTAAAACAGAAGCTGGGGTCTTAATATTTTCACCTGTCGGGGTGCATAAAAGTGAGGGCGTATTTGACTTCAATATTGTCTGTGCCTTAGCTAAGAGGTTTTCTGGATTTTTGCCAGGAAGCTTTACGTGCAGATTATACCGCAGTGATATAGAAAGATTGGTTTCCTACTTTGATAGTCATGTACGAGGCTTGATGGTTGGAGAGCTGAAGGAGTCGCCTCCTTATGTACCTTTGGAAGGTGATATGCAAATAAAATGTTTGGATGGTGATGTGGTTGATTTGTCTGATGGGTACTTTTCGATAAGTGTATTATTTAATTGCGGTAAAGCTGGTGAGCTTTCTTCTAATACATATTTTGGGCTTGAGACTGTTGTTGATTTGACTGATTTAAATGAGTTTTGTGAGGGGCTGAAAATCTTAATTTTGTAGTGAAAGATAATCCCCCGGCTTTCGTCGGGGATTATTTTTATTGCTCCGCCGTAATTGCCAGGCATCCTTTCATTACTCGAACTTTAACGTTCTCGGTCACCTCATACCCTGAGCAAACGCGAGGATCTGCTGATCGCTTTTATCCGCTGGTGTGACGAACGTGGTTTGACTCTGCCGCAGGAGATTACTCGGCCGACTTTGGAGTGTTACTAGCGGCATCTTTTTGTGTATCAAGAAGCCGACGGCGAACCGCTGTCGGCCCGCGGCCAAACAGAACGAACCATGCCGATACGGGTGTGGTTTAAATGACTGACCAAGAGCAGTCGTCTGCTTTATAACCCCGCTGCCGACCTCGATCTGCCGAGGATGGAACAGCGCTTGCCGATACATATTCTGAGCAGCGACGAGGTGGACAAAATCTTCAACGTGCCGGACGTGGCCATCTTCACCGGCGTGTGTGACCGGACCATGTTGGAAACGCTTTACAGCACCGGCATGCGCCGCATGGAACTTATTAACTTGAGCTGGAGCAGCATTGATTACGAACGTGGGACGGTGATGATTCGCCAGGGAAAAGGCAAAAAAGACCGGATGATCACCCATCGGTGAACGTCTTGCCAGGATGTATTTCGATGACAGCATTCCGTCGCTGTTCAAGAAGGATCTGCATCGCTATCAACTGCAAAACACCAGCGCAATAAGCGCGCTGACTCAGGTCGGGACGCAGCTTTCTCTCGAAGGCAAAGGGCTTTCGGCAGAAAATGCGGGCTTACTCAGCAGCATACTGGCGGCAGCGGGCGGGCTATTTGGTCCAAAAGGAGTTCCAGAGCTTGTCGAAGGTGCTCATTCACTTGTAGGTGCCAATCGTGCGGTCATTGATCCGCGCAAGCTAACGGATTATGCATTGAATCCAGATCACCCCGTTGGTGGTAACAAGGCTCGTGTCTTTGAATCTGTGCTTGGATTTACGAAGGGTAACTCGGATCTGCTGATGAAGCAGCTTCAGGAAGGGGTAATGAAAAACACACCAATTCCAGGGAAGGTAGATCAATATGGTGCTCGTTTTACTGTCGACATTCCTGTTGCAGGGCCGAATGGAAGTGCGGTCGTTAGAAGTGGGTGGATTTATAAGCCCGGCTCAAATACTCCAGAGTTGACAACAATTTTTGTGAAGTGGTTTCTATGTCTCTAGAAATTAATGAAGTCGTACGCTTGTTGGAGGACATTCCTTCTGAGGGCCTTTGTAGTGGTAGTCTCGGGGTGATAGTTGCCGTCTTCTCGGAGCCAGAGGAAGCTTATGAAGTTGAATTTTGCGATGAGGAAGGTGTCACTGTTGCGCAGTTGGCACTGAGATCATCACAGTTTGAGGTTGTGAAGTAATCCCTTTGGTCCAAAAGGGACGGACTCTGCATCGAGTGTGGCTCTTTTCGAGAGGCAGCGAGCAGGTTATGCAGCCCAAGAGATAAGAAATGCACAACCGGTCTGAAGTGCACTTAAAGATGACCCTCTTCATCGTGCTCCGAGTTATGTGATTGACCAGATTCCAGAGAAAGGACGGCTTTTTACTATTCGTGGCGGGGATGGAAAGTCGTATAACCTTACCCAGATGAAGGGGGCTGTGGATGGCAAGTCGGGGATATTCGAGTGGCTCGTCAATTCGAAGGGTGAGTTGACAAATCAGAGGTTTATCCCCGGCGGAAGAATTACGGGCGTGCCCAACCAGGCTCCAGCTAGATTGCCAAGATAAGAGGTCAGGTATGCATATAGTCCTAGATGGTGGATTCTGCCTTTCAGAAGCGCCTTGGTTGAACTGGGCAGATATTAATTACGGATTGCATCGTGGTTTTTTAAGTTCGACAGGAGTTGTTGACTATGCCGCTAAAAGCCTTTCTGCTGAATCTCCTGCGGAGCAGTATGAGCTGGCCTGCCTGACTGGCGATGATGCCAATGATGTTCAGGAGTGCGTTAGTCGCCTCGCAGTTAAGGATGTGCAAGATGTCAAGGGCTCAGAGAAGGCGTGGATGTTCTTGATTTTTCTGTGGGTCTTTATGAATAAGGATAGATATCAAGATCCATTGGGGGTTGTTGAAGAGCTATATGCGGATTTTGAGTATCCGGAGTCTGTTGCTCCTATTGTCCGGTATATGCCGGCGGCGGACCCTTATTTGGAGGGTGAGGATCAACTTTATAAAAATTGGTCCAATATGTTGGAGTTATTTAGAAAGGAGCTTCAGGCTAGTCGCTCCGGATAATTTGGTGCAAAAGGTAGCGCCGGCGCAGAAAGCGCTATCAATCAGGGCTGGCTCAATTCTTAGCTCTTGGCTGAGGAGGTGGCGAGCGGCCATGCATTCCAGAAGCATGTAGTCGAACGGCAAGAGTTTGCTGATCTTGGCATCAGCACAAAAAGCCAATTCCAAAGTTTTGTAGAAAAAATCGCTTCCAATCCAGCAATTGAGCGCCGCCAAGCTGTTGATGGTACGGTCTACTATCTTGATAGTTCGCCGAAGACCATTGCTATTCGAGGGCAGAGAGGTGAGGCTTGGCACTCGTACAGGGTCATTGAGTGCAAGGGACTTGCAGGCTCTTGGCCTAAAGGATTTGTCGATTAAGCTGAGCGCTCAGGCAGGGCGTGAGGTTGATTTCATGATTTATGAATCCGCCGCAACAGCCTCAAGTCGTGCTCCAGGCGTGGTTTTGCCGAAATGACTATTGCATATGATCTATATGGTGCGAAAGGGTTATGCCTTTCTTCTGCGAGAGAACGTGTGGAGAGAGTGTTGGGTGTTGCTTTCGAGGAAAGAGACAGTTCTTATCAAGGGGCTTACTATATGTGGGGTGAAAGTAATTCAGAGCATATTGTTCTCAAGGTGAATGTTGATCCTTTTGATGGTGGCCCGGTAGAGCAAAGCTGCCCGGACTATACGATATTGCTCTATGTGAATGCTACGGAGCGATCTTCTTATATAGAGGAAGCCATTAGGCAGGGTGGGGGGTTTAAGTTTATTAGGCATGAAGTGTTTTAAGGTGAAATAGGGGTGAGAATATGGGGTAAAAAAGGGGCATGTTTATTTTTCTACTCTAAGAATGAGCTGCAGTCAGCTCACACATCTGTACGGGGTAGGCTATTGTTCCCAGGATTGGGCGAATGTTGTTACCAAACTATCCACGATCCCATCGTGCAGCGAGGTCACAACCGGCAGGTTGTGTTTGCGGAGGTGGCAGCCGTTCAACGCTACTTGGCTGACCCTCGCGAATTTTGGCATCGAGGCGTATGCCTGTTGCTTGATGACCAATCTGATACCTCTATTGCCGAGGCTCCCAGTGACCCGCTGGTGAGGCCCGAGGACGACTGACCAGCGTACCGCTCACGCCAACTCGATCATCATCTTCAGCACGATGGGCGCGAACATCGAGACGGTGCCCAGGCCCGTCAGCCATATGCCCCATTCCTTCTCCCGGTTGCTGAACCCTATCCCCAGCAGCAGAAAACCCGAGATCAGCAGCACGATCATGAGGTGAAGGTCGTCCATCGGGGACTCCTTGTCCTGTGAGTTCGCCTGAAGGTTAGACCCCGGACGGCGCCGGCGCGCTGATCTGTGGCAAGGGCGTGGGGGTGGTAGCAATTTTCTTGACGAAGTTTTCACATCTTCACGGTCATAGTCCGACCAATTTACCTGCCCGCAAGGGCGTGAGAGGGACGGAACTTGATGTCGTCGAACGCACCCCGGGCCGAGGGACGGCCAGTCGACTGGGCCGGGCTGGGCTGGCTCTTTCTCTTCTTCTGGTACTTCTCCGGCGTGACCCAGATGCTGATCCAGGTGACCGGCACCAGTGGTTTCACCGGGTTTCGCCAGGCCTTCCTGCTGAGTGCGGTGTGGCTGGTCCCCGTGCTGCTGTTCCCCTCGCGTACCCGCAGCATCGCCGGTGTCCTCGGCCTGTTGCTCTGGCTCGCATCGTTGCCGGCCTTCGGCTATTTCCTGGTCTACGGGCAGGAGTTCTCCCAGAGCGTCATCTTCATCCTGTTCGAGTCGAACGTGGCCGAGGGCTCGGAGTACCTTGCGCAGTATTTCGCCTGGTGGATGGTGCCGGTCTTCCTCGCCTACGCGGCGGGCGCCGTGCTGCTCTGGACTCGCATCCGCCCGGTCTACTTGCCGAAACGCCGCGCGCTATTGGCGAGCCTGGCGGTACTGGCCGCCACCGTCGGCTACCCGGCGGTGAAGCAGGGGCTGGAGAACCCCACGTTCGCCATGGCCCGGGACAGCTTCGAGAAGCGCATGGAGCCGGCGGTGCCCTGGCAGCTCGTGGTGGGCTACCGTCAGTACCGCCAGCAACTGGCCGAGATGCATGACCTGCTGGAAGGCAACAAGCGCATCGCGCCGCTGGCCAACCTCAAGGACGAGAATGCCGCTCAGCCGGCGACCCTGGTGCTGGTGATCGGCGAGTCCACCAATCGTCAGCGCATGAGCCTCTACGGCTACCCACGCCCGACCACGCCGAACCTCGACCGCATCCGCGACCAGCTGGATGTGTTCGACAACGTCATTACGCCGCGCCCCTACACCATCGAGGCGTTGCAGCAGGTGCTGACCTTCGCCGACGAGCAGAACCCCGACCTCTACCTGAGCAAGCCGTCCCTGGTGAACCTGATGAAGCAGGCCGGCTACAAGACCTACTGGATCACCAACCAGCAGACGCTCACCAAGCGCAATACCATGCTCACCACCTTCTCCAAGCAGGCGGATGAGCAGTTCTACCTGAACAACAACCGCAACCAGAATGCCCGCCAGTACGACGACGATGTGCTGCCGCCGTTCGAGAAGGTCCTGGCCGACCCGGCGCCGCGCAAGTTCATCGTGGTCCACCTGCTGGGCACCCACATGAGCTACCAGTACCGCTATCCGCCGGAGTACGAGCGTTTCACCGACCGCCAGGGCGTGCCGGCCAGCGTCACCGACGACCAACTGCCCACCTACAACAGCTACGACAACGCCGTGCTGTTCAACGATCAGGTTGTGTCGAGCCTGATCCAGCGTTTCTCCAGCCAGCAGTCCAACGGTTTCCTGCTCTACCTGTCGGATCATGGCGAGGCGGTGTTCGATCCGGAGCACCCGGAGGTGTTGGGCCGCAACGAGGCGGCACCGACCGCGCCCATGTACACCATTCCCTTCATGCTCTGGCGTTCGCCGCAGTGGCGCGAGAGCCATCCCCTGGACCTGTCCGCCAACCTGGGCCGACCCTACAGCAGCTCCAGCTTCATCCACACCTGGTCCGACCTGGCGGGCATCCGCTTCGATGGCTTCGACCCGAGTCGCAGCCTGGTCAACAACGGGTTCCAGGCACGTCCGCTGCTGATCGGCGACCCTTACCGGCCCAAGGCCCTGATCGATTTCAGCCTGATCAAGCCCAAGGCCAGGCCCGCCGATATCGAGGTGGTCAGCGGCGCCCTGCCCGGCAAGCGCCCCCAGGGGTGATCCCGAATCTCCCCGCCGCTCTCCGGCGACTGCCGCGTGTCGCTGTCAAAGCGGTCTCCGCGTCGGTCGCCTGAGCAGGGCATTGTGAGAAAGGGCGCCGGCCCGGGGTGATGGGTTGAAGTAATCCTCCACTCGTGTTGTGGTCCCCTCCTCGAGCATCGCGGCCTTGTCGGGCCGCCCTGGTAAGGAGGAGAGGCACATGAACCTGGAGAAGATTCGTCGGATCATCATCGAACCGGCCCTGGACCTGCTGCCGCCGGGGTTGGGCGGCAATCGTGCCGAGCTGATGTTGCTGGCCATCGGTCTTGAGGAAAGCGACTTCCTCGAACGACGCCCGGCATCGGGGCCCGAGCGTGGCTTCTGGCGCATGGGGCCGGAGGACGACATGGTCGGCGCCGTGTTGCGGCATCCGGGGACCGCGCCCCTGGCGGTGGCGGCCTGCGACCTTCGCAGCGTGCCGCCCATCGAGGAACGGGTATTCGCCGAGCTGGAGCATGACGACCTGCTGGCCGCGGTCTTCGCTCGCCTGCGATTGCATGTCGAGGGCGAGCGCCTGCCCGCCGTGGGGGAGGTGGCGGAAGCCTGGGACCTGTATTGCCGGGCCTGGTGCCCGGCGACCCGCGATCGGCGGGGGTGGGATCGACACTACGCGCGGGCCATGGATGCCCTCGGGGTGATCGCCTGAGGCCGAACCGAGGTGGAGCGGTCCGATTGGGGCCACGTCCAGGACGCCTCGCCGGGTTGACCGGCGGGGCGTTTTTGTCTGTAGTTCGCCTGCGCCGTCCAGCGCCTTTCCCATTCCCTCTGCAAGGACCCACCATGGCCGGAGCCAGCCTGCTGACCCTGATCGACGATATCGCGACCCTGCTCGATGACATTTCGGTGATGACCAAGGTCGCCGCCAAGAAGACCGCCGGGGTCCTGGGGGATGACCTGGCGTTGAACGCCCAGCAGGTCAGCGGCGTTCGGGCCGACCGGGAGTTGCCGGTGGTCTGGGCGGTGGCCAGGGGGTCGATGCTGAACAAGGCCATCCTGGTGCCCGCCGCATTGCTCATCAGTGCCTTCGCGCCCTGGGCTGTGGTGCCGCTGCTGATGTTGGGGGGCGCCTTCCTCTGTTTCGAGGGGTTCGAGAAGCTGGCCCACAAGTGGCTGCACAGCCGCGAGGAGGACGAGCACGCCCATGCGGCGAGAACCGAGGCCCTGGCCGACCCGGAACTGGACCTGGTGGCCATGGAGAAGGACAAGATCAAGGGGGCCATCCGCACCGACTTCATCCTGTCCGCCGAGATCATCGTCATCACCCTCGGCACCGTGTCCGCCGCGCCCTTCGGAACCCAGGTGGCGGTACTGGTGGGGATTGCCCTGATCATGACCGTCGGTGTCTACGGACTGGTCGCCGGTATCGTCAAGCTGGACGACCTGGGCTTCTACCTGGTGCGTCAGCAGGGCGATGCGGCGCGGACCCTGGGTCGCGGCATCCTCGCCGCCGCCCCCTGGATGATGAAGGGGCTCTCGGTGCTGGGTACCGCCGCCATGTTCCTGGTGGGCGGCAGCATCATCCTGCACGGCATTCCGGCCGCTCATCACCTCCTGGAGCCCCTGCTGGCGGCGGCCGGTGGCCTGTCCTGGCTGGTGCAGGTCCTGGTGGACGGCCTTGCCGGCATCCTCGCCGGGGCGCTGGTACTGGCGGCGGTGAGCCTGGCGAAGCGGGTGATCTCCGCCGCCAGGGGCTGATCCGGACTGCGGGCCGGGTTCCCCGGCTTCGAATGAATGCGCGTCCTTACGGCCCGTCATCGCCTGGACTAGTCTGAACATCCCGGACCCCAGGGTTAGCCAGCATGCTCGATGCGCCCCATGACGACGGATTCTGGCGGGATGCCACGCGGGACAAGGCGGAGGAGCCCGAGCTCCGGCCGGCGCTGGAGGCGCGGGCGCGTTGCGGCGTGCCGATGCAGGGGTTCTGCCTGAAGAAGTGCCGGCTGGCCGGGCTCGACCTGGTGCATCGCGGCAGCCATGCCGGCTATGACCTGTCCGGGAGCGATCTCTACCGGGCCGACCTGCGCGGGGCCCATCTCTTCGCCATCAACCTGCGGGGCGCCTCCCTGATGAAGGCCGACCTGCGGGATGCCAATCTCCATTGCGCCGACCTTCGGGACGCCAACCTGCTGGGGGTGAAGCTCACGGGTGCGCGCCTGGATAACGTGCGCTGGGGGGATCGGGTGCTGCAGGAACGTCAGGCCCGGGAGGCCCGCCGCAGCGGCCAGCCGGCCCTGGTGCTGGACCTGTTGCAGCAGGCCGAGGAGGTCTACCGCAACCTGCGCATCGAGTTGGAAAGGGCGGGGTTGTTCGAGGAGGCCGGCCGCTTCTTCTATCGCGAAATGGTCATGCGCCGCCTGCAGATGCCGCGCTGGTCGGGTCAGCGGCTGTTTTCCTGGCTGGTGGACCTGTTCTGCGGCTACGGCGAGCAACCGGTCAGGGTGGTGCTGTTCTCGCTCGGGTTCGTGCTGGTCTGCGCCTTGCTGTACTTCATGGTGGGCGTGTACCACGGCGAGGTACGCCTGGCCTTCTCGCTGGAGCAGGACCTGCGCACCAACCTGGAGGCACTGGGGGCCTGCATGTACTACAGCGTGGTGACCTTCACCACGCTCGGCTACGGGGACATCGTCCCTCTCGGGCTGGCGCGGCCGCTCGCCGCCTTCGAGGCCTTTGTCGGCAGCTTCACCATGGCGCTGTTCGTGGTGGTGTTCGTGAAGAAGATGACCCGCTGAGCGATGGGCCTTCAGTCCTTCGGCTTGAAGGCGCAGTAGCCGGGGCGCGGGCCGATGCGCGGGTGATTGCGGCAGGTGTCCGGGCGCTTGTCGTAGACGGTGCAGAGCCGGCTCTTGCGGTCGAGGAAGTAGCAGTCGTTGTTGCCCATGCGGGTCAGGGTGAAGATGCCGGTCTTCTGGTTGTAGCGCTCCACCACGCCATCCTTCATCAGCCGTTTCGCGATGTTCTTCGGCGGTTCGCCACGCTCGAACTCGGCCACCAGTTCCAGGCGGATCAGGTCGTTCAGGCGCGCTTCCACCGGCATGGTGCAGCAGCTGGAGACACAGGCGTGGCACATGGTCTTGTCGTACTTGATCCAGGTGTCCGTCCGGTCGAGGTCGGCACCGACGATCATCAGGGTCTTCATGGTCGGGAAACAGGCGTGGGGGAGGAGGGCGCGAATCATAGCGGTGCCGGTGAAAAAGTGAACAATTTTCCGCCGAGAAGTACGAAATTTCCCTTTGTCTTCTCGTATTTGCCCCGGCAACCAGGTGGCATGTAGGAATCTTCTGTGTCTGTGATCGATATGGCAGGCGTCTCTATTGGGACCGTGCTGCATCTCCTGTAGCGTCTGGTCCACACCGTGCCGCCATGGAGGCGAGCCGGGTCCTCACCTCTTCGAGATAACGCTGCATGCAATGGATCTTCATGCTGGTTGGCCTGGTGCTCGGCGCCGGGCTCGATGAAAGCGTCATCGGTACCCTGCTCGGCGGTCTGCTGGGCCTGGGCGTGGGACAAGCCATTCGCCTGCAGGGGCTGGCCCGGGAGAACGCCCTGTTGCGCAAGGCCCTGGAAGGCCTCGCCACTCGCTTCGACGCGACCACCCGAGGCCTCGACGGGCGCCTGCTCAAGCTGGAGCAGGGCCCATCCGATTCCTCGATGCGGCCTCAGGAGACGCCCGCTGTCGATACGGCGGCGGCGGAGGCACCCGCAACCCCGCCCGACGCCGAGGACGAGCTGGTCTGGGAGCTGCCGGCCGAGCTGCTGGATGAGCCCGCACCGACGGCACAGGTCCCGCCCCCGGTGGCGACGGCTCCCAATGCCGACGCCTGGGGCCGTGAAGGACAGGCCGCTTCGGCCCGCCCGCGACCGAGCGAACCGCCCAAGCCCCGCCAGCCGTCCCTGCTGGCGCGGGGCGTCGCTGTCGCCCGGGACTGGCTGCTGGGCGGCAACACCGTCCTGCGTGTCGGCGTGGTGTTGCTGTTCCTCGGCCTGGCGTTCCTGCTGCGTTATGCCACCGAAGGCATGGTGGTGCCGGTGGAGGTGCGATATGCCGGTGTGGCACTGGCCGCCATCGCCCTGCTGGGGCTCGGCTGGTGGCTGCGCCGACGCAATCCGAGTTACGGGCTGATGCTCCAAGGCGCGGGGATCGCCGTGCTCTACCTGACGGTATTCGCCGCCATGCGCCTGCATCCCTTGCTGGAGCCGGAAATGGCCTTCGCGCTGCTGGTGGCCGTCACCCTGTTCTCGGCCATCCTCGCCGTCGCCCAGGATGCCCTGGGCCTGGCCGCCGCAGCCGCGCTGGGCGGCTTCGCGGCGCCCATCCTCACCTCCAGCGGCAGCGGCGACCACGTGGCGCTGTTCAGCTATTTCGCGCTGCTGAACGCCGGCATCCTCGCCATCGCCTGGTTCAAGACCTGGCGGCTGCTGAACCTGATCGGCTTCGTCGGCACCTTCGGCATCGGCTTCGCCTGGGGACTGCGCGCCTATCGACCGGAGCTGTTCGCCACCACCGAACCTTTCCTGGTGCTGTTCTTCCTGATGTACGTGGGCATCGGCCTGCTCTTCGCCCGGCGCAAGCTGCTGGAGTCCTCCGACGCCCCGGAGGAGCGGGGCGAGTTGCTGCGCTGGTCGGCGCGCCAGGGCGATGGGGTGGATGGCACCGTGCTGTTCGGACCGCCCATCATCGGCTTCGGCCTGCAGGTGGCCCTGGTCCGTCCTTTCGAGTTCGGCGCCGCCTTCAGTGCGCTCGCCCTCGGCCTCTTCTACCTGGTGCTGGCGCGTACCCTGACGGGGCGGGTCGGCGGTCGGGCGCTGCTGCTGGTGGAAACCTGCCTGGCCCTGGGCGTGGTGTTCGGCAGCCTGGCCATTCCGCTGGGGCTGGATGCCCGCTGGACCTCGGCGGCCTGGGCGGTGGAGGGCGCCGGTATCTACTGGCTGGGGCTGCGTCAGGGCCGGCCGCTGGCCCGGGCCTTCGCCCTGCTGCTGCAACTGGGCGCGGCCCTGGCCTTCCTCGGCAGCCTGGATCCCGGTGTCGGCACCCTGTTGCAAGGCTCGCCGCTCGGGGCGCTGATGCTCGGTGCGGCGCTGCTCTTCGTCTTCTGGCAGGTCCGGGGTGCGCCGGAAGCGGCGGTCAAGCCGCTGGAGCGGCGATTCCACTGGGTCCCGGCCTGCCTCGGGCTGACCTTTCTCTACCTGATGGCGCCGCTGTCCCTGGCCGCCGAAGGCACCGCCATCGCCTGGGCCCTGGCGGGCCTGGCCACCCTGTACGCCGGCCTGCGGCTGGGTTCGCGCACCTTCCTCTTCAGCGCCTTCGCGGTGCAGTTGCTGGGTGGCGCGGTATTCCTGCTGGATCTGGAGGGCTCCGGGCTGGGCAGCGGCGCGGCGCCGGGCTGGCGCGGGTTGGTGGTGGCCTCGTTGATCGGTCTGGCGCTGATCGGCGGGATGCTGCTGGCCGCGCGACACCCCCTGGCGCGCGGCGACGTCCGTCTGTTGCGGGGCCTGTCCCTGGTGCTGCTGATCGGCCTGGCCTTCGTCAACCTGGCGGTGCTCTTCGTCCTGCCCTGGCGTTCGGCCGCCGCGGTCTGGGGCGGCAGCGGCCTGCTGATCCTCTGGCTCAGCCTGCGCCTGCAACAGCGCGCCGGGTTCTGGTTCGGGCTCTTCCTGCAACTGCTGGGCGGCCTGAGCTTCCTGGCCGTGAGCCCGCTGTTGCTGGGGCAACTGCCCAGCGAGGGATTGCGGCCACTGGCCCACGCCGGGTTCTGGACGCCCCTGGTGCTCGCTGTGGCGGCCTTCGTCGGCGCCTGGACGCTGCAGCGCGTGGCCCGTCATGCGCCAGACCTGGGGAACTTGAGCCTGAACGCCCTGGCCAGTCTGTTGCTGGCCTGGAGTACGGGCTGGTGGGGCCTGGCCTGGGTGTCGGAAATCGCCCGTTTCGCCGCGTCCGGCCAGGCGATTCCCCAGATCCTGCTTCTGGCGGCCGCCAGCGTCGCCTTCTGCACCTGGCTGGCCGGTCGCGAGTCCTGGCGGGCCTTGGCGCTGCTTTGCCTGTTGCTGGTCCCGGTGGGGCTGGTGGCGTTGCTGCTGGCCTGGGAGCCGCGTTATCACCCGGCGGCGAATCTCGGCTGGGCGGCCTGGGGTGCGTTGTTCGCGATCCATCTGCTGGCGCTGCGGCGCCTGGATGCCGTGTTGCCGAGCGGAGCGCGTTCGGCCGCCCATGTGCTGGGCTGCTGGTTGCTGCTCGGGGTGCTGGCGCTGGAGTTGCGCTACCTGTTGATGCTGCTGTCGGAGCAGTACAACGCCTGGCGCTGGCTCGGCTGGGCGCTGCTGCCGAGTGCCTGGCTGCTGCTGGTGGCGACCCGCCCGGGACTGCCCTGGCCCTTGTCGGCCTATCCGCGCGAGTACCGTTTCTGGGCTTCCCTGCCCCTGGCGGGGCTGATGCTCGCCTGGTTCTGGATCGCCAACGCCTGGAGCGACGGGCGCGCCGATCCGCTGCCCTATCTGCCCCTGGTCAACCCGTTGGAGCTGGGGCTGCTGTTCGCCCTGCTGGGCATCTGCCTCTGGGTTCGGGACTGCCTGCCGCGCTTCAACGGATGGGCGCTGCCGGGCTGGCTCCTGCCGGTGATGGGCGGGGCTTCGCTCTTCGCCCTGGCCACAGCGGCGGTGTTCCGTGGCGCCCACCACTGGGGCGGTGTGCCCTACGAACTCGATGCGCTGCTGGAGTCCATGCGGGTGCAGGCCGGACTGTCCATCGTCTGGACCAGCATCGCCCTCGGCCTGATGGTGGGCGGGCACCTGCGTTCCCGGCGCGAGCTCTGGCTGGTGGGGGCGGCGCTGATCGCGCTGGTGGTGGCCAAGCTGTTCTTCGTCGAACTGGGCAACCGCGGGGGGCTCGAGCGCATCGTGTCTTTCATCGGCGTCGGCGTCCTGCTGCTGGTCGTCGGCTATTTCGCGCCGCTGCCGCCCAGGCGCGAGGAACCTGAACAGGAACGGATCAACGCATGATCAGACGGCTCAATCCGGCGCGCTCCTGCCTCGCCCTGCTGGCGGGTCTCGCATTCGTCAGTCCTTCGACCCTGGCGGCCTTGCAGCCGGACGATTTCCCCACCCGCGTGGAGCTGCGCCTCGACGGGGAGGGCCCCTGGTACCGGCTCGACCTGCCCATGGCGCTGCATTTTTCCGCACGCCATGCCGATCTGCGTGACCTGCGGGTATTCAATGCCGAAGGTGAAACCCTGGCCTATGCCTTGACGCGCAGCGGTGCCGACGAGCGCCGGGCCCTGCAGGAGCACGCCCTGCGACGCTTTCCGCTGAAGGGCGCGGCGGAAGGCGGCGCGGTGCCCAGCGTGCGGGTGGAGCGCAGCACCACGGGCACCCTGGTCCAGGTGCTTCCGGAGGAGCCGGCGCCCATGGGCGAGCAGGTCCGGGGCTGGCTGCTGGACGCCAGCGGCGTGAAGGGTGTCCTGGAGTCCCTGAACCTCGACTGGAAGGGGGGCGGGGAGGGCTTCCAGCGTTTCCGCATCGAGGCCAGCGACGACCTGCAGCACTGGCAGTCCTGGGGGGAGGGGCAGGTGGCTCGGCTGGCCTTTGCCGACCAGCGTATCGATCAACGCGATGTCGACCTGCCTGGGCGGAGCGCCCGCTACCTGCGCCTGCTCTGGGAGAGCCCGTCGGTGGCGCCGGAGCTGACGGCCGCGGTGGTGCGTGCCAGCCGTGAAAGCCAGCCGACCGCCATGGCCTGGTCGGCTCCGCTGGAGCCTGTGAGTGTGGAGCCTGACCAGTATCGCTGGGAATTGCCCCTGGGCTTGCCCATCGAGCGCCTGCGCGTCGCCGTGGAGCGTCCGGGGAGTCTGCTGCCGGTCCGGGTGGAGGCCCGTCGTGAAGGGGCGCCACAGTGGCAGCCGCTGGCGTCCGGCCTGCTCTACCGGCTCCCCGAAGAGGGGCGGGAGGTGGCGCAGGAGTCCATCGACCTGCCAGGCTGGATGCCGGTGAAGGAGCTGCGCCTCAGCGTCGACCCGCGCGCCGGTGGATTCGGCCGGCAGGTGCCCCGGCTGGAGGTGGGGATGCACGTGACCCGGCTGGTGTTCCTCGCTCGCGGCACGCCGCCCTTCACCCTGGCCCTGGGCAACGCCGACGCGCGGCACGAGGCGCTGCCCCTGACAACCCTGGTGCCCGGATTCGAACCTGCGCGCCTGGACGCCATGGGACGGGCCGAGGTCGTGGACCTTCCACGCCAGGCCGGTGCGGGGGCGGCGAAGCACCCGGAGGGCGGGCGGGTTCCCTGGAAGCGCGTGGGGCTCTGGGCCGTGCTGCTGGCCGGCGTCGCCCTGCTGGGGGCCATGGCCTGGAGCCTGCTGCGCCGACCGGCGGAGGAGCGTTGAGGCGAGCGACGAGTTCCCGGCGGTGATGCTGGCTTTTTGATGTATCTTTGTCCCGTCAGTCAACCGGCCGCAACGCGGCCTACTTGCCAGGTCAGGAAGGCCGTGCCCAACCTCCAGCCGTTCGCATTCACGCTCGCCTGTCGTGCCGTCGGCCTCGCCGGAGGTCGGCGATGAACGCCTGCCTGGCCGGTGGCTGGAGCTTCAACGGCGCGGTCGCCCTGACCGTCCTGGTGGGGCTGGGGGTGATTCTCATGGCCCGCTGGGTGGCCCGGCAGCGGCATTTTCCCGGTCGCGAAAGCTTCATCGTCCTGCACGCGGGCATCTTCTGGTGGCTGGCCGCCGCAGGCCTCGAACTGGCCGCCCAGGCGCCCGACTGCAAGGTGTTCTGGGCGGGGATGGCCTGGCCCGGGATCATCGGCGTACCGACCTTCTGGGCGGTGTTCCTCTGGCAATACGTCAACAGCATCCGCGAACCGCTCCGTCTGCGGGGCTTCCTGCTCTTCAGCATCGGCCCAGTGCTGGCCTCGGCCCTGGCCTTGAGCAACCCCTGGCACCAGCTGTTCTACGGCCCCGGCACCCTGCCCGTCGACGACTCGCCCGGCGCGGCGATCCGCTACGACCACGGTCCGCTGTTCAATGCCGTAGCCATCTACGTCTATGTCTTCATGTTCTTCTGCCTGGCGGTCGTGACCCGCGCCGCCCTGGCCAGCCGTGACCTGCATCGCCGCCACCTCCTGGCCTTCGTGCTGGTCACCTGCGTGCCCTGGGGCGCCAACCTCGGCTACGTGGTCTTCGGCTGGACGCTGTTCGGCTTCGACCCCACGCCGTTCAGCTTCGCCTTCACCCTGGTGGCCTTCACCTGCCTGATCCTCGGCGTACGCCTGTTCGAACTGCTGCCGGTGGCGCGCCACCTGCTGCTGGAGGAGTTGCCGGACCCGGTGCTGGTGGTGGACCCCCAGCGACGGGTGATCGACGCCAACCCCGCCGCCCTCGCGCTGGCCGGCGGCCCCGGCAGTTGGCAGGGCAAGGCATTGGCCGCCTGGCCGATCTACGGTGAGCGGCTCGACGCCCTGCTGTCGGCGGGCGGGCATGAGATGTTGCTGATTCCCGGGGCGGCGCCGCGCTACTTCGAAGTGCGTAGCCGGGACATCGAGCGGGTCACCCGTGGCGGGACCTTCGTCCTCGGGCAGATGCTCTACCTGCGGGACATCACCGAGCGTCACTGCGGCGAACTCAAGCTGGCCGAGGCCCTGGCCACCAGCGAGGAGCGGCTGCGGACCATCACGCGGTTGCACGAACAGCTCCAGGAACAGGCCCTGCGCGATCCGCTCACCGGCCTCTACAACCGGCGCCACCTGGGTGAACTGTTCGCCCGAGAAGTCGCCCGCAGCCAGCGCGAGCGGTCGCCCATCGCCCTGGCGCTGATCGACCTGGACCATTTCAAGCAGCTCAACGACCGACACGGCCACCTGGCGGGCGACGATGTGCTGCGGGCGGTGGCCCTCCACCTCACCGGCAATCTGCGGGGCAGCGACGCGGTGTTCCGCATCGGTGGCGAGGAGTTCCTCCTGCTGCTGCCCGGCGCCACGGGTGAAATGGCCTATGCCAGGCTCCAGGCCCTGTGCCGGGAGCTGGCCGAAAAGGCGCTTCCCACCCGCGAAGGGCCGCTGACGGTGACCCTTTCCGCCGGCCTGGCGGTCTGGCCCGCCCAGGGCCAGACCCTGGAAGAGCTGATGCAGCTGGCCGACTCGGCCCTCTACGAGGCCAAGCGCAACGGACGCAACCGGGTGTGCCGGCTGGAGGCCTCGGCCGCCGACTGAAGACTGAACCTGCGTCGCCTGGCGACGTCAGATGATTCCGTACCGCTTCATGGGGTGACGCACCGGTCATTTCGGCGCCTTCCATCCCATGCAGAGGCAATGCGGACCGACTCGCGCTAAACTGCGCGCATTTTTCCACCCCTCGGAGCCATTCAATGTCCCGCGTTACCCTCAGTCGCTACCTGATCGAGCAGACCAGAAGCCACAACACCCCTGCCGATCTGCGCTTCCTCATCGAAGTCGTTGCACGCGCCTGCAAGGAGATCAGCCACGCGGTGTCCAAGGGCGCCCTGGGTGGCGTGCTCGGCAGCATGGGCACCGAGAACGTGCAGGGCGAAGTGCAGAAGAAGCTGGACGTGATGTCCAACGAGATCCTGCTGGAGGCCAACGAGTGGGGCGGCCACCTGGCCGGCATGGCCTCCGAGGAAATGGACAACGCGTACCAGATCCCGGGCCGCTACCCGAAAGGCGCCTACCTGCTGGTCTTCGACCCGCTGGATGGCTCCTCCAACATCGACGTGAACGTCTCCGTGGGCACCATCTTCTCGGTACTGCGCTGCCCCGATCAGCACCTGTCCCAGAACGACAGCCTGAACGAGCAGGCCTTCCTCCAGCCGGGCGCCCGGCAGGTGGCCGCCGGCTACGCCATCTACGGTCCCCAGACCATGCTGATGCTGACCCTGGGCGACGGCGTGAAGGGCTTCACCCTGGACCGCGAGCTGGGCTCCTTCGTGCTCACCCACGACAACATCCGTGTGCCGGAGACCACCGCCGAGTTCGCCATCAACATGTCCAACCAGCGCCACTGGGAAGCCCCGGTGAGCCGCTACGTCGGTGAGATGCTGGCCGGCAAGGATGGCCCCCTGGGCAAGAACTACAACATGCGCTGGATCGCCTCCATGGTGGCCGACGTGCACCGCATCCTGACCCGCGGCGGCATCTTCATGTACCCCTGGGACGCTCGTGAGCCCGAGAAGGCCGGCAAGCTGCGCCTGATGTACGAAGCCAATCCCATGTCCTTCATCATCGAGCAGGCCGGTGGCGCCGCCACCAATGGTCGCCAGCGCATCCTCGACATCCAGCCCGAGTCGCTGCACCAGCGCGTGCCGGTCTTCCTCGGTTCCAAGGAAGAAGTGGCCCGCGTCACCGGCTACCACCAGGAGTAAGGCATGCAGCCCTGGCAGCCGTTGCTGGACTGGTGGTTCGGCCCCGAGGCCCCCGCCACGGCCGTCGCGGCGGCTCGCCACGGGCTCTGGTTCGGCAAGAAGGCCAGCCAGGACCAGGACGCCCGCGAGCGCTTCGGCGCCCGGGTGGACGAGGCCCTGGACGGTGGCCTCGCGCACTGGGCCGATGACCCCGACGGCTGGTTGGCGCTGGTCCTGCTGCTGGATCAATTGCCACGCATGATCTTCCGTGACAACCCGCGCGCCTTCGCCGGCGACGCTCGCGCCCAGGCGCTGGTGGCCGACGGCCTGGCGCGTGGGCGGGAACGCGGCCTCGCGCCCATCCGCCAGGTGTTTCTCTACCTGGTGCTGGAGCACGCCGAGGACCTGGCCAGCCAGGAGCGGGCCCACTACCGTTTCGCCCGGTTGCTGGCCGCTGCCGCCGAGGATGAGCGCGCGCTGTTCGAGGGCTTCCTCGACTTCGCCGAACGCCACCGGCAGGTGATCGCTCGCTTCGGCCGTTTCCCCCATCGCAACGCGCTTCTCGGACGCGCTTCCAGCGACGAAGAAATCGCTTTCCTGCAGGAACCCGGCTCGCGCTTCTAGAATCGAAGGGGACGGCCGCGCGACCGTCTCGCGTCCCATCCCACCCCGGAGTGCTCCATGTCCTTGCGAACCCTTGCTCTCTTGTCCTGCTGCCTGGTGCTGGCCGCCTGCAACAAGCTCAACCAGGAAAACTACTCCAAGCTCAAGACCGGCATGACCAAGGCCGAAGTGGAACAATTGCTCGGCGCGCCCACCGAGTGTGCCGGCGCCGTCGGTTTCACCAGTTGCACCTGGGGTGACGAGAAGAGCTTCGTCAGCGTGCAGTACGGCGGCGACAAGGTACTGATGTTCTCCGGCAAGGGGCTCAAGTGATGCGCGCGCTGATCGGCGCGTTCCTGCTGGCGCTGCTGGCCGGCTGCGCCGGTCAGGGCCGAGAGGCGGCGCCGCCGCGTACGGTGGGGGCGGTCGACCTTGAGCGCTACCAGGGCACCTGGTACGAGCTGGCGCGCCTGCCCATGTTCTTCCAGCGCGACTGCGCCCAGTCCGAAGCCCACTACAGCCTGCAGGCCGACGGCAGCGTCGGGGTACTGAACCGTTGCCGCACCCTGGAAGGGGAGTGGAAGGAGGCGCGGGGCAATGCCGTGCCTCAGGTGGCCGGTCGGACCGACAGGCTCTGGGTCCGCTTCGACAACTGGATCACCCGGCTCCTGCCGGACAGGATCAAGGGCGACTACTGGGTCCTCTACCTGGACGACGGCTACCGCACCGCGCTCGTCGGCAACCCCAATCGCAAGTACCTCTGGTTGCTGTCGCGTACCCCGGTGGTGTCCGAAAAGACCCGCCAGCGCTTGCTGGAGACGGCGGAAGCGCAGGGGTATGACACCGACCGGCTGATCTGGCGGGTGGCGGACAGCGCCATCGCCGCGCCCTGAGCCCGGTCCGGGGTGCGCCTCAGCCCAGCAGGTCCCGCAGCACCCCGGTAAAGGCCCGTGCCGTTTCCTCTTCGGCGGCATGGCGTCCGTCCCGCACCACCCAGCGGCCCGCCACCATCACGTCCCGCACCTGGCGGTCCCCGCCGGCGAACAGCCAGCGGTTGAGCAGGGCGTCGCCTTCGGCGGTGGCCAGGTAAGGGTCCAGGCCGTCCAGCACGATCCAGTCGGCGCGCTTGCCCTCCGCCAGGGCGCCGATGTCCTGGCCGAGGGCCTGGGCACCGCCGGCCAGCGCGGCGTCGAACAGGGTGCGGCCCACCTGGGGCTGGTCCGCCCGGTAGAGGCGGTTGCGGCGCTGGTCGCGCAGGCGCTGGCCGTACTCCAGCCAGCGCAGCTCCTCCACTACGCTGACCGATACGTGACTGTCCGAGCCGATGCCCAGGCGACCGCCCCGGGCGAGGTAGTCCACCGCCGGGAAGATGCCGTCCCCCAGGTTGGCCTCGGTGGTCAGGCAGAGGCCGGCCACGGCCCCGCTCGCCGCCATGGCGGCCACTTCATCGGGTTCGGCATGGGTGGCGTGCACCAGGCACCAGCGCGGGTCCACCGGTGCGTTCTCGTAGAGCCATTGCAACGGGCGGCGGCCGCTCCAGGCGAGGCAGTCGTCCACTTCCTTGCGTTGCTCGGCGATGTGAATATGGATGGGCCGGGCGTCGCGCTCCGCCGCCAGCACCTCCGCCATTTGCTGCGGCGTCACGGCGCGCAGGGAGTGGAAGCAGAGGCCCAGTCGCTGGCTAGGCTGCCGGGCGATCTCGTTCTCCAGGCGCTCCTGCAGGGCCAGGTAGCTGTCGGTGGAGTGGATGAAGCGGCGCTGGCCCTCGTTGGGCGCCTGGCCGCCGAAGCCGGAGTGGCTGTAGAGCACCGGCAGCAGGGTAAGGCCGATGCCGGTGTCGCGCGCCGCGGCGCTGATGCGCAGGGCGAGTTCCGCCGGGTCCGCGTAGGGACGCCCGTCCCGGTCCTGATGCACGTAATGGAACTCGGCGACGCTGGTGTAGCCGGCCTTGAGCATCTCCACGTAGAGCTGGCGGGCGATGACCTCCATCTGCTCCGGGGTGAGCCGGCCCACCAGGCGATACATCAGGTCGCGCCAGGTCCAGAAGCTGTCGTTGGGGTTGCCCGCCACTTCCGCCAGGCCCGCCATGGCGCGCTGGAACGCATGGGAATGGAGGTTCGGCATCCCCGCCAGCGCCGGGCCGCGCAGGCGTTCGGCGCCTTCCGCCGAGGCATCGGGGCGGACCCTTTCGATCAGGCCGTTGGGGGCGATTTCGAAGCGGACGTTGCGCGCCCAGCCTTGAGGAAGCAGGGCGCGTTCAGCGAAGAAAGCGGACATGGCGAGGACCCTGGGATGGTTGGTTTTATTTGTATATACATATACAGACGTTATCGGTCGACGTAAACTGACCCCGGTCCCGTACTTGTCTGCTGTTGTCGAATCCGGTACATGCCGGAGGCGGGCTCCCCGATCCACACCGCGCTGTCCTGACCAGCGGCCCGCCTCTTCGCCGACAAGGAGTTTCCCGTGCTCAATCCGCCCTCCGCGCCTTCCTCCCTGGCCGCCCAGATGGGTGACGCTCCCGCGCCGCTCTATGCCCGGGTGAAGCAGATGATCAGCCAGCAGATCCAGAGCGGAGCCTGGCCGCCCCATTACCGTGTGCCATCGGAGAGCGAACTGGTCAGCGAGCTGGGTTTCAGCCGCATGACCATCAACCGCGCCTTGCGCGAGCTCACCGCCGAGGGCCTGCTGGTACGCATGCAGGGCGTGGGGACCTTCGTCGCCGAACCCAAGGGCCAGTCCGCGCTGTTCGAGGTGCACAACATCGCCGAGGAGATCGCCGCCCGTGGCCATCGCCATCACTGCGTCGTGGTCAGCCTGCAGGAAGAGGTGGCCGGCCCGGAGCGGGCCCTCGCCCTGGACATGCGCGAAGGCCAGCGCGTCTTCCATTCCCGCATCGTGCATTTCGAGAACGATGTGCCGGTGCAGATCGAGGACCGCTACGTGAATCCGGCGGTGGCCCCCGATTACCTGAAGCAGGATTTCACCGTCCAGACGCCCTACGCCTACCTCTCCCAGGTGGCGCCGCTGACCGAGGGCGAGCACGTGGTCGAAGCCATCCTGGCCGATGCCGATGAATGCACCCTGCTGCAGATCGAGCGCGGCGAGCCCTGCCTGCTGATTCGCCGCCGCACCTGGTCCGGGCGCAATACCGTCACCAGCGCGCGCCTTCTCTACCCCGGTTCCCGCTATCGCCTCGAAGGACGTTTCGGTTCATGACCTCATCCCGCCTGCTGCGCGCCGCCGACTACCCCCGTATGCCGTGGAAGAACGGCGCCGGTTCCACCCTGGAAATCGCCCGCGACGCAGGCGATGGCCTCGACGGTTTCGGCTGGCGGCTGTCCATTGCCGACGTCGGTGAATCCGGCGGCTTCTCCGCCTTCACCGGCTACCAGCGGGTGATCACCGTGCTGGAAGGCGCCGGCATGCGCCTGACGGTGGACGGGCGGCCCTCCCGGTGCCTCACCGCCCTGGACGCCTTCGCCTTCGACGGTGGGGCGGCGGTGAGCTGCGAACTGCTCGACGGCCCGATCCGCGACTTCAACCTGATCTATTCGCCGAAGCGCTATGCCGCGCGCCTGCAATGGCTGCGCGCCGAGGGCGAGGTCCGTCTCTTCTCCTCCGCCAGCACCTTGCTCCTGTTCGCCGCCGAGGCGGGCGTAGGGGTCGAGATCGACGGACAGTCCACCCAAGTAATGGGCCGGTATGACTGCCTGCACCTGGAAGCCGGCGGCGCGCTTGCCGAGGTGAAGCTCAATGGCGGTGCCTGCTGCCTGATCGAGCTGACGCCTCGCTAGTCAGGTGCCTGCGGGCAATCCGCAGGGCACGACCGCGCGTCAGGGTCTAAACCTAACCCTGTCGCCCGTCATGCCTACCGGAGTCGCCCATGCCTCGCCACAGCGTCCTCGCGGCCATCGTCCTGTCGCTCCTCCTGCCCGCATCGCGGGAGGCCGGGGCCGCCGAATGCCCCTATCCCCATCCCGTGGTGCTCGCCGGGCTGAACTGGGAAAGCGGCATGTTCACCACCGAAGTGCTGCGTCTGCTGCTGGAGAAGGGCTACGGCTGCCGGACCGACGTGCTGCCCGGCAACACCCTGACCATGGAGAACGCCCTGCGGCAGAACGACATCCAGGTGATCGCCGAGCAGTGGGCCGGGCGCAGCGAGCTGTGGCGCAAGGCCGAGGCGGCCGGCGAGGTCTTCGCCGTAGGCGAGCCGGTGCAGGGCGCGACCGAAGGCTGGTGGGTGCCTGAGTACCTGG
Source organism: Pseudomonas furukawaii (assembly GCF_002355475.1). Lineage (NCBI taxonomy): Bacteria > Pseudomonadati > Pseudomonadota > Gammaproteobacteria > Pseudomonadales > Pseudomonadaceae > Metapseudomonas > Metapseudomonas furukawaii. Next base: position 5,780,272 of record NZ_AP014862.1, on the reverse strand, counting down.
TGAAAGGGGAGGACGCGCCGGCCGCCGGCCCGCGTTCGGTCAGCGACCTGCCGCGCTTCAAGGCCCTGTTCCAGGACCCGGAGGAAAGGGCCAAGGGGCGCTTCTACAACTGCCCCAGCGGCTGGACCTGCGAGGGTGTGAACAGCCAGAAGCTCAAGGCCTATGGCCTGGAAGACAGCTACGTGAACTTCCGCACCGGAACCGGGCCCGCGCTGGATGCGGCGATCACGGCGGCGATCCGCCAGCGGCGGCCGATCCTCTTCTACTACTGGTCGCCGACACCGCTCATGGGACGCTACCCGCTGGTGCAACTGGAGGAGCCCCCCTTCGACCAGAAGGCCTGGGAAACCCTGATCGACCCCGATCACCCCAATCCCGTCGGCACCCGTTCGCTGCCGGCGAAGATCTCCATCGGCGTGTCCCGTGACCTGCATGAGCAGGCGCCCGAACTGGTGCGCCTGTTCGAAAAGGTGAGGATCCCGTTGCCGCTGTTCAACGGCATCCTCGCGCGGATGGCCGAGGAGCGCGCCGAGGCGGCGCCCACCGCGGAGGCTTTCTTCCGCCAGCACCGGGACATCTGGTCGGCCTGGGTGACCCCGGAGGTCGCCGGAAAGCTCGATGCATCCCTGAGATGACTGTTACCTAGGGCCCCATGTTCGTGCGCGCCCGCTGCAAAGGCGGGCACTTTCTGCACGCGGTAACAGTGACTCCACCTCTCTTTTCTATACTTGTCTATACAGGATAAGGGGCTGTCGCGCCCGTGTGGCAAGGCTTGCGGGGATGTTCCCGGGTCCGGGGCCGAATATTGGCCCTCTGCTTGCATATGCTTGTATGTACAAGTAGAGATGTGTGTCGTCGACCATCCAAGTCCACCTCGCCCGCCCTCGGAGAGACGCGATGCCTGAAGAACTGACAGCGACTGCCCAACCCGCCCGGAGTCTCGCCCTGTTTCGCCTGATCGGCTACAGCCTGGTCGGCCTGGTGCTGTTCTTCGTTCCGTTCGAGATCGGCGGGCGCTCCACCATCCTCCTCGACCACGCGGCTTCCGCCCTGCAACTCCATGCCCGTCCCCTGGTGATCGGGCTTGCCCTGCTGTTCATGCTCTACGGTGCCATCGAGCCCTGGCGCAGCGGCAGCTGGCGCCGCAGTGCCACCCATACGGCGTTCAGCGTGCTCAAGGTGGTCGGCCTGTTCGTCGGTGTCGCCTACCTGTTCCGTGTCGGGCCCGAGGCCATCTACCAGCCGGGGATGCTGCCGTTCCTCTTCGAGAAGCTGGTGCTCAGCCTGGCCCTGATCGTGCCGCTGGGCGCGCTGGCGCTGGTGTTCCTCATCGGTTTCGGCCTGCTGGAACTGGTTGGCGTGCTGATGCAGCCGGTGATGCGTCCCATCTGGCGCACCCCGGGCAAGTCCGCCATCGATGCCGTGGCCTCCTTCGTCGGCAGCTATTCCGTCGGGCTGCTCATCACCGACCGCATGTACCAGCAGGGGCACTACAGCGTCCGTGAGGCGGCGATCATCGCCACCGGCTTCTCCACGGTGTCGGCACCCTTCATGGTGATCATCGCCAAGACCCTCGGACTGATGGAGCAGTGGAACCTCTACTTCTGGGGCGCCATGCTGGTGACCTTCTCCGTGACCGCCGTCAGCGCCCGTATCTATCCGCTGTCGCGCCTGCCGTCGGAGAGCCGTTCCGAGGCGCCGCTCGCCCCCGGCGCGAGCCGCCTGCGCAGCGCCTGGAACGCCGGCGTGGCCCAGGCCGCCAGCGCCCCCTCGCTGCTCTCGGCCCTGCGTGAAACCTTCATCGATGGCCTGCGCATGACCGCCGCCATCCTGCCGAGCATCCTCGCCGTCGGCCTCCTCGGCTTGCTGGCGGCCAAGTACACCCCGCTGTTCGACGCCGTCGGCCTGCTGCTCTACCCCTTCACCTGGTTGCTCGGCCTCACCGAGCCCATGGAGGTGGCCCGCGCCCTGTCCTCCGGCCTGGCCGAGATGTTCCTGCCGGCCATGCTGCTGAAGGATGCCGACGCCCTGGTGCGTTTCGTCACGGCCATCGTCTCGGTGAGCAGCGTGCTGTTCCTTTCCGCCTCGATTCCCTGCGTGCTGGCCACGCGGATCCCGCTGAGCCTGCGGGACCTGCTGGTGGTCTGGCTGCAGCGCACGGTTCTCAGCCTGGTGTTCAGCGTACCGCTGGCCTACCTGGCGCAATTCCTGGGCTGGCTGTGAACGCCGCCCGAACGGACCCATCCATTCTCCTGGAGACTGTCATGACCAAATTCCGCGATGTCGAAATACGTGCCCCCCGCGGCAACACGCTGAACGCCAAGAGCTGGCTGACCGAAGCGCCGCTGCGCATGCTGATGAACAACCTGGACCCGGAAGTGGCCGAGAACCCCAAGGAACTGGTGGTGTACGGCGGCATCGGCCGCGCCGCGCGCAACTGGGAGTGCTACGACAAGATCGTCGAGACCCTCAAGGAACTGAACGACGACGAGACGCTGCTGGTGCAGTCCGGCAAGCCGGTGGGCGTGTTCAAGACCCACGCCAACGCCCCGCGCGTGCTGATCGCCAACTCCAACCTGGTGCCCCACTGGGCGACCTGGGAACACTTCAACGAGCTGGATGCCAAGGGCCTGGCCATGTACGGCCAGATGACCGCCGGCAGCTGGATCTACATCGGCAGCCAGGGCATCGTCCAGGGCACCTATGAAACCTTCGTCGAGGCCGGCCGCCAGCACTACAACGGCGACCTGAAGGGCAAGTGGGTCCTCACCGCCGGCCTTGGCGGCATGGGCGGCGCCCAGCCCCTGGCCGCGACCCTGGCCGGCGCCTGCTCGCTGAACATCGAGTGCCAGCAGAGCCGCATCGACTTCCGCCTGAAGACCCGCTACGTGGATGAGCAGGCCAAGGACCTGGACGACGCCCTGGCGCGCATCGCGAAGTACACCGCCGAAGGCCGCGCCATCTCCATCGCCCTGCACGGCAACGCCGCCGAGATCCTCCCGGAACTGGTGCGCCGTGGCGTGCGCCCGGACATGGTCACCGACCAGACCAGCGCCCACGACCCGCTGAACGGTTACCTGCCCGCCGGCTGGACCTGGGAGCAGTACCGCGACCGTGCGCAGACCGAGCCGGCCGCCGTGGTCAAGGCCGCCAAGCAGTCCATGGCCGTGCACGTGCGCGCCATGCTGGACTTCCAGAAGCAGGGCATCCCCACCTTCGACTACGGCAACAACATCCGCCAGATGGCCAAGGAAGAGGGCGTGGACAACGCCTTCGACTTCCCCGGCTTCGTCCCGGCCTACATCCGCCCTTTGTTCTGCCGGGGCATCGGCCCCTTCCGCTGGGCCGCGCTGTCGGGCGACCCGCAGGACATCTACAAGACCGACGCCAAGGTGAAGGAGCTGATCCCGGACGACGCCCACCTGCACCGCTGGCTGGACATGGCCCGCGAGCGCATCGCCTTCCAGGGCCTGCCGGCACGCATCTGCTGGGTCGGCCTGGGCCAGCGCGCGAAACTGGGCCTGGCCTTCAACGAAATGGTCCGCAGCGGCGAGCTGTCGGCCCCCATCGTCATCGGCCGTGACCACCTGGACTCCGGCTCGGTGTCCAGCCCGAACCGCGAAACCGAAGCCATGGCCGACGGTTCCGACGCCGTGTCCGACTGGCCGCTGCTCAACGCCCTGCTGAACACCGCCAGCGGCGCCACCTGGGTGTCCCTGCACCACGGCGGTGGCGTGGGCATGGGCTTCTCCCAGCATTCGGGCATGGTCATCGTCTGCGACGGCACCGATGAGGCCGCCGCGCGCATCGCCCGCGTGCTGACCAACGACCCGGGCACCGGCGTGATGCGCCATGCCGATGCGGGTTACCCGATCGCCATAGACTGTGCTCGTGAGCAGGGCCTGAACCTGCCGATGATCGGCAAAGGAGCCTGAGTGTGAACGCACTGAACCTGAAACCCGGAACCCTGACCCTGGCGCAGTTGCGCCAGGCGTTCCACGCCCCCGTGCAGATCCGCCTGGAGGCGGCTGCCGGTGCGGCCATCGACGCCAGCGTCGCCTGCGTCGAGGGCATCATCGCCGAGGGGCGCACCGCCTACGGCATCAACACCGGCTTCGGCCTGCTGGCCTCCACCCGCATCGCCCCCCATGACCTGGAGAAGCTCCAGCGCTCGCTGGTGCTGTCCCACGCGGCTGGCGTCGGCGAAGCCCTGGACGACGCCATGGTGCGGTTGATCATGCTGCTCAAGGTGAACAGCCTGGCGCGCGGCTTCTCCGGTATCCGTCGCAAGGTGATCGACGCCCTGGTGGCGCTGGTGAACGCCGAGGTCTACCCGCACATCCCGCTGAAAGGCTCCGTGGGTGCCTCCGGGGACCTGGCCCCGCTGGCGCACATGTCCCTGCTGCTGCTGGGCGAAAGCAAGGCCCGCCACAAGGGCCAGTGGCTGCCGGCCACCGAGGCCCTGGCGATCGCCGGGCTGGAGCCGCTGACCCTGGCCGCCAAGGAGGGACTGGCCCTGCTCAACGGCACCCAGGTGTCCACCGCCTACGCCCTGCAGGGCCTGTTCGAAGCCGAGGACCTCTTCGCCGGCGCCACCGTCTGCGGCGGCCTGAGCGTCGAGGCCATGCTCGGCTCCCGCGCGCCCTTCGATGCCCGCATCCATGCCGCCCGTGGCCAGCGCGGCCAGATCGACGTCGCCGCCGCCTACCGCGAGTTGCTCACCGCCAGCAGCGAGATCGCCCAGTCCCACGAGAAGTGCGACAAGGTGCAGGACCCCTATTCCCTGCGGTGCCAGCCCCAGGTCATGGGCGCCTGCCTGACGCAACTGCGCCAGGCCGCCGAGGTGCTGGAGATCGAATCCAACGCCGTTTCCGACAACCCCCTGGTGTTCGCCGAAGAGGGCGACGTGATCTCCGGCGGCAACTTCCACGCCGAGCCGGTGGCCATGGCCGCCGACAACATCGCCCTGGCCATCGCCGAGATCGGCGCCCTGTCGGAACGGCGCATCTCGCTGATGATGGACATGCACATGTCCCAGCTGCCGCCCTTCCTGGTGGAGAACGGCGGAGTCAACTCCGGCTTCATGATCGCCCAGGTCACCGCCGCCGCCCTGGCCAGCGAAAACAAGGCCCTGGCCCACCCGGCCAGCGTCGACAGTCTGCCCACCTCGGCCAACCAGGAGGACCACGTGTCCATGGCGCCCAACGCCGGCAAGCGCCTCTGGGCCATGGCCGAGAACGTGCGCGGCATCCTCGCCATCGAGTGGCTGGGGGCCTGCCAGGGCCTGGACTTCCGCACTGGCCTGAAAAGCTCGCCGAAGCTGGAACAGGCCCGTGGCCTGCTCCGTACCCGTGTTCCCTATTACAAGGAGGACCGCTTCTTCGCCCCGGACATCGAGGCCGCCAGCGAACTGCTGGCCAGCGGCTGCCTCAACGAGCTGATCCCCGGAGGCCTGCTGCCGAGCCTGTGAAGCGGACGTTGGAGCGGCATGCGCGGGCTCCGGCCCGCCACGGTCAGGACGACCGCCGTTCGTGCATAACAACAAACGCCAGCCAATGGCGAGGGAACCGGCTCCGGCCGGTTTCCGGCACTGATCGAACTGCCCTAACCCCTATCCAGTTTCAGGAGCGTCGGAACATGCAATTCAAGAAGCGAGTGTTGGGCCTGATGTGTGCGGCGGGCCTGCTGGCCGGGGCGGCGTCCGCCCAGGCGGCGGGCTGGTGTGAGTCGGGCAAGCCGGTGAAGTTCGCCGGGCTCAACTGGGAAAGCGGCATGTTGCTCACCGACCTGTTGCAGTTCGTGCTGAAGAACGGCTACGGCTGTGAGACCGACAGCCTGCCGGGCAACTCCATCACCATGGAACAGGCCCTGGGCAACAACGACATCCAGGTGTTCGCCGAGGAGTGGATCGGCCGCAGCGACGCCTGGAACAAGGCCGCTACCGCCGGCAAGGTGGTGGGCGTGGGCGCACCGATCGTCGGCGCCACCGAAGGCTGGTACGTGCCGCGCTATGTGATCGAGGGCGACGCCAAGCGCGGCATCGAGGCCAAAGCGCCGCAGCTCAAGGCCATCGCCGACCTCGGCCAGTACGCCGAGCTGTTCCGTGATCCGGAAGAGCCGGGCAAGGGGCGCTTCTACAACTGCCCGGCCGGCTGGACCTGCGAGCTGGACAACAGCGAGATGCTCAAGCGCTACGGCCTGGAGGACAAGTTCACCAACTTCCGTCCCGGCACCGGGCCGGCCCTGGATGCGGCCGTGCTGTCGAGCTATCGCCGTGGCGAGCCTATCCTTTTCTATTACTGGTCGCCGACGCCGCTGATGGGCCAGGCGGACCTGGTCAAGCTGGAGGAGCAGGCCGGCGTGGACAAGAGCGTGACCATCCAGGTCGGCCTGTCCAGGACCTTCCATGACGAGGCCCCGGAGCTGGTGGCGGTGCTGGAGAAGGTCAACCTGCCCATCGACCTGCTCAACCAGAACCTGGCGAAGATGGCCAAGGAAAAGATGGACTCGGCCGACCTGGCCAAGGCCTTCCTGAAAGAGCACCCGGACCTGTGGCGCGCCTGGGTCAGCGAGGACGCGGCGAAGAAGATCGAAGCCGCACTCTGAGGCTGACCCCCTGATACCGGCCTTCCCGTCGGGGAAGGCCCCACATGACCGGAGCACCCTATGTTTCCCGAACGCTTCACCTTCTCCATCGCCGATTGGGTCAACAACTGGGTCGACAGCCTGGTGACCCACTACGGCGACGTGTTCCGCCACATCTCCGACACCCTGCTCTACGCCATCGTCTACCTCGAGGGCCTGCTGCGCTCCGCGCCCTGGTGGCTGGTGCTGCTGGTGGTCGCCGGCATCGCCTGGCACGCCACCCGCCGCGTCCTGCCCACCCTGGTGATCACCGGCCTGCTGTTCCTGGTGGGGGCCGTCGGCCTGTGGGACAAGTTGATGCAGACGGTCGCGCTGATGCTGGTGGCCACCTTCATCTCGGTGCTGATCGGCATTCCCCTGGGCATCCTCGCCGCCCGCAGCGACCGCCTGCGCGCGGTGCTGATGCCGCTGCTGGACATCATGCAGACCATGCCCAGCTTCGTGTACCTGATCCCGGTGCTGATGCTTTTCGGCCTGGGCAAGGTGCCGGCCATCTTCGCCACGGTGATCTACGCGGCGCCGCCGCTGATCCGCCTTACCGACCTCGGTATCCGCCAGGTCGACAAGGAAGTGATGGAGGCGGTGAACGCCTTCGGCGCCAACCGCTGGCAACAGCTGTTCGGCGTGCAGTTGCCACTGGCCCTGCCGAGCATCATGGCCGGCATCAACCAGACCACCATGATGGCCCTGTCGATGGTGGTGATCGCCTCCATGATCGGCGCCCGGGGGCTGGGCGAGGACGTGCTGGTGGGCATCCAGACCCTCAACGTCGGCAAGGGCCTGGAAGCGGGCCTGGCCATCGTCATCCTGGCCGTGGTCTTCGACCGCATCACCCAGGCCTACGGCCGTCCACGGCACGCAGCCAGCAAATGAGTGGCGAGAACATGAGCAAGATCGTCGTCAAGAACGTATTCAAGATCTTCGGCCAGCGCGCCGACGAGGCCCTGGCGCTGATCCAGCAGGGCAAGGGCAAGGCCGAGGTGTTGGCCGACACCGGTTGCGTGGTGGGGGTCAATGACCTGTCGCTGTCCATCGGCGCCGGCGAGATCTTCGTGATCATGGGCCTGTCCGGCTCCGGCAAGTCCACCCTGGTGCGCCACTTCAACCGCCTGATCGATCCCACCAGCGGGCAGATCCTGGTGGATGGCGAGGACATCCTGCGCTACGACATGGACGCGCTGCGGGAATTCCGTCGCAAGAAGATCAGCATGGTGTTCCAGAGCTTCGGCCTGCTGCCCCACAAGACCGTGCTGGATAACGTCGCCTACGGCCTCAAGGTGCGCGGCGAGACCAAGGCCACCTGCCTGGAGCGTGCCCAGCACTGGATTACCACGGTCGGCCTGAAGGGCTACGAGAAGTCCTATCCCCACCAGTTGTCCGGCGGCATGCGCCAGCGCGTGGGACTGGCCCGGGCGCTGGCCTCCGACACCGACATCATCCTCATGGACGAAGCCTTCAGCGCCCTCGACCCGCTGATCCGCGCCGACATGCAGGAGCAATTGCTGGAGCTGCAGAAAACCCTGCAGAAGACCATCGTGTTCATCACCCACGACCTCGACGAGGCGGTCCGCATCGGCAACCGCATCGCCATCCTCAAGGACGGCCAGCTGATCCAGGTGGGCACGCCCCGGGAAATCCTCCACCAGCCGGCGGACGACTACGTCGACCGTTTCGTCCAGCGCCGCGTGGCGAACCTGTAAGGAGCCGCCGAGATGCCGTTTCCCGAGAGAGTCCTGTTGGGCGATGCGCCGCTGACCTGGCGCCAGGTGGTGGCGGTGGCCCGCCACGGCGCCGCCCTGGAGCTGGCGCCGTCGGCCTGGGCGCGTATCGACAACGCCCGCGCCATCGTCGAGCGCATCGTGGCCCGTGGCGAACGGGCCTATGGCATCAGCACCGGCCTCGGCGCCCTGAGCGAGGTGGTGCTGGACACCGAGCAGTTCGCCGCGCTGTCGCGCAACACGCTGCTCAGCCATGCCTGCGGCGTGGGCCCTGCGCTGGCCGACGAGCAGGTGCGGGCCATCATCTGCTGCGCCATCGGCAACTACAGCCACGGCCGCTCCGGCCTGCAGCGGCAGGTGGTGGAGGCGCTGCTGGCCCTGCTGGCGCGAGGCATCACGCCACGGGTGCCGTCCCAGGGGTCGGTGGGCTACCTGACCCACATGGCCCATGTGGGCGTTGCGTTGCTGGGAGTGGGGGAGGTGAGTTATCGCGGTCGTGTCGTGCCGGCCGCCGAGGCGCTGGCCGCCGAAGGCCTGGAGCCGGTTCGCCTGGGGGCCAAGGACGGGCTCTGCCTGGTCAATGGCCTGCCGTGCATGACCGGCCTGGCCTGCCTGGCCCTGGACGACGCGGAGTGCCTGATGCGCTGGGCCGACGTGATCGGCGCCATGAGTTTCGAGGCCCTGCGCGGGCAGATCGCCGCCTTCGACCCGGACATCATCGCCCTCAAGCCGCACCCCGGCATGCAGGAGGTGGGGCGCAACCTGCTGGCGCTGCTGGCCGGCAGCGAGGTGGTGGCCGCCAGCCGGGGTGTTCGCACTCAGGACGCCCTCAGCATCCGTTCCATCCCGCAGGTGCACGGCGCCTGCCGCGACCAGTGGGCCCATGCCGCGCGCCAGGTGGATACCGAGCTGGCCTCGGCCAACGACAACCCGCTGCTGCTGGGGACCCCGGACGACTACAAGGTGGTGTCCCAGGCCAATCCCCATGGAGAGTCCGTGGCCATGGCGGCGGACCTGCTGGCCATCGCGGTGGCCGAGCTGGGCGGTATCGCCGAGCGTCGCCTGGATCGCCTGGTCAACCCGCTGGTCAGCGGTCTCCCGGCGTTCCTGGTGAGCCAGCCCGGCGTCAACTCGGGGATGATGATCGCCCAGTACGTCGCCGCCGCCCTGGCCGGCGAGAACCGCCAGCTGGCGCAGCCGGCGGTGGTGGACAACTTCGTCACCTCCGGCCTGCAGGAGGACCACCTGAGCCTCGGCACCAGTGCCGCCCTCAAGCTGGGCAAGGCGCTGGAGAACTGCCGGCGCATCCTCGCCATCGAATACCTGCTGGCCGCCCAGGCCTTCGAGTTCCACAGGCCCACGCGCTTCGGTGCGGGCACCGGCGCGGCCTGGGAAACCCTTCGCGAGCGGGTGCCCGCCTATGACCAGGACCGCTGGCTGGCACCGGACGTCGCCCGCGCCGCCGACCTGATCGGCGACCGGGCCGCGCTGGAAGGAGTCGCCGCGCGCATCGGCGGCCTGCGATGAAGCGCCCGGTCACCCCAGTCGACGCCATCCCGGTCCCTGACACGAGGGCCGTGGGCCCGACCGAGCACCCGCGCGGCATCCTCGCCATCGAATGGCTGGGCCTGCCGTGCCCCCGTTTTCCCACCTGCAAGGAGGACCCGCGCCATGCACCCGGATAGGGGGTTGCCCGCCGACGAAGCGGCTGCCGCGCCTATCGACCCATGACACTCAGGCGGGCCGTACGGGGCCGGTCCGCCATGGACGACAAGAACAAGGAGTCTTTTCTATGAATGCGATCATCCTGGCCGTGCTGGTCATGGTTGCGCTTTGCATGCTGAGGGTATCGGTGGTCTTCGCCCTGATCGCCTCGGCGCTGGTCGGGGGGCTCGTCGCGGGCCTGCCCATGGAAACGGTGGTCAAGTCCTTCAACGAGGGCCTGGGCGGTGGCGCCCCGGTGGCCCTGGCGTACGCGACCCTGGGGGCCTTCGCCATCGCGCTGTCGCGCACCGGCCTGTCCCAGCGGTTGTCGGCGAACCTCACGACGCGCCTTGGGGAAGGCGGCGGTCGCCTCATCAAGTGGGCCATCCTGTTGTCCATGGTGCTGGCGGGCTTCGCCTCGCAGACCGTGGTGCCCGTGCACATCGCCTTCATCCCCCTGCTGGTCCCGCCGCTGCTGCACGTGATGAACCGGCTGCAGCTGGATCGCCGGGCGGTGGCCTGCGCCATCACCTTCGCCATCACCACCACCTACATGGCGCTGCCCCTGGGCTTCGGGGCGATCTTCCTCAACGACATCCTGGTGGCCAATATCAACGCCGCCGGCAATGGCGAGCTGGTCACCCGCCAGATGGCCCCGGTGGCCATGCTGATCCCGGCCCTGGGCATGGTCTTCGGGCTGGGGCTGGCGCTGTTGTTCAGCTATCGCCGTCCGCGCGTCTACGCCGACCAGCCGGTCGCCGGCGAGGAGGCCGGGGCGCTGCCCGAACGCCTGTCCCGGCGCCAGCTGTCCATGGTGGTGCTGGCCCTGGTGTCGGCCCTGGTGGTGCAGCTCTGGACCGGTTCCATGGTCTTCGGCGGGCTGGTGGGCTTTTCCCTGGTGTCCATGAGCGGTGTGATGCGCTGGAACGAGCAGGATGGCGTCTTCCTCCAGGGCGTGCGGCTGATGGCCCTGGTGGGCTTCATCATGATCGCCGCGTCCGGCTTCGCCGGGGTGATGAAGGCTACCGGGGAGGTCCAGACCCTGGTGGCGCAATCCGCCGAACTGGTGGGAGACAGTCGCGCGCTGGCGGCCTTCATGATGCTGCTGGTGGGGCTCCTGATCACCATGGGCATCGGCTCGTCCTTCTCCACCGTGCCCATCATCGCGGTGATCTACGTGCCCCTGGCGATCGGCTTCGGCTTCTCGCCCCTGGCCACCCTGTCGCTGGTGGGGACCGCCGCGGCCCTGGGCGACGCCGGATCGCCCGCGTCCGATTCCACCCTGGGCCCCACCGCCGGCCTGGCCGCCGACGGCCAGCACGACCATATCTGGGGCACCGTGGTCCCGACCTTCCTGCATTTCAACCTGCCGCTGATGGCGTTCGGCTGGGTCGCGGCGATGGTGCTGTAATCAGGAAAGGGATTGTCATTCACTTGAGGCCAGGCCCATCGAGGGCCTGGCGTTGTTATGAGGCCCGATATGAAACACCTCTGGCACAACTGCCACGCCGCCACGATGCAGGGCGGCCGGTACGGCGTCATCGAGGACGCCGTGCTGCTCACCTACGCCGGACGCATCGAGTGGATAGGCCCGCGCGATGCGCTGCCGGCCATTCCCTACGATGTCGAGGTGGACCTGGGCGGCGCCTGGGTCACGCCCGGCCTGGTGGACTGCCACACCCACCTGGTATTCGGCGGCGACCGCAGCCGCGAGTTCGAGCAGCGCCTTGAAGGCGTCAGCTACGCCGAGATCGCCGCCCAGGGCGGCGGCATCGCCAGCACCGTGCGGGCCACCCGCGGGGCCAGCGAGGACGCCTTGCTGGAAAGCGCCGTGCGGCGTGCCCGCCAGTTGCTCCGCGAGGGTGTCACCACCCTGGAGGTGAAGTCCGGCTACGGCCTCGACCTGGCCAGCGAGCGCAAGATGCTGCGGGTCGCCCGGCGCCTCGGCGAGGTGTTGCCGATCACCGTCAGGGCCACCTGCCTGGCCGCCCACGCGCTGCCGCCGGAATACGCCGGCCGCGCCGACGACTACATCGATCTGGTCTGCCGGGATATCCTCCCGGCCCTGGCTGCGGACGGGCTGGTGGACGCGGTGGACGCCTTCTGCGAGCACCTGGCCTTTTCTCCCTCGCAGGTGGAGCGGGTGTTCAAGGCCGCCCGCGAGCTGGGCCTGCCGGTGAAGCTGCATGCCGAGCAGTTGTCGTCGCTGCATGGCTCCAGCCTGGCGGCCCGCTATCAGGCGCTGTCGGCGGACCACCTGGAGTACATGACCGAGGACGACGCCATCGCCATGGCCGCCGCCGGCACCGTGGCGGTGCTGTTGCCGGGGGCCTTCTACCTGCTGCGGGAGACCCGGTTGCCGCCCATCGACGCCCTGCGCAAGCACGGCGTGGCCATGGCGGTGGCCAGCGACCTCAACCCGGGCACCTCGCCGGCGTTGTCCCTGCGCCTGATGCTGAACATGGCCTGCACCTCCTTTCGCCTGACGCCGGAGGAGGCCCTGGCCGGGGCCACCCTGCAGGGTGCGAGGGCCCTGGGCCTGGCCCACAGCCACGGCAGCCTGGAGGTGGGCAAGGTGGCCGACTTCGTCGCCTGGGACATCCAGCGCCCGGCGGAGCTCGCCTATTGGCTGGGGGGCGACCTGCCCAAGCGGGTGATTCGACACGGACAGGAGATCGATTGTGGATAACGTACTGTGCTTCAACCGGGGCACCGCCCCCCTGCTGATCAGCATGCCGCACCCCGGCACCCTGCTCACCCCGGCGGTGGAAGCGGGCCTGGTGGAGGCCGGCTGGGACCTCACCGACACCGACTGGCATATCCCGCGCCTCTACGACTTCGCCGCCGACCTGGGGGCCAGCACCCTGGCGGCGCAGTATTCGCGCTTCGTCATCGACCTCAATCGCCCGGCGGACGACACGCCGCTCTACGCCACCGCCACCACCGGGCTCTTCCCGGAGACGCTGTTCGATGGCGAGCCGTTGTACCGGGAGGGCGAGACACCTTCGGCGGCGGAGCGGGCGCGCTACCTGGCCGAGATCTGGACGCCCTATCACCGCAGCCTCCGCGAAGAACTGGACCGAATACGCGCGGAGTTCGGCTACGCGCTGCTGTTCGACGCCCACTCCATCCGTTCCTTCGTTCCCCGCCTGTTCGACGGTCGCCTGCCGGACTTCAACCTGGGCACCAACGCCGGGGCCAGTTGCGATCCGGCCCTGGCCGAGGCGCTGGTGGCCGTCTGCGCCGACGCCAGGGACTACAGCCACGTGCTGAACGGCCGCTTCAAAGGCGGCTACATCACCCGTCACTACGGTGAGCCGGACCGCGACATCCATGCGGTGCAGCTGGAGCTGGCGCAGTGCACCTACATGGACGAGCAGGTGCCCTTCGACTACCGCGAGGACCTGGCCGCCCCGACCCAGGTGGTACTGCGCAAGCTGCTGCAGGCGATGCTGGAGTGGGGGCGGGAAACCTACGGGCGCTGAGTCCGGGGTGAATCCGTCGTTACCGGTGCGGATTCACCCGTGAAGAACCCGCGCTCTGGCGGAACGCCGCCCGCATCCTCCTGCGGGCCGGTCGCCTCCATGGCGTTGCGCTCATTTCCAGTCCAGCCTGGCCAGCTTCCACTCGCCGCCTTCCCACCACCACTCCAGCTTTACGCCATAGTGCCGGGCGCTGTCCGGGATCAGTCCCTCGGCGCCGGTGAGGGCCACCTGCGCCTCGGTGTAGCCCTTCTCGCCGTAGGTGGGGTCCAGGTAGCTGGCCTTGCTCAGGGCGAGGACGGCGACGTTCCTGTGACGCAGGAAGAGCAGCGTCATGGTGCGCCTGGCCCAGTCACGGTCGTCCTGCTGGCGGGCGAGGAACTCCGGGTGCAGTTGCTCCAGCACGGCGGCGGTCTTCTTCGCCTCCAGGTTGTCCTGCAGTCGCTGCACGGCGGCGTCCAGCGCGGCGGCCGGGTCGTCACGCCCACAACCGGCTAGCATTGCCAGGAGGCCGAGCATCGGTAGCACCCACATCCTTGAAAGCATGTTCAACTCCATTTTTTCCTCGTTATGATGCCGGACAGTTCAGAAGGCCTGACCCGATGGGGGATCGAGCCTGTACTCAGTTTCGGGAGCGCAGCATGCAGACTTTGTATCCGGAGATAAAACCCTACGCCCGGCACGAACTGGCGGTGGACGCCCCCCACGTGCTCTACGTGGACGAGAGTGGTTCGCCGGACGGTTTGCCCGTGGTGTTCATCCACGGCGGCCCGGGGGCCGGCTGCGACGCCATGAGCCGGCGTTTCTTCGATCCGAACCTGTATCGCATCGTCACCTTCGACCAGCGCGGCTGCGGCCGCTCCACGCCCCATGCCAGCCTGGAGAACAACACCACCTGGGACCTGGTGGCGGACCTGGAGCGCATTCGCGAACACCTGGGCATCGAGAAGTGGGTGCTGTTCGGCGGCTCCTGGGGCTCCACCCTGTCCCTGGCCTATGCCCAGACCCACCCCGAGCGAGTGCTCGGCCTGATCCTGCGGGGCATCTTCCTCTGCCGCCCGCAGGACTTCCACTGGTTCTACCAGGAGGGCTGCAGCCGGCTGTTCCCGGATTACTGGGAGGATTACCTGGCGCCCATTCCGCCGGAGGAGCAGGGCGACCTGATGCAGGCCTTCCACAAGCGACTCACCGGGCCGGACCAGATCGCCCAGATGCACGCCGCCAAGGCCTGGTCCACCTGGGAAGGCCGCACCGCCACCCTGCGTCCCAGCGCGCCGGTGGTGGAGCGCTTCAGCGAGCCGATGCGGGCCCTGTCCATCGCCCGCATCGAGTGCCACTACTTCGTCAACAACGCCTTCCTCCAGCCTGACCAGTTGCTCCGCGACATGCCGCGCATCGCCCACCTGCCGGGGGTGATAGTGCATGGCCGCTATGACGCGATCTGCCCGCTGGACAACGCCTGGGCGCTTCACAAGGCCTGGCCCAACAGCGAGCTGCAGATCGTCCGGGATGCCGGCCACGCGGCCTCCGAAGCCGGGATCACCGATGCCCTGGTGCGCGCCTCCAGCCAGATGGCCCGCCGCCTGCTGGAGCTGCCGCCGGAGGAAGACGCCTGATGAAGGCCCTGCTGCAACGGGTCAGCGCGGCCCGGGTGGAGGTGGCGGGCGAGGTGGTCGGCGCCATCGACCATGGCCTGCTGGTGCTGGTGGGCGTCGAGCCCGAAGACACCGAGGCGAGCGCCGACAAGCTCCTGCACAAGCTGCTCAACTACCGGGTGTTCGCCGACGCCGAGGGCAAGATGAACCTCTCGGTCGGCGCGGTGGAAGGGGGGCTTTTGCTGGTCTCGCAATTCACCCTGGCGGCCGACACCAGGAGCGGTCTGCGCCCGAGTTTTTCCACTGCGGCGCCCCCGTCCAAGGGGGAGGCGCTGTTCGAGTATCTGGTGCGGCAGGCCCGGCAGAAGCACCACCCGGTGGCGACCGGCCGCTTCGGCGCCAACATGCAGGTGCACCTGGTCAATGACGGCCCGGTGACCTTCCTCCTCGAAAGCTGAACGTCACGATCCCGGTATTTTTGCGACTCGCCATCCACGTTTCCGGCGGTTAGCATGCGCGCCATGCCCCGTCATCCGTGGGCTCGCACAAGAACAACGTCTGCCCCTACCAGGAGAAAGAATGAAGAAGTTTCTCGCGTCCCTGCTGTTCGCCGCCAGCGCCCTGACCGGCCTGGCCCATGCCGGCATGGTGGACGACGCCGTCAAGCGCGGCACCCTGCGCGTCGGCATGGACCCGACCTACATGCCCTTCGAGATGACCAACAAGCGCGGTGAAATCATCGGCTTCGAGGTGGACCTGCTCAAGGCGATGGCCAAGGCCATGGGCGTGAAGCTGGAGCTGGTCTCCACCAGCTACGACGGCATCATCCCGGCCCTGCTGACCGACAAGTTCGACATGATCGGTTCCGGCATGACCCTGACCCAGGAGCGCAACCTGCGCATCAACTTCTCCGAACCCTTCATCGTGGTCGGCCAGACCCTGCTGATCCGCAAGGAGCTGCAAGGCGAGATCAAGTCCTACAAGGACCTGAACGATGCCAAGTACCGCATCACCTCCAAGATCGGCACCACCGGCGAGATGGTGGCCAGGAAGCTGATCTCCAAGGCCCAGTACAACGGCTTCGACAACGAGCAGGAAGCGGTGATGGATGTGGTCAACGGCAAGGCCGACGCCTTCATCTACGACGCGCCCTACAACGTGGTCGCGGTGAACAAGGCCGGTGCCGGCAAGCTGGTGTTCCTGGAGGAGCCCTTCACCTTCGAGCCGCTCGCCTTCGGCCTGAAGAAGGGTGACTACGACAGCCTCAACTGGATCAACAACTGGCTGAACCAGATCCGCCACGACGGCACCTACGATCGCATCCACACCAAGTGGTTCAAGAAGAACGACTGGCTGAAAGAGATGGAGTAAGCCCGCCGTCCGATCTTCGACGCAGGCTCCCGCAGGCCCGGCCCACAAGGCCGGGCCTGCCTTTTGTTCCCCGCCATGAGCGAGATTCCCCGTGACTAGCAAACATCGCCGCACCTGGCCCTGGCACCTTCTGACCGGCCTGATCCTGGTCCTGACGGGCTGGGGCCTCTGGTATTCCACTTCGCTGATTTCCTACGAGTGGCGCTGGAATCGCGTGCCCCAGTACTTCGCCTACCAGGCGGAGGAGGGCCAGCGCGCCGCCGACTACGGAACCGTCAGCGCCATCACCGAGTCCGGCGACAGGGCCCGAGTCACCCTCACCGCCGAGGGGGGCGAGGAGCAGGTGCTGGAGGTGGCCCTCGACAGCCTGCAGGTGAGCCGGGGCGATGAGGTTTCCGAAGGCGACCTGGTGGGCGTGACCCGTCACTGGGCCGCCGGCCCGCTGCTCTGGGGCCTCTGGACGACCCTGTGGATCTCCGTGGCGTCCGGCGCACTGGGTCTTGCGATCGGCCTCTTCACCGGCCTCTGCCGGCTGTCCGCCAATCCGACCCTGCGCGACCTGTCCACCCTCTACGTGGAGCTGGTGCGGGGCACGCCGCTGCTGGTGCAGATCTTCATCTTCTACTTCTTCATCGGCACCGTGCTGGACCTCTCCCGGGAGTTCGCCGGTGTCGCCGCGCTGGCGCTGTTCACCGGGGCCTACGTCGGCGAGATCGTCCGTGCCGGCGTGCAGTCCATCGCCCGGGGCCAGAACGAGGCGGCGCGCTCCCTCGGCCTGACCGCCGGCCAGTCCATGCGCCACGTGATCCTGCCCCAGGCCTTCAAGCGGGTGCTGCCGCCCCTGGCCGGCCAGTTCATCAGCCTGGTGAAGGACACGTCGCTGGTGTCGGTCATCGCCATCACCGAACTGACCAAGAGCGGTCGCGAAGCCATCACCACGTCCTTCTCCACCTTCGAGATCTGGTTCTGCGTGGCCGCCCTCTACCTCGTCATCAACCTGCCGCTGTCGCAAATCGCCAGCCGCCTGGAGCGGAGGCTCGGGAAAAGTGATTGAAGTCCGCAACCTGCTGAAAGTCTTCGATGCCCGTGGCCATGAGGTGCGGGCCGTGGATAACGTCTCCACCTCCGTGAAGCGTGGCGAGGTGGTGGTGGTGATCGGACCCTCCGGCTCCGGCAAGTCCACCTTCCTGCGCTGCCTCAACGGCCTGGAGGAACTGGATTCCGGCTCGGTGAGCATCGACGGCCTCGACCTCGCGAATCCGAAGACCGATATCAACGCCTACCGCCGCGAGGTGGGCATGGTGTTCCAGCATTTCAACCTGTTCCCCCATATGACGGTGCTGGAGAACCTCTGCCTGGCGCAGAAGGTCGTGCGCAAGCGCGGCAAGGCCGAGCGCGAGGCCAAGGCCCAGGCGCTGCTGGCCAAGGTGGGGATCGCCCAGAAGGCCAACGAGTACCCTTCGCGCCTCTCCGGCGGTCAGCAGCAGCGGGTCGCCATCGCCCGCGCCCTGTGCATGGATCCCAAGGTGATGCTGTTCGACGAGCCGACATCGGCGCTGGACCCGGAGATGGTGGGCGAGGTGCTGGATGTGATGAAACAGTTGGCCCAGGAAGGCATGACCATGGTCTGCGTCACCCATGAGATGGGCTTTGCCCGCGAGGTGGCCGACCGGGTGCTGTTCTTCGATCACGGCAAGCTGCTGGAGGACGCGCCGCCCGCGCAGTTCTTCGACGCGCCCCGCGACCCGCGTGCGCAGAGCTTCCTGCGCCAGGTGCTCTGAGCGGAGCCCGTTTCGCAGGTTGTGGCTGAGCGGAGCGAAGGCCGGCCGCTTGGGCCGCGCTGCGCCTGGCCCAAGCGGCTGGATGATGCGGGGATCGGTATGCCCCGCAAGGTTTCAGTGCAAGGGCGTCGCCGGCTTGAGTTCGTTCTCTTCCAGCCAGTCCTGGGCCAGCTCCCGCAGGCGCGCGGCTTCGAACTGGTGCCAGGCCTCCAGTAGCACGGGGTACTCCATCAGGATGTGTCGGAAGGTACGGGCCGGCTTGCGCCCGGCCAGGGCCTGCTCCAGGGCGGAAAAGGCGTGGGGATGGACCACTTCGTGGAGGAACTCCTGCATCAGCCGGAGCTCGTCGCCCTGGCTCAGGGGCTCCACCAGCAGGAAGCGCTCGGGCTCCTCCCGCAGCAGGGTCTCCAGTTCGGGGTCGGCGTCTTCTTCGGGAATCAGCAGCACCTTGCCGCTCAGCAGGTCCAGGTAGTGGTCCAGTCCGGCGGTGTTGAGGGCGAAGGCGAGCTGGTCGAGGTCGATGGTCAGCGGGCGCATGGCGGGATCCTCGGCCTTGGGTTCAGGAAAAGCCTACGCCAGCCCGGGGCCTCAGAACAATCGGGCAAGCAGGGCTGTGACGGCGGTCTCTACCCGAAGGATGCGCTCCCCCAGTTGCACCGGCTGCAGGCCGGCTGCTTGCAGCTTCTCCACCTCGTAGGGAATCCAGCCTCCTTCGGGGCCGATGGCCAGGGTCACGGGCCGTTCCACGGCGCGCGGGCAGGCGGGAAAGTCGCCGGGGTGGCCCACCAGCCCCAGGGTGTCGGCGGCAAGGGCGGGCAGGCGGTCTTCGACGAAGGGCTTGAAGCGCTTTTCGATCAGCACGTCGGGGAGTCGGGTGTCCCGCGCCTGCTCGAGTCCCAGGATCAGTTGTTCGCGGATGGCCTCGGGTTCGAGGAAGGGGGTCTGCCAGAAGCTCTTTTCCACCCGGTAGCTGTTCAGCAGCACCAGGCGCGGCACGCCCATGGCGGCGACGGTCTGGAGCACGCGACGGAGCATCTTCGGCCGTGGCAGGGCCAGCAGCAGGGTGAGGGGCAGCTTGGCCGGCGGCGGCTGGTCGAGGGTCACCTCCAGCTCGGCCATGTCCGCGTCCAGGCGCAGCAGGTGGCCCTGGCCCATCGACCCGCCGAGGCGGCCGACCCGAAGGGTGTCGCCGGCCTCGGCGCGGTGGACCTCATGCAGGTGCTTCAGACGACGGCCTTCCAGGCGCGCCCGGTTCGCCGCGATGAAGTCGGCGTCCTCGAGGAGCAGCAGGTTCAAGACAGCGGCGCGGGCGGTTGTGGCGGCTCGCTGGAGTCGCCGGCCTCGTCCTCGGGGTGGTCGCCGCGCTTGCGGATCATGCTGCCGAACAGCAGGCCCACCTCGAACAGCAGCCACATCGGCACCGCCAGCAGCGTCTGGGAGAAGATGTCCGGCGGGGTGAGGATCATGCCCACGACGAAGCAGCCGATGATGACGTAGGGGCGGATGCGCTTCAGGTACTCGACGTTCACCACGCCGATCCAGATCAGCAGCACCACCGCCACGGGAATCTCGAAGGCGACGCCGAAGGCGAAGAACAGCGTCATCACGAAGTCGAGGTAGCTGCTGATGTCGGTCATCATCGACACGCCTTCGGGGGTGACGCTGGCGAAGAAGTGGAAGATCAGCGGGAACACCAGGAAGTAGGCGAAGGCCATGCCGGCGTAGAACAGCAGGATGCTGGACACCAGCAGGGGCATGGCGATGCGCTTCTCGTGCTTGTACAGGCCGGGGGCGATGAAGCCCCAGACCTGATGCAGGATCACCGGCATGGCGAGAAAGAGCGCGACCACCATGGTCAGCTTGAAGGGGGTCAGGAAGGGCGAGGCCACGTCGGTGGCGATCATGGTGGCGCCTTCCGGCAGGTACTGGCGCAGGGGCGCCGAGACCAGGGTGTAGATCTTCTGGGCGAAGTAGAACAGGCAGGCGAAGATCAGGAAGATCGCTGCGACGCAGCGCAACAGCCGCGTACGCAGTTCGGTGAGGTGCGAGACCAGGGGCATTTCCTGGTCCAGTTCCGGCTTCTGGTCGCTCATGGGGTGCGGGACGGCTGTGGCGGTTCTACAGGGACCTGCGGTGCGGCACCGCTGGCCGGGGCGTTCGCCGCGGGCGCTGGCGCCTGGGCGGGTGTGCCCTGGCCGGTCGATTGGGGGGCAGCCGGCGCGCTCGGCGCAGGTGCGGCGGTGGCCGGCTGTGCCGGTGCCGGGCTGGCCGCAGCGGGTGCCGTGGCGGCCGGGGCCGGGCTGGTCGGCGCTGCGGCAGGGGCGTCGGCCTCGGGCTCGCCGTCGGAGAGCAGGGATTCCATCGTCGGCGGGACGATGCTGTCCTTGATCTGTTTCTCCAGCGCCATGATGTGTTCGTTATGCAGCTGGCGGCGAATCTCGTCCGCGCCGATCTCGCGCTCCACTTCCGTCTTGATGGTGTTGAAGCTGCGCTTGAGACGACCGATCCACAGCCCGGCCGTGCGCGCCGCGCCTGGCAGCCGCTCCGGCCCGAGCACCAGGAGGGCGATCAGGCCGATCAGCAGCAATTCACCGAAGCTGATACCGAACATGGTGCATCAGTCCTTGCGGGTCACGGGGTCCTGCACCTTCTGCGCCTGGCCGTCGATGGTGTGCGGCTGGTTCAGCGGGGCGCCGGTCTGCTGGGCGGTGGTGGACGGTTGCTCGGGAGTCTTGTCGCCTTCCTCGGTGTTCATGGCCTTGCGGAAGCCCTTGATGGCTTCGCCGACGTCGGAACCGAGGTTCTTCAGGCGCTTGGTGCCGAAGACCAGTACGACGACGATGAGAATGACCAGCCAGTGTTTCCAGTCGAAAATACCCATGGTGTGTTCCTCTTGATTGTCTTTGTCAGGCGGAGGGCTGGCGGGCGGCCTTCTCGGCGTGCCCGGACAGGCCGAAGCGACGATCCAGTTCATCCAGGACGGCCTGGGGGTGCTGGCCGAGGGCGGCGAGCATGACCAGGCTGTGGAACCAGAGATCGGCGGTTTCGTAGATGACGTCGCTGGCGTCGCCACCCGCGGCGGCGTCCTTGGCGGCGATGATGGTTTCCACGGCTTCCTCGCCGACCTTCTCCAGGATCTTGTTCAGGCCCTTGTGGTACAGGCTGGCGACGTAGGAGCTGTCCGGCGCGGCATTCTTGCGCTCTTCCAGCACCTCGGCCAGGCGGGCGAGGGTGTCACTCATGGTGGTGTCCTGCGGCGTAGATGGCATGGGGATCCTTGAGCACGGCGTCGACGGTCTTCCAGCCGCCGTCCTCGAAAACGCGGTAGAAGCAGCTTTCCCGGCCAGTATGGCAGGCGATGCCGCCCAACTGCTCCACCATCAGGATGATGACGTCGGCGTCGCAGTCCAGGCGCAGCTCGTGGAGGCGCTGCACATGACCGGACTCCTCGCCCTTGCGCCAGAGCTTGCCACGGGAGCGTGACCAGTAGATGGCGCGGTTCTCGGCGACGGTGAGCGCGAGGGATTCGCGGTTCATCCAGGCCATCATCAGAACGCGGCCCGTCTTGTGGTCCTGGGCGATCGCCGGCACCAGGCCATCGGCGTTCCAGTTGATCTCTTCCAGCCAGTCTTTCATCGGGTTTTCCACTGCGTGGCCGGTCGTGGGGGACCGGCGCTCGGATTCGAACTAGTGTGCCAGCGTGATTTCGGGCTGGCTATCGGCGTAGCACCAGATAGAGACCGCCGGCCAGCATCAGCCAGCTCGGCCAGGTCTCGGCGGTGGGCGCGAGGTCCTGCGCGGCGGCGCCGGCGACCAGCAGGGCGCCCAGCAGGCGAGCCGGCCATTCGACGGTTTTCGCGGGTTCCGCCTGCTTCGCCATGGCGCCGGGCTGGGTCAGGCGCTCCAGGGTTTCCCGGGCCATCTGCGACAGGTGGGGCACCTGCTCGGCTTGTTGCTGGAGATTTCGCAGCAGGTGCAGGGGGCTGACCCGCTCGCGCATCCAGCGCTCGAGGAAGGGCTGGGCGGTGGACCAGAGGTCGAGGTCCGGGTAGAGCTGGCGGCCCAGGCCCTCGATGTTCAGCAGGGTCTTCTGCAGCAGCACCAGTTGGGGCTGCACCTCCATGTTGAATCGGCGGGCGGTCTGGAACAGGCGCAGCAGCAACTGGCCGAAGGAGATGTCCTTCAGCGGCTTCTCGAAGATGGGCTCGCAGACGGTGCGGATGGCCGCTTCGAAGTCGTTCACCCGGGTTTCCGGCGGCACCCAGCCGGAGTCGATGTGCAGTTGGGCGACGCGGCGGTAGTCGCGCTTGAAGAAGGCGATCAGGTTGCGCGCCAGGTAGTCCTGGTCCTCGGGGGTGAGGCTGCCGATGATGCCGCAGTCGATGGCGATGTATTGCGGGTTCCAGGGCTGGCGGGTGCTGACGAAGATGTTCCCCGGGTGCATGTCGGCGTGGAAGAAGCTGTCGCGGAACACCTGGGTGAAGAAGATCTCCACGCCGCGCTCGGCCAGCAGCTTCATGTCGGTGCGCTGGTCGGCCAGGGTGGCCAGGTCGGTCACCGGGATGCCGTAGATACGCTCCATCACCAGCACCTTGGGGCGGCAGAGGTCCCAGTAGACCTGGGGCACGTAGAGCAGCGGCGAGCCGTCGAAGTTGCGCCTGAGCTGGCTGGCGTTGGCCGCCTCGCGCAGCAGGTCGAGCTCGTCGTAGATGGTCTTGGCGTAGTCGTCCACCACTTCCACCGGGCGCAGGCGGCGGGCGTCGGCGGAGGCGCGTTCGGCGAGGCGGGCGAGGAGGAACAGCCAGGCGAGGTCCTGGCGGATGATCGGCCGCAGGTTGGGGCGGATCACCTTCACCACCACTTCTTCACCGCTCTTGAGCTGGGCGGCATGGACCTGGGCCACCGAAGCGGAGGCCAGGGGCGCGACGTCGAAACGGGCGAAGAGGTCGCCGACCGATGCGCCGAGTTCTTCCTCGATGCGCGCCACGGCCTTCTCGGGGGAGAAGGGCGGCACCTGGTCCTGCAGGCGGGCCAGCTCATCGGCGATGTCCGGCGGCATCAGGTCGCGGCGGGTGGACAGCAACTGGCCGAACTTGATGAAGATCGGTCCCAGGTCCTCCAGGGCCAGGCGCAGGCGCGCACCACGGGACAGGTCCAGCGTCTTGCGCGGCAGCCAGCGCCAGGGCAGGACATAGGCCAGCGCCCGCAGGAACCAGGGCAGCGGCAGTTCGAACAGCAGGTCATCGAGGCGGTAGCGGATGACGACCTGCTGGATGCGCAGCAGGCGGCGGGCGGCGAGCAGCTTCATGCGTTGGGGGTGCTTCTCTGGTTCAGGCGCTCGACGCGGGCATCGAGGCGGTCGAGGGCAAGCTTGAGGCGGTCCAGCTCGGCGAAGCGGGCTTCGGCCTCGCGGCGCCCAACCAGGGTGCGGGACTCCTCGGCCAGGTAGTCGGCGAGGTTCTGCCTGAGGCTGTCCAGGCCCTGGCCGGCCCAACTGGCGCGGCTTTTCAGGTGGCCGGCGAGCAACTGGGTGCCCACGGGGCCGAGCCAGCGGGAGAGTTCGTACTCCCAGTCCAGCTCCAGGTCCTGGAGGATGGCGGCCAGCTCCAGCAGCACGGCGCTGTCGCCGTCGAGGCTGACGTCCGGGCTGTGCAACACGGCGGTCTTGTCCTGGCTGATGGCGAGTTTCAGCAGGCTCCCGGCGGGGGCGCGCAGACGGCAATCGGCGGGGACGGACCAGTGGGCCGAGAGCTTGAGTCCGTCACCGCCGGGGAGCAGGAAGAGGGTCAGCGCGGGGCTCTGGCAGTCCACTTCGATGACGCTGCCTTCCAGGGCGGACAGGCGCGGCAAGGCGGTGCTGTCCAGGGCCAGCACCCGGTTCAGGCCGAGCTCGATTCCGGCCAGCAGCGCCTGGGTCAGCATCAGGGCTTGATGCCGCGGTGCAGGGCGACGATGCCGCCGGTCATGTTGTGGTAGGTGGTCCGCTCGAAGCCGGCCTCCACCATCATGGCCTTCAGGGTTTCCTGGTCGGGGTGCATGCGGATCGACTCGGCCAGGTAGCGGTAGCTCTCGGCGTCGTTGGTGATCAGCTTGCCCATCAGCGGCAGCAGGCTGAAGGAGTAGGCGTCGTAGGCCTTGGACAGCAGGCCGCTGGTGGGTTTGGAGAACTCCAGCACCAGCAGGCGGCCGCCGGGCTTGAGGACCCGCAGCATGGAGCGCAGCGCCTCGTCCTTGTGGGTGACGTTGCGCAGGCCGAAGGCGATGGTGACCACATCGAAGTGATTGTCGGGGAAGGGCAGCTTCTCGGCGTCGGCCTGGACGAAGCTGACGTTGCCGGCGACGCCGCTGTCCAGCAGCTTGTCGCGGCCCACCTTGAGCATGGAGGCGTTGATGTCGGCGAGCACCACCTCGCCGGTCGCGCCCACCAGGCGGGAGAACTGGCGGGTGAGGTCGCCGGTACCGCCGGCGATGTCCAGCACGCGGTTGCCCGGTCGCACGCCGGACAGCTCGATGGTGAAACGCTTCCACAAACGGTGCACGCCGCCCGACATCAGGTCGTTCATCAGGTCGTACTTGGCCGCCACCGAGTGGAACACCTCGGCGACCTTTTCGGCCTTCTGGCTTTCGGGAACCTGCTTGTAGCCGAAATGCGTCGTGGGTTCGGCGTCGTTGCCTTTGCGCTGGTCGTTCATGTCGCTGCCACCGGATTTGAGTGGCGGCCATTCTAATGCCGGCGCCCGCCTTTGTCTTGGCAACGGCGTGCGACGCCCCCCGCCCTCGCGCTATAGTCGCGCGACCGAAAGTCGCAGTCAGGAGTAGCGCAATGGCCCGTATCCACGTCGAACGTCCCCACCACCTCGGCCGCGAGGCGGTGCGCGAGAAAGCCGAGAAACTGGCCGAGCGCCTCGCCCGGGAGTACGACGTGCGCTATCAGTGGCGTGGCGACACCCTGGAGTTCAAGCGCAGCGGCGCTGACGGTGAAATCGAGGTGAATGACGCCAAGGTGCGCGTCGAGGTGAAGCTGGGCCTGTTGCTCTCGGCCATGAGCGGCAGCATCAAGCGCGAGATCGAGAAGGCGCTGGACGAATACCTGGCCTGAGCCGGCCCCTCTGCTGGGGGCGCTTCGCGGATGAGTTCGCTCCCACCGGTGCCCCGCTCGGGGCGCCTTTGCCGCGGCTAGTATGCGGTTTCTAATTTTCCCCGATACCTTGCGCTCAAGCCCTGAGAAAGGGCGAGACATCTACCATTTCGCGTGAGGTGCACCATGGCTAAAGTTGCCGTCAAGAAGAAGGTCGAGAAAGTCGAAAGCAAGCCCACCGTGCTGGCCGACGTGAAGCTCTACGCTCGCAAGATCTGGCTGGCGGGCCTGGGGGCCTACGCCAAGGCGGGGGCCGAGGGCGTCGACTATTTCAAGGAGCTGGTGAAGGCCGGCGAAGGCGTCGAGAAGCAGGGCAAGAAGCTCGTCGAGGAGCAGGTGGAAGCCGCCAACAGCCAGTTCGATGCGGTCAAGAGCAGCGTCACTGGTGTCAAGGAGAAGGTCGAGGTGAAACTCGACAAGATCGAGAAGGCGTTCGACGCCCGCGTGGCGAGCGCACTCAACCGCATCGGTATTCCCTCCCGGCAGGACGTTGAGGCACTCTCTGCTAAGCTTGATGAGCTGAGCGCGTTGCTCGAGCACGTCGCGCGAACCAAATAAGGAGAGCAGGATGGCTGGCAAGAAAAAAACCGATAAAGACACCAACTCCTGGATCGGCGAGATCGAGAAATACTCGCGCCAGATCTGGTTGGCTGGCTTGGGGGCCTACTCGAAGATCAGCAACGACGGCTCCAAGCTGTTCGATACGCTGGTCAAGGATGGCGAGAAGGCCGAGAAGCAGGCCAAGACCGAGGTGGACAAGCAGGTAGATGCGGTCAAGTCGAAGGTCGGCACCCGTGTCGACACCGCCAAGTCCAAGGTCGAAGAGGTCAAGGGCAAGGCGATCGGCAAGTGGAGCGAGCTGGAGGAGGCTTTCGACAAGCGTCTGAACAGCGCCATTTCCCGTCTCGGCGTGCCCAGCCGCTCTGAGGTGAAGGATCTGCAAGGCAAGGTGGATGCCCTGACCAAGCAGCTCGAGAAGCTCACCGGCGTATCGGCCAAGGCGGTCAAGCCCGCCGCCAAGGTTGCCGCCAAACCGGCACCCAAGGCTGCCGCGAAACCCGCTGCCAAGCCAGCCGCCAAACCTGCTGCCAAGACCGCTGCTGCCAAGCCGGCACCGAAGGCTGCTGCTGCGAAACCCGCCGCAGCAGCCAAGCCGGCCGCCGCCGCGAAGCCCGCCACGGCCGCCAAACCGGCCGCCAAGGCAGCGGCTAAACCGGCGGCCAAACCGGCTGCAGCCAAGCCCGCCGTAGCGAAAGCCGCTGCCAAGCCGGCTGCGGCTGCCAAGCCCGCCGCGGCGAAACCGGCAGCAGCGAAGAAGCCGGCCGCCAGGAAGCCCGCAGCAGCCAAGGCCGCCAAGCCCGCAGCCCCGACCCCGGCGGCGACTCCGGCACCCGTGGCCGCACCGGTCGCGGCTGCTCCGGTTCCGGCTGCAGCCCCCACCTCCGCTCCCGCCGCACCCGCTACACCGCCGGCCAGCCAGTCCTGAGGCCTGTCGGCATGACGCAAACGCCCGGCTTGTCCGGGCGTTTGCGTTTCAGGCCTCCAGGTAGCGCCGTGCGAGACTCTCCGCCGCGTGCCGGGAGTCCGGGCGCAGGTGTGGCGCCACCAGCATCATGACCTGATAGACCACCAGGCGGATCTCTCCCTCGTTGCCCAGCACCCGCTGGTAATCCAGTGAGAACAGCAGGGTCAGGGTGATCTGCTCCACCAGTTGACCGAGGGACGTCGTGTCGCTCACCAGTTGGTCCTCGGCCTTGAGTCGCGCCAGCAGGGCGGCGAGGGTGCGCTTGAGGTGGTTCAGCCAGTTGCGCATGCCCCGTGCCAGCTTCGGCAGGCGTCCGGCGAGGTTGGACAGGTCCTGGAAGAGGAAGCGGTAGCGGGCCAGCCGCTCGACGATCAGGTGCAGGAACAGCCAGTAATCCTCGGCGTCCAGGCGGGCATCGTCGGGCGGGTCGAGGAGCGGCGCCAGTTCCTCCTGGAAGCGCTCGAACAGCGCCATCACCAAGGGCTCCTTGCCGTGGAAGTGGTAGTAGAGGTTGCCGGGGCTGATGCCCAATTCGGTGGCGATTTCCAGGGTGGTGACGTTGGGTTCGCCGTTGCGGTTGAACAGGTCGAGGGCGCATTCGAGAATGCGGTCGCGGGTCTTCATCCAGGTTACTTGCCAGGCATTCCGAAAAGGTGGGACCGGCCGGACGCATCCGGCCGGCCGAGGGACTGTTCAGCGCACATGCACGTAGGTGCCGGGCGCGGCTTCCATGGGGGGATGGTCCTGGTTGCCCAGGGCCATGATGGTTTCCCGCTGCTCACCGGAGCGTTCCTGTACCCAGTCCAGCCATTCGGACCACCAGCTGCCCTGGATGTGCCTGGCGTCGTAGTACCAGGCGCGGGGGTCCGAGGTGAGCTTGCCGTTCTCGTAGTAGTTGGCCTTGGGGTTGCCGGGCGGGTTGAGGATGCTCTGGACATGCCCGCGGTTGGACAGCACGAAACGGCTGTCCCCGCCCAGCAGCAGGGCGGAGCGGTAGACCGCGTCCCAGGGGGTGATGTGATCGTTGATGCCGGCCACGCTGAAGCTGTCGACGGTGACCTTCTGCAGGTCGATGGCGGTGCCGCAGATCTCCAGGCCGCCGGGGCGCGTCAAGGGGTTGTGCTTGAAGAAGTCGAGCATGTCGCCGTGCAGTGCGGCGGGCAGCCGGGTGTTGTCGTTGTTCCAGTAGAGGATGTCGAAGGCGGGCGGTTCCTTGCCCAGCAGGTAGTTGTTGACGAAGTAGTTCCATACCAGGTCGTTGGGTCGCATCCAGGCGAAGACCTTGGCCATGTCCTTGCCGTCGAGAACGCCCGCCTGGTAGGAGCGGCGCTTGGCGGCTTCCAGGGTCTGCTCATCGGCGAAGAGCACTGCCGGGCTGTCCACCTGGCTGTCCAGCAGGCTCACCAGGTAGGTGGCCGAGTTGACCTTGCGCAGCTGCCGGCGTGCCTGCAGGTGGCCCTGGAGGGCGGCGATGGTGAGGCCGCCGGCGCAGGCACCGACCAGGTTCACGTCCTTGCTGCCGGAGATGGCGCGGCAGGCGTCGAGGGCTTCCTCCAGGGCCTGCACATAGGTGGACAGGCCCCATTCCCGATGGCGGGCGTCCGGGTTGCGCCAACTGACCATGAACACCTGCAGATTGTTCTTCAGGGCGTACTGGACGAAGCTCTTTTCCGGTGCGAGGTCGAAGATGTAGTACTTGTTGATCTGCGGCGGCACCACCAGCACGGGGCGCAGGTACTGCTTCTCGCTCATGGGCTTGTACTGGATCAGCTCCAGCAGCTCGTTGCGGAAGACCACGGCGCCGGGCGTGTTGGCCAGGTTGCGGCCGATCTCGAAGGCGTGCCGGCTGACCTGGCGCGGCATGCCGTCGTTGTGCAGGAGGTCA
Source organism: Pseudomonas furukawaii (assembly GCF_002355475.1). Taxonomy (NCBI): domain Bacteria; kingdom Pseudomonadati; phylum Pseudomonadota; class Gammaproteobacteria; order Pseudomonadales; family Pseudomonadaceae; genus Metapseudomonas; species Metapseudomonas furukawaii. The sequence goes on along the minus strand of NZ_AP014862.1, from coordinate 5,751,428 downwards.
TCCACCAACTGGCTGAAGCCCTTGATCAGGCTGAGGCCGCCGGTGTTCAGCAGTTCCTTCACCGCCAGTGGATTGAGCAGGCTGTTGGTGGGGGACAGGGCGTCGCTCAACTGGGCCAGGACGAAGCGGGCGCGGGCGCGGTCGTCGTCGCTGAGGTCGCTTTCCTCGATCCAGGCGGCCAGTTGCTTCTGCCAGGCGAGGTACAGCTGCAGGCCCCGGCGATAGAAGGGGTTGAGCTGCCAGGAAGGATCGGCGAAGCGGCTGTCGTGGGGATTGGGCTGGTGCAGGGTGTCGCCCAGCAGCACGCGTCCCACCTGGCCACCGAAGGCGAGCACGTGGCGTGCGCTGTTCAGCGGATGCCGCAATCCATGCAGCGCCAGGTTGCGTACGGTGGAAAACAGATCCTTGCCGCGCAGGCCGACAATGGCGTTCTGCGCGTTCATGAAGGCGGTGGGTACCGGCAAGGTGCCCGGGATTTGTTTTTCTCGCATGGGGCAGCGCTCCGTATTCGGTCCGTGGTTCAGGAGGTCTACAGCAAGGCTTGTACCATCTGGAGTCCGAAGTGCATTCCAGACTATCGCGGGCAGAATTCAAGTTCGTGACAGGGCGCACCGCTCTGGTTCGGCCGCCCGGCCGCCGCCCCAGGAGGGAGCGGGTGGTTCGTCAGCCACTGCGCAAGGGCACGGCCTGGGGGTGGATTACCGCCCGGCGGCGCTCTTCGGCGAGGAACTTCATGATGATTGGCGCCACGGTCTCGGCGCGGGTCACCAGGAACAGGTGGCCATCGTCGATCACGTGCAGTTCCGCGTTGGGGATGCGCCAGGCCAGCAGCCGCATGTTCACCAGGGGGATGATCGGGTCGTCGTCGCCGGCCAGCACCAGGGTGGGCTGGCGGATGCGGTGCAGCCAGTGGATGCTGGTCCAGCCGAGGCCGGCGAACAGTTGCCAGTAGTAGCCCATCTTTCCGGACGAGCGCACCTTGCTGGCGTGGGCCAGGGCGAGGCTGGGGTCGCGACGGAAGGCGCCGCCATAGATATCCGGGGCGATGTGCACGCCGTAGGAGGGCTGGATGTAGCGCCGGGGACTGGCCATGCGCCAGAGCACCTTGGGCTTGCCTGGGACCATGATGGCGCCGGCCGAGGTGGCGGCGAGGATGAGTTTCTTGCAGCGCTCCGGGTAGTCATGGGCGAACTGCTGGGCCAGGGCGCCTCCCCAGGACACGCCGATGGCGCTGACCTGGCCGTAGTCGAGGTAGTCCAGCATGCGTGCCGCGAGCTTGGCCAGGCCGGAGAAGCGGTAGGGCGTGCTCGGCGTGGAGGAACCGCCGACACCGGGGACGTCGAAGGCGATCACCTCCAGGTCCGGGTCCAGGGCCTGGACGAAGGGGAACACCAGTTCGAGGTTGGCGCCGATGCCGTTGAAGATCAGCAGCGGTGTCATGTGCGACTGACCGGGGCGGACGGCTGTGCGGATGGTCTGGCCGTCCAGCTCGATGGTGCGGAAGACGAAAGGTAGCGGCATGCGCAGGGCCCTATTGATTGGAAAGCCGGGGGGAGCCTTGGGCTCCCCCCGAATCTGCCAGGCGACGCCTGGGCAGCGCCGCCGGCACTGGCCGGCGGCGCGCGGGGCACGTCCTGGTGCCATGGGCAGTGGTGCGCAGGGCGCAGTGGCTCATCGCTCGTGTACGTAAGTGCCGGGGGCCGCTTCGCCGGCCGGGAAGGCCTTGTTGCCCAGGGTGAAGCTGGCCTTCTTGGTCTTGCCGGATCGCTCGGTGATCCACTGCTGCCAGTGCAGCCACCAGGAGTCGGCGTGCTTGGTGGCGTTCTCCAGCCAGGCCTTGGGATCGGCGGGCATGTCGCTGCTGGTGGAGAAGCGCGCCTTGGGGTTGCCGGGTGGGTTGAGGATGCTCTGGATGTGGCCGCTGTTGGACAGCACGAACTCGCACTTGCCCCCCAAGAGGCGCGCCGAGCGGTAGCAGGCTTCCCAGGGCGTGATGTGGTCGGTGGTGCCGGCCACGCAGTAGAAGTCGCAGGTGACCTGCTTGAGGTCGATGGGGGTGCCGCAGACTTCCAGGGCGTTGGGGCGGGTCAGCGGGTTGGTCTTGAACATCTCCACCAGCTCGCCGTGGAAGGCCGCGGGTAGCCGGGTGGTGTCGTTGTTCCAGTAGAGGATGTCGAAGGCCGGCGGCTCGTTGCCCAGCAGGTAGTTGTTGACCCAGTAGTTCCAGATCAGGTCGTTGGGGCGCATCCAGGCGAAGACCTTGGCCATGTCCTTGCCTTCCAGGACGCCGGCCTGGTAGGAGCGGCGCTTGGCGGCTTCCAGGGTCTGCTCGTCGGCGAACAGGGCTACCTGGGTCTCCAGGTTGAAGTCCAGCACGCTGACCATCTGGGTGAAGGCGTTGACCTTGTTCTCGCCGATGGCCTGGTAGTGGCCCAGCAGGGCGACCGTCGTGATGCCGCCGGAGCAGGCCCCGAGCATGTTCAGGTCCTTGGCGCCGGTGATCTTGAGGATGACGTCGATGGTCTCCTTCAGCGCCTCGATATAGGTGGACAGGCCCCACTCGCGCTGCGCCTTGGTGGGGTTGCGCCAGCTGACGATGAAGGTCTGCAGGCCGTTGCGCAGGCAGAAGCGCGCCAGGCTCTTCTCCGGCGAGAGGTCGAAGACGTAGAACTTGTTGATCTGCGGCGGCACCACCAGCAGCGGGCGCTCATGCACGCTTTCGGTGATGGGCTTGTACTGGATCAGCTCCAGCACGTCATTGCGGTACACCACCGCGCCCTCGGTGGTGGCGAGGTTCTGGCCGACCTCGAAGGCATCCATGTTCACCTGGCTCGGCATCCCGCCGTTGTTCACCAGGTCCTTGGCCAGGTGGGACAGACCGTCCAGCAGGCTCTTGCCGCCGGTTTCGAAGAAACGTTTGACCGCGGCCGGGTTGGCCATGCTGTTGGTGGGCGCCATGGCTTCGGTCATCAGGTTGATGACGAAGTGGCCGCGGCTGGTGTCCTGTTCCGAGAGGTTGCTTTCCTCGATCCAGTTGTGCAGCTCCTTGCGCCAGGCCAGGTAGGTCTGCAGGTAGCGTCTGTACAGCGGGTTCTGGCTCCAGGCCGGGTCGTTGAAGCGGCGATCGTCGGCCTCCGGTTGCAATCCGGACTGGCCCAGCAGCACGTTCTTCAGTTCCAGGCCGAAATGAGCGACGTGCCTGGCGCTGTGGAAGGGTTGCTTGATGGCCTGAAGCAGCACCATCCGCGCGGAAGACAACAGGTCCTTGCCACGGATCCCTATCACCGGATTGAGGTTCAGGGTGTTCTCCGTGGCCTGCCGCTGCAGGTCTTCGTTGTTCTTGTTGCTCATCTACGACGCTCCATTGTCCTGAGTCGAACAGCGCCCTGTTGGATCAGCGCGCTGACAGGCTCGGGTTACCGGGAAGGCGAAGCGAACTTCGCGTATTTCTCTGCATCTGGCAGTGCCAAATGCATGGAACCTGCCAGAAATTGGTTACCCGAGTTTGTCAGTTTGCGCAAGCTGAACGCAGAGAGGTCGCTGCAACGGGAGTATGTCGCGGCACTTTAGAAAATGCGCCCTAACCTTGGGCGGCTCGGGCGCTGGTGGGGCGGGGTGCGCACCGATTCAGAGCATCAGTTTGACGACGGATTCGTTGGGGTCGCGGGAGCGCCCGGCGGCCTCCAGCTCCTGCAGATAGTCGCTCCAGAGCGTTTCCTGACGGGTGGCGAGCTGATAGAGGTAGTCCCAGGTGAAGAGGCCGCTGTCGTGGCCGTCGTCGAAGGTCAATTTCAGGGCATAGTTGCCGGCCGGCTCCAGGCCTGTGAGACCGACATTGAGCTTGCCGTACTGGAGGATCGGCTTGCCGTGCCCCTGGACCTCGGCGGAAGGGGAGTGCACCCGCAGGAATTCGGCGCTGAGCTGGTAGCGCTCGTCCGGGCCGTAGTGCAGCTCCAGGATGCGGGAAGCCTTGTGGAGTTTGATCGCGGTGGGGGTACGCATGGTCTTGAAAGCCGATTTGAGGGCTGGAGGCCCAAGGCTGAACGCGGATCGCTCTTTCGTCCAGCCTCCAGCCTCCAGCGGTTCCGTCACTTAGAGGATATACCTCGACAGGTCCTCGTCCTGGGCCAGTTCGCCCAGGTGGCCGTTGACGTAGGCGGCGTCGATCAGGATCGGTTTCTCGTCATGCTGGGCGGCCAGGTCCCCGGCGCTGAAGGACACTTCTTCCAACAGGCGTTCGAGCAGGGTGTGCAAGCGGCGCGCACCGATGTTCTCGGTCTTCTCGTTCACCTGCCAGGCGATCTCCGCCAGGCGCTTGATGCCGTCCTGGGCGAACTCGATGTTCAGGCCCTCGGTCTTCAGCAGCGCGCTGTACTGCTCGGTCAGCGAGGCGTGGGGTTCGGTGAGGATGCGCTCGAAGTCCTCGGGGGAGAGGGCCTTGAGTTCCACGCGGATCGGCAGGCGGCCCTGCAGCTCGGGTACCAGGTCGCTGGGCTTGGCCAGGTGGAAGGCGCCGGAGGCGATGAACAGGATGTGGTCGGTCTTGACCATGCCCAGCTTGGTGTTGACGGTGCAGCCCTCGATCAGCGGCAGCAGGTCACGCTGCACGCCTTCGCGGGAGACGTCGGCGCCGCTGGTGTTGCCGCGCTTGGCCACCTTGTCGATCTCGTCGATGAAGACGATGCCGTTCTGCTCCACCGCTTCCAGGGCGGCGGCCTTGAGCTCTTCCTCGTTGACCAGGCGCGCGGCTTCCTCGTCGCGCACCAGCTTCAGGGCTTCCTTGACTTTCAGCTTGCGGCTCTTGCGTTTGCCCTTGCCGAGGTTGGAGAACAGGCTCTGCAGCTGGTTGGTCATTTCCTCCATGCCCGGCGGGGCCATGATTTCCACGCCGGCCGGGGATTCGGCCACCTCGATCTCGATTTCCTTGTCGTCCAGTTGGCCTTCGCGCAGGCGCTTGCGGAACAGCTGGCGGGTGTTCGAGTCCTCGCGGGGCTGTTCGTCGCCGAAGCCGCTGCGGGCCGGCGGCAGCAGGGCGTCGAGGATGCGATCCTCGGCGGCGTCCTCGGCGCGGTAGCGGACGCGGTGCATTTCCTGTTCGCGCATCATCTTCACGGCGGCGTCCGCCAGGTCGCGGATGATGGACTCGACGTCGCGGCCGACGTAGCCCACTTCGGTGAACTTGGTGGCTTCCACCTTGATGAAGGGAGCGTTGGCCAGCTTGGCCAGGCGCCGGGCGATCTCGGTCTTGCCGACGCCGGTGGGGCCGATCATCAGGATGTTCTTCGGGGTGACTTCGGCACGCAGCTCGGCGGGCAGCTGCATGCGCCGCCAGCGGTTGCGCAGTGCAATGGCGACGGCGCGCTTGGCGTCATCCTGGCCCACGATGTGGCGGTTGAGTTCGTGGACGATTTCGCGGGGCGTCATGGACATGAAAAGTGCTCCAGTTCCGGACGGCGGCCTCACTCGGCGCTGTCCAGCTCCTCGATGGTCAGGTTCTGGTTGGTGAACACGCAGATGGAGCCTGCGATGTTCAGGGCGGTCTCGGTGATTTCCCGGGCCGACAGGTCGGTACGTTGCAGCAGGGCGGTGGCCGCCGCCTGGGCGAAGCCGCCGCCGGAACCCATGGCGATCAGGCCCTGTTCCGGTTCGACCACGTCGCCGTTGCCGGTGATGATCAGCGAGGCGTCCTTGTTGGCGACGGCGAGCATGGCCTCCAGGCGGCTCAGCGAGCGGTCGGTACGCCAGTCCTTGGCCAGTTCCACGGCGGCGCGCACCAGGTGGCCCTGGTGCTTCTCCAGCTGGCCCTCGAAACGCTCGAACAGGGTGAAGGCATCGGCGGTGGCGCCGGCGAATCCAGCCAGCACCTGGCCGTGGTACAGGCGACGTACCTTCTTGGCGTTGCCTTTCATGACGGTGTTGCCGAGGGAAACCTGGCCGTCGCCGCCCATGACGACTTTGCCGTTGCGGCGGACTGAAACGATGGTGGTCAAGGGGAGAGTCTCCACGCAGCGGGGCGATATGCCCGGATGAAGACTAGAGATGGGGGCCTTGCCCGGGTTTTCAACCGGGCAAGGCCACCGGCCGCTCAGCGGCTCTGCCGTTGCTGTAACAACAGGTTGCTGAAGCCGTTGCCGGCCAGCTGCTTTTGGGCGGAAGAGAGCTGCTCGCGGTTGGCGAAGGGGCCGACCAGCACGCGGTACCAGGTTTCCTCGCGGACGGTTCCGGATTCCACCGTCACGTTCTGCCCCAGCAGGATGATCTGGGCGCGCACGCGGTCGGCGTCATCCCGCTTGCGGAAGGACCCCGCCTGGAGGAAGAACTGGTTGGTGACCGGCGCCTTGGCCACCACCGGCGGAGGGGGTACTTCCTCGCCGTTGAGGGCGGCCTGGGCCCGCGCGGCGTCAAGCTTGGCGGCCTCTTCCGGCGTCACCGGCTTCTGCGGCTGGACCGGAGGCGGCGTCTCCTTCGGCACCGCTTCCGGCGGCACTATGACCTCGGATTCCGGCAGCAGGGTGTAGAAGTCGTACTTCGGCTTCACCGGTTCCTGGGGGGGCGGCGTGGTGGGCTTGGCCTGGGGCTTGCCGCCGTTGGTGCCAGTGCCGGTCGCCTGCTCGGGCTTGGTTCGGCGAACCTCGTCACGGCCGGGCTCCAGCTGGTTCAGGAAGACCACGAAGCCACCGATCACCAGGCCGATGGCCAGCCAAACCCAGCCGGGCACCGGCTTCTTCGCCGGCGCCTGGTAGCGGCTCGCGCCGCGCTTGGGTGCGGGTTTTTTCTTCGCCATAGTCCGTTACATGCGTTCCAGGGTGTGCAGGCCGAGCAGTTCCAGGCCTTGCTTGAGGGTGCGGCCGGTCAACGCGGCCAGGCGCAGGCGGCTCTTCTGGGTGGCCTCGTCTTCGGCGGCCAGGATCGGGCAGTTCTCGTAGAAGCTGGAGAACAGGCCGGCGAGGTCGTAGAGGTAGGCGCAGAGGATGTGGGGCACGCCTTTCTCGGCGACATTGCCGAGGGTGTCGGCGAACTGGGCCAGCTTGGCCGCCAGGGCCTGCTCCTGCTCGGCCACCAGTTCGATCCGGCCGTCCACTTCGCTGAAGTCCTTGCCGAGCTTGCGGAACACGCTGGCAACGCGGGTGTAGGCGTAGAGCAGGTAGGGCGCGGTGTTGCCCTCGAAGCTCAGCATCAGGTCGAAGTTGAAGCTGTAGTCGCTGGTGCGGTGCTTGGACAGGTCGGCGTACTTGACCGCGCTGATGCCCACGGCGCGGGCGATCTGGCGCAGCTCGGCGTCGTCGAGGTCGGGGTTCTTGCCTTTCACCAGTTCGAAGGCGCGCTGTTCGGCTTCGTCCAGCAGGTCGATCAGCTTCACGGTGCCGCCGTCGCGGGTCTTGAAGGGACGACCGTCGGCGCCGTTCATGGTGCCGAAGCCCATGTGTTCCATTTCGAAGTCGGGGCGCACGAAGCCGGCCAGGCGGGCGGCGGCGAAGACCATCTGGAAATGCAGGGCCTGGCGTTGGTCGACGAAGTAGAGTGCGCGGTCGGCCTTGAGTACGCCGCTGCGGTAGCGGGTGGCGGCCAGGTCGGTGGTGGCGTAGAGGTAGCCACCGCCGGCCTTCTGCACGATCAGCGGCAGCGGATTGCCTTCGGCGTTCTTGAACTCGTCCATGAAGACGCAGAGGGCGCCATCGCTTTCGGTCAGCAGGCCCTTGGCGCGCAGGTCCTCGACCACCTGGGGCAGGTCGTCGTTGTAGGCGCTCTCGCCCTTGACGTCGGCCATGGTGAGCTTGACGCCGAGGCGGTCGTAGACGGCCTGGCAGTGGCTCAGGGAGATGTCGTTGAAGCGGGTCCAGAGACTCAGGCATTCGGGGTCGCCGGCCTGCAGCTTGACCACCAGCTCGCGGGCGCGGTCGGCGAATTCGCCGGACTCGTCGAAGCGCTTCTTGGCCGCGCGATAGAACCCTTCCAGGTCGGCCAGCTCGGCGTCGCTGCCCACCGGCTGCTCCTGCATGTAGGCCAGCAGCATGCCGAACTGGGTGCCCCAGTCGCCGACGTGGTTCTGGCGGATCACGCGGTCGCCGAGGAACTCGAGAACCCGTGCCACGGCGTCGCCGATGATGGTGGAGCGCAGGTGGCCGACGTGCATTTCCTTGGCGAGGTTCGGGGCGGAAAGGTCCACCACCACGCACTGCTGCGGGCCGTTCTTGCGCACGCCGAGGCGGTCGTCGGCCAGCGCGGACTCGAGGCGCTGGGCCAGAGCGTGGCTGTTCTGGAAGAAGTTGAGGAAACCGGGGCCGGCGATCTCCACCTTGGCCACCTGGTCGTCCTGGGGCAGGGCGTTGATGAGCTTCTCGGCCAGGTCGCGCGGTTTCAGCCCGGCGGGCTTGGCCAGCATCATGGCGATGTTGCTGGCGAAATCGCCGTGGCTCTTGTCCTTGGTGTTCTCCACCTGGATGGCCGGGCTGAGGCCTTCGGGGAGCACGCCCTCCTGGGTGAGGCGGGTCAGGGCTTGCTGGATCAGCTGGCGAATGGTGTCTTTCATCTTCTGCGCTTCCGGCCGCCCCGGAACGGGGCTGGCGCTGGTTGAAAACTGTGCATTATCCGCGTGCTGCGCCCGCCGCTTCAAGTTTTAAGCTGCAAGCTGCGCGGCGCAGATGCAGTTGGCGGTCCTAGAACAGGTCGATCGGGTCCACGTCCAGGGACCAGCGCACCGCACGGCCGCCCGGGAGTTGTTCGAGGGCCTGTGTCCAGGGTGTCAGGAGGCGATGCAGGGGTGCCCGGGCGTTGGCCTGGAGCAGGAGTTGCGCGCGATAGCGCCCGGCGCGGCGTTCCATGGGGGCGGGCACCGGCCCCAGCAGCTCGACGCCGCTGATGCCCAGCTCCGCCAGTTGCAGTTCGGCTTCGGCGCAGGCGTGGTCGAGGAACTCCTCCGCCTGGCCCGGCTTGTGGGCCTCGGCGCGGAGCAGGGCGAGGTGGGCGAAGGGCGGCAGTCCGGCGGCGCGGCGCTCGGACAGGGCCTGTTCGGCGAAGGCGAAGTAGCCCTGCTCGGTCAGTTGCACCAGCAGCGGGTGATCGGCGAGGTGGGTCTGGATGATCACCCGGCCCGGTTCCTCGGCCCGTCCGGCGCGGCCCGCCACCTGGACGATGAGCTGGGCCATGCGTTCGCTGGCTCGGAAATCCGCGGAGAACAGGCCGCCATCGGCATCGAGGATGGCCACCAGGGTCACCCGGGGGAAGTGGTGGCCCTTGGCGAGCATCTGGGTGCCCACCAGGATGCAGGGTTCGCCCCGCTGGATGGTGGCGAAGAGCTTGTCCATGGCGTCCTTGCGCGCCGTGCTGTCGCGGTCGATGCGCAACACGGGCGTTTTCGGGAAAAGGATCGCCAGCCGCTCTTCGGCGCGTTCGGTGCCGGCGCCCACGGGGCGCAGGTCCACTCGTCCGCAATCAGGGCAGTTGGCCGGCTGGCGCTGGCTGTGGCCGCAGTGGTGACAGCGCAGTTCGTTGTGGCGCTGGTGCAGGGTCATGCGCGCGTCGCAGCGGGGGCACTGGCTGATCCAGCCGCAGTCGTGGCAGAGCAGGGTGGGGGCGAAGCCACGACGGTTGAGGAACACCAGAACCTGCTGGCCTGCGGCGAGGGTCTGGGTGATCGCCTGCTGGAGGGGCATGGAAATGCCGGAGTCCAGCGGCAGGCTCTTCACGTCCAGGCGCAGGAAGCGCGGCTGGCGGGCGCCGCCGGCCCGCTGGGTGAGGCGGAGCAGGCCGTATCGCCCGGCGTGGGCATTCTGCAGGCTTTCCAGCGAGGGTGTCGCCGAGCCGAGGAGAATCGGGATGTTTTCCTGGCGCGCGCGCACCAGGGCGAGGTCGCGGGCGTGGTAGCGCAGGCCTTCCTGCTGTTTATAGGAAGCGTCGTGCTCCTCGTCGATGATGATCAGCCCGGGACGCTTCATCGGCGTGAACAGTGCCGAGCGGGTGCCGATGATGATATCGGCCTCGCCGTCCCGCGCCGCGAGCCAGGCATCCAGGCGCTCGCGGTCGTTCACGGCCGAGTGCAGCAGGGCGATACGGGCGTTGAAGCGGCGCGAGAAACGTTCGAGGGTCTGGGGGCCGAGGTTGATCTCGGGGATTAGCACCAGTGCCTGCTTGCCGGCTTCCAGGGCCTGGCGGATCAACTGCAGGTAGACCTCGGTCTTGCCGCTGCCGGTGACGCCCGCCAGGAGCAGGGCATTGAAGCGGCCGAAGGATGCGTGGACCGCGTCGAAGGCTGCGCGCTGCTCGGGGTTCAGGGGCAGTTCCGGCTGGGCCAGCAGCGGGCCGTGGCGCTCGCTGGGGGCGTGGCGACGCACCTCCACCCGGACCAGCCCCTTGTCCAGCAGGATGTCCAGGCTGTCCTTGTTCAGCTGCAGCTGGCTGAGCAGTTGATGGGCGACACCGTGGGGATGCTGGGCGAGGGTGGACAGGGCCTGTCGCTGGCGCGGCGCCCGGGCCAGGCGCGGGTCGTCGGGGCTGGCGCCCGGCGCGATGTGCCAGAAGCGCTCCTGCCGCGCCTCGGCGGGCTCGCCCTGGCGCAGCAGTACCGGCAATGCCCAGCTCAGGGTGTCGCCCAGGCTGTGCTGGTAGTACTGGGCGGTCCAGAGGCACAGCTTGAACAGCGATGGGGGCAGCGGAGGGTGCGGGTCGAGCAGCGCCAATGCAGGCTTCAGCTTGTCCTTCGGTACCTCGCTGTTCTCGGCCAGCTCCACCAGCACGCCGATGATCTCGCGGCGGCCGAAGGGTACTCGCAGGCGCACGCCGGGCTGCAGGGCGGTGCGGGGCACGCCGGCAGGCGCCAGGTAGTCGAACAGGCGGCGCAAGGGAGAGGGTAGGGCGAGGCGCAGGATGGGGGCGTCGGACACGGGCGGGTCCCGGCTCAAAAGCCGCGATCTTAGCATGGCTCCCAGCGACGGCCGGCGCGGCTTGCGTGTTGCATCGGGCTTTCACTCTGGTATCATCCGCCGCCTGTTTCCGTGCGGTGCTCGACATAGGGTCGGGTGGCGGCACGCCAGACCTGAGGATCAAGCGATGAAACCGGAAATCCATCCCGAATACGTAGCGATCGAAGCCACCTGCAGCTGCGGCAACGTCATCAAGACCCGCTCCACCCTGGGCAAGAACATCAGCCTGGACGTGTGCTCCGAGTGCCACCCGTTCTACACCGGCAAGCAGAAGGTGCTGGACACCGGCGGCCGTATCGATCGCTTCAAGCAGCGTTTCGGTGTGTTCGGCGCCAAGTAAGGGCCCGAATAGACCGGGAAAGGCCCATGGCCGGATCCCCGCTGACGAAGAAGGCGCCTTTGACAGGCGCCTTTTTCTTTTTCTGGCTCATCAGTTTTTCCTTACAGGCCGCTTGCCCGATTCCGGGCAAGCTTCCGACCTACAACGTGCGCAAGGTGGTGGATGGCGACACCCTGCGCCTGGTGGATGGTCGCAGTGTCCGCCTGATCGGCCTGAACGCGCCTGAGCTGGCCCGCAAGGGGCGGCCGGCGGAGCCCTACGCACGCGAGGCCCGCGAGCGACTGGAGCAGTTGGTTCGGGGCAGCGGCGGGCGGGTGGCGCTGAGGGTCGGGCGAGAGCCCCGCGATCGCTACGGGCGTACCCTGGCTCACCTCTATGATCGTCACGGGCGCAACCTGGAAGCTCGGCTGCTGGCTGAAGGGCTCGGGTTTCATATCGCCTTCACGCCCAATGATGCCCTGGTGAGCTGTCATGCCGCAGCCGAGCGGACGGCGCGTCGCGCGGGACGAGGCTTGTGGCGTCGTCCGCCCCAGCGCTCCGCGTGGCAGGTTGGCCGGTCCGGCTTTGCCCTGGTGCAGGGGCGGGTGATCCGGGTTGAGCGGAATCAGGGCGGCGCCTGGCTGCAGTTGGATGGCCCCCTGGTGTTGCGCATCGAAAGGAGGCGGCTGCGCAGCTTCGACGCTCGGGCGCTGGACCGGCTGATCGGGCGGCGCGTGGAGGCCAGGGGCTGGGTGATTGACCGTGGGCCTGGGCGCGGCGTAAATAGCGCGAATTCCCGCTGGATGCTCCCCCTTACCCACGACGGAATGATCGAGGTGATTCGATGAGTCCCCCTGCGCTCGTGCTGGCGCTGCTGCTCGCTGTTTTCCTGATGTCGGGTTGCGCAGTCAACCCGGCCACCGGCAAGACCAATTTCGTGATGATGAGCGAGCAGCAGGAGCTGGATCTAGGCCGTCGCTACAACCAGGAAATCGCCAGGCAGAACCCGCGTTATGCCGACGAGAAACTGCAGGCCTATGTGCAGCAGGTGGGGCAGAGGGTCGCCCGTCACAGTCATCGCAATGACATCACCTACCAGTTCACCCTGGTGGACTCGCCTGACATCAATGCCTTCGCCCTGCCGGGTGGCTACATCTATATCCATCGTGGGCTCCTGGCCTACCTGAACTCCGAGGCCGAGCTGGCGGCGGTGCTCGCCCATGAGGTAGGGCATGTCACGGCGCGGCACAGTGTGCAGCAGCAGAGCCAGTCCACGGCCTGGAATATCCTGGGGCAGGCCGTCGCGATCGGGACGGGTGTCGGCGCGGCGGCGGATCTGACCAATGTGCTCGGCACCGCCTTCGTGCGGGGCTACGGTCGCGACATGGAGCTGGAGGCGGATGGCCTGGGGGCCCAGTACCTCGCGCGCAGTGGCTACGATCCGCAGGCCATGATCGAGGTGGTCAAGGTATTGGGGAATCAGGAAGCCTTCGCCCGCGCCGAGGCCCGGCGGTTGGGCAAGGAGGCGCCGCCTTCGGGTTATCACGGCGTGTTCGACACCCATCCGGACAACGATACCCGCCTGCAACAGGTGGTGGGCCCGGCCAGGGCCCTGGCTGTCGGCAACCAGGCGACCAATCGAGAGGTGTTCCTCCGGCACCTGGAGGGACTGGCTTTCGGTGATTCGGCGGAGAGCGGGGTGCGTCGTGGTCAGGACTTCTACCATGCCGAACTGGGCTTCACGCTGCATTTCCCCGAGGGCTGGGGGCTGGTGAATCGTCCGGACGCGGTGATCGTCCATAGTGCCGACCAGCAGGCTTTCGTTGCCATGACCCTGGACGGTCGAAAGCCGGCGGTCTCGCCGGCGGACTACCTGCGGCAGAAGGCGGGTGGACAGCGCCTGTCCATGGAGGAGAGCCTGAAGGCGGGCGATCTGCCTGGGGCGACGGCGATATTGCCTGGCACTCCCGCACGACGTGCGGCAGTGCTTTACAAGGACGACAAGGCCTATCTTTTTGTAGGAGTGATCCGTGGCGGGGCGTCCCTGGAAAGTGAGGATGACAAATTCCTTTCCGTCATCCGTAGCTTCCGTCCCATGAAGAAGGAAGAGTTTGCTCTGGCCCAACCGTTGCGCCTTCACCTGATCCAGGTGAAGCCCGGTCAGACGATCGCCAGCCTGGCTCGGGAGAGCAAGTTGCCTGGTGTCGAAATGGATCTGGAAAATCGTATCCGATTACTTAATAATTTGTATCCAATCGGCGAGCCGAAGCCTGGGGATTGGCTAAAAGTCGTACGTTAGAGGGCTTGACGTAGAGTGACTGAACGGTCTTGTTAGCCCCCGGCATCTTGCGTATCCTCGCCCGTCACGTCTGTCACAGCAAAAAAGCGGAAATGCCAAAATGTCTGATCTGAAAACGGCCGCTCTCGAATACCATGCCCAACCCCGCCCCGGGAAACTCAGTGTCGAGTTGACCAAGCCGACTGCCACCGCCCGCGATCTTTCGCTGGCCTACAGCCCGGGCGTCGCCGAGCCGGTACGCGAAATCGCGCGTGATCCTGAACTGGCCTTCAAGTACACCGGCAAGGGCAACCTGGTAGCGGTCATTTCCGATGGCACCGCGATTCTCGGTCTTGGCAATCTCGGTCCGCTGGCCTCCAAGCCGGTCATGGAAGGCAAGGGCGTGCTGTTCAAGCGCTTCGCTGGCATCGACGTGTTCGACATCGAGGTCGATGCCGAGAGCCCGCAGGCCTTCATCGACACCGTCAAGCGCATTTCCATCACCTTCGGTGGTATCAACCTCGAAGACATCAAGGCGCCCGAGTGCTTCGAGATCGAGCGTACCCTGATCGAGCAGTGCGACATTCCCGTTTTCCACGATGACCAGCACGGCACCGCGATCGTGACCGCCGCCGGTATGCTCAATGCCCTGGAAATCGCCGGCAAGTCCCTGCCGGAAGCCAAGATCGTCTGCCTGGGCGCCGGCGCTGCTGCCATTTCCTGCATGAAGCTGCTGGTGAGCATGGGTGCCCAGGTCGAGAACATCTTCATGATCGACCGCAAAGGCGTTGTCCATGCCGGTCGTGACGACCTGAACCAGTACAAGGCGGTGTTCGCCCACGAGACCGACAAGCGCACCCTGTCCGAGGCTCTGGACGGTGCGGACGTGTTCGTCGGTCTGTCCGGCGCCAACCTGCTGAGCCCTGAAGACCTCAAGCGCATGGCGGCCAACCCGATCGTGTTCGCCTGCTCCAACCCGGATCCGGAAATCAAGCCGGAACTGGCCCACGAGACCCGCAATGACGTGATCATGGCGACTGGCCGCTCCGACTACCCGAACCAGGTCAACAACGTGCTGGGCTTCCCCTTCATTTTCCGGGGTGCCCTGGACGTTCGTGCCACCCGCATCAACGAGGAAATGAAGATCGCCGCCGCCCTGGCCCTGCGTGACCTGGCCAAGCTGCCGGTACCGAAGGATGTCTGCGACGCCTATGGTGTCGAGTCCCTGGAGTTCGGCCGTGAGTACATCATTCCGAAGCCGATGGACAAGCGTCTGATCACCGTTGTCTCCGATGCCGTGGCCAAGGCCGCCATCGAGTCCGGCGTCGCGACCCTGCCCTATCCGAAGCACTACCCGCTGACTTCGGTGGACGAGGTTTTCAACGGCTGAGCCGGCTTCGCCCAATAAAAAAAAACCCCGCTGATCGCGGGGTTTTTTATTGGGCGTTTGAAACCTAGAACAGGTCGATGGGGGCCGCTTCGTCGGCGGGCAGTGGGCTGCCGGGGATGGCGAGGCCGGGTTCGAACTCGCTCATGGGCGGAGGCGTGTCCTCGCTCTTGAACAGCTCGAAGAAGGCGTCCGGCATGCCGGGGCTTGCTGCGCGGCCACTCAGTGAGTCGATGCGCAGGGTCAGGAGACCGGCGGGCTCGGCCTGGACATGAGGTGGCTTGTCCTTGAGCGCGGCGCTCATGTAGTTCATCCAGATCGGCAAGGCTACGGTGCCCCCGTATTCGTGACGACCCAGGCTTTCCGGTTGATCGAAGCCTGCCCAGACGGTCGTGACGAGGTCGGCGTTGTAGCCGGAGAACCAGCTGTCCTTCGACTCGTTGGTGGTGCCGGTCTTGCCCGCGATGTCGGTGCGGCCCATGGCCAGCGCGCGGCGTCCGGTACCCCGCTTGATGACGTCCTGCAGCATGCTGTTGAGGATGTAGGTGGTGCGTGGGTCGACGATGCGCTCCGCGACGGCAGGGGATTGAGATTGGGGAGTCGAGGTATCGACCGAGGCCAGCAGGGTGTCCGGCGCCGCACTGCTCTGGGCTGTGGTTTCGGGCTGTTCTTCGCCCTGGGGAACCCGGGGCGGATTGGCGACGAACAGCGACTTGCCATCCCGGCTCTCGATACGCTCGATCAGGTAGGGCTGGACCTTGTAGCCACCATTGGCGAAGACGCTCCAGCCACCCGCGATTTCCAGGGGTGTCAGGTTGGCGGTACCCAGGGCCAGGGACAGGTTGCGTGGCAGGTCATCCTTGTTGAAGCCGAAGCGGCTGACGTAGTTCAGGGCGTAGTCGATACCGACGGCCTGCAGGACGCGGATCGACACCAGGTTGCGCGACTTGTAGAGGGCCTCTCGCAGGCGGATGGGGCCCAGGAAGGTGTTGTTGTCGTTCTTCGGGCGCCAGGCTTCTTCCATGCCCGCCTCCTGGAAGACGATAGGGGCGTCGTTTACCAGGCTCGCGGCGGTGAAACCGTTGTCCAGGGCGGCGGCATAAAGGAAGGGTTTGAAGCTGGATCCCGGCTGGCGCTTGGCCTGTGCGGCACGGTTGTAGTTGCTTTGCTCGAAGGAGAAACCGCCCACCAGCGCGCGGATGGCGCCATTCTCCGGATCGAGGGAGACCAGGGCGCTCTGGGCCGCGGGCAACTGGACGAAGCGCAGGCTGCCATCGGGCTGGCGCTGCACGCGGACCAGGTCGCCTACCTGGGTGACGTCGGCCGGCTGCTGCGGCCGAGGGCCCAGGCTGTTGGTGTTGAGGAAGGGACGCGCCCATTTCATGGTGTCCCAGCCCACCGCCTCTTCCTGGCCGTTGCGGGTCAATACCAGGATGCCGCTCTTCTCTACCTGGGTCACGATCGCAGGCTCCAGGCCTCCGAGGGATTTCTGCTTGGCCAGCTCCTGTAGCCAGGTTTCCCGTGTCATGCCGGGAAGGCGGGTTTCCGGTCCGCGATAGCCATGGCGCTGGTCGTACTCGATCAGGCCTTCCCGCAGGGCCGTATTGGCGGCTTCCTGCAGATTGCTGGGCACGGTGGTCGTGACGCGGAAGCCTTCGGTGTAGGCGTCGCTGCCGTAACGGCCGACCATTTCGGCGCGGGCCATCTCGGCAACGTAGGGGGCGGCCAGTTCCGGGGTGGGGACGTGGTAGCTCGCGTCGATGGGTTCGTTGATCGCCAGTTGATAACGGGCCTCGTCGATGCGGCCCAGCTTGTACATGCGACCGAGGATCCAGTCCCTGCGCTCCTTGCTGCGGGTCGGGTTGACCAGAGGGTTGAAGCGCGAGGGGGCTTTGGGCAGGCCGGCAATCATGGCCATCTGCGCCAGGCTGAGTTCGCGAATGGACTTGCCGTAATAGACCTGCGCGGCAGCCTCGATACCGTAAGCACGATTCCCGAGGTAGATCTTGTTCACATAAAGTTCAAGGATCTCGTTCTTGCTGAGTTCCCGTTCAATCTGCAGGGCCAGCAGTATTTCATTGATCTTGCGAGAGAAACTTCTTTCGCTGGTGAGGAAGTAGTTCTTCGCCACCTGCATGGTGATGGTGCTGCCGCCTGTCTGGATGTGGCCGGTCTTCAATAATTGCGTGGCAGCGCGCATCAGGCTGGTAAGGTCGACGCCATAATGATTTGCGAAATTGTCATCCTCGGCGGCCAGCAGTGCCTGGATGAAATCCGGCGGGATGTCGGCGAAACGCACCGGGGAGCGGCGCATTTCGCCGAACTCCGCGATCAGCTTGCCGTCGCTGCTGTAGACCCTCAGGGGGATCTGCAGCTGGATCCGGCGCAGTGAGTCGACGGACGGAAGGGTGGGGCTAAGATAGAGGTACGCACCGCTGAAACTGAGCAGCAGGCCACAGAAAACAGCAACGAAGGACCACCAGAAAAACTTCAGCAGACGTATCAAGGCTTGTGGATTTCCAGGCAAAAGAACGGGTTAAGCGGAAGGTGATGATAAAAGGCAAAAGCCGATCACATTATAAGCGTTTTTTTTCCGGGGGAGCCATTTGCGCTTCTGTCAAGACTGCTATTTAATGTGGAAAAACATAAATCGTCCGTAAGTCTCGGACGCTGATAGGAAATCGGTCGTGCTAGGGCTCTTCAATAAGAAAGCGAATTCGCTGTTGGGGATCGACATAAGCTCGACCTCAGTCAAGCTCCTTGAATTGAGTCGCTCGGGAACCCGCTACAAGGTGGAGTCCTACGCCGTCGAGCCGCTCCCGCCAAACGCAGTGGTCGAGAAGAACATTGCCGAACTGGAGGGGGTAGGGCAGGCGATTTCCCGGGTGATCACCAAGGCCCGCACCGGCGTCAAGGCCGCAGCGGTGGCCGTTGCCGGTTCGGCGGTGATCACCAAGACCATCGAGATGGAAGCCGGGCTCTCCGATGATGACATGGAGAACCAGCTGAAGATCGAGGCCGATCAGTACATCCCCTATCCGCTGGAGGAGGTGGCCATCGATTTCGAGGTCCAGGGCCCTTCCGCGCGCAACCCTGATCGTGTCGACGTGCTGCTGGCCGCCTGTCGGAAGGAGAACGTCGAGGTCCGCGAGGCCGCCCTTGCGCTGGCCGGACTCAATGCAAAGGTGGTGGATGTCGAGGCCTATGCCCTTGAGCGCGCCTACTCCCTGCTTTCTGCGCAGTTGGGCGACGCCCATGATGGGCTGACGGTGGCCGTCGTCGACATCGGCGCCACCATGACTACGCTCAGCGTCCTGCACAACGGTCGAACCATCTATACCCGCGAGCAGCTTTTCGGTGGCCGCCAGCTCACCGAGGAAATACAGCGCCGCTATGGGCTGTCGGTGGAGGAGGCCGGCCTCGCCAAGAAGCAGGGCGGTCTTCCGGATGACTACGACAGCGAGGTGTTGCAACCGTTCAAGGATGCCGTCGTCCAGCAGGTTTCCCGTTCCCTCCAGTTCTTCTTCGCCGCAGGCCAGTTCAACGATGTGGACTACATCCTGCTGGCGGGGGGCACGGCATCGATTCCCGACCTGGATCGTCTGATCCAGCAGCGAATCGGCACGCCGACCTTGGTAGCCAATCCCTTCGCCGACATGGCGTTGAGCAGCAAGGTCAACGCCGGTGCGCTGGCCAGTGATGCGCCGGCACTGATGATTGCCTGCGGTCTGGCCATGAGGAGTTTCGACTGATGGCACGCATCAACCTACTCCCTTGGCGCGAGCAGTTACGCGAAGAACGCAAGCAGCGTTTTCTGGTGGCCCTGGGTGCGATCCTGGCCATCGGCGCTGGTGCGGTGTTCCTGGGTGACCAGTACCTGAACAACGCCATCGAGAACCAGCAGGCACGCAATGATTATGTGCGCAAGGAAATTGCCGTTCTGGATGCGCGAATCAAGGAGATCAGCGAGCTCAAGACCCGCCGTCAGCAACTCCTTGAGCGGATGAAGATCATCCAGGACCTGCAGGGCAACCGTCCGATCATCGGTCGCGTGTTCGACCAGTTGGTGCGGACCCTGCCCGATGGCGTCTTCTTCACCGGCCTGAAAATGACCGGCAAGAGCATCGCCATCGTGGGGGCGGCGGAGTCGAACAATCGGGTTTCCAACCTCATGCGCAACCTGGATGCGTCCGAGTGGTTGACCTCGCCCAACCTCACCGAAGTGAAGGCCGTCACAGCCGGGGCGGTGGATCAGGCCAACGTCTTCCAGCTCACCGTGCAGCAGACCCAGCCGGGGGTCGAAGAGGAAGAGGCCCTCAAGAAATCCGCCGCCAAGCCTGCGGCCGTCAAGGCAGGAGCCACGAAAAAATGAGCCTGTCCGAATCCATCGAAAACCTGCGCAAGATCGATCTGGCCGATCTTGACCTGAATAACCTGGGTTCCTGGCCGCTGGCGGTCAAGGTGATCACCTGCATCCTGCTGCTCGTTCTGGTACTGGCGCTGGGGTACAACTTCCACCTCAAGGACCTGGAGAGCCAGCTGGACTCGAAGCGTGCCGAGGAGGCGACCCTCAAGCAGCAGTTCGCCACCAAGGCGTTCCAGGCGGCCAACCTGGAGGCCTACAAGGATCAGATGAAGGAGATGGAAACCTCCTTCGGCGCGTTGTTGCGCCAACTGCCGAGTGACACCGAAGTGCCTGGGCTGCTGGAGGACATTACCCGTACCGGTCTGGGCAGTGGCCTGGAGTTCGAAGAGATCAAGCTGCTGCCCGAGGCCACGCAGCAGTTCTACATCGAGCTGCCGATCCGGATCTCCGTGGTCGGTGGCTATCACGATCTGGCCACCTTCGTCAGCGGTGTGTCGAGCCTGCCGCGGATCGTCACCCTGCATGACTTCGAGATCAAGCCGCTGGATCAGGCGGGTGGTTCCAAGCTGCGCATGTCGATCCTGGCCAAGACCTATCGCTACAACGACAAGGGGCTGCAGAAATGAGTAGTGCCCGCGCCCGCCTGGCGCTCTGCGCCCTGATGTTCGCCACCTTGTCCGGCTGTGGTGTCGGCAACGATTTCGGCGACCTGCAAGCCTACATGGACGAGGTGCGCGCCCGTCCCAAGGGTTCCATCGAGCCCCTGCCGAAGTTCCAGCCCTACGAGGCCTTCACCTACAGTGCTGCAGCATTGCGCAGCCCCTTCCAGCCGCCGATCAAGATTGACCTGACGCAGCAGCAGAAGGGATCGAAGGACATCCGTCCGGACGAAACGCGGGTGAAGCAGTTCCTCGAGGGCTTCAATATCGAGTCCTTCCAGATGGTGGGCACCTTGTCCAACACGGGGGGGCGCTTCGCCCTGATCAGTGGTGCGGGAGGGGTGCACCGAGTCAAGGTGGGGGATTACCTGGGGCGCAACCACGGCCGCATCGTCGCGATCGACGAAGCCAAGGTGGATGTGGTGGAAATTGTCCCGGACGGGGAGGGCGGATGGCTGGAACGTCCGCGTACCCTCGCGCTGAGGGAGCGCTCTTCTTGAGTGCGAGGTGAACCGATGAAGAATAATGACCGGTCTGCACAACGGAATCCGATGATGAAAAGCTCGCTATCGCGCCTTGGTATCACGCTCTTGGCCGCCCTGCTGTCGCCGGCGCTGCTGGCGGCTGACTTGCAGTCCCTGGATGTCGCGGCCCTGCCGGGCGACAGGGTCGAACTCAAGCTGGCCTTCGACGAGCCGGTGGTGGCGCCGCGCGGATACACCATCGAGCAGCCGGCGCGCATAGCCCTGGACCTGCCTGGGGTGTCCAACAAGCTGGGCACGAAGAACCGCGAACTGGGCGTTGGCAATGCCCGCAGCCTGACCGTGGTGGAGGCCAAGGATCGCACTCGACTGATCATCAACCTGTCCACACTCGTGCCTTACAGTACGCGCGTGGAGGGTCGTAACCTCTATGTGCTGGTGGGTGAGTCCGCCTCGGCTCCGGCGGCGCCCGCCGCACCACGTCCCGTCGCCGCCGCGCCGGCGCCCGTGGCTGCGCCCCTGAGCGCCGCGCAGCCGGCCAAGAGCTATGCCCGCGTCGGACGTACCATCGAGAACATCGATTTCCAGCGTGGAGAGCAGGGTGAGGGCAATGTAGTCATCACCCTGTCCGATCCGAGCGTGAGCCCGGACATCCAGGAGCAGGGCGGTCGCATCCGCCTCAACTTCGCCAAGACCCAGTTGCCGGAACCCTTGCGTGTCCGTCTGGATGTGAAGGACTTCGCCACCCCGGTGCAGTTCGTCAGTGCCGCCGGTTCGGGCAATGACGCCAGCATCAGCATCGAGCCCACCGGCTTCTACGATTACCTGGCGTACCAGACCGACAACAAGCTGACCGTCAGCATCAAGCCGCTGACCCAGGATGACGTCGAGAAGCGCAAGGCCGAGCGTTTCGCCTACTCGGGTGAAAAGCTCTCCCTGAACTTCCAGGATATCGACGTTCGCTCGGTGCTTCAGCTGATCGCCGATTTCACTGACCTGAACCTGGTGGCGTCCGATACAGTGCAGGGCAATATCACCCTGCGGCTGCAGAACGTGCCCTGGGATCAGGCGCTGGACCTGGTGCTGAAGACCAAGGGCCTGGACAAGCGCAAGGTGGGCAATGTGCTCCTGGTGGCGCCGGCTGACGAGATCGCGGCCCGCGAGCGCCAGGAACTGGAATCGCAGAAGCAGATCGCAGAACTGGCTCCCCTGCGCCGTGAGCTGATTCAGGTGAACTATGCCAAGGCGGCTGACATCGCCAAGCTGTTCCAGTCGGTCACCAGTGGCGATCCGAGTGCCGCCGGCACCGATGAGCGCGGCTCCATCACCGTGGATGACCGGACCAACAGCATCATCGCCTACCAGACCCAGGACAAGCTGGACGAGCTGCGCCGTATCGTCACCCAACTGGATATTCCCGTCCGCCAGGTGATGATCGAGGCCCGCATCGTCGAGGCCAACGTGGACTACGACAAGGCGCTGGGCGTGAATTGGCGCGGTGCCAGCGTCGGTGACAACAACTTCGTGATCGGCGGCGGCGGCAATGGCCGTCCGGCGGCGGGTAACGCCAACAACCCGCTGCTGGCCAACGCCCCGTTCGTCGACCTGGGTGCCACCGGGGCCACTTCCAGCATCGGTATCGGCTTCATCACCGACAACACCATCCTTGACCTTGAACTGTCGGCGATGGAGAAAACCGGTAATGGCGAGATCGTTTCTCAGCCCAAGGTGGTCACTTCCGACAAGGAGACTGCAAAGATCCTGAAGGGCGCCGAGATTCCCTACCAGGAGGCGAGCTCCAGTGGCGCCACCAGCACCTCCTTCAAGGAAGCCGCGCTGTCCCTGGAGGTCACTCCGCAGATCACGCCGGACAACCGCATCATCATGGAAGTGAAGGTCACCAAGGATGCGCCGGACTTCGGCAACGCCCTGAACGGTGTACCGCCCATCAACAAGAACGAGGTTAACGCCAAGGTACTGGTGAACGATGGTGAAACCATCGTGATAGGTGGGGTATTCTCCAACACCCAAACCAAGGCGGTGGACAAGGTGCCCTTCCTCGGCGACCTGCCCTTCCTCGGCCGCATGTTCCGTCGCGACGTGGTTCAGGACAAGAAATCCGAGCTCCTGGTATTCCTCACCCCCCGCATCATGAATAACCAGGCCATTGCGGTGAGTCGCTGATATCGGTGCGAAATCTGATCCTTATTGGCCCGATGGGAGCTGGAAAAAGCACCATCGGGCGTTTGCTTGCTAAAGAACTGCGTCTTCCCTTCAAGGACTCCGATAAGGAAATCGAACAGCGTACCGGTGCCGATATCCCCTGGATATTCGATGTCGAGGGCGAACAGGGATTCAGGGACCGCGAACAGGCGATGATCGAGGAGATCTGTGAAGAGGACGGTGTCGTCCTCGCCACAGGCGGTGGCGCGGTTTTGCGCCCGGCCAATCGCCAGGCCCTGCGTGCCGGCGGGCGCGTCGTCTATCTGCACACTTCGGTGGAGCAGCAGATCGAGCGTACCGCGAGGGACCGCAATCGACCGCTGTTGCGGACCGCTGATCCGGGCAAGGTCCTGCGTGATCTGATGGCGATTCGTGATCCGCTCTATCGCGAGATCGCCGATATCATCATCGAGACGGATGAGCGGCCGCCGCGTCTGGTGGTGCAGGAAATCCTGGCGCGATTGCAGAAACTGCCGCCCCGTTAAAGCGAGGGCGGAACTGCGCTATTCTTTAGCCCTTTTGAAATCGGGGGCCCCATGCGAACACTTCAGGTCGATCTCGGCGAGCGTAGCTATCCCATCCACATCGGTTCCGGATTGCTGTCGCGGTCGGAGCTCTTCGCGCCCCATATCGCTGGCCGGCAGGTGGCCATCGTCACCAATGAAACGGTCGCTCCGCTCTATCTGGAGACCTTGACCCGTACGCTCCAGGGCTATTCGGTGCTGCCTGTGGTCCTGCCCGATGGCGAGGCCCACAAGAACTGGGAAACCCTGCAACTGATCTTCGACGCCCTGTTGGGCGCGCGCCATGATCGCCGCACCACTATCATCGCCCTGGGTGGCGGCGTGATCGGCGACATGGCTGGATTCGCCGCGGCCTGCTACCAGCGCGGCGTCGACTTCATCCAGGTGCCGACCACGCTGCTGTCCCAGGTCGACTCCTCGGTGGGCGGCAAGACCGGGATCAACCACCCGCTGGGCAAGAACATGGTCGGTGCCTTCTACCAGCCCAAGGCCGTGATCATCGACACCGACAGCCTGAAGACCCTGCCGGGGCGCGAGCTGTCCGCCGGGCTGGCCGAGGTCATCAAGTACGGCCTGATCTGCGACGTCTCCTTCCTGCCCTGGCTGGAAGAGCGGATGCCCGCCCTGCGCGGGCTGGACGCCAACGCGCTGACCGAAGCCATCGAACGCTCCTGTGCCGCCAAGGCCCGTGTGGTCGGGGCGGACGAGCGAGAATCCGGCCTGCGCGCCATTCTCAACCTGGGCCATACCTTCGGACACGCCATCGAAACCCACATGGGCTATGGCGCATGGCTGCACGGTGAAGCGGTATCGGCCGGCACCGTCATGGCCCTGGAGATGTCCAGTCGACTGGGGTGGATTTCCGCTGAAGAGCGCGATGCCGCGATCCGCCTGTTGCGAGATGCCGGCCTTCCGGTCGTACCGCCGGCGGAGATGACGGCGGAACATTTCCTCCAGCACATGGCCGTAGACAAGAAGGTGCTCGATGGTCAACTGCGCCTGGTGCTGCTGCGCCAGGTCGGGGACGCCGTCGTCACCGCCGATTATCCGCGGGAAATTCTGGAGGCCACCCTCGCCACCGACTACCGCGCCCTGGCCGAACAGCCCGGAGAATAAGGGATTAGCATGAGCAGCCTGCACGCCGACGAGGCCTATCTCGGCCACTATCAGTTCACCCATGACCCCTTTGCCGCGCGGGTGCCCGGCTTCAAGTTCTTCCCTGCCCAGCGCAAGCCGGTGCTGGGCCAGCTTCATCATCTGGCGCGTTATAGCCAACTGATGCTGGTGGTCAGCGGCCCCCACGGGAGTGGCAAGACCCTGCTGCGCCAGGCCCTGGTGGCCAGCACCAACAAACAGGCGGTACAGAGCCTGGTGGTGTCGGCACGCAACTCGGCGGAGGTGGGGGGGCTGCTCCGGCAGATCGCCCAGGGATTGAATATCGCCCAGGCCGATGTACGTTCGGTGCTGGCCCAGATCGCCCAGTTGTCCATCACCGGCCAGGAGGTCTACCTGCTGGTGGATGACGCCGAGGAATTGGACGACGCCTCCCTCGAGAACCTGTTGACTCTGTCCCAGGGCAATGTCGAGGCCCGCGCCCATGTCTTCCTGTTCGGCGAAGATTCGCTTCTGGAACGCCTGGATACGCTAAACGAAGGCGAAGAGCGCTTCCATGTCATCGAATTGCAGCCCTACAGCCCGGAAGAAACCCGCGAGTACCTCGCCCAGCGCCTCGAAGGCGCGGGGCGTGAGATCGATCTCCTCAGTGATGAGCAGGTTGAGGATATCCACCTGCAGTCCGGCGGTTGGCCGGGCGCCATCAATCAGGTGGCGCGCGATCTCTTGATCGAGGCGATGCTCGCCCAGCGTGGCGCCGCCCGTAAATCACCAGGTGGATTCAGTCTGCCGAAGAAGCACCTGTTGGCCCTCGCCGTCGTCGGCATCGGGGTCGTCGCCGCCTGGATGATGCAGGGCCGCAACGAACCGGCGCCCGACAGCGCCCCGGCCACCGCCGAAGCCCAGGTTGACGGAGAGGCGGGCTCGCCCGCCGTCGAATTCGCCGGCTCTTCGCAGCCGCTGCCGTTGCCGTTGGTAGGGGAGGCGCAGCCGGTCATCCGTGAGCCGCTGGCCCAGGCTGCCGGTCAGGGAGAGATGGAAGACGCTCCGGCCCAGGAGGGCGCTTCCAATGTGCCGCCCACCGTGACCACCACGGCGCCTCCCGTAGGTGTGCCGGCTGGTCCGGCGCCTGCCGCGCCCGTGCAGCCCATCGCCTCTGCCCAGCCTCTGCCTGTGCCCTCCAAGCCAATCGCAGTGGCCCCCGCGACGCCTGTCGCGCCAGCACCAGTGCCAGCGGCATCGGCGCCAGAGCCCAAGCCCGCAGCGCCTGCTGCACCAGTGGCCAAGCCTGCTGCCACGCAAGCAGTGGTCAAGCCCGCCGAGAAGCCGGTCGCAGCGCCTGCCGCGCCCGTGGGTGCCGGAAGTGCGGGCGGCGCCTGGTACCGTGGCCAGTCCGGCAGCCATTTCGCGCTGCAGGTGCTTGGCACGAGTTCCGAGAGCAATGCCAAGGCCTTCGTCCAGCAGAATGGGGGGCAGTATCGTTACTTCAAGAAGCTGCACCAGGGCAAGGCGCTCTATGTGGTGACCTACGGCAGCTTCTCCAGCCGCTCCGCCGCCCAGGCCGCGATCAAGTCGCTGCCCGCCAAGGTCCAGGCCGGCAAGCCCTGGCCCAAGACCTTCGCCAGCATCCAGCAGGAGATGGCTCGCTAGTATCCAGCGAGCCTGATCCCCCGCCTTGTGACCAGGCGGTCGTTAGCACGGCCGCCTGGTCTATTCATTCATTTTTGCGACATCCACTTTCACTTGTTGGTCGTTAAGATTTGTGGTCGACCAGCCTGCTATGTACAATGACCTCCCTTTGCCCTACGTAAAAGCTGGCGCCAAGTCCGGTGCGTACGGTAAGGAGTTGAATTACAAAGCAATTCTGCCTCTTTTCGGAGGCAGCCCTGGTGAGAGTTCCCCTATGAAAGCAGGTCTGTACCATCCTGATCAGTTCAAGGATAACTGCGGTTTCGGCTTGATCGCCCACATGCAAGGTGAGGCGAGTCACGACCTCCTGAACACCGCCATCGAAGCCCTGACCTGCATGACCCATCGCGGCGGCATCAACGCCGACGGCAAGACGGGTGATGGTTGTGGTCTGCTGATTCAAAAACCTGACCTTTTCCTGCGTGCGATCGCCCAGGAGACCTTTGGCGTCTCGCTGCCCGATCAGTACGCTGTCGGCATGGTGTTCTTCAATCAGGACCCGGTGCGTGCCGAAGCCGCTCGCGAGAACATGAACCGCGAGATCGCCAAGGCCGGCCTGCAGCTGATCGGCTGGCGCAAGGTCCCGGTGGATACCAGCGTCCTCGGCCGCCTGGCCCTGGAGCGCCTGCCGCAGATCGAGCAGGTCTTCATCGGTGGCGCCGGCCTGTCCGACCAGGAAATGGCGGTCAAGCTGTTCAGCGCCCGTCGCCGCTCCTCCGTGGCCAACGCCGAGGACAGCGACCACTACATCTGCAGCTTCTCCAACAGGACCATCATCTACAAAGGCCTGATGATGCCGGCGGACCTGCAGCAGTTCTACCCGGACCTGGGTGACGAGCGCCTGCAGACCGCCATCTGCGTCTTCCACCAGCGCTTCTCCACCAACACCCTGCCGAAGTGGCCGCTGGCGCAGCCCTTCCGCTTCCTCGCCCACAACGGCGAGATCAACACCATCACCGGCAACCGCAACTGGGCGGTCGCCCGCCGCACCAAGTTCGCCAACGACCAGTTGCCCGACATCGACGAGCTGGGCCCGCTGGTCAACCGCGTCGGCTCCGACTCCTCCAGCATGGACAACATGCTGGAACTGATGGTCACCGGCGGTATCGACCTGTTCCGTGGCGTGCGCATGATCATTCCGCCGGCCTGGCAGAACATGGAGACCATGGATGCCGACCTGCGCGCCTTCTACGAATACAACTCCATGCACATGGAGCCCTGGGATGGCCCCGCCGGCGTCGTACTGACCGACGGCCGCTACGCCGCCTGCCTGCTGGATCGCAACGGCCTGCGTCCGGCCCGCTGGGTCACCACCCGGAACGGCTACATCACCCTGGCCTCCGAAATCGGCGTGTGGGACTACAAGCCCGAGGACGTCATCGCCAAGGGCCGCGTCGGCCCGGGCCAGATCCTCGCCGTCGACACCGAGACCGGCCAGATCCTCAACACCGAGGACATCGACAACCGCCTGAAGTCGCGTCACCCCTACAAGCAGTGGCTGCGCCAGAGCGCCGTGCGCATCCAGGCCAAGCTCGACGACGACCATGGCGCCGCCAGCTACGACAGCGACCAGCTGAAGCAGTACATGAAGATGTTCCAGGTCACCTTCGAGGAGCGTGACCAGGTGCTGCGCCCGTTGGCCGAGCAGGGCCAGGAGGCCGTCGGCTCCATGGGCGACGACACTCCCATGGCCGTGCTGTCCCAGCGCATCCGTTCGACCTACGACTACTTCCGCCAGCAGTTCGCGCAGGTGACCAACCCGCCGATCGACCCGCTGCGCGAAGCCATCGTCATGTCCCTGGAGATCTGCCTGGGCGCCGAGCGCAACATCTTCAGCGAGTCCCCGGACCACGCCACCCGCGTGATCCTCAGCAGCCCGGTGATTTCCCCGGCCAAGTGGCACGCGCTGATGAGCCTGGAACGTCCGGGCTTCGAGCGCCAGATCATCGACCTGAACTACGACGAGTCCCTCGGGCTCGAGGCCGCCGTGCGCAACATGGCCGACCAGGCCGAGGAAGCCGTGCGCGCCGGCAAGGTCCTGCTGGTGCTGACCGACCGCCACATCGCGCCCGGCAAGCTGCCGGCCCACGCATCCCTGGCCGTTGGCGCCGTGCACCATCGCCTGGTGGAGAAGGGCCTGCGTTGCGACTGCAACATCCTGGTGGAAACCGCTACCGCCCGTGACCCGCACCATTTCGCGGTGCTGGTGGGTTTCGGCGCCTCCGCCGTGTACCCCTTCCTCGCCTACGAAGTGCTGGCCGACCTGATCCGCACCGGCGAGGTGCTGGGCGACCTGTACGAAGTCTTCAAGCACTACCGCAAGGGCATCTCCAAGGGCCTGCTGAAGATCCTCTCGAAGATGGGGATCTCCACCATCGCCTCCTACCGCGGCGCCCAGTTGTTCGAAGCCGTGGGCCTGGCCGATGAAGTGGTCGACCTCAGCTTCCGCGGCGTCGCCAGTCGCATCCAGGGTGCCCGTTTCGTCGACATCGAGGCCGAGCAGAAGCTGCTGGCCCAGGAAGCCTGGAACAACCGTCGTCCGATCCAGCAGGGCGGCCTGCTGAAGTTCGTCTACGGTGGCGAGTACCACGCCTACAACCCCGACGTGGTCAACGCCCTGCAGGCGGCGGTGAAGGAAGGCAACTACGAGAAGTACAAGGAATACACCGCCCTGGTGGACCAGCGCCCGGTGTCCATGATCCGCGACCTGCTCAAGGTCAAGGAGGCCGCCCAGCCGCTGTCCCTGGATGAGGTCGAGCCGGTCGAGGACATCCTCAAGCGCTTCGACTCCGCAGGCATCTCCCTCGGCGCGCTGTCTCCGGAGGCCCATGAAGCCATCGCTGAGGCCATGAACCGCCTGGGTGCGCGCTCCAACTCCGGTGAGGGCGGCGAAGACCCGGCCCGCTACGGCACCCTGCGCAGCTCCAAGATCAAGCAGGTGGCCACCGGCCGCTTCGGTGTCACCCCCGAGTACCTGGTCAACGCCGAAGTGCTGCAGATCAAGGTGGCTCAGGGCGCCAAGCCCGGCGAGGGCGGCCAGCTGCCCGGCGGCAAGGTCAACGGCCTGATCGCCCGCCTGCGCTACGCAGTGCCCGGCGTGACCCTGATCTCGCCTCCGCCGCACCACGACATCTACTCCATCGAGGACCTGGCGCAGCTGATCTATGACCTCAAGCAGGTCAACCCGCAGGCGCTGGTGTCGGTGAAGCTGGTGGCCGAGCCCGGCGTCGGCACCATCGCCGCCGGCGTGGCCAAGGCCTACGCCGACCTGATCACCATTTCCGGCTACGACGGCGGCACCGGAGCGTCTCCGCTGACCTCCATCAAGTACGCCGGCAGCCCCTGGGAGCTGGGCCTCTCCGAGGCGCACCAGACCCTGCGGGGCAACGACCTGCGCGGCAAGGTCCGGGTGCAGACCGACGGTGGCCTGAAGACCGGCCTCGACGTGATCAAGGCGGCCATCCTCGGCGCCGAGAGCTTCGGCTTCGGCACCGCGCCCATGGTCGCCCTGGGTTGCAAGTACCTGCGCATCTGCCACCTGAACAACTGCGCCACCGGTGTTGCCACCCAGAACGACAAGCTGCGCAAGGATCATTTCATCGGCACTGTCGAGATGGTGATGAACTTCTTCACCTACATCGCCGAGGAAACCCGCGAGTGGCTGGCCAGGGTCGGTGTGCGCAGCCTCGGTGAGCTGATCGGCCGTACCGACCTGCTGGATATCCTGCCGGGCGAGACCGCCAAGCAGGGCAACCTGGACCTGACTCCCTTGCTGGGCAGCGACCTGATCCCGGCCGACAAGCCGCAGTTCTGCCAGGTCGAGAAGAACCCGCCGTTCGACCAGGGCCTGCTGGCCGAGAAAATGTGGGCAATCGCCCAGGCTGCCGTGGAGAACAAGACCGGTGGCTGCTACGACCTGGAAATCGGCAACTGCGACCGTTCCATCGGCGCGCGTGTCTCCGGCGAGATCGCCCGTCGCCACGGCAACCAGGGCATGAAGGACAAGCCGGTGACCTTCCGCTTCAAGGGCACCGCCGGCCAGAGCTTCGGCGTCTGGAACGCCGGCGGCCTGCACCTGTACCTGGAAGGCGACGCCAACGACTACGTGGGCAAGGGCATGACCGGTGGCAAGCTGGTGATCACCCCGCCGAAGGTCAGCCCGTTCAAGAGCCAGGAGTCGGCGATCGTCGGCAACACCTGCCTCTACGGCGCCACCGGTGGCAAGCTGTTTGCCGCGGGTACCGCCGGTGAGCGTTTCGCCGTGCGCAACTCCGGTGCTCACGCCGTGGTGGAAGGCACCGGCGACCACTGCTGCGAGTACATGACCGGCGGTTTCGTCTGCGTGCTCGGCAAGACCGGCTACAACTTCGGTTCCGGCATGACCGGCGGCTTCGCCTACGTGCTCGACCTGGACAACAGCTTCGTCGACCGGGTGAACCACGAACTGGTGGAGATCCAGCGCATCAGCAACGAGTCCATGGAGGCCTACCGCAGCCACCTGCACAGCGTGCTGGTGGAGTACGTCAAGGAAACCTCCAGCGACTGGGGTGCCCACCTGCTGGAGAACCTGGACGATTACCTGCGCAAGTTCTGGCTGGTCAAGCCGAAAGCCGCGAGCCTGGGCTCGCTGCTCTCCAGCACCCGTGCCAACCCGCAATGACAACAGCGCCTGAAGTGGTTTGATGAGGTTTTATTAATGACTGAACGTCTGAACAACGACTTCCAGTTCATCGAGGTCGGGCGCAAGGATCCGAAGAAGAAACTGCTGCGCCAGCGCAAGAAGGAATTCGTCGAGATCCACGACCTGTTCAAGCCCCAGCAGGCTTCCGAGCAGGCCCACCGCTGCCTCGGCTGCGGCAACCCCTATTGCGAGTGGAAGTGCCCGGTGCACAACTTCATTCCGAACTGGCTGAAGCTGGTCTCGGAAGGCAACATCCTGGCCGCCGCCGAACTGTCCCACCAGACCAATACCCTGCCGGAAGTCTGCGGCCGGGTCTGCCCCCAGGACCGCCTGTGCGAGGGTGCCTGCACCCTGAACGACGGTTTCGGCGCGGTGACCATCGGCTCGGTGGAGAAGTACATCACCGACACCGCCTTCGCCATGGGCTGGCGCCCTGACATGTCCAAGGTCAAGCCCACCGGCAAGCGTGTCGCCGTCATCGGCGCGGGCCCGGCCGGCCTGGGCTGCGCCGACGTGCTGGTGCGCAATGGCGTGACCCCGGTGGTGTTCGACAAGAACCCCGAGATCGGTGGCCTGCTGACCTTCGGCATTCCCGAATTCAAGCTGGAGAAGCATGTCCTCAGTCGTCGCCGCGAAGTCTTCGGCGGCATGGGCGTGGAGTTCCGCCTGAACACCGAAGTGGGCAAGGACATCACCATGGATCAGCTGCTCGAGGAATTCGACGCGGTGTTCATGGGCATGGGGACCTACACCTACATGAAGGGCGGCTTCCCGGGCGAGGACCTGCCGGGCGTGCATGACGCGCTGGACTTCCTGATCGCCAACGTCAACCGCAACCTCGGCTTCGAGAAGTCCCCCGAGGACTTCATCGACATGAAGGGCAAGCGCGTGGTGGTCCTGGGCGGTGGCGACACCGCGATGGACTGCAACCGCACCTCCATCCGCCAGGGCGCCAAGGCCGTGACCTGTGCCTATCGCCGTGACGAAGAGAACATGCCCGGCTCGCGCAAAGAGGTGAAGAACGCCAAGGAAGAAGGCGTGAAGTTCCTCTTCAACCGCCAGCCCATCGCCATCGTCGGCGAGGACAAGGTGGAAGGCGTGAAGGTGGTCGAGACCCGCCTCGGCGAACCCGATGCCCGTGGCCGCCGCAGCCCCGAGCCGATCCCGGGCTCCGAGGAGATCATCCCGGCCGAGGCCGTGCTGATCGCCTTCGGTTTCCGCCCGAGCCCGGCCCCCTGGTTCGACCAGTTCGACATCCGCATCGACAGCCAGGGCCGCGTGGTGGCGCCGGCCCAGGCGCAGTTCAAGCACCAGACCAGCAACCCGAAGGTATTCGCCGGTGGTGACATGGTCCGGGGTTCCGACCTGGTGGTGACGGCGATCTTCGAGGGGCGCACCGCCGCCGAAGGCATCCTGGACTACCTGGGCGTCTAAGCCACTGCGCTTGGAGAGCTGCGGTTCGCGTCATTTCGTCGCGATGGACAAAAGGCACGGCACCCGCCGTGCCTTTTGCGTTGGGCTTTGCGAGAATGCCCGCACTTTTTTCTTGGGAACCTGCCATGACCGCCCTGAAGAACGACCGTTTCCTTCGTGCCCTGCTCAAGCAGCCCGTCGATGTCACGCCCGTCTGGATGATGCGCCAGGCCGGTCGCTACCTGCCCGAGTACCGTGCCACCCGCGCCAAGGCCGGTGACTTCATGAGCCTGTGCATGAACCCGGAGCTGGCCTGCGAGGTCACCCTGCAGCCGCTGGATCGCTATCCGCAGCTGGACGCGGCGATCCTCTTCTCCGACATCCTCACCATCCCCGACGCCATGGGGCAGGGCCTGTTCTTCGAGACCGGCGAGGGGCCGCGCTTCAGGAAGGTGGTCAGCAGCCAGGCCGATATCGACGCCCTGCCGATCCCTGATGCGGATAAGGACCTGGGCTATGTGATGGACGCCGTGCGGACCATCCGTCGCGAGCTGAATGGTCGCGTACCGCTGATCGGCTTCTCCGGCAGTCCCTGGACCCTGGCCACCTACATGGTCGAGGGCGGTTCCAGCCGCGACTTCCGCAAGTCCAAGGCCATGCTCTACAACGACCCCCAGGCCATGCATGCCCTGCTGGACAAGCTGGCCCAGTCGGTCACCGCCTACCTCAACGGCCAGATCCGCGCCGGCGCCCAGGCCGTGCAGATCTTCGACTCCTGGGGCGGCGCGCTCTCCGCTGCGGCCTACCAGGAGTTCTCCCTGGCCTACATGCGGAAGATCGTCGACGGCCTGATCCGCGAGCACGACGGCCGTCGCGTGCCGGTCATCCTCTTCACCAAGGGCGGCGGCCTCTGGCTGGAGTCCATGGCCGACACCGGCGCCGAGGCCCTGGGCCTGGACTGGACCTGCGACATCGGCAGCGCCCGCGCCCGCGTCGGCGACAAGGTCGCCCTGCAGGGCAACATGGACCCCTCGGTGCTCTACGCCAGCCCGGCCGCGATCCGTGCCGAGGTGGACCGTATCCTCGCCGCCTACGGCCCAGGCTCCGGCCATGTGTTCAACCTGGGCCACGGCATCACCCCGGAAGTGGACCCGGCCCATGCCGGCGCCTTCTTCGAGGCGGTGCACGAGCTGTCGGCGCAGTATCACGTCTGACCCACGGGGCCCGCGATCGCGGGCCTCGTGCTTTTCGCGGCGGACCTCGCCCTTGTCACGGGCATTGCATAGAATCCGCTACCTATACGGCTCAGGGAGGTGTGCGATGCGGCGAGTGGTGTTCAATCAGAAAGGTGGAGTGGGCAAGTCCAGCATTGCCTGCAACCTGGCTGCGGTGAGTGCATCCCAGGGGTACCGCACCCTGCTGATCGACCTGGATGCCCAGGCCAATTCCACCCATTACCTCACTGGGCTCACCGGCGAGGACATACCGGTCGGGATCGCCGATTTCTTCAAGCAGACCCTGTCGCCCACCGCCTTCCGCAAGGGCAAGGTGGACATCTACGAGACGCCTTTCGACAACCTGCACGTGGTGACCGCCACGGCGGAATTGGCCGACCTGCAGCCCAAGCTGGAGGCCAAGCACAAGATCAACAAGCTGCGGAAACTGCTGGAAGACCTGGCCGAGGACTATGACAGGATCTACCTGGATACGCCGCCAGCCCTCAACTTCTACACGGTTTCCGCACTGATCGCCGCCGATCGCTGCCTGATACCCTTCGATTGCGACAGCTTCTCCCGCAATGCCCTGTACGGCCTGCTGGCGGAGATCGAGGAGCTGAAGGAGGACCACAACGAAGGACTCGAAGTGGAAGGCATAGTGGTCAATCAGTTCCAGCCCCGCGCGTCGCTGCCCCAGCAGCTGCTGGACGAACTGGTTGAGGAGGGGCTGCCGGTGCTGCCCGTGAACCTGATGATGTCGGTGAAGATGCGCGAATCCCACCAGGCCTGCAAACCCCTGATCTACCTGGAACCCCGTCACAAGCTCACCCAGCAGTTCGTCGAGCTGCACGACCTTTTGGAAAGCTGAGAGCGCTACCCGCCGGGGCGGGGAGCGGTCATTTCACCAGCAGCAGGTCGCAGGGGGGATTCTGCAGGTAGCGCAACGCCAGGCTGCCCAGCAGGGCCTGGGTGATCAGGCTCCGACCGTGGCTGCCGACGGCCAGCAACTGTGGCCGGTGGGTGCCGATGGCGTCATCCATGGCTTTGGGCAGGGCCCCCCTGATCACGTCAAGCGCCACGCTTGGCACGGGTCCTTCCAGGCTGCCCAGCTCGTCTTCCAGCAGCTTGCCCAGCAGTTCTCGCTGGGTTGTGAGGAACTCCTCGGAGTTGCCGCCTTTCGAGAGCAGCCGTCCACCCAGTTCCATCACGTTAAGCGCCGTCATGCGCGCGCCTTCCGGCAGCAGGATGCAGGCTGTGCGCAGTGCGTCACAGGCGCACAGGGAAAAGTCCAGCGTGACGGCGGCATGCTGGTAGGGCTGTTCGGGGGCATCGCCCACCACCAGCAGCAGGGGCGAATTCAGGTGCCGGGCGACCCGCTCCAGGGTGGTGCCGATGAACAGTTCCGGTGCGTTGTGGTGGTGCCGGCCGATGACCAGCAGATCGGCCTGGCTGTCCGCCATTTCCTCGAGAATCTGCTGTGCCGGGCGCCCCTTGCGCAGGAGCACCTGGCAATCCGTCGCCCCCAGCTGTTCCAGCCGTTCGGCGAAGTGCCGCTGGGTGGCGTCCCGCAGGCTGCCTTGCACGGCATTGGGCAGGTGGTCCTCCAGGACATGCAGCAGCGACAGCCGCGCGCGATGCTGGCGGGCGAGTTGCACGGCGCGGCGCAGCGCGACGTCGGCCTCATGGCTGAGGTCGTGGGCGACCAGGATGTGTTCGATCATGGTGTAGGTCTCCTCGGAGGAAGTCACAGTCTGCGGCCTCCGCCGGAGCGACGAATTGATCCAGGGCAAGGCCGCTCAATGGGCCCGCAACTGGTAGAGCCCACGACTTTCCGCCACCACCTCGCCACTCGCGTCGATCAGTTGCAGTTCCAGCCAGTAGTCGGCCTTGCCCCTGTCCTCCGCCTCCTGTCGGATGCGCTGGATCTCGTCGCTGCCAAGGCGGGCGTCCACGCTGATATCGCCCCTGGCGGGGCGGCGGAAGCGCAGGTTGAGTTCCTTGACGATGGGGTAGAAGCGGCGGGCATCGAAACTGGTGAGGAAGAGCGCGCCCCCGGGAACCTCGGCCAGGGTGAAGAGGGCGCCGGCATAGAGGGTGCCGATATGGTTCTGGTTGCCCTCGAAAGGCATGCGCAGGCGCACATGGCCGGGCTCCAGTATCTCGGCCTTGAGGCCGCTGCGTTTGACGAAGGCGATCTGTTCCTCGGTCAGCTGGCGAACCAGTTCGATGGGCAAGGGCATGGCGGGCTCCTGGAAGGGGACTCCCAGAGCCTAGCCAGCGCCCGGCCATGGGCAATGACCAGGTCGGCCAGCCAGGCTGACTGAATCGCTCAGACGCCCTGGGTGCCCAGCCAGGCCAGCAACTGCGGCAGGGGCAGGGCGCCGCTCTGGCGCGCCACCTCCTGGCCATTCCTGAACAGGATGAGGGTCGGGATGGAGCGGATGCCCAGCTGCCCGGCCAGTTGCCGATTGGCTTCACTGTCCAGCTTGCCCAGCCGGCAGCGTCCCTGGAGCTTGGCAGCCGCTTGCTGGTAGACGGGGGCGAAAGCCTTGCAGGGGCCGCACCAGTCGGCCCAGACATCCACCAGCAGCGGCAGGTCGCCGCGCAGTTGCCGGGCGAAGGTGGTTTCGTCGAGGTCGAAGGGCACAGCGGGCAATACGGCGGATTTGCAGTGACCGCAGCGGGGCGAGTCGCCCAGCCGCGCGGCGGGAATGCGATTGAGGCCGGCGCATTGGGCGCAGGGTACGAGCAGGGGATCGGTCATGGAGGGCTCCAGGTCGGGAATGACACTGATCTGGAGCCGGGAGAGGAATAAATCAAGCCGTGGTCATTGCAGCGGCCAGATCCGCGGGATGACCAGCATCGCCACGCCCACCATCAGGATGTTCAGCGGGATGCCGATGCGCATGAAGTCGCTGAAGCGATAACCGCCGGCGTTGTAGACGAAGGTATTGGTCTGGTAGCCGATCGGGGTGGCGAAGCTGACGCTGGCGGCGAACATCACGGCCACCACGAAGGGGCGCGGATCGAGGCCGAGGCTCTGGGCGATGCCGATGGCGATGGGTGTCACCAGGACCGCCACGGCATTGTTGGAGAGGATCTCGGTGAGGATGGTGGTCAGCAGGTACACGAAGCCCAGCATCAGCAGGGGGCTGGCGTTGGGAATCGCCGCCATGGTCTTGTCCACCACCAGGTCGATCAGGCCGACCCTGTCCATGGCGATGCTGATGGCGAGCATGCCGAAGATCAGGCTGAGCACCTTCCAGTCCACCGCCTTGTAGGCGTCTTCCACATCCAGGCAGCGCGTGGCCAGAACCGTCGCGCAAGCGATTATCGCCAGTCCTTCGATGGGCATGAAGCTGAATGCCGAGAGGATGACCACTGCCAGAGTGGCGAGGATGGCGATGGGGGCCTTGTCCCGGCGATAGGCGCGTTCCTGGACGGCGTTGAGGCTGATCAGGTCGCCGTTGTCGGCGAAACGCTTGATCTGGGCCGGGGTGCCCTCCACCAGCATCACGTCGCCGAACTGCAGCTGGAAGTCGTCCAGGTTGCCCTGCACGTTCTCGTCCTGTCGATGCACGGCGAGCACGGCGATGCCGTATCGCGCGGTGAGGTCCAGGTCGCGCATGGGGCGGTGGCTGTAGCGTGAGTTCCGGCCGACGATGGCCTCGGCGACTATCACGTCATGGCTGCTGACGGTCTCGAAGGCCTCGCCCCGGTTGAAGCTGAGCTTGTTGCTTTCCCGCAGGTCCACCACGTCCTTGACCTGGCCGTGGAGCACCAGCAGGTCGCCCGAGGCGAGCACGGTGTCGTGGCCGGGCTCGGTGATTTCCTCCTCGTCGCGGAAGATCTTCAGGACTTTCAGGCCGCTGCCCCCGTTCAGGTTGGCTTCACCGATGGTGCGACCGATCACCGGGGAGTCACGGGGTACCAGCAACTCGCTCATGAAGGTACGGCCGAGGTCCGGACGCAGTTGCTTGGAGAGGGTCTCGCGATCCGGCAGGAGGCGACGGCTGAAGAGCATCAGGTAGATGAAGCCGACGGCGCAGAAGGCGAGGGCGGCCGGGGTGATCTCGAACATGCCGAAAGGCTCGAGTCCGGCCTTGCGGGCCACGCCATCCACCAGGATGTTGGTGGAGGTGCCGATCATGGTCAGCATGCCGCCCAGCACGGTGGCGTAGGACAGCGGGATGAGCAGTTTGGAGGGAGAGCTGCTGGCGCGCTTGGCCAGGGCGATGGCCACCGGCGTGAGGATGGCGACCACCGGCGTGTTGTTGAGGAAGGCGGACACGATCAGCGCGGTCAGCATCAGGCCGGCCAGCACGCGCGTCGGGCTGTCACCCACCAGGTCACCCAGCCAGTTGCCCAGTGCATCG
Source organism: Pseudomonas furukawaii (assembly GCF_002355475.1). Taxonomy (NCBI): domain Bacteria; kingdom Pseudomonadati; phylum Pseudomonadota; class Gammaproteobacteria; order Pseudomonadales; family Pseudomonadaceae; genus Metapseudomonas; species Metapseudomonas furukawaii. The sequence goes on along the minus strand of NZ_AP014862.1, from coordinate 5,713,782 downwards.
ATGCAGCCGGTACGCTCCAGGGCGGCGGAAAGCACGAACATGCAGGCGATGGTGACGGGTGCCGAGTTGGACAGCACGCCGAGCACGTCATGGGGCGTCAGCTGCTGGGCGGCCAGCAGCGCGGCGACGGCAATGGCCACCACCACATCCGGGCTCCACTTCTCACGCACGAAGGCGTAGAGAACCCAGACCAGCAGGGCAGACACGAAGAAGAGCGGGAAAGCGTCCCAGGACGGCATGGGGTTCCTTAAAAGGGCGTGCGAATCTCGTATGAGGTATCGGGCTCGCCTTCGAGGCACCCGCGCAAGGCCGCCAATTTAGTGGGGTTTTTTTAGAGAGTCTAAGATAATTTCTGAAGGTTTATATGCCTTTAGGTTATGAGCGGGAGGCTGTACCCGGGACTCTTCCGGAAGCTGTACCGCTGTCCGCGCGCGCGCCTCGTCTAGGCTCGGGTTTTACCTTTCCGGAGAACGATGAGATGCGGATGCTGGGTGTATTGGGCGGCATGAGCTGGGAGTCCACCCTGACCTACTACCAACTGCTGAATCGCGGTGTGCGGGACCGCCTGGGTGGCCTGCACTCCGCGTCCCTGCTGCTGCATTCGGTGGACTTCGCGCCGATCGCCGCCCAGCAGAAGGCCGGCGAATGGGCGGCCGCCGGAGCGGTGCTGGCCGAGGCGGCCCGCGGTCTGCAGGGGGCCGGCGCCACGGCGCTGCTGCTGGCCACCAACACCATGCACAAGGTGGCCGAGGCCATCGAGGCTGCGGTAGACATTCCCCTGTTGCACATCGGAGACGCCGTAGGTACGGCGTTGCAGGCCGGCGGGGTGACGCGGGCGGCCTTGCTGGGGACGCGCTTCACCATGCAGGAAGACTTCTATCGCGAGCGCCTGCGGCAACGCTTCGGCATCCAGGTCCTCACTCCGGACCCCGAGGCCATGGCGGAAGTCGACCGGGTGATCTTCCAGGAGCTGTGCCTGGGCCGTTTCCTGCCGGAGGCGCGGGATTTCTACCTGGCTGAACTGGAGCGGCTGAAGGTGCGGGGCGCGGAGGCGGCGATCCTCGGTTGCACCGAAATCGGCCTGCTGCTGGAGGGCTGCGATGCGCCGCTGCCGCTGGTGGACAGCGGCGAGCGGCATGTGGCGCTGGGGTTGGAGTGGATGCTTGAGGAGCCTACGAGGAGCAACTGATTTCCAGGTGCCTGCCCCATTCCGGTGGGCGTTCGGCATAGGCCTCCATGCCGGGCTGCTCGTCGAAGGGGCGTGACAGCACGGCGTGGAGACGGCGGACCTCCTCGTAGTCGCCCTGTTCCGCCGCCTCGATGGCACGCTGGGCCAGGTAATTGCGCAGGATGTAGCAGGGGTTCAGGCCATGCATGCGGGCCCGGCGGGCGTCCTGGTCCTCGCCTTCGCGAGCGGTGCGGGCCTTGTATTGGGCGCCCCAGGCATCGAAGCCGGCGAGGTCGATGAAGTCTTCACGCAGCCGGGCCAGCGCCGCGTCCACTTCCTGGTCGCCCAGGCGGCGGAAGAACTGGGTGTAGTCCACCGCGCTGCCCTGCATCAGCTTCAGCAGTGCCTGCACCAGGGCCTCGTCCCCATCCTCGGCCTGGGTGAAGCCCAGGCGGCGGCGCATCAGGTCCAGCCACTGGGCCTGGTAGAGCGGGAGGAAGAGACCGAGGCATTCCCGGAGATCGTCCACCTCGACGAAGGGGGTCAGTGCCTGGGCCAGGGCCGCCAGGTTCCAGTGGGCGATGGGCACCTGGTTGCTGAAGCTGTAGCGACCCGAGTCGTCGGAATGGTTGCAGATGTGGTTGGCGTCGAAATCATCGAGGAAGGCGTAGGGGCCGTAGTCGAAGGTGATGCCCAGGATCGACATGTTGTCGGTGTTCATCACGCCGTGGCAGAAGCCATAGGCCTGCCAGCGGGCGATCAGCTCGGCGTTGCGTTCCACCAGGGTGCGGAACATCGCCAGCCAGGGCTTCTCGGCGGCGAGGCAGTCGGGGAAGTGGCAGGCCAGCACATGTTCGCCAAGGACCTTCAACTGCTCATGCTGGCGGGTGTAGTAGAAGTATTCGAAATGGCCGAAGCGCACATGGCTCGGGGCCAGACGCATGACCATGGCGCCGGTTTCACGCTTCTCGCGGTACACCGGCGTGCTCGACCCGATGACGCAGAGGGCGCGGCTGGTGGGGATGCCCAGGGCGTGCAGGTGCTCGCTGGCGAGGAACTCGCGGATGGAGCTGCGCAGCACGGCGCGGCCGTCGCCCATGCGCGAGTAGGGGGTCTGCCCGGCGCCCTTGAGGTGCAGGTCCCAGTGCTCCCCGGCCTCGTTCACCACCTCCCCCAGCAGCAGGCCGCGGCCATCCCCCAGGCGTGGGTTGTAGGCGCCGAACTGGTGCCCGGAATAGACCATGGCCCTGGGCTGGGCGTCGGACCAGAGCTTGTGCCCGGAGAACAGCTCGGCGAACAGGGTCGACTCCGCCTCGGTCGGGTCCAGGTCGAGCAGGGCCAGGGCGGCGGGGCTGGCCACCACCAGGCGCGGTTCGTCCAGGGGCTCGGGCAGCACCTCGGTGGAGAAGGCATCGCCCAGGCGGGCGAAGCGGTTGTCGAAAGTAAGGGTGTCGAGGGTCTTCATGGGCTCAGCTTGTCATGCCGTGATCGGGCCGGGAAGCGGCGTCGGCATCGTCGTTGGGCGCGGACTCGGGCTGCATCGCCTTGCGGCTGAGGGTGATGTCCATCTTCGGCACGCTGGAGGTGTTGATGCCATGTTCCTCGAACAACTGGTCGATACGCCGGTTCAGTTCGTCGGTGGCCAGGCCGCGATCCCCCAGCTCCCGCACGTAGATCTTCAGCTCGTGCTCCAGGGTGCTGGCGCCGTAGGTCTTCAACTGGACGCTGGGTGCCGGGTCGCGCAACACGCGGCTGTTCTCCTGGGTGGCCTGCAGCAGCAGCTTGCGCACCAGTTCCAGGTCGGCGCCCCGGTTGACGTTGTAGACCAGCACGATGCGGGTGACGGTGTCGGTCAGGGTCCAGTTGATCAGTTGGCTGGTGAGGAAGGTCTGGTTGGGCACTATCACCTCCTTGCGGTCGCTGTCGGTGATGTGGGTGGCGCGGATGCGGATCCGGTTCACCGTGCCGGTGACGGTGCCGATGGTGACCAGGTCGCCGATGCGCACGGGACGCTCGAACAGCAGGATCAGGCCGGAGATGAAGTTGGCGAAGATCGCCTGCATGCCGAAGCCGATGCCCACCGAGAGCGCGGCCACCAGCCATTGCAGCTTGTCCCAGCTGACGCCGAGCGTGGACAGCGCGGTGACGAAGCCCAGGCCGGCGATGGCGTAGGAGAGCAGGGTGGTGGTGGCATAGGCGCTTCCTTGGGCGAGCCTGAGCCGTGACAGCACCAGAACTTCCAGCAGGCCCGGCAGGTTGCGCGCCAGGGCGATGGTGATGCCGGCGATGATCAGCGCCCCGAGGACGTCCAGCAGGCTGATGGGCACCAGAGTGGCGGCCGCGCCGGTGCCGCTGGTGTACTGGTACAGGGTGACCTGGTCGAGGTAGGCGAACACCGAGATCAGGTCGGCCCAGACCAGGTAGAGGCAGGCGATGAAGACGCCCAGCAGCGCCAGGCGGATCAGCCGCAGGGACTGCTGGTTGATCTGCTCGATATCCAGGGTGGGCTCTTCCACCACCACTTCGTCGCCCTCGGCATTCTCCTTGGGCTGGGCCTGGCGTTTGGCGAGCACCCGTTGATAGGCGAGGCGTCGGGCCGCGACGCCCAGGCCGCGGACGAACGCGGCCTCCACCAGCAGCACGAGGATCAGCAGGTAGAGGGTGTTGATCAGCCGGTCGGTGAGCTTCAGGGAGGTGTAGTAGTAGCCGAAGCCCACGGCGACGATGAAGGCCAGGGGCAGCAGGGTGAAGGCCACGCCGATCAGCAGGCGGAAGGGCGAGGTCTGCTCGCGCATCGGCTCGGCCAGCAGCAGGTTGCTCAGCACCAGGGCCATCAGGGCGTAGCAACTGAGCACCACGAGCACGCCGATGATGTCGTCGGCCAGTGCGGCAGGCTGGTGCTCGGCGACCGTGACGATGGCCACCAGGGCCATGACGATGCCGCCCAGGCGACGGATCTGGCCACGCAGGAAGGCCACTTGCGGACGGTCCCAGTGGAAGTGCAGTTCGGCGATGCCGCCGGGGGCGAGGATGCGGTAGAGGGTGTAGAACACCATCCAGGCCTGGGCCATTTCCATCAGGGCGGCGCCCAGGGTGGCATTCTGGCCCCGGGCGTCGATCTGCAGGGCGAAGCCGCACAGCGCCAGGAACAGGCTGACCGGCAGGGCCAGGAGCACGGTGATGAGCAGGGCCAGCGGCGTATGCAGCTGGCTATCGCGCCTGAAGTGCCCCACGTCCTGGTTGAGGGCGTCGAGGCGGGCGTAGAGGTAGCGGCGCTTCCACAGCAGGCTGCCGATCACCAGCAACAGCGGCAGGAACAGCCAGGGACGGTCCACCAGGCCTTCGCCCAGTTCGACCAGGCCAGAGCCCCAGGGCATTTCCGCCAGTTGGCGCTCCAACTGCTGGGGCGCCGATTTCAGCCAGTTCAGGTCCAGCGGCTTGTTGCTGGGGATCCAGAACATCTGCTCTTCGAGCGTCTTGCGCAGGGCGGTCGAAGTTTCCTGGAGCTGCTTCTGGTTCAGTTGCAGGGTGATGGATTCGTTGAGCAGGTTGTTCAGTTCGCGGCCGAGGCGATCCAGGAGTTCGCCCCGGGTCGAGACCAGGTCCGTCAGCGTGGCGCGCAGCTCCGGGGTCACCTGTTCCGACGGCTGCTGGGCCAGCAGGCTGTCGACGTAGTCCTGGGAATTGCTCAGTTTTTCCCGCTGCTGGTTCAGCTCGAACTGGTACAGGCGGATATCAGCGATTTCGTCCGCCAGGTTGTTGTCCAGCTTCAGTTGCGGAAGGGCCTGCTTCTGCTGGTAGAGGATCTTGGCCAGCAGCAGGCTGCCTCTCAGTACGCTGATCTGCTCTTCCAGCGCCTGGTCGGCCTGACTCAGGTTGTCCAGTTGCTGGCGGGTCTGCAGGTTGCGCTGGGTCAGCTCGTTGAGCCGGTCGGTGGTCCGTAGCAGGTAGTCGGACATCTTCAGGTTGATGGCGCTTTCCTTGGCCACCAGGCTGTCGGGGGTGGCCTCGCCGGCCTCCCGGTTCAGCTGCGCCACCGTCTGCTCCGAGCTTTCCCGGCGCATGTCGTTGATCAGCGATTGCAGGTCGAGGGTCACCTGCTCCAGCCGGCGGATGCGCTCCATCAACAGGTCGCGCTGGGCGTTGCCCAGGTCCTGCAGCAGGCTGTTGCCGGCCAGCTCTTCGCGGCGCAGCTCGGTCTGGGCGGTCAGGGCGGACTGTTCGGCGACCAGCAGGCCGCGCTGTTCGTCGCTGATGGCCTTGCCCGCGTCCTTGCCGCTCTTGAGCAGGCCGTTGATCTGCTGGATGCGGGTCTGGTTGGCGCTGATCTCGGCCTGGGCCCGCTCCGGGCGGGTCTGGGAGGTGATGATCAGGCTGTTGGCCTCGGCCAGGGACTTCTGCAGCTCCCCCTGTTCGGTGCTGCGCTCGTCCAGCAGCTTCTCCAGGTCCGGCAGGGGGGACTTGGCATAGCGCTGGGCCACCGCCACCGGCGGGTTGGACTTCAGTCGCGCCAGCTCGCGCTGGGCCTCGCTGATCAGGCGCGGAGCGTCCGCCAGCTGCCGCTTGAGGGCGGCCAGGTCCTGCTTGCTCTGCTCCTGGCTGCTGGTGAAGGCCAGGGTCTGCTCCTCGATCGAGGGCTGGGCGGTGTCGGCTGACGCGGCCTTGCTGTCCGCGGGCGCCGTGGGCTTGGCGATCACGCCGGGCGTGGCGGGCGCAGCGGTGGACAGGTTGGGGGACAGGCAGAACCCCAGCAGGGCGGCGGCAAGGAGGGATCGCAGGGTGGCTGTCATCGCGATGGGGTGGCTCGGGTTGGCGTGCGGCTAATCATATGCCAGGGCGGCCCTGGTGGGGCCGTCCGGCGCAAGCGGATGTGATTCGGGTTCCGTGGATCGTGCCCACGAGCTCTGGAAGGGTTGAGCCAGAGCGGCTGCTTAAAGGAAGAGCCCGGGTCGTGCCTGACCTTCGGGGAATTTGACGCCGACCTTGCGCACCTTGTTCCCTTCCATCAGCGCAACGGTCCAGGTCAGGCCGTTCCATTCCACCTGGTCGCCCACCACCGGCTCACCGCCGATCTCGTGGGCGATGAAGCGACCCAGGGGCTGCTGGCCATCGAGTTCGCCGAGCTTGAGGCCGTAGAGCGAGGCCACCGCCGACAGCTGGGCGTCGCCTTCCAGCACGAAGTCACCGAAGAAGCGCAGGTCGAGGCCGCGTTGCGGCGCCTGGCTGAACAGCTTGCCGAGGGCCGACAGGTCGTGCTCGTGGCCTACCACGCAGAGGATGTCGCCCGCTTCCAGGGTGGTACTGCCCGACGGGTGGAGCAGTTCCTTGCCGCGGAACAGGGCGGCGATGCGGGTGCCTTCGGGCATCTTCAGTTCCCGCAGGGCGGCGCCGATGCACCACTTCTCGGCGCCCAGGCGATAGACGAACAACTCCCACTCGCTGGTGGGGTGCACCTCCAGGCCGGCGCGGGAGATGGGCGCCGGCTCCGGGGGGACCTCCACTCGCAGCAGCTTGGCCGCCCAGGGCAGGCTGGTGCCCTGGAGCACCAGCGAGACCAGTACGATGAAGAAGGCCACGTTGAAGAACAGCTGGGCGTTGGGCAGCCCCGCCATCAGCGGGAACACCGCCAGGATGATGGGCACCGCGCCGCGCAGGCCGACCCAGGCGATGAAGGCTTTCTCCCGGTCGTGGAAGGCGCGGAACGGCAGCAGGCCGAGGAAGATCGACAGCGGCCGCGCGAACACGATCATCCACAACGCCAGGCCCAGGGCCGGAAGGATGATCGGCAGCAGCTCGTGGGGCGTTACCAGCAGGCCCAGCACCAGGAACATGCCGATCTGGGCCAGCCAGGTCAGGCCGTCGAGCATGTGCAGGATGCCGTGGCGGGAGCGGATCGGGCGGTTGCCGAGGAACAGGCCGAAGAGGTAGACCGCGAGGATGCCGCTGCCGCTCGCGGCGTTGGTCACGGCGAACACCAGCAGGCCGCCGGCCACCACCAGCAAGGGATAGAGGCCGTTGGCCAGGGTCAGGCGGTTGATCAGTTGCAGCATCAGCCAGCCCCCCGTGAAGCCCAGCAGGGCGCCCAGGCCGAACTGCTGGACGATGTGGACGACGAAGCTCCAGCTGAAGCCGGTCTGGCCGCTGGCGAGCATCTCGATCAGGGTGACGGTGAGGAACACCGCCATTGGGTCGTTGCTGCCCGACTCGATTTCCAGGGTGGCGCTGACCCGCTCGTTCAGGCCTTTGCCACCCAGCAGGCTGAACACCGCCGCGGCATCGGTGGAGCCGACGATGGCGCCGATCAGCAGGCCTTCCAGGGTGCTCAGGTTGAACAGCCAGGCGGCGGCGACGCCGGTCAGGCCGGCGGTGATGAGCACGCCGACGGTGGCCAGGGAGAGCGAGGGCCAGAGGGCCACGCGGAAGGTGGCGGCCCGCGTTCGCAGGCCACCGTCCAGAAGGATGATGGCCAGCGCCAGGTTGCCCACCAGGTAGGCCTGGGAGTAGTTGGTGAAGACGATGCCGCCGGGGCCGTCGCTGCCGGCCAGCATGCCGACCACGAGGAAGACCACCAGGATGGGGACGCCGAAGCGCGACCCGAAGGCGCTGACCAGAATGCTCATGCCTACCAGCACCGCGCCGATCAGGAACAGGCTATTGATGGCAGCGGCATCCACTGGCGGCTCCTTGCATTGGAATGGGGGATTCGAGGAAATGCAGGGGGCGCCTGCGGGAAGATTCTAACCTGCCGACGGCGCGTTCCTGCAAGATTTCATGCAGGGTTCTTGCCAGGCCCGGCGCAGGGTCTGACTGTCGGGACGACGGAAGGGCGCATCGCGGAGGCGACGCCAACCCCCCGGGAACGGGGACGCTCAAAAAAAGCCCCGCATGTGCGCGGGGCATGAAACCGTCGAAAGGGGGGGCTAGAACCAGCTGTCCTGCATGGCCAGGCAGGTGTCGTCGCGGGCTTCCAGCAGGGCCAGTTCGTGGTGGCAGCCGGGCACTTCCCAGGTGAGGAAGTAGCGGGCGGCCTGCAACTTGCCCTTGTAGAAATCGGCGTCGGCGGCGTTGCCACGCGCCAGGCCTTCCTGGGCGCGGATCGCCTGCTCCAGCCAGCGCCAGCCGATCACGGCGTGGCCGAAGACCTTCAGGTAGAGCGCCGAGTTGGCCAGGGCGCGGTTCACCTGGCCCTGCATCAGGTCGCCCAGAAGCCCGAGGGTAACGCTGGAAAGGCGCTTCATCAGGGTTTCCAGCGGCTGGCGCAGGTCGTCCAGTGAGTCGAAGGCGGCGGCACGCTCGCAGCACTGGTTGATCAGGCGAGTCAGTTGCTTGAGTCCGGCGCCCTGGTTCTGCGCCAGTTTGCGGCCCAGCAGGTCCAGGGACTGGATGCCGTGGGTGCCCTCGTGGATCGGGTTGAGGCGGTTGTCGCGGTAGTACTGCTCCACCGGATACTCGCGGGTGTAGCCATGCCCGCCGAGGATCTGGATCGCCAGCTCGTTGGCCTTGAGGCAGAACTCCGAGGGCCAGGACTTGACGATGGGGGTGAGCAGGTCCAGCAGTTCATGGGCCTGCTTGCGCTCGTCCTCGGTGTCGAGGGTCTGGGTGTCGTCGAACAGGCGGGCGGCGTACAGGCCGAGGTCGAAGGCGCCTTCCACATAGGCCTTCTGGGTCAGCAGCATGCGGCGCACGTCGGCGTGCTCGATGATGGGCACCTGGGGCGAGGTCGGGTCCTTGCCGTCCGGGCGGCGGCCTTGCGGGCGTTCGCGGGCGTAGTCGAGGGAGTAGAGGTAGCCGGCGTAGCCCAGCATCACCGCGCCCATGCCGACGCCGATGCGCGCCTCGTTCATCATCTGGAACATGTAGGCCAGCCCCTGGTGGGGCTTGCCCACGAGGTAGCCGACGCAATCGCCGTTGTCCCCGAAGTTGAGGGCGGTGGAGGTGGTGCCGCGATAGCCCATCTTGTGGAAGAGGCCGGCGAGGATGACGTCGTTGCGCTTGCCCAGGGAGCCGTCATCGTTGACCAGGAACTTGGGCACGATGAACAGCGAGATGCCTTTCACCCCGGGCGGGGCGTCCGGCAGCTTGGCCAGGACCATGTGCACGATGTTCTCCGACAACGGGTGGTCGCCGCCGGAAATGAAGATCTTGTTGCCCTTGATGCGGTAGCTGCCGTCGCCGGCCGGTTCTGCACGGGTGCGGATGTCCGACAGGGAGGAGCCGGCGTGGGGCTCGGTGAGCGCCATGGTGCCGAAGAAGCGACCCTCGATCATGGGTTGGAGGAAGCGCTGTTTCTGTTCCTCGCTGCCGAAACTCTCGATCAGGTTGGCCGCGCCCATGGTCAGGAAGGGGTAGGCGGAGCTGCCGACGTTGGCCGACTGGAAGTGGGCGAAGCAGGCCTGGGACAGCAGCGTCGGCAACTGCATGCCGCCCTGTTCGAAACTGCGGGTGGCGTTGAGGAAGCCGGCCTCGAGGAAGGCGTCCACGGCCGGCTTCACGTCCGGGATCAGCGTGGCGGCGCCGTCGTGATATTCCGGTTCGTTCTCGTCGCCCTTGCGGTTGTGCGGCGCGAAGAATTTCTCGGCGATGCTACGGGCGGTCCCCAGGGCGGCGTCGAAGGTTTCGCGGTTGTGCTCGGCGAAACGCTCGCGCTGGGTCAGGGCTTCGGCATCCAGCACTTCGTAGAGTTCGAAGGCCAGGTTGCGGGAACTGAGCAGGGTCTCGGACATGGTGGCTCTCCGGTGGGATCGACCCAGTCTAGGTCGGTGAATGAAGGGCGCCTAGCAACATCCATATGCGTGATAAAGAGGGTGCAGCCGTGGTGAGCCGCCGACTGTTAAACTGCGCGCCTTGCGAGGACTCCCCGATGAACTACCGCCATGCCTTCCACGCCGGCAACCATGCCGACGTGCTCAAACATTTCACCCTGGCCCGCCTGATCGCGCTGCTGTCGCGCAAGGAGGCGCCCTTCGCCTACCTGGACACCCACGCCGGCATCGGTCTCTACGACCTCCTGGGCGACCAGGCCAGCCGCACCGACGAATGGCGTGAAGGAATCGGCCGTCTCTGGAACCTGTCCGACCTGCCGGCGCCCCTGGAGGATTACCTGGGGGTGGTTCGCGCGCTCAATCCCGGTGGCGCGCTGCGCTACTACCCCGGCTCGCCCGAGGTCGCTCGTCGGTTGACCCGGCCCCAGGACCGTCTGCGCCTGAACGAGAAGCACCCGGAGGATGGCGTCCTGCTGAAAGAGAACATGGCCGGCGACCGCCGGGTCCACGTCAATCTGGGCGAGGGCTGGCACCTGCCCCGGGCCTTGCTGCCGGTGCCGGAAAAGCGTGCGTTGATGCTGATCGATCCGCCTTTCGAGCAGGGCGATGACCTGGAGCGATGCGTCATGGCGTTGAAAGAGGCCATCGGCCGCATGCGCCAGACGGTGGTGGCGATCTGGTACCCGATCAAGGACCAGCGTCAGCTCAAGCGCTTCTACCAGGGCCTGGAATCCAGCGGCGCGCCCAAGCTGCTGCGGGCCGAACTCCGGGTCAATGCCGCGGACAACGCCTTGGGCCTGAACGGTTCGGGCCTGGCCATTGCCAATCCGCCGTGGGGGATCGAGGACGAATTGCGCCAGACCCTGCCCTGGCTGGCGGAGCACCTGGCGCAGAGCCAGGGTGGCTGGCAGCTGGACTGGCTGATCGCCGAGTGATCAGCCGCGCCCCGGCTCCACGTAGTAGGTCAGCTGCTGGCGCGGGTTGAGGTATTCCAGCACCTCGATCGGCAACTGCGACGGCCGCAGGCTCCGGGCGATGGCCAGGCCCGGTTCCTGCTCCAGGTCGAGGATCAAGGCTTCCTGCTTGGGGATGCCCGGGTCATGCAGGACCACCGTCGGCCGCAAGGGCAGCGTCGGGTTCATGCCCAGGACCAGCGCGTAGCGTTCGTCATCCAGTTGCACCAGGCTGCCCGGCGGATAGACCCCCATGGCACGGATGAAGGCCTTCAACGCCACTTCGTCGAAGCGTGAGCGCTGCTGCTTGAACATCAGGGCGAGGGCTTCATGGGGGCTCAGGGCGTTGCGTGGGTCCGGCGGGTTGCAGAGGTTGTCGAACTGGTTGGCGATGGCCGCCAGCTTGCTCAGGCGTCCGATGCCCGCTTCCCGCAGGCCGCGCGGGTACCCCGTGCCGTCGCAGTGTTCATGGTGCTCGTGGATGATCCGCAGCACCTCGTCATCCAGCATCAGGCGCTGGCCCATGCGCAGTCCGAATTCGGTGTGCAGCTGCAGGAGCTGCTGCTCGGGCCGGGTCAGGGGCCCGGGCTTGAGCAGCACCTTGCTGGGGACCTCCATCTTGCCGATGTCGTGGAGCAGCGCGCCCAGCCCGAGGCTGTGGCAGGCCTCGGCGTCCAGGCCCAGCTGGCGCCCCAGCAGCAGGGCCAGCACCGTGACGTTGAGGGCATGGAAATAGGCATCCTCGGCGGCCTTGCCGGTGATGCTGTGGAGCACCACGCCCGGCTCCCCGAGCAAGGTGTCCACCAGGTCCACCACGATGGCGCCGGCCTGCTGGATGGCTTCTTCCGGCCGGCTGCGCAGGGTCTGGTTGAGGGCCTTGACCCGCTGGCTGGCCTGCACGAAGCGGCGGTCCACTTCGGCGACCCGCTGGCGCAGTTTGCGGAGCTTCTGCGCGCGGGATTCCCGGGCGCGGGCCTCGGGATCTTCCTGTGGGGGAGGCGGGGCCGGGCTGTCCGGAATGTCCAGGGGCAGGGGCTCGCAGTCGCTGCGGCTCGGGTCGTAGCGCAGGCGCTTGAGACCCAGGCTGCGCAACGCGCGGATCTGCCCCTCGTCCTTGATCCTGAAGTTGCTGAAGGCGAAGTCGTGCTCCCACCAGCCCAGCTCCAGCTGGATGTAGAGGCCGATGCAGAGCTGTTCGGGACGGATGTACTGGGCTTGGGGCGACATGTCCGGGTTCAGTGGCGATTGGCCATGTGAGTCTAACCCGTCAGGGGGCGCCCCGCCTGCCCTGCCTTCAGGCGGGCAGGCAGACCCCGGTTCCCCCCAGTCCGCAGTAACCGCCCGGGTTCTTGGCCAGGTACTGCTGGTGATAGGCCTCGGCGTAGTAGAAGGCCGGCGCCTCCCGGATCTCGGTGGTGATGCCGCCGAAGCCGGACCGTTCCAGTTCGGCCTGGAAGCGCTCGCGGCTGGCTTCGGCGGCGGCCAGTTGGGCCGGGCTGTAGCAGTAGATGGCCGAGCGGTACTGGGTGCCGACATCGTTGCCCTGGCGCATGCCCTGGGTGGGGTTGTGGGCCTCCCAGAACACCTTGAGCAGTGCTTCGTAGCTGGTTTCCCGGGGGTCGAACACCACCAGCACCACTTCGGTGTGACCGGTCAGGCCGGAGCAGACCTCGTCATAGGTGGGGTTGGGGGTGGCGCCGCCGGCGTAGCCCGCCGCGGTGGTCCACACGCCGGGTTGCTGCCAGAAGCGGCGCTCGGCACCCCAGAAACAACCCAGGCCGAACTGCGCGACTTCGAAGCCGGCGGGGAAGGGGCCCTGAAGCGGGTGGCCGTTGACGTAATGAGCGTCAGGCACCGGCATCGGCGCATCGCGGCCGGGCAGTGCCTGGGCGGCTGTGGGCAGTTCCAGCTTGTGGGCGAGGATTTGCGAACGCAGGACCATCGGTCTTCTCCTGTCGTGAACGGCGGAGATCGATGTTACCGCGCCAAGGCACCTTTGCGGGAAGGGTAGCGGCCGAGGTTTTCAAGCAGGTGCTTGCCGGCGATGGGCTTGTCGAACAGGTAGCCCTGGCCGACATCGCAGTGCTGGCGCCGGAGGAAGCCCAACTGGGCGGCGGTTTCGATGCCTTCGGCCACCACCTTGAGCTTGAGCTTGTGGGCCATGGCGATGACCGCGGAGGTGATTTCCTTGTCGTCCTGGCTGTCGGGGATGTCCTTGATGAAGCTGCGGTCGATCTTGATGACATCGATGGGAAACTTCTTCAGGTAGCTCAGGGACGAATAGCCGGTGCCGAAATCATCCATGGCCAGGGTCAGGCCCAGGCTTTTCAGGCGATTGAGCTGGTGCCGGGTATCTTCGGTGGCCTCCAGTAGCAGGCCTTCGGTGAGCTCCAGTTCCAGCTGCGCGGGGGGCAGTTGCTCCTCGTGGAGAATGGCGGCGATGGAGCCCACCAGGTCCGGGTCGCTGAACTGTTTGGGCGACAGGTTGATGGCCACCTGCAGGTTGCCGAGCCCGGCGGAGGACAGGTGCCGGCTCATGCGGCAGGCTTCGCGGATCACCCATTTGCCGATGGGGATGATCATGCCGGTCTCTTCCGCCACGCTGATGAACTGCTCCGGGCTGATCATGCCCTTCTCCGGATGGTTCCAGCGCAGCAGCGCCTCCATGCCCAGCAGTTGGCCCGTGCGCAGGCAGAGCTTGGGCTGGTAGAAGACTTCCAGCTCGTTCTGTGCGAGGGCCCGGCGCAGGTTGTTCTCGACGAACAGCTTGTAGCTGGCTTCGGCGTTGAGGGCCTCGGTGAACAGCTGCAACTGATGCTTGCCGTTGGCCTTGGCCTTGTGCAAGGCGAGGCCGGCGTGCTTCATCAGGGTCTGCGGGTCGCGGCCGTGCTGGGGCGCGCAAGCCAGCCCGAGGGAGCCGGTGACGCTGATCAGCTGGTTGTCGACGAACAGCGGCTTGTCCAGGGTCTGCAGCACCTGGGCGGCGATGCGCTGGCCGCTCTCCAGGTCGGCACCGTCCAGCAGCACCGCGAACTCGTTGCTGGCGAAGCGCGCCAGGACGCCATTGGACGCGAGGCTGTTGCGCAGTCGACGGGCCAGGCTCACCAGCAGCTTGTCGCCGGTCTGGTGGCCGAGGCTGTCGTTGATCCGCTTGAAGTTGTCGATGTCCACCAGCAGCAGGCACAAGGGCGTCTCGTGGTCGTGCTGGAAGCGCTCCTCGAGGGTGCGGATGAAATAGGGGCGGTTGCCGAGCCCCGTGAGGTTGTCGGTGTAGGCCAGCTTCTCGATGCGTTGCTGGGCCAGCTTGCTCTGGGTGACGTCCTCGTAGATGCCGATGTAGTGGGTCAGCTCGCCGTCCTCGCCGAACACCTTGGAGATCGACAGCTGGCCCCAGTAGGGCTCGAGGTTCTTGCGGCGACTGCGGAACTCGCCCTGCCAGCTGTTGCAGGCGGCCAGGCCGGAGCCGGTGTCGAAGAGCAGCTCGCTGAGATTCTCCAGGGCCGGCAGGTCGGACAGGCGGCGGCCGTGGACTTCGTCGGCGCTGTATTGGGTGATGGCGGTGAAGCTCGGGTTGACGTACTCCACCAGGCCGTCACGGTCCACCAGCAGGAAGGCGCTGGCGCTCTGCTCCACGGCACGCTGGAACAGGTGCAGGGCGCTGGCGGCATGGCGCCGCTGCTGGTTCACCAGGACCTGGGCGAACTGGTCGGCCAGCTCCCCCGCGAAGGCGATCTCGTCGCTGTGCCAGACCCGGGGCGCCCCGATGTGTTCCAGGCAGAGCACACCCACCACCTCGCCGCCGATGCGGATGCTGGCGTCCAGCATGGCGGTGATGCCCTCCGGCTTGAGGTAGTTGCTGGCTAGCTCGCTGGTGCGCGGGTCGTTGCGAGCGTCGTGGGCATCGATGGCACGGCCGCTGTGGAGGGCTTCCAGATAGCGGGGAAAGAGGCTCATGTCGATGGCGCGCGGGTACTCGTGGTGGGCCTGGTCGCGGCGATAGAGGCTGACGGCCGCCAGTTCGTTACCCTCCAGCAGCCAGATACCGGCGCGGTCCACGTCGTAGGCTTCGCAGGCGGCGCGCGTGATGAGCTGCGCGGCTTCTTCGGCGGGGTTGCTGGAGCTGTAGCGGTGCCGTGCCAGACGCACGATCAGGCTTTGCTGGGCGCGGGAGCGGATCAGGTGCTGCAGGTGGTCCTCCTGGGTGCGCTGGTAGCGTTCCAGGGAGTCTCGCAGTTGGTGGTTCTGAGCTTCCAGCTCCTGATGCTTGCGCCTGTCCGGGGGCGCTTCCGCGTTCCCCTGGGCCATCAGGTAGCCCCGCAGGAGGTGGCGCCCGTGCTGCTGGAAGGCTTCGCCCATCTCCATCAGGCGCAGGGCGCCCCTGGGCGTGTGCAGGGTGTACTCGATGCTGTAGTGCTTCTGCTCGGCAAGCTGCCGTTGCACCTCGTCGTGCAGCCGGTAGCGGCTCTCCGGCTCCATCAGGCTGGCGTAGGGGGCGTCGAGCAAGGCACAGAGCTCGCTGGCCGGCAGGCCGAATCGATGCTCGCAGGATGGGTCGAGGAAGAGCATCGTCCAGCTGGCCTCGTTGAGCCGCTCGAAACGCAGGAGGCCCAGCCGCGAGGGGACAGGCAACTGCGTCACTATCTCGGCCACCGTACGGCTGGCGGCATCGGGATGGCTCTTCATCGGGTGCTGGGCTTCCAGATCTCTGACCAGCTGAGAGGCCGGCCTACTTCAAGGCATCGGGCAAGGGTGCATCATGATGATGGCACTGGCAAGCGCGCCGCGCAGGGCGATTCGATGCCGGGCGGATGGCCGGCTGCGGGCGCTGGGCGAGCGGACACGAGCGCCGTGCGCGGTGGATGGCAGGCAAAAAAAACCCCGCCTCAGGGGGGCGGGGTTGAGGTACGAGCGTGGCGTGCTCGCGAATAGCAGTTACAGCAGCATGGTGCGGATATCCGCCAGCACGTCACCCAGTCGCTTGGTGAAGCGCGCGGCGGCTGCGCCATTGATCACGCGGTGATCGTAGGACAGCGACAGAGGCAGCATCAGGCGCGGCTGGAAGGCCTTGCCGTCCCACACCGGCTGCATGGTGGCCTTGGATACGCCGAGGATCGCCACCTCGGGCGCGTTGACGATCGGCGTGAAGCCGGTGCCGCCAATGTGGCCGAGGCTGGAGATGGTGAAGCAGGCGCCTTGCATGTCGTCTGCCGAGAGCTTCTTGGTGCGCGCTTTCTCGGCCAGGGCGGCGGCTTCCGCAGCCAGTTGCAGCAGGCTCTTCTGGTCGACGTTGCGGATGACCGGGACCAGCAGGCCGTCCGGGGTGTCCACGGCGAAGCCGATGTGCACGTACTTCTTGCGGATCAGCGCCTTGCCGCTGGGGGCCAGGGAGCTGTTGAAGTCCGGCAGTTCCTTGAGCAGGTAGGCGCAGGCCTTGAGCAGCAGCGGTAGCACGGTCAGCTTGACGCCGGCTTTCTCGGCCACGGCCTTCTGGGCGACGCGGAAGGCTTCCAGCTCGGTGATGTCGGCGGAGTCGAACTGGGTCACGTGGGGCACGTTGAGCCAGCTGCGGTGCAGGTTGGCGGCGCCGACCTGCATCAGGCGGGTCATCGCCACTTCCTCGATTTCACCGAACTTGCTGAAGTCCACGGCCGGAATCGGCGGGATGCCCGCGCCACCGGTGGCTGCCGCAGCGGCCGCCGGTGCTTCCTTGGCCTTCTGCATCATGGCCTTCACGTAGGCCTGGACGTCTTCCTTCAGCACCCGGCCGTGGGGGCCGGTGGCGGGGACGGCGTCCAGTTCCACGCCGAACTCGCGGGCCAGCTGGCGAACCGCAGGGCCGGCATGGACCTTGGCGCCGCTGGAGCGTGCCGGTACGCCGGTGGTGTTGGCGGCGGCTGCGGACAGGGAGGCGATGGCCGACACTTCGGCAGCGGCGACCGGGTGCGCACCTTCCGGCACGCGGTGCAGCGGCTGCTGGGGGGCGGGCGCGGCGGCCGGGGCAGCCGGGGCAGCACCAGCCACCTTGAGCTTGAGGATCAGGTCTCCCGTGCTGACTTCATCGTCCAGCTTGACCAGGATGCTCTCCACCACGCCGGCGGCGGGGGAGGGGATTTCCATGGAGGCCTTGTCGGACTCCAGGGTGATCAGGGATTGCTCGGCGGAGACCGAGTCACCGACCTTCACCAGCACTTCGATGACCTTGACCTTGCCGTCGGTGCCGATATCCGGAATCTGGACGTCCTGCACCGAGGAGCCGGTGGCCGGTGCCGCTGCCGGGGCGGCGGAAGGAGCCGGGGCGGCCACGGGGGCGGTCGCCTGGGCCGGCGCCGGAGCGGCCGGAGCGGCGCCCGCTACCTTGAGCTTGATGATCAGGTCGCCGGTGCCGACTTCATCGTCCAGCTTGACGACGACGCTCTCCACCACGCCGGCGGCGGGGCAGGGGATCTCCATGGAGGCCTTGTCGGACTCCAGGGTGATCAGCGACTGGTCGGCTTCGACGCTGTCGCCGGCCTTGACCAGTACCTCGATGACCTTGACCTTGCCGTCGGTGCCGATATCCGGCACGAAGACGTCCTGCACGCTGGAGCCTGCGGCCACGGGGGCCGCAACGGGAGCCGGCGCGGCAGCGGGCTTTTCTTCGGCCTTGGCGGCGGGGGCGGTAGCCGGAGCGGGAGCTGCGGCGGCGCCTTCGACTTCCAGCTCCAGCAGTTCGTCGCCTTCCTTCAGGCGGTCGCCCAGCTTGACCTTGAGGCTCTTGATCACCCCGGCCTTGGGCGCGGGGATTTCCATGGAGGCCTTGTCGGACTCCAGGGTCAGCAGGCTCTGGTCGGCCTCGATGCGATCGCCGACCTTGACGAACAGCTCGATCACTTCACCTTCGCCGCTGCCGATATCGGGTACGCGAATCAATTCACTCATCGTTTCGCTCCTTAGCAGTCCAGCGGGTTGCGTTTTTCAGGATCGATGCCGAACTTGGCGATGGCCTCGGCCACCACTTTCGGCTCGATCTCGCCACGGTCGGCCAGGGCCTCGAGGGCGGCCAGCACGACCCAGTAGCGATCCACTTCGAAGAAGTGGCGCAGTTTCTTGCGGGTGTCGCTGCGGCCGAAGCCGTCGGTGCCGAGGACCTTGTATTCCTTGCTCGGTACCCACTGGCGGATCTGGTCGGCGAACAGCTTCATGTAGTCGGTGGAGGCCACGACCGGGCCCTTGCGGCCGGTCAGGCACTGCTCGACGTAGGTCTGCTGCGGCTTCTGTTCCGGGTGCAGGCGGTTGCGACGCTCCACGGCCAGGCCGTCACGACGCAGTTCGTTGAAGCTGGTGACGCTCCAGACATCGGCTGCGACGTTGTACTGCTCGCGGAGGATCTTCGCGGCTTCGCGGACTTCCCGCAGGATGGTGCCGGAACCGAGCAGCTGCACGTGGTGCGCGGCTTCCTTCTTGTCCTCCTCCAGGAGGTACATGCCCTTGATGATGCCTTCCTCGACGCCTTCCGGAATGGCCGGCTGCTGGTAGGCTTCGTTCATTACGGTGATGTAGTAGAAGACGTTCTGCTGCTCTTCGGTCATCTGGCGGATGCCTTCACGCACGATCACCGCCAGCTCGTAGCCGTAGGTGGGGTCGTAGGTGCGGCAGTTGGGGATGGTGGCCGCCATGATGTGGCTGTGGCCGTCCTCGTGCTGCAGGCCTTCGCCGTTCAGCGTGGTGCGGCCGGAGGTGCCGCCGATGAGGAAGCCACGGGCGCGGCTGTCGCCGGCCGCCCAGGCCAGGTCGCC
Organism: Pseudomonas furukawaii; assembly: GCF_002355475.1. NCBI lineage: Bacteria > Pseudomonadati > Pseudomonadota > Gammaproteobacteria > Pseudomonadales > Pseudomonadaceae > Metapseudomonas > Metapseudomonas furukawaii. The sequence continues at coordinate 5,695,124 of NZ_AP014862.1, read as the reverse complement.
GATGCGCTGGAAGCCGAACATCGAGTAGAAGATGTAGAACGGCAGCATGGGCTGGTTGTGGTTGCTGTAGGAGGTACCGGCCGCGATGAAGGAGGACATGGCGCCCGCTTCGTTGATGCCCTCTTCGAGGATCTGGCCCTTCTTGTCCTCCTTGTAGAACATCACCTGGTCCTTATCGACGGGCTCGTAGAGCTGGCCGACGGAGGAGTAGATGCCCAACTGGCGGAACATGCCTTCCATGCCGAAGGTACGGGCTTCGTCCGGGATGATCGGGACGATGCGCTGACCCAGTTCCTTGTCCTTGACCAGCTGCGCCAGGACGCGCACGAAGGCCATGGTGGTGGAGATCTCGCGATCGCCGGAGCCGTCGAGGATGGCCTTGAGGGTATCCAGCGGCGGGGTCGGGATGCTGAAGCTGTTCACGCGACGCTGGGGCACGTAGCCACCCAGGGCGGCGCGGCGCTCGTGCAGGTACTTGTGCTCCGCGCTGCCCGGCTCGGGACGCACGAAGGGCAGCTTCTCCAGTTCTTCGTCGCGAACCGGGATGTCGAAGCGGTCGCGGAACTGGCGCAGGCTGTCCACATCCACCTTCTTGGTGTTGTGGGCGGTGTTCTGCGCTTCGCCAGCGCCGGTGCCGTAGCCCTTGATGGTCTTGGCCAGGATGACGGTGGGCTGGCCGCTGTGGTTCACGGCCTGGTGGTAGGCCGCGTAGACCTTGTAGGGGTCGTGGCCGCCACGGTTGAGACGCCAGATCTCGTCATCGGAAAGGTCCTTGACCATTTCCTGCAGTTCGGGCGTGTTGAAGAAGTTCTCGCGGACGTAGGCACCGTCCTTCGCCTTGTAGTTCTGGTATTCGCCGTCCACCACTTCGTCCATGCGACGCTGCAGGGAACCGTCCTTGTCCTTGGCGAACAGCGGATCCCAGAAGCGGCCCCAGACGACCTTGTTGACGTTCCACTGGGCGCCACGGAAGACGCCTTCCAGTTCCTGGATGATCTTGCCGTTGCCGCGAACCGGGCCGTCGAGGCGCTGCAGGTTGCAGTTGATGACGAAGATCAGGTTGTCCAGCTTCTCGCGGCCGGCCAGGGAGATGGCGCCGAGGGATTCGGGCTCGTCGCACTCGCCGTCACCCATGAAGCACCAGACCTTCTGCTTGCCGGCCGGGATGAAGCCACGGGCTTCCAGGTACTTCATGAAGCGGGCCTGGTAGATGGCCTGGATCGGGCCGAGGCCCATGGATACGGTGGGGAACTGCCAGAAGTCCGGCATCAGCCAGGGGTGCGGATAGGACGACAGGCCCTTGCCGTCGACTTCGCGACGGAAGTTCAGCATCTGGTCCTCGCTCAGGCGGCCTTCCATGAAGGCGCGGGCGTAGATGCCGGGGCTGGCGTGGCCCTGGTAGAAGATCAGGTCGCCGCCGTGCTCCTCGGTGGGAGCCTGGAAGAAGTAGTTGAAGCCGATGTCGTACAGGGTGGCCGAGGACGCGAAGCTGGAGATGTGGCCGCCCAGGTCCGGGTCTTCGAGGTTGGTGCGCATCACCATGGCCAGGGCGTTCCAGCGCACCAGGGAGCGGATACGGCGCTCCATGAACAGGTCGCCCGGCATGCGTGCCTCGTGGGAAACCGGGATGGTGTTGCGGTACGGCGTGGTGGTGGAGTAGGGCAGCTTGGTGCCGCTGCGGGTGGCCAGCTCACCCATGCGGGTCAGCAGGTAATGCGCGCGGTCTTCACCTTCTTTGTCGAGTACGGACTCCAGGGAATCCAGCCATTCCTGGGTTTCGACGGGATCGAGGTCTTGCATGGCTTGCTCCAGGGCGGAAAGGCTTCCAGAATCGGATGCCAGTGGTCACGGCCGGCCTTGTGGGGCGGTCGCGGCGAAAATTCTTGTTACCGGGGGTAGAACCGGGCTCGTGTAGTTTTACTACAAATCGACGAAGGTTTCAGCCCTCTGGATACAATCTTTCGTAGTAAAACTACAGACTGCGCGGCGCAGTCGGCTGCAAGCCCCGAGTTAGAGCGGTTTTATCGCCGCCATGCCAGCTACGGAACCCAGCCTCGGCCCGCGGCCCAGAAAGGATAGACCATGAGCCTGCCGCCGCTGGCCGCCTTGCCGGCCAACCTCCAGCCCAGCGCCGAACGCGCGCTTTCCGCCTTCCGCACCGCCCTTGCCGACCAGGCTCCCGAGCTCGCCCATTGGTCCGACGAGCGGCAGCAGGCCTTCGCCCGGGTCGCCGCCGCCAGTGACTTCGTGTCCGAGCAGGCCCAGCGGGACCCGGCCATGCTGCTGGCGCTGGCCGCCTCCGGTGAACTGGAGCGCTCCCTGGCGCCGGGCGAGTTGCGGGGGCAGGTGGCGGAACTCCTGGCCGACTGCGCGGACGAGGACGATCTCGGCCGGCGCCTGCGTCGGTACCGCAACCGGCAGCAGTTGCGCATCATCTGGCGCGACCTGACCCGTCAGGCCGATCTTGCGGAAACCTGCCGCGACCTTTCCGATCTCGCCGATGCCTGCATCGACCTGGCCTACCGCTGGCTCTACGAGCGTCATTGCGCCCAGTTCGGCACGCCGGTCGGTCGCCGCTCCGGCGAGCCGCAGCATCTCGTAGTGCTGGGCATGGGCAAGCTCGGCGCCCATGAGCTGAACCTGTCCTCGGACATCGACCTGATCTTCGGCTACCCGGAAGGCGGCGAAACCGAAGGCACCAAGCGTTCCCTGGACAACCAGGAATTCTTCACTCGCCTGGGGCAGCGGCTGATCAAGGCCCTGGATGCCATCACCGTGGACGGCTTCGTCTTCCGTGTGGACATGCGTCTGCGTCCCTACGGCTCGTCGGGCCCGCTGGTCTTCAGCTTCAACGCCCTGGAGCAGTACTACCAGGACCAGGGGCGTGACTGGGAGCGCTACGCCATGATCAAGGCCCGCGTGGTGGGTGGCGATCAGGCGGCGGGCGCCCAGTTGCTGCAGATGCTGCGTCCCTTCGTCTATCGCCGTTACCTGGACTTCTCCGCCATCGAAGCGCTTCGTGCCATGAAGCAGCTGATCCAGCAGGAAGTGCGCCGCAAGGGCATGACCGAGAACGTCAAGCTGGGCTCCGGCGGCATTCGCGAGGTGGAGTTCATCGCCCAGGCCTTCCAGCTGATTCATGGCGGTCGCGACCTCAGCCTGCAGCAGCGGCCGCTGCTGGGTGTCCTCGGTACCCTGGAGGGGCAGGGCTACCTGCCGCCGCCGGTGGTGGCGGAGATGAAGGAAGGCTACGAGTTCCTGCGCTACACCGAGCACGCCTTGCAGGCGATCGCCGATCGCCAGACCCAGATGCTGCCGGACAACGACCTGGATCGCGCGCGCGTCGCCTTCATCATGGGATTCGACAACTGGGCGGGTTTCCATGAGCGGCTCATGTACTGGCGTGGTCGGGTGGAGTGGCATTTCCAGCAGGTGATCGCCGACCCGGACGAGGAGGAGGGCGGTAGCGGCGACAGCTGCATCGGCGGCGAGTGGCTGCCCCTCTGGGAAGAAGCCCTGGACGAGGACAGCGCCTGCCGACAGCTGGGCGAGGCGGGCTTCGTCGACCCGGCTGCGGCCTGGCGTCGCCTGACCGACCTGCGCAACGGCCCCCAGGTCCGCGCCATGCAGCGGTTGGGGCGTGAGCGGCTGGATGCCTTCATCCCTCGTTTGCTGAATCTTACCGTTGAGCATGGCAATCCCGATCTGGTGCTGGAGCGGGTGCTGCCCATGGTGGAGAAGGTGGCGCGTCGCTCGGCCTATCTGGTGCTGCTGACCGAGAACCCCGGCGCGCTGCAGCGCCTGATCGAGCTCTGCGCCGCCAGCCCCTGGATCGCCGAGCAGATCACCCGTTTCCCACTGCTGCTGGATGAGCTGCTCAATGAGGGGCGTCTCTACCGGCCGCCGCTGGCGCCGGAGCTGGCCGCCGAGCTGCGTGAGCGACTGACCCGGATTCCCGAGGACGACCTGGAGCAGCAGATGGAGGCGTTGCGTCACTTCAAGCTGGCCCACAGCCTGCGGGTGGCGGCCTCGGAGATCGCCGGGACTCTGCCGCTGATGAAGGTGAGCGACTACCTGACCTGGTTGGCCGAGGCGATTCTCGACCAGGTGCTGGCCCTGGCCTGGCGCCAGACCGTGGCCCGGCATGGGACGCCGAAGCGTGCCGATGGCAGCCTCTGCGATCCGGACTTCATCATCGTCGGTTACGGCAAGGTGGGCGGGTTGGAGTTCGGCCACGGCTCCGACCTCGACCTGGTGTTCATCCATGATGGCGACCCCCAGGCCGAAACCGACGGTGCCAAGCCCATCGACGGCGCCCAGTTCTTCACGCGGCTGGGGCAGCGGATCATCCACCTGCTGACGACACAGACCACCTCCGGTGCGTTGTATGAGGTGGACATGCGCCTGCGCCCTTCCGGTGCCGCAGGTCTTCTGGTCAGTTCCCTGGGAGCGTTCCAGCGTTATCAGGAGAACGAGGCCTGGACCTGGGAGCACCAGGCCCTGGTGCGCGCCCGGGTGCTGGTGGGCTCCCCTGGGGTGGCGACCGCTTTCGAGCAGGTACGCCTGGCCGTGCTGGGCCGCGAACGCGACCTGGAGGGATTGCGCCTGGAGGTCAGCGAGATGCGGGCCAAGATGCGCGAGAACCTCGGTACCCGGGAAACCGCTGCCGGAACCGGAGCGAATGCCTTCGAGGCCGCGGCACCCTTCGATCTGAAGCAGGATGCCGGCGGTATCGTCGATATCGAATTTATGGTGCAATATGCGGCCCTGGCCTGGTCGCGACAGCACCCCGAACTGGTGCGTTACACCGATAACATCCGCATTCTGGATAGCCTGGAGCAGGCGAACCTGCTGTCCGGCGAGGACGTCCACCTGCTGCAGGAAGCCTACAAGGCCTATCGCTCGGCGGCGCATCGCCAGGCCCTGCAGAAGCAGCCCGGGGTGGTGGCTGGTGACCAGTTCCATGCGGAGCGCCAAGGCGTGATGCGTATCTGGCGTGAGCTGGGTCTGAAGTGACCCGGACCGCTGAACCAATCGAATTCTTGAGGAGTTGGCAATATGTCGATGGCCGATCGTGATGGCGTGATCTGGTATGACGGCGAACTGGTGCCGTGGCGCGAGGCGACCACCCACGTCCTGACCCACACCCTGCACTACGGCATGGGCGTGTTCGAAGGTGTGCGCGCCTACAACACCCCGGACGGCACCGCCATCTTCCGCCTGCAGGCCCACACCGACCGCCTGTTCGACTCCGCCCACATCTTCAACATGCAGATCCCCTTCACCAAGGAGGAGATCAACGAGGCCCAGCGCGCCGCCGTGCGTGAGAACGGCCTGGAAAGCGCCTACCTGCGCCCCATGGTGTTCTTCGGCAGCGAAGGCATGGGCTTGCGTGCCTCCGGCCTGAAGGTGCATGTGATAGTGGCGGCCTGGCACTGGGGCGCCTACATGGGCGAAGAGGCGCTGGAAACCGGTATCAAGGTGCGTACCAGCTCCTACACCCGCCACCACGTCAACATCTCCATGACCCGCGCCAAGGCCAACGGCAACTACATCAACTCGATGCTGGCCCTGCAGGAAGCCATCTCCGGCGGCGCCGACGAGGCCATGCTGCTGGACCCTGAAGGCTACGTCGCCGAGGGTTCGGGCGAGAACATCTTCCTGGTCAAGGACGGCGTGGTGTACACCCCGGAAGTGACCTCCTGCCTGAACGGTATCACCCGCAGCACCATCCTGACCCTGGCCGGTGAGCTGGGCATCAAGGTGGTGGAGAAGCGCATCACCCGCGACGAGGTGTACATCGCCGACGAGGCCTTCTTCACCGGCACCGCCGCAGAAGTCACCCCGATTCGCGAAGTCGACGGCCGCCAGATCGGCGCCGGTCGTCGTGGTCCGGTGACCGAGAAGCTGCAGAAAGCCTACTTCGACCTGGTGACCGGCAAGACCTCGGCCCACGCCGAGTGGCGCACCCTGGTCAAGTAATCCGACTGAGCCGCATTTCGCAGGCCGCAAGCCACAAGTGGTCGTCACCGCTTGGAGCTTGCGGCCTGTCGCTTGAGGCTTGAAGCTGCCCTTATGAACATTCTGATCGTAGGACCCTCCTGGGTGGGCGACATGGTGATGGCGCAGACACTCTTCCAGTGCCTGAAGTCCCGCCATCCCGACTGCGAGATCGACGTGCTGGCGCCCGAATGGAGCCGGCCCATCCTCGAACGCATGCCGGAAGTGCGGAGCGCCCTGAGCTTTCCCATCGGTCATGGCGTGCTGGATATCGCCACCCGCCGCAAGATCGGCAAGTCCCTGGTGGGCCGCTACGACCAGGCGATCCTCCTGCCCAACTCCCTGAAGTCGGCCCTGGTGCCCTGGTTCGCGGATATCCCGACGCGTACCGGCTGGAAGGGCGAGATGCGCTATGGGCTGCTGAACGACATCCGCACCCTGGACAAGGATCGTCATCCGCTGATGATCGAGCGCTTCATGGCGCTCGCTTTCGAGCCCGGCGCCGAACTGCCCAGGCCCTATCCGCGCCCTGCCTTGCGCATCGAACCGGCCAGTCGTGAAGCCGCACTCGAGCGCTTCGGCCTGGGGCTGGACCGCCCGGTGCTGGCCCTCTGCCCTGGGGCCGAGTTCGGCGAGGCCAAGCGCTGGCCGGCGGAGCACTACGCCAAGGTCGCCGAGGTGAAGATTCGCGCGGGCTGGCAGGTCTGGTTGTTCGGCTCGAAGAACGACCACCCCGGTGGCGAGGACATCCGCATGCGGCTGATCCCCGGCCTGCGCGAAGAAGTCACCAACCTCGCCGGCGAGACGAGCCTGGCGCAAGCCATCGACCTGCTGTCCTGCGCCAGCGCCGTGGTGTCCAACGACTCCGGCCTGATGCATGTGGCGGCGGCCCTGGGGCGTCCGCTGGTGGCGATCTACGGCTCCACTTCGCCGCAGTTCACGCCGCCCCTGGCCGAGCAGGTGGAGATCGTCCGCCTCGGCCTGGAATGCAGTCCCTGTTTCGAGCGTACCTGCCGCTTCGGTCACTACGATTGCCTGCGCGAACTCAAGCCGCGACCGGTGATCGAGGCCCTGGATCGCCTGGCCCCGGACCCGCTGGAACTGGTGGAGACTTCCTGAGTGCGGGTACTGCTGATCAAGACCTCCTCCCTGGGTGACGTCATTCATACCCTGCCGGCGCTGACCGATGCCGCGCGCGCGATCCCCGGCATCCAGTTCGACTGGGTGGTGGAAGAAGGCTTCGCCGAAATACCCGCCTGGCACCCGGCGGTGGCCCGGGTCATTCCGGTCGCCATCCGTCGCTGGCGCAAGAATTTCTGGCAGACGCTGAAGAGTGGCGAATGGCGCCGCTTCAAGCGCCGTCTCCGGGAAGCCCGGTACGACCTGGTGATCGATGCCCAGGGGCTGCTGAAAAGCGCCTGGCTGACCCGCTATACCCGCGCGCGCGTGGCGGGCCTGGACAAGTCGTCGGCCCGCGAGCCCCTTGCCAGTCGCTTCTACGACCGTCGCTACCCGGTCGCCTGGGGTCAGCACGCCGTGGAGCGGGTGCGCCAACTGTTCGCCCAGGCCCTGGACTACCGTTTGCCGGAAGGGGTGGGCAATTACGGGCTGAATCGCGCCCAACTGGCCGACTCCGCGGGAGAGGCCCCCTACCTGCTGTTCCTCCACGGCACCACCTGGGACACCAAGCACTGGCCCGAGCACTACTGGCGAGAGCTGGCCGAGCGTGCCTGCGACCACGGCTGGCATGTGCGCCTGCCCTGGGGCAATCCGAGCGAGAAGGCGCGGGCCGAACGCATCGCCCAGGGTCTGGAAAAGGCTGCGGTGCTTCCCCGCTTGTCCCTGGCGGGCATGGCCAAGGTGGTGGCTGGCGCACGGGCCTGCGTGGCCGTGGATACCGGACTCGGTCACCTGGCGGCGGCACTGGATGTGCCGACCCTGTCGCTTTATGGCCCGACCAACCCGGGCTTCACCGGTGCCTATGGGCGGGCGCAGATCCATCTGGGCAGCGACTTTCCCTGCGCGCCCTGCCTGAAGAAGACCTGCGCCTACAAGCCGACGGCGGAGGATCGACGCCTGTTCGACCTGGCGCGTGAGCAGCCCCTCTGCTTCACCCGGCTCAATCCGCAGCGGGTGGCCACCCAATTGGAGGCCCTGCTGCTGACCGAGGATTTCCACTGATGCAACTGGCCTTCGTGCTCTACAAGTACTTCCCCTTCGGCGGCCTGCAGCGTGACTTCATGCGCATTGCCCTGGAGTGCCAGCGTCGTGGGCATGAAATCCGCGTCTACACCATGATCTGGGAAGGCGACGTCCCGGAGGGCTTCGAGGTGCTGATCGCGCCGGTCAAGGCGCTGTTCAACCACAAGCGCAACGAGAAATTCACCGCCTGGGTCGAGGCTGACCTGGCGAAGCGTCCGGTGGACCGGGTGATCGGCTTCAACAAGATGCCGGGCCTGGATGTCTACTACGCCGCCGACCCCTGCTTCGAGGACAAGGCCCAGACCTTGCGCAACGGCCTCTATCGCCGCTGGGGGCGTTACAAGCACTTCGCCGACTACGAACGCGCAGTGTTCGCACCCGAGTCTGCAACCTCGGTGCTGATGATCTCCGAGGTGCAGCAGCCGCTCTTCGTCAAGCATTACGCCACCCCGGCCGGGCGTTTCCACCTGCTGCCGCCGGGTATCGCGGCGGACCGTCGCGCACCGGCCAACGCCGCCGAGATCCGTGCGGAGTTCCGCCGTGAGTTCAAACTGTCCGATGATGAACTGCTGCTGGTACAGATCGGCTCCGGCTTCAAGACCAAGGGCCTGGATCGCAGCCTCAAGGCCCTCGCAGCGTTGCCCCGCGAACTGAAGAAGCGCACCCGGCTGATCGTCATCGGCCAGGATGACCCCAAGCCCTTCCTGCTGCAGATGAAGACCCTGGGCATTTCCGACCAGGTGCAGATCCTCAAGGGACGCAGCGATATTCCTCGCTTCCTGCTGGGGGCCGACCTGCTGATCCACCCGGCCTACAACGAAAACACCGGCACCGTGCTCCTGGAGGCGCTGGTGGCGGGGCTTCCGGTGCTGGTCACCGATGTCTGCGGCTATGCCCACTACATCGTCGAGGCCGACAGCGGCCGCGTGGCTCCGAGCCCCTTCGACCAGGATGCCTTCAACCGCATGCTCGCCGAGATGCTCGCGGACTCCGTGAGCCGAGCCCGCTGGGGCGCCAATGGCCTGGCCTTCGCCGATTCCGCCGACCTCTACAGCATGCCGCAGCGCGCCGCTGACGTGATCCTCGCGGAGCGCCCATGAAACTGGTCCTGAAGGAGCCCTTCGAGCGCCTCTGGGCCGGGCGTGACGCCTTCGCCGCCGTCGAGGCGCTCGAAGGCCAGGTATACCGCGAGCTGGAAGGGCGGCGCACCCTGCGCACCGAGGTGGACGGGCGAGGCTATTTCGTCAAGATCCATCGGGGCATCGGTTGGGCCGAGATCGTCAAGAACCTGGTAACGGCCAAGGCGCCCGTGCTGGGAGCCGGCCAGGAGTGGACGGCCATCCGCCGCCTCCATGAGGTCGGCGTCCCCACCATGACCGCCGTGGCCTTTGGTGAGCGGGGCGGCAATCCGGCGCGGCAGCATTCCTTCATCATCACCGAGGAACTGGCACCCACCATCAGCCTCGAGGATTTCTGCCTCGATTGGCCGAACGATCCGCCGCCGGCGAGGCTCAAGTGGGCCCTGATCGAGGAAGTGGCCCGGATGACCGGGACCATGCACCGGGCCGGGGTCAATCACCGCGACTGCTACATCTGCCATTTCCTCCTGCACACCGACAGGCCGGTCACGGCGGATGATTTCAGGTTGTCGCTGATCGACCTGCACCGTGCCCAGAGCCGTCGCCACACACCCCGGCGCTGGCGCGACAAGGACCTGGCCGGGCTCTACTTCTCGGCGCTGAACATCGGTCTCACCCGCCGCGACAAGCTGCGCTTCCTCAAGGCCTACTTCCGCCAGCCGCTGCGCCAGGTGCTGAGGGAGGAGATCGGCCTGCTGGCCTGGCTCGAGCAGAAGGCGGAGCGCCTGTTGTCGCGCTACGAGCGCAAGTACGCCGGAGGAGACGAGGCGTGAGTCAATGGAACCTTGCCGAGGGGCTGTCGGCTGAAGCCGCTGCGCTCTTCGGCGACCTCGACCGGGTGTTCGCCCTGGAGGGTGAGTGGATCACCGGCGATCCGCTGTCGGAGGTGCTCCGGGTGGAGCACCAGGGCGTGCGCTACTACGTCAAGCGGTACTGGGGCGCCGGCAAGGGGCTGCGTCGCTGGTTCGGACGCCCCCGTGTGAAGGCGGAGTGGCAGAACCTGCGCCATTTCGACAAATGGGGCATACCGACCGCGCCGGTGGTGGCCTGGGGGCTGGAACGGCGCATCGGCGCCTTTCATCGGGGCGCTCTGATCACGCGTGAACTCAAGGGCACCGTGGACCTTGCCGATCTCGCCCGCAGTGGCGATCCGCGCCTGGCGGACGCGCGCTGGGTGGACCGGGTGAGCCGTCAACTGGCCAGCGCCACGCGCAGCCTGCACCAGCACCACTTCGCCCACAACGACCTGAAGTGGCGCAACCTGCTGGTGGACGATGCGGGCGCCCTGTTCCTCATCGACTGCCCAACCGGCACCTTCTGGTGGGGGCCTTTCCTGCGCTATCGGGTCATCAAGGACCTGGCCTGCCTGGACAAGGTGGCCAAGTACCACCTGAGTCGCAGCCAGCGCCTGCGCTTCTACCTGCAGTACCGGGAGCGTTCGCGCCTGAGCGCTGCGGACAAGCGCCGGGTGCGGCACATCCTCAAGTTTTTCGAGGGACGTGAATGAGCGACTTCATCGCCGTGGAGGACCGGGAGATTCTCGCCCGCCACGGACTGGATAACTTCGATGCGCTCTGGAACCTGCGCCTGGACGCGGTGGATGAGCCCAATACCGGCCGGGGCGGCTGGAGCAGCGTCTTCCGACTGGACCTGGGCGACGCCGCCTACTACCTCAAGCGGCAGAGCAACTTCCTCAGCCGCAGCCTGGCGCGCCCCTTGGGCGAGCCCACCTTCGCCCGGGAGTTCCGCAACATCCGCCGCTACCAGGAACTGGGGATTCCCGCGTTGCAGGCCGCGTTCTTCGGCGCCCGGCAGGTGGCGGGCGAGCGCCGCGCCATCCTGGTGTCCCGGGCCCTGGATGGCTGGCGCGAGCTGGCGGCCTGGCTGGAGCAGTGGCCGGCGTTCCCCGGCGAACAGCGTGCCGCCCTGATCGCGGCGGTGGCGACCCTGGCGCGCCGCCTGCATGGAGGGGGGCAGTTGCACGGTTGCTTCTATCCCAAGCACGTCTTCCTGCGGGAGACCCGCGCCGGCTTCGAGGCCTGCCTGATCGACCTGGAGAAGACCCGACCCCTGTTGCTGGGGCGTCGTGACCGGGTCAAGGACCTGGAGGCCCTGGTGCGGCGTGCCGATGCCTGGGGGGAGTCCGAGATTCGCGAGCTGCTTTCCGGCTACCTCGCGCGGCCGGTCGATTCCGTCGAGGTGGCGGAATGGACGTCCCGGCTCGCTCGTCGTCGTCGGAGCAAGGAGGGCGCCCGATGACCCTGGAAGAGCTTGCGCGGTCCGGTCGCGCTCCGCAGCTCCCGCTGCACCTGGACATCGCCGGTGGCCTTGAGCTGCAAGGCCTGCTGCGCGTGCTGCCCGGCCAGCGTTATGTCGGCGTGGCCCTGTGGCAGGGGCGCAAGGTCCTGGCCAAGATCCTGGTAGGGCGCAAGGCCGAGCGTCATTTCCAGCGGGAGCTGGAGGGCGTGCGCGCCCTGCAAGGGCAGGGACTGGATACCCCGGGCCTGCTCGCCGAAGGGCGGCTGGCGGGACGGGGCGGCTGGTTGCTGTTCGACTATCTGGATGCCGCCGAAAGCCTCTGGGATGCCTGGCGCCGGGTGGAGCGGGACTCCCCGCTCTCCGCCGAGCAGCAGGGGGTACTGGCCGAAGCCTTGGTCGCCATCGCGCGCCTGCACCTGGCCGGCCTGGTCCAGGAAGACCTGCACCTGGACAACCTGCTGCGCCAGGACGGCCGCCTGTACCTGATCGACGGGGGCGGTATCCGCGCCGAGTCGCCTGGCACGGTGCTGTCCCGGGACAAGGTGCTGGCCAACCTGGGGGTGTTCTTCGCCCAGTTGCCCGCGACGCTGGACCCCTTCATCGAAGAGCTGCTGGTGCACTACCTGCTGGTCAACGGCGAACATGCCCTGCCCCTGGAAGCCCTGCAGAAGGAGATCGCCCGGGTGCGACGTTGGCGCCTGGGCGACTACATGAAGAAGATCGCCCGGGATTGCAGCCTGTTCAGCGTGGTTCGCGGCGCGTTCGGTCTGCAGGCGGCGCGTCGGGACTGCCTTGCCGAGTTGGCGCCACTGCTGCGTGATCCCGACCGGGCGCTGGCGGCCGGACGCTCGCTCAAGCAGGGCGCCACCGCCACCGTCGCCGAGGTCGACTCGGGGGCGCGGCAGGTGCTGGTCAAGCGCTACAACATCAAGGGGCCGCTGCACTGGCTGACCCGCTTCTGGCGTCCCAGCCGCGCCTGGCACAGCTGGCGCGAGGGCAATCGCCTGGCATTCCTGGGTATCGCCACGCCCCGCCCGCTGGCGGTGATCGAGCGTCGCTTCCTCTGGCTGCGGGGGCGCGCCTACCTGATTACCGAATATCTCTCCGGGCACGATATAATCGCGCGTTTTCGACCCTATCTGGACGACCCGGACGGGGCCGGCATGCCGCCTGAGTCCGAGCTCGTGGCCCTCGATCAGCTTTTCGCCGCGCTGATCCGCGAACGCATCAGCCATGGTGATTTCAAGGGCTACAACCTGTTCTGGCAGGACGGCCGCTGGACCCTGATCGACCTCGACGCCGTGCAGCAACACCGCAGCGAGCGCAGCTTCGCCAGGGCCTATGCCCGGGATCGCGCGCGCTTCCTGCGCAATTGGCCGGCCGAGTCGGCGCTGTACCAGATGCTGGATCGACGATTACCGAAAGACAGCTTCAAGCCGGACGCTTGAGGCTGGAACGCAAAGCCCGCCGGGCTGTGAACCATACGACCGCTGTCGCCTCGGGCCTTTCGACTCGGGCAGCCAGCAGCTTTCAAGAGGCTTAACACTGTGGCATTGACGATCCTCGGCCTTTCCGGCGCCCTCAGCCATGATCCTTCCGCCGCGCTCTACATCGACGGCAAGCTGATCGCGGCCGCCGAAGAAGAGCGCTTCGTGCGCGACAAGCACGCGAAGAATCGCATGCCCTACGAGTCGGCCAAGTTCTGCCTGGAGCAGGCCGGCATCAAGCCGTCGGATGTGGATGTGGTGGCCATTCCCTTCGCCCCCATCAGCCTGTTCGGCGAAGCCCGCTGGCACTACGCCAAGCGCTACTGGTACGCCCCGGATCGCGCCCTGGACGCGATCCTCATGGGCAACCGCCGCTACAAGCGCTACCGCAAGAAAATCGTCTGGTGCCTGGAGCAACTGGGCTTCGACGCGAAGAAAGTGAAGATCGAGCCGGTGGAGCACCACCTGGCCCATGCCTCCAGCGCCTACCACTGCTCCGGCTTCAAGGAGAAGACCGCGATCCTCGGGATCGACGGCAAGGGCGAGTACGCCACCACCTTCTTCGGCTGGGGCGAGAACGGCAAGATCCACAAGATCAAGGAGTTCTACGACCCGGATTCCCTGGGCGGCCTCTACGGTGCCATCACCGAGTACCTCGGCTTCGAGATGCTCGACGGCGAGTTCAAGGTCATGGGCATGGCGCCCTACGGTGACGCCGCCAAGTACGATTTCTCCCGCCTGGCCAAGTTCGAGAACGGCCAGCTGGAGATCAACACCGACTACGCCAACGTCATCGGCTTCCGTCGCTACAAGGAGAACGGCAAGGGCTACTACTTCTCGCCCAAGCTGATCGAGTGGCTCGGCCCGAAGCGCCAGGGCGACATCGCCGACGACCCCTACATCCACTACGCCGCCAGCATGCAGGCCCTGTTCGAGAAGCTGGCGCTGGAGATGATGGACTACTACCTGGGCGACATCATCCGCGAAACCGGCAAGATCGCCTTCGCCGGCGGCTGCGCGCTGAACGTCAAGCTGAACCAGAAGATCATCGCCCGCCCCGAGGTGAAGGAGCTGTTCGTGCAGCCGGCCTCCGGTGACGCCGGTACCGCCGTCGGCGCCGCCGCCTATGTGTCCCACAAACGCGGCGTGCCGGTGGAGAAGATGGAGCACGTCTACCTCGGCCCGTCGTTCAGCAACGAGGACGTGATCGCCGCCTGCGCCCGTCACCCGAACAAGCCGGTGTTCAAGCGCATCGAGAACACCCCGCAGCGCATCGCCCGCATCATGGCCGACGGCAACCCGGTGGCCTGGTTCCAGGGCCGCATGGAATTCGGCCCCCGCGCCCTGGGTGGTCGCTCCATCATCGGTTGCCCGAGCGTGCCGGGCGTGGCCGACCGCATCAACGAGCAGATCAAGTTCCGCGAGCGCTGGAGGCCCTTCTGCCCGTCGATGCTCGACACCGTGGCGCCGCAGATGCTCAAGGTCGATCATCCGAGCCCCTTCATGACCTTCACCTTCGAGGTCAACGAGGAGTGGAAGACCCGCGTCTCCGAGGTGGTGCATGAGGACGGTACCTCCCGTGCCCAGGTGCTGGAGCGCCGGCACAACCCGCGCTGGTACGACCTGATGAAGGAGCTGGAGAACCTGACCGGCAACGGCGTCTCCCTGAACACCTCCCTCAATCGCCGTGGCGAGCCGATGATCTGCTCGCCCACCGACGCGCTGAACATGTTCTACGGCTCGGACCTGCAGTACCTGATCATGGAAGACATTCTGGTCGTCAAGGAAGGCAAGGACTGGTATGACCATGTCGGCTAAGCCGCTGCTTAGCATCATCATCCCCAGCTACAACTACGCGGGCGTGCTCCCGCGTGCCGTGGACTCGGTGTTGTCCCAGGCCACCCCGGAGGTCGAACTCTGGGTGGTGGACGACGGTTCCACCGATGACACGCCGGCGGTCTTCGCCGCCCTTAGCCAGCGTCATGGCGAGGCCTTCCAGGGCGTGCGCCAGGCCAATGGCGGACCCTCCGCCGCTCGCAACAACGGCGTGCAGTTGGCCCAGGGTCGCTACGTGCTGTTGCTGGACGCCGACGACGAGCTGGCGCCCGGTGTGCTGCCCGGCCTCTGTGACCGCCTGCGGGCCCGGCCGGATGTCGGTCTCTGGCTGGCCGGCCACGTTTCGATCGAGCCCGATGGCCGCGAGCGCGCCCATGCCGCCAGCCCCGTCCCGGCCGACGCCCTGCAGCGCCTTAAGGCGTACCTGCTGGACAAGAAGATCGCCCTCAGCCACGGCGCCTGTGTCTTCCTCCGCGAGCTGCTGCTGGAGCGCCCTTATCCCGAGCAGCTGCGTCACAGCGAGGATATCCCGGTCTTCGCCTACTGCCTGACCCGGCGTGAGGTCGAAGTCCTCGACCTGTCGCTGGCGAGGATCCACAAGCATCCCGGCAGCCTGCGGCACAACGCCGAGGCCGCCCGCCGGGTCGGCCTCGATCTGGTGGACGAAGTGTTCCGCCAGTTGCCCGCCGGCCTCCAGTCCCTCAAGCCCGCCTACCGCGCCCAGCGCTGCCTGTCGCTGTTCCGCACCTGCCTGCTGGCCGGTGACACGGACGGCGCCCGCCATTACTACGGCGAGGCGATCAGGACCGACTGGCGGGTGCTGTTCAAGTTTTCCTATACCCGCAAGGCGTTGCGCCTGTGGTTGAAGTCCAGGAAGAGCCCGGCATGAGCCCGCGTCGCATCAAGGTCCTGCAACTGCAGAACTACTACAACGTCAATGCTTCCGACCTGGCCGAGCAGATCATCCAGGCACTGCCCACCGACCGTTACGAGGTCACCACCGCCTTCCTGCGCGGACGGCCTGGCCCGGGCGAGCCGGTGAGCAAGGCGGAACGCTCGGTGTATTTCGGCTATAGCAAATCGGCTGTCAGTGGCCTGCGCCTGCGCGCGCTCTGGGCGCTGTACCGCCACTGCCGCGCCGAAGGTTACGACGCGGTCATCGCCCATCGCTTCAAGCCGGTGAACATGCTGATGCTGCTCAATCGCTGGTTGCGGTTGAGTGCCTGCATTGGCGTGGCCCACGGTTTCGGTGAGTACGACCGCTCCTTCCGCTGCTGGGTGGCGCGGCAGCTGGTGACGCCGGCGTGGCGGCTGGTGGGGGTATCGCGCGCGGTACGCGATTACCTGATCGGCGCGAATGCCGGATTCACTCCGGCCAACACCCGCCAGATCAACAACGCCATCGACATATCCCGTGCAGAAGGGCTGCAGCACCCCGCCGAACAGGCCCGGGCGATGTTGGGCCTGCCGGCCGATGCCTTCGTCTTCGGTGCCATCGGCCGCCTGGTGCCAGTCAAGGGGCACATCCACCTGCTGCGGGCCTTCGCCCGGGTCAAGGATGCCCATCCCCAGGCGCTGCTGGCGATCATCGGCGAGGGGCGGGGGCGTCCCGAGCTGGAGGCCGCCATTGCCGAGTTGGGACTGGAGGGGCGCGCCCTGCTGCTGGGCGCGCGCGACGATGCCTTGCAGTATGTTCGCGGCTTCGATGCCTTCGTCATGCCGTCTCTGAGCGAGGGGTTGCCCTTGGCCCTGCTGGAGGGCATGAGCGGGCGGCTTCCCGTGATCGGCTCGGATATCCCGAGCCTGAAACCGATCCTCGAGGACTGCGGCGGGCGGATCTTCCCGTCCGGCCGGCACGAGGTCCTCGCCGAGCGTCTGGCCGAAGTGCTGGCGCTGTCGCCGGAGGCCCGTCGCGCTGAAGGCGAGCGAGCCTACCAGTACCTGTGCCGGGCGCACTCGATCGAGGATTTTCGCCGGCAGTACCGTGAACTGCTGATTGAATTGCTGGAAGGAGCTGGCCGTGACTGATTCCAAAGACCTGCCCCTGGTCAGCGTCATCATTTCGTCCTACAACCACGCGGACTACATCGAGGCCTGCATCGAAAGCGTCATGGCGCAGACCTATCCGAACGTCGAGTTGCTGGTGGTGGACGACGGCTCCCGGGACGACAGCGTCGAGCGAATTCGTGCGTTGCAGGTGAAGTACGGCTTCGATTTCCGCGCCCAGGAGAACAGGGGCCTGTCCCGCACCCTGAACGAGACCATCGCGCGCTCGAAGGGCAGCCTGATCGCTCCATTCGGTTCCGACGACATCATGGTTCCCGAGCGCCTGGCGATTCAGGTGGCCTACCTGGCGGACAAGCCCGAGGTGGGGATCTGTGGGGGGAATGTCGAGAGTATCGACGCGAACGGCCAGGTGCGGTCGAAGCAGAAGCTGCGTCCGGCGAGGCGCCTCGAATTCGACGACATCTTCCTCGATCGCAAGCCGGGGGCGCCGGCGCCGACCATGCTGTTCCGCCGCGAGGCGATCGATGCGGTGGGAGGCTACGATCCCGAGATCCGCCTCGAGGACCTGCTGATGAAGCTCAAGATCACCCGTGCCGGTTACGTGATCGATGTGCTGGAGGATGTCCTGGCGCAGTACCGGACCCATGAGCACAACACCTACAAGAACCTGGGCTTCATGATCGAGCACGTCATGAAGACCTACGCGATCTTCAAGGATCATCCGGCCTACGAGGAAGTCTGCGCACGCTTCATCAATTCGATGCTGATGAAGTGCGCCCGGGACGACAAGCCTCTGGCTCGCCAGTTGTTCGCTCGCCTGCCCTGGCGCTACTGGAACGGCAAGACGCTGCGTGCCGTGGGGCGGTTCCTGTTGCCGCGACGCACTGCGGGCAACTGATTCTCAGTCGGGCAGGGGAGCCAGTACCTTCGCCGGTACGCCCCCGGCGATGACGTTGGGCGGAATGTCCCGGTTCACCAGCGAGCCGTTGGCGATGACGCTGTTATCGCCGATGGTGACGCCCTTCAGCACTGTGACGTTGGCGCCGATGAAGACATTGTTGCCGATGCTGATGTCCTTGCCGTCATGGGTGCCCGAGCTGCGCAGGTGGGCTTCCAGGCGATGGAAGTCAGAGTCATAGGCCGAGAAGCAGTGCCCGATGAGGGTGTCGTCGCCAATGCTGATGCGATTGCGCTCGGCGATCAGTACCGCGTTATTGTTGAGATGACAGCCCTTGCCGATACGGATTTCCGCCGTGGACTCCCGTGCCTCGATATGGGCGTAGCCATTGAGAAAATAGGGTGACGGCCAGACACCGATGCTGGATGCCCCGATATAGATCTCACCGACGCCGCAGAACAGGGCGGGTTGCTTCAGCCGACCGCGCATTTCCCTGGGGGCATTCTCGGAAAGCAGCCGATACTGGAGGATCCTCAGTTTCTGCAGGCCCCTGAACAGGTAGAGCTTCAGGCCCCGGCGCAGTCCATGCTTGATCAGTCTCTTCATGGGCTTGAGGTCAGAGTCTGGCCTGGTTGACGGCGTCGATCACGCGGCTCACCTGCTCATCCGTCATGCTGGGGTCCATGGGCAGGCTGAGCACTTCCTGGTGAATCCTTTCCGTCAGCGGGAGGGTCTGCGCGTTGAGCTCAGGGTAGGCCTGCTGCTTATGGGGCGGAATGGGGTAATGGATCATGGTCTGCACGCCAGCCTCGCCCAGCAGCTGCTGGAGCCTGTCCCGCTGCTGGCTGCGCACCACGAACAGATGCCAGACATGCTGCTCGGCCCGCTCCCAGATCGGTAGCTGAACGGCCGGATTGTTCATCCCGTCCAGGTAGTGGCGAGCGATCTGCTGGCGTCGCGCGGTCTGCCGGTCCAGATGGCGAAGCTTGACACGCAACATGGCGGCCTGCAGTTCGTCCAGGCGGCTGTTCACACCCTGGTAGAGGTTCTGGTACTTCACGTGCGAACCGTAGTTGCGCAGCGCCTGCAGGGTCGTCGCCAGCTCCGGGTCCGAGGTGGTGATGGCGCCGCCGTCACCCAGGGCTCCGAGGTTCTTGCCGGGGTAGAAGCTGAAGCCGGCGGCGTCTCCCCAGTTGCCCGCCTTGCGTGACCCCAGGCTGGCCCCATGGCCTTGCGCGGCGTCTTCGAGGACCAGCAGCCCATGCTCGGCCGCGATCCGCCCCAGTGCCGGCATGTCCGCAAGCCTGCCGTAGAGATGAACGGGGAGCAGTGCGCGAGTCCTGGGGCCCAGTGCCTTCCGGACGGCTTCTGGCGACAGGTTGAAGCTGTGTTCGTCCGGCTCCACCAATACGGGCTTCAGGCCATTCTCGGTAATCGCCAGCAAGGTCGCGATGTAGGTATTGGCCGGAACCATGATCTCGTCGCCTTCCTGCAGGCGTCCCAGTTCGCGCCACGCGCGCAGGGTCAGGGTCAGGGCGTCGAGTCCATTGGCGACTCCGATGCAATGACGGCTGCCGCAGTAGTCGGCGAACTCCTGCTCGAAGGCGCGAAGCTCCTGCCCCATGATGTACCAGCCCGAGTCTATGACCCGGGCGCAGGCCTCCAGCAGTTCGTCGCGGAGGCTTGCGTTCAGGTCCTTAAGGTTGAGGAATGGGATCATTGTCGTCCAGGAAGCGCAGAATTCGGGCTGGGTTACCTGCTACCACCGCGCGCGGCGGGACGTCCTTGGTCACGACGGCTCCGGCGCCAACCATGGCGTACTCGCCGACGGTGACTCCAGGCAGCAGGGTGGCGTTGGCGCCGATCGAGGCGCCGCGCTGAAGATGAACGCCCAGGAATCGCTCCGGGTATACCTTGGAGCGAGGCATGGGGTCGTTGGCAAAGGTGGCATTGGGGCCAATGAACACGTCGTCCGCGATACGGATGCCATCCCAGAGGTAGACGCCCGACTTGACCGTCACCCGGTCGCCCAGTTCGACATCGTTCTCTATCAGCGTATGGGCGCAGATGTTGCAATCCTCGCCAATTCTGGCGCCCGGGAGCACGACGGCGTACTGCCAGATGCGTGTCCCGCGGCCAATGGCGGTGGACTGCACATCGGACAGATCATGGATTTGCGGCATGCTCCACCTCGGCGAGGAAGCGATCGTAGTCGCGAATGTAGTCGGCTTCTTCGAAGTGCTCGCTGGCCATCACCATCAGCACGCAGTCAGGGGAGAAGTCGAACATTTCATGCCAGACCATCTTCTCGATGCGCAGGCCCTGGTGGGGGGAGTCGAGGCGCCAGGTTTCCTTGGTGCGTCCGTCGTCCAGCAGGAAGTTGCAGCTGCCGCTGAGGCAGATGGCGATCTGTTCCAGCTCATAGTGGGCGTGAAAGCCGCGCTGGAGTTCGGTGCTGAGTCCGTAGACGTAGTAGATGCGGCGGATGTCGAACGGAATGTCCTGGCCGCCTTCGATCACCGCGAGGGTGCCTCTGGGGTCCGAGAAAGTTCGGAAATCGATCAGCTTTACAAGGCTCATGATGGGCTCGTGGTGCCAGTTGGCGGGGCTGGTTATTGGGCGTCTATTTCTCGTGCCAGCATCCTTGCGGCAGCCTTGCCTGCCCGATCCGCATACCCTCGCAGCAGATCGTCCTTGTACAGCCGTGCCAGCCACTGGGCATCCTCGGCATATCGCAACATGTGGCGAATATTTCTCCGACGTTTCCAGTCGCTCAATGGATGTCCACTGATGTGCATGTCGGAGAGGTCGATCAGGCCGAATTGCCCACTGGGCATCTTGATCACGTTGCCCAGATGCAAGGAGCGAAAATATACGCCTTTTCCGTGAAGTTCGCCCAGTAGCCTGCCAAAGGCTTCGACTTCCAGCGAGGTGACTTCAGGGAGCGATCTTCTCCAGAGTCCGCGCAAGGTATCGCCGGGCAGCGGCTGATAGCGCACGCCATTGAGCTGGCGCTCCGGAACCCGAATCGTTTCCAGTATTTCCGGGGCGGGCACGCCCAGCGAATTGAGTGTCCTGGCATTGTCGGCGAATCGCTTCGCCGGGGGCGACCAGAGGGCCGATGAAAGCAGGCGCTTGCGTCGATACAGCTTGAGGAAGGTACCGTCCTCAAGGCGCGCGACCTTGATCCCGAAGGCATCCGCCTCGATGATTTCGGCGCCCTCCAGCAGGGAGGCCAGCGCTTGGTTGGACAGCACCTTCATGCCAATCCCCTGGAGCGCTGCTGCAGCGACAGGCCGATCAGGATGGCCAGTGGTATCCAGATCAGGAACCAGTTCTCATTGGGCCTGGAGAGGAAGTTGCTGCCCTCGGTCATCCCCGCTGCCAGCCCGTAGATGACCAGGCATGAGGAAACCTTGACGCCGGGCTGCTCCCTGAGGCTCAGGCTTCGCCAGAGGGTGAGCCCGTACATCAGCACCCACAGCGCCAGTCCGACGAGGCCGAGTTCGAGCAGTACCGCGATCTGCACGTTGTGGGGGTCCGACCAGACTCCCGGTATTTCTGCAATGCGGAACTGGAACTCGCTGCCATAGCCGTGGCCCAGCCAGAAGAAGCCGTTGGCCTGCTCGAGGGCCGCTTGCCAGATCTGGGGACGGTAGGAGAGTCCGCGCTGGAGAATCGACTCCGGCAACAGGATGGCGAGACCGACACCGGCGACTCCCAGCAATGCGACGGCGATCACCGTGCGGCGGCCATTGGTCAGCAGTGCCAACCAGGCCATGCAGGCCACCAGTGCCATCAGTGGGGTGCGCGAGCCGGTTGCCAGGGTGGCGGCGGCCAGCGGGATCAGGGCCAGGAAGGGGAGCCAGTGCTTGCGCTCCTGGTGCGTCACCCAGGCGGCCATCCAGTAAGCGCAGAAGAACCCCAGCAGGTGCGAAGTGAGCAGCGGGTTGAGCAGCCCGCCGGTGCCGATCAGGCGCTTCCAGGCGGGTGGCTGGAGATAGAACTGCACCAGGCAGGCGACAGCCGCAACGCTGGCGACGATGGCCGCGATGCGCAGGGCGGTGGGCAGCAGTCGGGTGTCCTGGCTGGCCATCACGGCGCAGGAGAGGAACAGCATGAAGACATACAGCGGCCGTTTGGCCAACGAACCCGGGCTGTCGTCACTGGCGGTCCAGATCAGGCTCAGCAGCACCCAGGCCGACAGCGCCAGGAAAGCGAGGACCACGGGTTCGCGGAGCAGTTGCCGGAGCACCGCCGGGCGCAGGATCGCCGCTATCAGTGCAGGTAGCACGGTCAGGAGGTAGAAGGATTTGCTGTACTGGCTGCGTTCCATCACCCAGAACAGGCCGGTAAGCAATACCAGAAAGCCGAAGGGCAGCCAGCGGCACGCAATGAATCGGTGGACCCTCTCCAATCTGGAGGCCGGCAGTACCATGTTGTTCAAGTGGAGTGTTCCGGTCGGTTAAAGCGCGCATTTTACTGGAACGACCTTGCCCTGTGCTAAGATCCAGCGCCTTTTCGGCTACGTCTGAAGCGCAAGCGCATGTCCGAGCAGCACTCCGAAGTCTCCCGCCCTTCCAGCCTGAAGATCTACTTCCGCCTGCTGGGTTATGTCCGACCCTATGTCGGCTTTTTTCTGATCAGCATCGTCGGCTACATCATCTTCGCCTCCACCCAGCCGATGCTGGCGGGCATCCTCAAGTACTTCGTGGATGGGCTCAGTAATCCGGATGCCGTCCTGTTTCCCGATGTTCCCTACCTGGAACACCTGAAGCTCCTGCAGGCGGTTCCGTTGCTCATCATCCTGATCGCCGCGTGGCAGGGGCTGGGTTCCTATCTGGGCAACTATTTCCTGGCCAAGGTTTCCCTTGGCCTGGTGCACGACCTTCGCCTCGCGTTGTTCGACAGCCTGCTGTCCCTGCCCAATCGCTATTTCGACAACCACAACTCCGGTCACCTGATTTCCCGAATCACCTTCAACGTGACCATGGTCACCGGCGCGGCCACCGATGCCATCAAGGTGGTGATCCGCGAAGGGCTGACGGTGATCTTCCTGTTCGGCTACCTCCTGTGGATGAACTGGAAGCTGACCCTGGTGATGGTGGCCATCCTGCCGCTGATCGCGCTGATGGTCAGCAGCGCCAGTCGCAAGTTCCGCAAGCAGAGCAAGAAGATCCAGGTCGCCATGGGGGACGTTACCCATGTGGCGTCCGAAACCATCCAGGGGTATCGAGTGGTACGCAGCTTTGGCGGCGAGCCCTACGAGTCCGACCGTTTCAAGCGCGCCAGCGAGGACAATACCCACAAGCAATTGCGCATGACCAAGACCTCGGCGGTCTATACCCCGATGCTGCAGTTGGTCATCTACACGGGCATGGCTGCGTTGATGTTCCTGGTCCTCTTCCTTCGCGGCGATGCCAGTGCGGGGGACCTGGTGGCCTATATCACGGCGGCGGGCTTGCTGCCCAAGCCGATTCGCCAACTGTCCGAGGTCAGCTCCACTGTGCAGCGCGGTGTGGCAGGCGCCGAAAGCATCTTCGAGCAACTGGACGAGGCGCCCGAGGTGGATAGGGGCACCGTCGAGCGTGAGCGCACCGAGGGTCGGCTGGAGGTGCGTAACCTCAGCTTCCAGTACCCCGGAACCGAAAAGCCCGTACTGCAGGATGTGAGTTTCGTGGCCGAGCCGGGCCAGATGGTCGCACTGGTGGGGCGCTCGGGGAGCGGCAAGTCCACCCTGGCCAACCTGATACCCCGTTTCTACCACCATGAGCAGGGTGACATCCTGCTGGATGGCGTCGACATCGAGGACTATCGCCTGCGCAACCTCCGTCGCCACATCGCCCTGGTGACCCAGCAGGTGACCCTGTTCAATGACTCGGTGGCCAACAACATCGCCTACGGCGATCTGGCCGGAGCGCCGCGCGAGGACATCGAGCGGGCGGCCGAGGCGGCGTACGCCCGGGAGTTCGTCGACAAGCTGCCCCGGGGCTTCGATACCGAAGTGGGGGAGAACGGCGTGCTGCTCTCCGGCGGCCAGCGCCAGCGTCTGGCGATTGCCCGGGCGCTGCTGAAGAACGCACCGGTGCTGGTGCTGGACGAGGCCACTTCCGCCCTGGATACCGAGTCCGAGCGGCATATCCAGGCTGCACTGGACCGCGTCATGACCGGTCGCACGACCCTGGTGATCGCTCACCGATTGTCCACCATCGAGAAGGCCGATCTGATCCTGGTGATGGACCAGGGGCGGATCGTCGAGCGTGGCACTCACAGCGAATTGCTGGCCCTGAATGGCTACTACGCCCGCCTGCATGCCAACCAGTTCACCGAGGAGGCTCAGCACCAGGCGAGCTGAGCCAGGCGCCACCCCTGGTACAAGGATGCACCGGGCCTGTGCCCGACAAGGTAAGGATGTGTTCAAGAGTTTCCGGTTTTATCGTGAGCAGGGTTGGCGACCGCTGGATGCGGCGGCCTACCAGGCTGCATGGGACCGCTTCGGCGGCAGTGTCATCACCCATCCCCAGGTGGTCGAGCGGCTGTCCGCGTTGGCCGGGATTCCAGTGCGTTACCTTGGCTACCCCGCCCGTGGCGAGCTTCAGGCGGCCATTCCTGCTTGGGGACGCCACCTGGCCTTGTCCAGGCGCGCGCTGAAGCGATGTGGCCAGCGAAACCTGTTCGACCTGGGTAATGCCGAGGTCATCCTTCCGGTGGCACCGGGCGCGGGTGCCCCCCTGCGTCATGAGGTGGGCTACCTCTCCGAATTGAACCGCACCGGCTTCAGTGGCTTGCGCCAGCAGAAGGAACAGTTGGCGCTGGCTCGTGCTCCGGAGGAGTGGTCGAAGAAGTTCCGCTACAACCAGCGTCGCGAGCTTCGTCTGTTCGAGGAGGCCGGTGGTGAGGTGCGTCCGGTCTCGGACTACAGCCCGACCGAATTTGCCGACATCTACACCGAACTGTTCGAGCGGCGCTGGGGGTTCGAGGTGCCAGGGAAAGGGCATCTCGAGGAGGTATTCGGTCTCCTGCGGGCGTTCCTCAGCGGTTCCGTGCTCCTGTTGGGCGGTGCGCCCATCGCCGTTCAGGTGCTCTACAGGGCCGAGTCTCCGGGCTGGATCAGTTACGAGTACGTCAATGGTGGGGTCGACCCTGCCGCGCACCATCTGAGCCCAGGCAGCGTTCTCAGCTTCCTCAATACCCAAGCGGCGTGGGAAGACGCACGTTTAAGAAACAAGGCATTGCGCTACTCCTTCGGCCGGGCTGATCGTGAATACAAGGATCGTTGGTGCAACCGGGTTGCCGCATTTCGGGTGTAAGTGAATGGAAACACGCAAACAGCGCTTGCTGCGCCGTCATCGGCGCAACAAACGTCTGGTCATGGTGGTGGCGCTTCCGGTCCTGGTCGCGCTGGACTGGTTCGCGGGCTGGAACAGCCTGCCGGTGCTGCTCCTGCTGGCCTGGATCGCCCATGAGGCCTGGTTCGCCGACCACCTCTTCTATTCCCCTCGGGCGGACTACCGTTACCGCTTCCCCGAGGGTGTGATAGTCCTGCCGGGCGTCCTGGAGAGCGGGCGACTCGTGCTGGCGGACGACGCATTGCCCGCCGATGCCGATACCCTGTTCCTGGAGGTGCGGGTTCGTGGTTCCTGGGTGGGGCGCTGGCTCGACCCGCATGTCCTGGTCGACGATGGCCAGTGCCTCGATCGACAGGATTTCGAGCGCAGCCTGGAGGGGCTTCGCTACCTGAACCTGTCCGGCCTGGCTCCCGCGGTTCGTGAAGGACGGCTTGGATTGCGGGGGCGCTTTTGTCGACTGGCCCCCGAGGTTCGGCTCTATGCCTTCCGCAATCCGGATTATGCCGCTCGACGCCTGATGGTGATCGCGCCCCATGCGGACGACGCCGAGCTTGCCGCCTTCGGGCTTTATAGCCGTGCCAGGGAAGCCAGCATCGTGACCCTGACCCAGGGGGAGATCGAAGCTCGGAGCTACTGCCGCATGGGCCTCGACAGGGCCGCCGCAGCGCGCCTGAAAGGTCGCCTGCGCAGCTGGAGTAGCCTGGCGGTGCCGCTTTGGGGCGGCGTGCCGGCCAGTCGCTGCGTGCAGCTCGGGTACTACTGCCTGCAGCTGGCCTCCATGGCCGCCGAGCCGGAGCGGGCCTTTGGTTCCCTGGAATCAGGCGAGACGGATATCCGCACCGTGCGTCGTTTCAACCCCCTGGCCTTGCCCGGCGACCTGAATGGCGTGCCCAGCTGGAACAACCTGGTGGGCGACCTTGCCGCCCTGCTCAGGCGTTTCAGGCCCGAGGTGGTGGTCTTGCCCCATCCCGAACTGGACCCGCACCCCGACCATATCCAGGCGAGCCGGGCCCTCGACGAGGCAATCGGGCGCAGTGGCTGGAGACCGGCGGTGCGGTTGCTCTACGCCAACCACCTGTACGACAACGATCGTTGGCCGATGGGGCCGGCGGGCGGTGGCATCGCCCTGCCGCCGAGGCTCGAGGCATTGCCTGCGGACGGGCTGTGGAGCCCCGTGCTGGAGGACTCGGTCCGGTTGGACAAGGTACAGGCGCTTGCCATGCAGCATGACCTGCAGACCCCGCTTCCACTCAAGAAGCGCCTGCGTCGGATCATCCAGTGGGTACTGGCCGGGCGACGCTGGCCAGACGTCGGCCAGGACGACTTCTTCCGCAAGGCCGTGCGTCGTCATGAGTTGTTCTGGGTGCGTCCGGAGTCCGATCGGGAGCCTCGGGCCGACTGAGCTGCTATGTTATGATCCGCGCCGTTTTTGACGCCCGGAGACCCCATGAAGCTGTCCATGCCCCGATTCGATCAAGCCCCCGTTCTGGTGGTCGGCGACGTCATGCTTGACCGCTACTGGCATGGCGGTACCTCGCGCATTTCCCCCGAAGCCCCGGTGCCCGTGGTCAAGGTGGATCAGATCGAGGACCGTCCCGGCGGAGCCGCCAACGTCGCGCTGAACATCGCCGCCCTGGGTGCCCCGGCCATGCTGGTGGGCATCACCGGTGTGGACGAAGCGGCCGACAGCCTTTCCGACAGCCTCAACGCTGCGGGTGTGGATGTGCATTTCCAGCGCATCGACGAGCAGCCCACCATCGTCAAGCTGCGGGTCATGAGCCGCCACCAGCAATTGCTGCGGATGGATTTCGAAGAGGCGTTCGCCACCGACGCCGAGGCGTTGGCCGCCGATGTGGAGCGGCTCCTCCCCAAGGCCAGCGTGCTGGTGCTTTCCGATTACGGCAAGGGAGCGCTGAAGAATCACCAGGTGTTGATCCAGGCCGCACGCCGTCAAGGCGTACCCGTGCTGGCCGACCCCAAAGGCAAGGATTTCAGCATCTACCGTGGCGCCAGCCTGATCACCCCAAACCTCAGCGAGTTCGAAGCCATCGTCGGTCGTTGCACCGACGAAGCCGAACTGGTGGCCAAGGGGGCGCAGTTGATGCGGGAGCTGGAACTCGGCGCCCTCCTGGTGACCCGGGGCGAGCACGGCATGACCCTGCTGCGACCCGAGCATCCGCCCCTGCATCTGCCGGCCCGGGCCCGTGAAGTGTTCGATGTCACGGGCGCCGGCGATACGGTCATTTCGACGCTGGCCGCGTCCCTCGCGGCTGGCGAGGACCTGCCCCAGGCAGTGGCCCTGGCCAATCTGGCTGCGGGAATCGTGGTCGGCAAACTGGGTACGGCGGCCATCAGCGCGCCTGAACTGCGCCGCGCGGTGCAGCGCGAGCAGGGGTCCGAGCGCGGCGTCCTGAGCCTGGACCAGCTGCTGCTGGCCATCGAGGATGCACGCGCTCACGGCGAGAAGATCGTGTTCACCAACGGCTGCTTCGATATTCTCCATGCCGGCCACGTGACCTACCTGGAACAGGCCCGCGCCCAGGGCGATCGCCTGGTGGTCGCGATCAACGACGACGCATCCGTCAGCCGCCTCAAAGGCCCGGGGCGTCCGATCAACAGCGTTGAACGGCGCATGGCAGTCCTGGCGGGGCTGGGTGCGGTGGATTGGGTGGTCAATTTCACCGAAGACACCCCCGAGCGCCTGCTCGCAGAGGTCAAGCCCGATGTACTGGTGAAGGGCGGGGACTATGGCATCGACCAGGTGGTCGGGGCCGATATCGTTCGTGCCTACGGCGGCGAGGTGAGGGTGCTGGGGCTGGTGGAGAACAGCTCCACCACCGCCATCGTCAACAAGATTCTCGATCGGTCCTGAGTCCGCCGCATGTTCGAGCCTGTCTACCTGTTCCTGCGAAATCTGGCCTACAAGAACCGCCTGCGCATCAAGCCCGGCAATGACCTGACTCTGCCCCGCTGCGCGCAGCGGGGGATGAAGAAGGTCACCATCAAGCTGGGTGGTCGCAACAATCGACTCGTGATCGGCGAGGGTGTCCAGCTGAGTCACTGCGAGATTCGCCTGGATGGCCAGGACAACCTGATCGAGATCGGCCCCCGTGTACGTTTCAGCTCAGGCAAGATCTACCTGCGCGATACCCGTGGGCAGCATATTCGCATCGGCGAGGACACCACTGTGGAGGGGGCCTACCTGCTGGTGGACGAGGCGGCCAGCATCGACATCGGTCGTGATTGCATGCTGTCCACCGATATCCTGATCCGTACCGGTGACAAGCACTCCATCCTCGACATGCACAGTGGCGAGCGCCTCAATCCCTCCCGGCCGATCACCATTGGCGACCGTGTCTGGATCGGGCGTGACGTGCAGGTGCTGAAGGGCACCGTGCTGCTTCCAGAGTCGGTGGTCGGCGCATGCTCCGTTGTCAGTCGCGCGTTTGGCGAGGGCAACTGCGTGGTGGCCGGCGTTCCGGCACGCATCGTCAAACAGGGTATTCGCTGGGATCGCGCCAAGCTCTGACGGTTCGTTGGCTGCAGGGCGAACCACTCGCTTCGACTCGGACATGGGCGAACGGGGCGACGACACCCATCTTCCGGCGCCCTCAACCTCCCAGGAGCGCGATGTCCCCGTATGCAGGCCCACGCCCGTCGTCGCAGGGGGGGTGGTGCGTTCGACGGCAAACAGTGCCTGGTCTGCAGGGGCTTGCAGCCGGTGGCTTCCAGGAGGCGGGACCTGCATTGTTCCTTGTTGGGGCCTCTGCTCTGGCGCCGGATGGCGCTGGACCGGACTCGCGAGTTGATGACGCGGGCTGGGGTATGGCGAGGATGAGCTGCTGGAAAAGTGGGCGTGGGATCTGAAGATCCTCGACATCTTCGAGGGCGTCCAGCAGATCCGGCTGTTGATCATCGCACGGTGCCTGCTCGGCAAGAGTCCCAGCGGATTGCGGTGACGCCGTCAGGAAGTGACTGGCGCCTGATCTTCCAGATTTCCGGGCGCCAGGCAGCGTTCCCCGGAGCGGCGTCGCTGTTCCAGCTGCTCCTGGGCTCGCGCTCGCAGGCGCTGCTGCTGGCCGGGATGCGCTTCGCGGTAGGCCGTTTGGGCGCTGCGGATTCGGGCCAGGTGTGCGTCCAGGACTGTTCCGTCCAGGGCGACGCCGAACTGGCCGTCTTCGCCGGTAAGTCCTGTGAAAAGTTGCTGAAGCATCTGATCCCCCAGTCGCTCATGGTAGTGGGACGAATCGAGGTACCAGTGCATTTCCTCGTTCGGCGCCAACGGCAGGGGTTCCATGCTGTATCTGTGGTAGCCGCTGAAATCCACCACTTCCAGCCTGCGTCCGGCGGGTACTTCTGCATTGACGTGCTCGGTCGCGGCGACGATGTCGCGCTTCCACCGCTCGAAGGCCGGCCAGAGCTCCGTGGCATCCAGGGTTTCCAGCAGGCGTGCGTGGACTGGTGAAATGAAGATCTTCAGGTCGATATCCGCGTCGCGCGCCATGCGCAACAGGTCCTGATAGCGCGCCAGTGTGTTTCCAGAAGCCACTCCATAGCTGAACCTGTTGTCCTGGCAGGCCGTCCATGTGCTGTGGGCGAAGCCTTCCTCGAAGCGCACGAAGGCGCGCTCGTAGCCGTCCTCTCTCAGCTTGAGCAGCTCCCTCTGGTTGTTGCGCTGGCCGTCGAGGTGGAACTCGTCATCGATCGGCTTCTGCTTGCGCAGGGTGCGGATACTGGCGCGAGTCATCGCCGGGCTGAACAGGGCCAGCCTCAGCTGTTCGAGTCGACGGTTGGCGGACTGGATCGGGCCATCGTCCTTTCCTGCCAGCAATTGGGGGTAGGCATAGCGGGTGGGCTTGCCGGCGCTGAACATGAAAAAGTCGATGCCCAGGACGACGCTGCGTGGCTTGGCGGTGTGGATGGCATGGGCCAGGCTGTCGTGCAGCTCGCCAATACTGGCCCCGCTCAGGGCCGCATTGAACCCGGTTCCCGGGTAGGCCTGCGCCCACGCTTCGTTGCTCGTGCGCAGACCCAGTTCCGCGCGTGACGAGCCGAGTGCAAGACGCTGGGGTGCCGTCCACTCCACCTGAATCGGCTTGGCGATACGGGTGTAGTCGCTGTAGGTGTTCTTGAAGGCGTTGACCCCGGGAAGGCGGGCCAGGCCGAACAGGTTCAAGGGGTCGGCGAACAGTACCAGCAGTGTATTGCCCACGAGGAGCAGGGTGCTGAGCAGCAGCAGAAGGCGTGTATAGGAGCGCATCTCGGCCTCAGAACTGGAAGTAGATGAATTCGCTGACCTGGCTCATGTAGAGGATGCCCGCGAGTCCTAGGAAGGCGACGATCAGCGCCCACTGTGGCGACGGGCTCCAGCGCAGGCGGCCCAGGTAGCGTTCGGGACGTCCGTACTCGTCCAGTGCCGGCGTGATCCTGGAGAACACCTGTGCTGTGTTGGGCAGGCAGGTGGCGATGAGCAGCAGGGCGATGACCCAGTTCAGGGTGTCCTTGCCGACCAGACGGGTGGCATAGAGGCTCACATCCACCGACAGGCCCAGCTCGCGCAGGCGTTCGGCGAGGCCTGCGCTGTCGGGGTGCAGGCTGATGCCGTTGAGCCCGGCCATTCCCTGGAGAATGCTCCAGGCGGCATCGAAGTTGCTGGCGCGGAAGAACACCCAGGCGACTATGACGCTGAGGAAGGTGAGCAGGTAGGCGAATGGGGTGAAGCCCAGGCGCCAGAGTGCGAAGCGCTGCAGGGGCGCCGTCAGGCGCTCCCAGAGTCGGTGGATGACCAGGTAGGCGCCGTGCAGCCCGCCCCAGACCACGAAGGTCCAGGCGGCGCCGTGCCAGAGGCCACCCAGCAGCATGGTGATCATCAGGTTGACCAGCCGCCGGGCCTCGCCGCTGCGATTGCCGCCCAGAGGGATGTACAGGTAGTCACGCAGGAAGCGCGACAGGGTGATATGCCAGCGCCGCCAGAAATCAGAGATGTTGCGCGCCCGGTAGGGCGAGAAGAAGTTCAGCGGCAGGATGACGCCGAACATGCGAGCCAGACCGATGGCCATGTCCGAATAGCCAGAGAAGTCGAAGTAGAGCTGCAGGCTGTAGGCCAGTGAGCCGCCCCAGGCCTCCAGCAGGGTCAGGGCTGTGCCGCTGGCGGCGGCATCGAAGACCGGGTTGGCATGGGCCGCGGCGCCGTCGGCCAGCACGGTCTTCTTGAACAGCCCCACCATGAAGATGCTGAGTCCGATACCCAGGTTGGACGAGAGTTTCTCCAGGTTCTCCAGGCGCACGAACTGAGGAATCAGCTCGCGGTGATGGACAATCGGACCGGCCAGTAGCTGCGGGAAGAAGGTGACGAACAGGCAGAAGTGCAGGAGGTTGTACTCGTGGGTCTTGCCCTTGTAGGCATCCACCAGGAAGGCGATCTTCTGAAAGGTTATGAAGGAGATGCCGAGGGGCAGCACGATGTGCAGCAGGTTGAAGTCGCTGCCGCTGAGGCTGTTGAGGGTACCGATGAAGAAGTCGCAGTACTTGTAGTAGCCGAGAACCCCCAGGTTGGCGGCGATACCGAACGCCAGCAGGGGGGTGCGCCAGTCCTGTTGACGGCTGATCAGTCGGCCTAGCAGGAAGTTGCTCAGCGTCGAAGCCACCAGGAGCGCGATGTAGACCGGGTTCCACCAGCCGTAGAAGAACAGCGAGCAGAGCACCAGCCAGGTCAGGGCTGGCTCCAGCAGCCGGCGGCCGACCAGGACGTAGTAGCCGAGCAGGCAGATGGGAAGGAACAGGAATACGAATGTGTAGGAGTTGAATAGCATCCGGGCGTCCCTGCAGATGAAAGGCGCCGGATTCTATTCGTTTTCTTACAAGAAATGTCAGAGTGCTAGCAGGCCAGTCGGCTACCCGACATACGGCGCCGGTGTCCGCACTTTCCCACCCAGTCCCGCCAGCGCACCCGTTCTTCGTGCACCAGCCAGCCCTCGCGCTCGGCGAAGCTCTCCGACAGCCAGACGCCCCGGGTGCTGGCGGTCCTGAATTCGCCATTGCGCAAGGTCAGCAGGTCGCCCGTGGGCAGGCCCTGGTGCAGGGGGAGCAGGAAGATGTCCGGGCGGCGGCGGTCCAGTCGCGCGATCAACTTGCCGTCCTCCAGCACTTCGTCGACATGGAAGAGGCTGATCGGGTGGTTGTCCCTGGGCATTTCCAGGCGCAGGTCATAGACCAGTTGCAGGGAGGCCGTGGGCAAATGGACATAGGCATCCGGGCGCTCCAGCAGCGTCAGGCTGCCGCTCCGCACCGGGCGTGCAGCGCCGGAAAGGGGGCTCAGGCGGAAGTGCGCGGCTTCCCGGTAGCGCAGTTCACGCTGGTAAGGGGTGGGCAGCCAGGTGTCGGCGAAGCGTCCGGCGAGCCAGCCTTCCGGCGTCTCGATCAGGCATTCCTCCGCCACTTCCTGAATGGCGGTGAGCAGCGGCAGGTTCAGTTCGTGGGCGGGGACGTAGCCGGAGATCAGCTTGAGCACTGTGTCGCCGCGGTCCTGGCGCTGCTGGCGGACCAGCAGCCAATAGTCTTGTCCGAGCAGATTGAGGGTCAGCCGCACCGACACGCCGAGATTCGCCAGCTCTACCGCGAAGCGCCGGCTGTCGTTCACCTGCACCGGTTTCCGGCGTTCCAGCATCTGGCTGAAGTTCAGCGGCCGTCCCAGACTCTGGTAGCTCAGGGCATCGGCGCTGGCTTCGACATACAACGGGAGTGTCTTGAACGCACTGGGGTCCTTGCGGGCGAGGATACGCGGCATGTCGACTCCTTCTGCTTCGTCAGGGGGTGCCCTCGATGACGGCCACGGCCGTCGCGACATTATGGGACAGATGCAGCGGGTTGATCGTCCCGATTATCGCGCTGGTCACCCCGGGGTGACCGAAGATCAGTTCGAAGCTGGCGCGCACGGGGTCGATGCCGGCGCCCAGGCAGGCATGACCGCTGGCCAGCCCTTTCTTGATCAGGATGCCCTTGCCATGTTGCAGCGCGTAGTCGAGCACCGGCTTCTCGCCCTGCTCGTTGAGGTTGTAGGTGACCATGGCGCAGTCACCCCGCTCAAGGGCGAGCAGGCCGCCCTCCACGGTCTTGCCGGAGAGGCCGAAGCCGCGGATCTTTCCGGCCCGCTTGAGCTCGGCGAGGGTCTCGTAGACGCCGCTGTCCTGCAGGATGGCCAGGTCGTTGCCGTCGGAGTGAACCAGCAGGAGATCGATGAAGTCGGTTTCCAGGCGTTCGAGGCTGCGCTCGACGGACCGGCGTGCATGGGCCGGGCTGAAGTCGAAACGGGACTGGCCGGCCTCGAACTCTTCGCCCACCTTGCTGACGATCACCCAGTCCTGGCGCTGGCCGCGCAGCAGCGGGCCGAGGCGTTCCTCGCTGCGGCCATAGGCCGGGGCGGTGTCGATCAGGTTGATCCCCAGATCGCGGGCCAGGGCCAGCAACCGGCGGGCCTCGGCATCGTCGGGAATGGTGAAACCGGCCGGGTACTTCACGCCCTGGTCACGGCCGAGCTTGACCGTGCCGAGGCCGAGGGGGGAAACCATCAGGCCGGTGTCGCCCAGCGGGCGATGGTGCGCGTGCAGGCTGCTCATCCCAGCAATGCCTCCCAGGCCGGTTGTGCGACGGGGGGACGGGGCAGCGGCGGGAGCGGCGCATGTTCGCCCGGCTGGATGCCGTCCCGGGCCAGGCAGGCCAGCACGCGGTCGGCGAAGTCCGGGGCCAGGGCCAGCTTGGTCGGCCATCCCACCAGCAGGTTGCCTGCTTCGGCCAGGAAGGCATTGTCCGGGCGCACCAGGCCGGATTGCGCCGGCTCGGCGCGGTCCACACGCAGCGTGGCCCATTGGGCGCCGGTGAAATCGATCCAGGGCAGCAACTGGCGCAATTCCTGCTCGGCGACGGCGATCTGTTCGGCCTCGTTGCGGGCCACGCCGTCGGCTTCGGCGAGATCACCGCCCAGGTACCAGACCCACTGGCCATCGGCCGCCGGATGGCTGGTAACGGTGACACGGGGTTTGGGACCGCCGCCCAGGCAATGGGCGTAGAGCGGTTTCAGGCCCGGGGCCTTGACCATCACCATGTGCAACGGACGTCGCTGCATGGCCGGCTGCCGGATACCCATGCGCTGCAGCAGGTCTTCATTGCCGGCACCCGCGCTGAGCACGATGCGCTGGGCCCGGACCTCCCGGCCATCCAGGCGCAGGCCTACCAGGGCCTCGCCCTCGCGCAGCGGCTCCACCTCACGCGCTGCCACCAGGCTGTCGCCGCCGAGCTCCGCCAATCGGGCGATCACGCTGGGCACGTCCAGCACCAGTTCGGCCAGGCGGTAGACCTTGCCCTTGAACTTCGGGTGCTGCAGCGCCGGTGGCAGCTCGCTACCGCTGACCGGGTCGACGCGCCCGCGCATGGCCTTGCTGGCGAAGAAGCTGGTGACATTGCCGAACAGGCTGCCGGGGGACCAGAGGTAATGGGCGGGGGAGAGCAGCCGGACGCCGGAGAGGTCGAGTTCGCCGGTTCCGGCCACGGCCTCGCGCCAGCGGCGGGGCATGTCGGCGATGGCTTCGGAGGCACCGGTCAGGGCGCCGTGCAGGGCGTACTTGGCACCCCCGTGGATGATGCCCTGGGACTTCACGCTCTGCGCGCCGCCCAGGCTGGCGCTCTCCACCAGCAGGGTGGAGAAACCCTGCTGACGCAGGCGGGCATTGAGCCAGAGGCCGGCGATGCCGCCGCCCAGGATGAGGACATCGGTGGAAAGGGGTTCGGCCATGGGAGACGCCTGCCTGAAAAAAACAGGGGCGCAGTATAGCGCCCCTGAGGTAGTGCCGACGCGCAGTGCGCGCTCAGTGCCCCGTGCTGCTGGAGAACAGCTGGATCACCACCACGCCCGAGACGATCATGCCCATCCCCACCACGGCGGGCGCGTCCAGCTTCTGCTGGTAGAGCACCAGGGCCGCAATGCTCACCAGCACGATGCCGAGCCCCGCCCAGATGGCGTAGGCGATGCCCACCGGAATGCTCTTGACCACCATGGTCAGCATCCAGAAGGCGAGGGTGTAGCCGCCGATCACCAGGATCAGGGGCAGGGGTTTGTTGAAGCCGTCGATGGCCTTCATCGAGGTGGTGGCGATCACTTCGGCGGCGATGGCGATGGCGAGGTAGATGTAGCCGGTCATGGTCGGGCCTCCTGTCAGATGGGCGAATTCTAAGGCGTACACCGATGGGATAAAGTCATTACCCATCTGTATTGGAGATAGGTTGGGCCGTCATGCAGTGGAGTCTCGAGCAGATTCGTCTTTTCGTCGCCGTGGCCGAGGGGCAGTCGTTCTCTGCGGTGGCGCGTGGCCTGCGACGCGCCCAGTCGGCGGTGAGCAGCAGCATCGCCCTGCTGGAGGAGGACCTGGGTGTCGCCCTGTTCGATCGCAGCAGCGGGCGTCAGCCGCGACTGACGGCGGCGGGGGTGGCGCTGCTGGAGGAGGCGCGGGAGGTGCTTCGCCAGTGCCAGCGCCTCGATGGACGCGCCCTGGGCCTGGCCAAGGGCGAGGAAGCGCTGCTGCGCCTGGCTCAGGACGAGGCCATGCCCTATCAGCCGGTGCTGGCGAGCCTGGAGGCTCTGGGCAAGGCATTCCCGCTGCTGGAGGTTCGACTGGCCAGCAGCGCCCAGGGCGACGTGGCGCGCAAGCTGCTGGAGCGACGCGCCGATCTCGGCCTGCTGTTCCACCATGAGCACATGCCCGATGCCCTGGAGCGCCAGCGCCTCGGGACCATCGAGATGGTCACCGTGTGCGGCGCCGGGCATGTCCTCGCCGCGCGACCCTATGCGGATCGTCGTGAGCTGGTGCGTCATCGGCAGATCCTCATGGCCCCCCAGGACAGCCACTACCCCGGTGGCGAGCAACTGGGGCCGCAGGTCTGGCGCGCCGACAGCTTCTACGTCATGGCCGAGCTGGTGATGCGGGGGCTGGGTTGGGCCTGGTTGCCCCGGCATGTCGCGCAATACCCGGCTTACCAGGGGCAGCTGGTGGAGTTGCGCAGCGACTGGACGCCGCCTTCCCTGGTGGTGGAGCTGGTGTGCCGGCGGGACGAGGCCCTGGGGCCGGCGGCATTGTGGCTGGCGGAGAAGCTGGCGGAGCACCTGCAGGCCATCGGCTGACTGCCCGGGCATGGGGTTGGCGGCGGAGTCGGTTATCATCCGCCCCCTGTCCGGACGACTGGCACCTCCATGAACCGCACCCTCTATACCCTGCTGTTCCACCTCGGCCTGCCCCTGGTGGGCCTGCGCCTGGCCTGGCGCGCCTGGCGAGCGCCGGCCTACGCCAAACGCGTCGGCGAGCGCTTCGCCCTGGGGTTGCCCCCGCTCAAGTCCGGTGGCATCTGGATCCACGCCGTATCGGTGGGGGAGAGCATCGCCGCCGCGCCCCTGGTTCGTGCCCTGATGGCGCGCTACCCGGACCTGCCCATCACCCTGACCTGCATGACCCCCACCGGCTCCGAGCGCATCCAGGCGCTGTTCGGCGACCGGGTGCAGCACTGCTACCTGCCCTACGACCTGCCCTGGGCGGCGGCGCGTTTCCTCGACCGGGTGCGGCCGAAGCTGGGGATCATCATGGAAACCGAACTCTGGCCCAACCATATCCATCAGTGTGCCCGGCGCCGCATCCCCGTGGTGCTGGCCAATGCCCGATTGTCCGAGCGTTCGGCCCGGGGGTACGCGCGCTTCGCACGGCTCACCGCGCCCATGCTGGCGGAACTGGACTGGATCGCGGTGCAGACCGAGGCCGAGGCCGGGCGCTTCCGCCAGTTGGGTGCCCGCGCCGAGCGGGTCGCGGTGACCGGCTCCATCAAGTACGACCTGCACATCGATCCGGAGCTGCCCCCGCGTGCCGCCGAGTTGCGTGGCCAGTGGGGCGCGTCGCGGCGTCCGGTGTGGATCGCCGCGAGCACCCACGCGGGCGAGGACGAGGTGATCCTCGCGGCTCATCGGGCCCTGTTGGCGAATCATTCGGATGCCCTGTTGATCCTGGTGCCGCGCCACCCGGAACGCTTCAACTCGGTCTTCGAACTGAGCCGCAAGGAGGGCTTCGCCAGCCAGCGCCGATCCACGGGCGAGCCGGTGGCGGCCGGGACCCAGGTACTGGTGGGCGACACCATGGGCGAGTTGCTGTTCCTCTATGCCCTGGCCGACATCGCCTTCGTCGGCGGCAGCCTGGTGCCCAACGGCGGTCACAACCTGCTGGAGCCGGCGGCCCTGGGCAAGCCGGTGCTCTCTGGCCCACACCTGTTCAATTTCCTCGAAATCGCCACGCAGTTGCGCGAGGCGGGGGCGCTGGTCGAAGTGGACGGCGCCGATGCGCTGGTCGCC
The DNA here is from genome assembly GCF_002355475.1 of Pseudomonas furukawaii. NCBI lineage: Bacteria > Pseudomonadati > Pseudomonadota > Gammaproteobacteria > Pseudomonadales > Pseudomonadaceae > Metapseudomonas > Metapseudomonas furukawaii. The sequence goes on along the minus strand of NZ_AP014862.1, from coordinate 5,657,568 downwards.
CAGGTGGATGGGCTCTGGCGTGCGCCGGCTCGGGCCGGCGCCATGCGCGACGCGGGCCTGTCGGTGCTCAGGGCCAACCAGGGGGCGCTGGAGCGGTTGCTGGGCGGGATTGCGCGACGGCTCTGAGCCTCAGAACGTCGGCGGGGTGATCACCCAGAGAATCAGCGCATCCTGGTCCCCGGGATTACCATAGCGGTGGGGCTCCCGGCTGGAGAAGGCGAAGCTGTCGCCTTCCTTCAGGTGGAAGTGGCGATCGCCGACCCAGAGCTCGAATTCACCGCTGAGCACATAGCCGGCCTCTTCCCCTTCGTGGCTGTAGCTTTCTTCGCTGTAGGTTCCGGGCGGGAAGCGCGAGTGGAGCATTTCCAGCTGTCGCAAGGGTTGCGGGCTCAGCAACTCGTCGATGATGCCGTCCTCGTAGTTCAGGCTGGTGCGGGCGCTGCGCCGCACCACGTAGCCGCGATCGGCTTCGTTCACCGGGGCTTCGCTGGCGAAGAACCACTGGATGGTGACGCCCAGGCTGCGGGCGATGTTGAACAGAGCGGGAATCGACGGATAGGCGAGGTTGCGCTCCAGCTGGCTGATGTAGCCGGCGGTCAGGGCGCTCTGCTCGGCCAGTGCGGTGAGCGTCAGGCCCCGGCGCTTGCGCAGCGCGCGGATGCGCGTGCCGAGGAACTGGCTTTCGGCATTGGCGTTGGGCGACGGCAGGCTGGGGCTCATGCATCTCTCCGGTTCTTCGGGGCGGGGCATTGTACGGCAGCATGCCGCCTGGCACGGAGGCGGAAACGAGGAAGCCCGGCGGTGCCGGGCTTCTTCGGTGCGGGACTCAGTAGTCCGAGTTGCCGCGCAGGCTGGCTTCCGCCGCCTTGGCCAGGTCCGGCGGGAGGAAGTCCTTGTCCGGGTCGTAGTCCGGCTTGAGGAAGCCGGCCAGGGCCTCCAGGTCCGCCGGGCTCAGGGTGCCGGCCGCCTGCTTCAGGCGGAGGTTGTCGAGGATGTAGTCGTAGCGGGCGTTGTTGTAGTCCCGCACCGAGCTGTACAGCTGGCGCTGGGCGTCCAGCACGTCGACGATGTTGCGGGTGCCCACCTGGTAGCCGATCTCGGTGGCTTCCAGGGCGCTCTGGTTGGAGATGATCGACTGCTTGCGGGCCTTCACCTGCTCGACGTCGGTATTCACCGCGCGGTGGAAGTTGCGGGTGTTCTGCACCACGTTGCGGCGCAGGCTTTCGCGCTGCTGCTCGGTCTGGTTCAGGCGCTGGTAGGACTCGCGCACCTGGGAGCTGGTCAGCCCGCCGCTGTAGATCGGGATGTTCAGCTCCAGGCCGATGCTGCGCTGCTCCACGTCGCTACCGAAGGACGGGCCTGCGTTGTTGACGCTGTTGGAGAAGCCCAGGCTGTCGTTGTCGCCCTTCTGGTAGCTGGCCACGGCATCCAGGGTCGGGGCGTGCCCGGCCTTGCGCTGGCGCAGGGTCTCCTCGGCGGCGTCCACGGCGTGGTTGGCGGCCTGCAGGTTGAGGTTCTGCTGGGCGGCGGTGTCCACCCAGGCCTTGGCGTCATTGGGCGCGGGCACCACCACCGGCAGGGTGTGGAGGATGCCTTCGAGGGAGGCGTATTCGCGGTTGGTGAGGGTCACCAGGGCCTGGAAGGCATCTTCCACATTGCGTTCGGCGATCATCCGGTTGGCGCGGGCGGTGTCATAGCCAGCCTGGGCTTCCAGTACGTCGGTCTTGTCCGAGAGCCCCACGTCGAAGCGCTCGTTAGCCTGGTCCAGCTGGCGCTTGAACGCCGCTTCCTCGGCCTTGGTCGAGGCCAGGTTGTCCTGGGCGCGGAGGACGGCGAAGTAGGTCTCGGCGGTCTGCAGGATCAGGTCCTGCTGGGTCGCGGAGAACTCCAGGGCGGCCTGCTCTGTGCTGGACTCGGCGGCCTTGAGCTGGAACCAGCGGTCGGCGCGGAAGATCGGCTGGCTCAGGGTCGCCTGGTAGGCGATGCCGCTACGGGAGCTTGTGGAGGAGGGCTCGTCCAGCTTGGTGCGGGTATCGGTGGCCGTGGCGCCGCCATTGATCTGGGGCAGCAGGCCGGCGCGGGCCTGGGGCACGGCCTCGCGTTGCGCCTCGAAGTTGGCGCGGGCGGCGGCGAGGTCGGCGTTGTTATCGACAGCGTCCTTGTAGACGGTGACAAGGTCCGTCTTGGCTGACAGGGGGGCATCTTCGGCCCAGGCGGTTCCGGCAAAGGCGGATGCCACGGCGATGGCCAGCGAGAGTCTGCGCAGCATGATTCATCCTGGATTCTGGGGTGTCGGGCAAGGCTACGGGGCGGCCGGTGGCGGGTCAAGACGCCCGGCCGGCGGCCTCAGTGTAGTTTGCGTCAAGCTATGTTGCCTGCCTGCAACAATCCTTTTGCGAACGAAGATATCGTCATTTTCCGACGGGATGGTCACGTCAATCTGACCGCCGGGTTGGTTTTCTTCGTCGAGCTTGTTTAGACTGCGCGGGTTCTTGTCGGGGTGCCTCGAATCGGAGGCTGAGATCGGAGAGTTCCGGATCCCGTTGAACCTGATCAGGTTAAGGCCTGCGTAGGGAACAAGATGTGCCTCCCAAGTCCCGTTCCGGGAGGCTCCTCTCGGCACCGATCCCGGTGCACTCTGCCCTCAGGTTCGCTCCGACATCATCCTCAGGAGCCAGCCGATGACTGTAAAACAACAAAAGAACCTGAGCGAAAGCGCCCAGGTGGACCAGCAATCCGTCCAGCCTTTCCCCCGTTCCCACAAGGTCTATGTGCAGGGTTCCCGCCCGGATATCCGCGTTCCCATGCGCGAGATCGCCCTGGACGTGACCCCCACCGCCTTCGGTGGCGAGATCAATGCCCCGGTCACCGTCTATGACACCTCCGGCCCCTACACCGACCCCGCCGTGCAGATCGACGTGCGCAAGGGCCTGGCCGATATCCGCAGCCCCTGGATCGACGACCGCGCCGACACCGAGCGCCTGTCGGGCCTGACCTCCGAGTTCGGCCAGCGCCGCCTGGCCGATGCCGAACTCTCGGCCATGCGCTTCGCCCATGTGCGCAATCCGCGCCGGGCCAAGGCCGGCCAGAACGTCACCCAGATGCACTACGCCAGGAAGGGCATCATCACCCCGGAGATGGAGTTCGTCGCCATCCGCGAGAACATGAAGCTGGCCGAGGCCCGCGAGGCCGGCCTGCTGAAGGAGCAGCACCCGGGGCACAGCTTCGGCGCCGCCATCCCGAAGGAGATCACCCCCGAGTTCGTGCGTGAGGAAGTGGCCCGCGGCCGCGCCATCATCCCGGCCAACATCAACCACGTGGAGCTGGAGCCGATGATCATCGGCCGCAACTTCCTGGTGAAGATCAACGGCAACATCGGCAACTCGGCGCTGGGTTCCTCCATCGAGGAAGAAGTGGCGAAGTTGACCTGGGGCATCCGCTGGGGCTCCGACACCGTGATGGACCTGTCCACCGGCAAGCACATCCACGAGACCCGCGAGTGGATCATCCGCAACTCGCCGGTACCCATCGGCACCGTGCCCATCTACCAGGCCCTGGAGAAGGTCGGCGGCATCGCCGAGGACCTGACCTGGGACCTGTTCCGCGACACCCTGATCGAACAGGCCGAGCAGGGCGTGGACTACTTCACCATCCACGCCGGCGTGCTGCTGCGCTACGTGCCCCTGACCGCCAAGCGCGTCACCGGTATCGTGTCCCGTGGCGGCTCGATCATGGCCAAGTGGTGCCTGGCCCACCACAAGGAGAATTTCCTCTACACCCACTTCGAGGAAATCTGCGAAATCATGAAGGCCTACGACGTGTCCTTCTCCCTGGGTGACGGCCTGCGCCCCGGCTCCATCGCCGACGCCAACGACGCGGCGCAGTTCGGTGAGCTGGAAACCCTCGGCGAGCTGACCAAGATCGCCTGGAAGCATGACGTGCAGACCATGATCGAAGGCCCCGGCCACGTGCCCATGCACCTGATCAAGGAGAACATGGACAAGCAGCTGGAGTGCTGCGACGAGGCGCCGTTCTACACCCTCGGCCCGCTGACCACCGACATCGCCCCCGGCTACGACCACATCACCAGCGGCATCGGCGCCGCGATGATCGGCTGGTTCGGCTGCGCCATGCTCTGCTACGTGACGCCCAAGGAGCACCTGGGCCTGCCGAACAAGGATGACGTGAAGACCGGCATCATCACCTACAAGATCGCCGCCCACGCCGCCGACCTCGCCAAGGGCCACCCTGGCGCGCAGATCCGCGACAATGCACTGAGCAAGGCGCGCTTCGAGTTCCGCTGGGAAGACCAGTTCAACCTGGGCCTGGACCCGGACACCGCACGGGCCTTCCATGACGAGACGCTGCCCAAGGAGTCGGCCAAGGTGGCCCACTTCTGCTCCATGTGCGGGCCGAAGTTCTGCTCGATGAAGATCACCCAGGAAGTGCGTGACTACGCCAAGGAGAACGGCCTGACCGACGAGCAGAAGGCCATCGAGGCCGGCTTCGCCGAGCAGTCCGGGCGCTTCAAGGACGAAGGGTCGGTGATCTACAAGCAGGTCTGATCCAGACCGCGCGCAACGAGAGCCGGGCCCAGTGCCCGGCTTTCCCGTTTGCAGGTCGTGATCCGCGCCCCTGCTTTCGCCGGCTAGCCGGCTCCTACGGATTCAGGCACCGCCAACTGAGGGCATCTGCCATCGTGAATACCCCTACCAGCTACTCGCCGTCCATCCCGGTCGCCTTCGACCAGCGCGTGCTCGGCACGCGCGACCTGTTTTCCCTCTGGTTCTCCCTCGGCCTCGGGCTGATGGTGCTGCAGACCGGCGCCCTGCTGGCCCCGGGCCTCGGTGGTTCCGACGCGCTGCTGGCGATTCTCCTGGGCACCGGCGTCGGCGTGCTGCTGCTGGGTGCCGCCGCCATGATCGGCAGCGACACGGGCCTGGCTACCATGGCGGCGATGAAGCTCAGCCTGGGCTCGGCCGGCGCCTCGTTGCCCGCCCTGCTCAACCTGCTGCAACTGGTGGGTTGGGGCGCCTTCGAGATCATCGTGATGCGCGATGCCGCGAGCCTTCTGGCCGGGAGGAGCTTCGGCGAGGGCAGCCCGTGGGCCTCGCCCACGCTCTGGACCCTGGTGTTCGGCGCCCTGGCGACCCTGTTGGCGGTGGCGGGGCCCCTGGCTTTCGTCCGTCGGATCCTGCGTCGCTGGGGTATCTGGCTGCTGCTGGGGGCCTGCGTCTGGCTGACCTGGGACCTGCTGCGCCGGACCGACCTGTCCACGGTTCTGGCCAGGGCCGGCGACGGGTCCATGAGTTTCGCCCTGGGTTTCGACATCGCCATCGCCATGCCGCTGTCCTGGCTGCCGCTGATCGCCGATTACTCGCGCTTCGGGCGCCGGGGCGGCGGCGTGTTCTTCGGCTCGGCCCTGGGCTTCTTCATCGGCTGCCTGTGGCTGATGGGCCTGGGCGTGGCCTACACCCTGGCGTTTGCCGAGGGCAGCGACGCCAACGCCCTACTGCTGGCGCTGGCCGGTGCCGGCATGGGCATCCCGCTGCTGCTGATCCTGCTGGACGAGTCGGAGAAGGCCTTCGCCGATATCCATTCGGCTGCGGTCTCCAGCGGCATCCTGCTGCCGCTGAAGGTGGAGCGGCTGGCCCTGGCCATCGGCGTGCTCTGCACCCTGATCGCCTGGTTCGCGCCCCTGGCGGAGTACCAGAACTTCCTGCTGCTCATCGGCTCGGTGTTCGCGCCGCTGTTCGGCGTGGTGCTGGCGGACCATTTCATCCTGCGCCGCCGCCGTGCCGACGGGGCGCCACGTACCGCCCTGCGCTGGGACAGCCTCCTGGCCTGGGCCTGCGGCGTGGCGCTCTACCATCTGCTGGCCAGCCGCTGGCCGGAGCTCGGGGCGACCCTGCCGGCGCTGTTGGCCTCGGGGGCGCTGCAGTGCCTCCTGGGGCGCTTCAGCCGCGCCCGGGGAAATACCGGGGCTTCAATATTCCGTTGAGCTGCGGGTAGGGGATGCGCAGTTCCGGGTGGCCGCTGGAATAGGGCGCGATGCTGTAGACGTCGTACTTCAGCAACACCGCGCCGTAGCCCAGGCCGACATGGGCGGTGCGCTGGAAGGGCCAGGTGCTGAGGAAGTCGGGGTCCTGGTCCAGCCGGTTGCTCGCCAGCCAGCGGCGATGGGCCTGTTCGGCGACTTTCCAGAAGGCCTCTTCCTGGCCCGGCAGCAGCATGTCGCCAAGGGTCAGGGGCTTTTCCAGCGTGCGGTCGTAGTTGATGTAGCCGCGTCCCGGCATGCCGTGGGCACCGCCGGTGAAGAGGTAGCTGGAGAGTTCCACCAGCACCAGCCTGTCGTGCTGCTCCAGCACCTTGGCCTGGAGGTAGCTGGCCCAGCCGGGCTGGGCGCTGGCGAGGAAGTCCCTTTCGTAGGACTCAAGCGATGCCGGCAGCGGCGCGCCGGGGGCGTCCTGGGTCATCCGCAGCAGGCGCTGGTTGATCAGGTCGTTGAGCTGCGGCTCGCCCTGGAAACTGATGGTGTCGATGTTCACCAGCGGGCAGCCATCGCCCTGGCAGCCGGGTTTCAGGTGTTCCCAGGCGTGGCGCTGGGGCTCCAGCTTGTCGGCGGCGCCGGGGAGCATCTGGCAGGCGCTGAGCAGAGCGCCGAGGCTGGCGGCGGCGAGGAGTCGGGCAAGGGGCATCGGCTTCATCGTCAGGGCGGGTTCCGGAAAAAGTGCTGGGTTGGACTGTCGCGGGCGTGCCGAGTTCGGTCGCCGCGCGTCGTCAGCCGGGCATCTTCCCAGCCTGCGAGTCATCTGCAAAGAGGCTGCGCAGCGGGCGGCCAAGGGGTAGGATGCGGCAGATCCAGCCTTTACCCGCAAGCGAGAATTCCCATGACCGAACCTTTCAAGCCGGGTCCCGAGGCCGTCGACCTGATGGCGCGCGAAACCTGTTTCCAGGGCTTCTATCGCCTGGACCGTCTGACCCTGCGCCATCGCCTGTTCGAGGGCGGCATGGGGCCGGTCATCAATCGGGAACTGTTCGTCCGCCATGATGCGGTGTGCGTGCTGCCCTACGACCCGCAGCAGGACCGGGTGGTGCTGATCGAGCAGTTCCGCGTCGGCGCCATGGGCAAGAGCGAGACGCCCTGGCTGCTGGAACTGGTGGCGGGGCTGATCGACAAGGACGAGGAACCGGAGGAGGTCGCCCGTCGGGAAGCGCTGGAAGAAGCCGATCTGCAGTTGACTTCGCTCTGGCCGATCACCACCTACTATCCTTCACCAGGGGGTTCCAACGAGCGTGTTCACCTGTTCCTGGGGCGCTGTGACAGCAGCGGCGCGGGCGGTGTCCACGGGCTGGCGGAGGAGGGCGAGGACATCCGCGTGCATGTGGTGCCTTTCGAGGATGCCCTGGCGCTGATGCGCGATGGACGCCTGGACAATGCCGCTAGCATGCTGGCCCTGCAGTGGCTGGCGCTGAACCGTACCGAAGTCAGGGGGTTGTGGACGTGAATCTGTTGCGCGATCGCTATCGGGTCGATCTCGTCGGGCTGCAGGCAGCCTGCGAGGCGAACTATGCGCACCTGATGCGTCTGCTGCCGCAGATGCGCGAGGCGCGTGGTTCCCGGCGCGTCGCCCTGAGCCAGGGGGAGCACCTGCTGGGTGTGCTGGCCCTGGACGTGATCGAGGCCTGTCCCTACACCACCACGCTCCAGGTGCGTCAGGAGCACAGCCTGCCCTGGTTGCCGACGCCGCGCCTGGAAGTGCGGGTCTACCATGACGCGCGCATGGCGGAAGTGGTCGGTGCCGAGCATGCGCGGCGTTTCCGCAGCGTGTATCCCTATCCCAATGTCGACATGCACCAGCCCGATGAGAAAAGCCAGTTGAACCTCTTTCTCGGCGAGTGGTTGAGTCATTGCCTGGCCTGTGGCCACGAGCTGGAGCCCGTGGTCATCTGAGCCGCTGTTCGGACCGGCTCGTCGGGCCGCGCCCATTCACTGTTTTCAACTGTGAACCATTCCCGCTTCGCGGGTTTACCCGCTGCTCGGGCAGCCACCATAATCTGTGCACCTTGCCCAAGGAGACGGCCTTGCCCAGTCCAGTCCCTCCCGCCGACGAATCGGTGCTGCTGGTGCAGCTATCCGACAGCCACCTGTTCGCTGAAGCGGACGGCCGGTTGCTGGGCATGGCGACCCGCGACAGCCTTCGCCGGGTGGTCGACCAGGTGCTGGAGGAGCAATCCTGCATCGACCTGGTCCTGGCCACGGGCGACCTGTCCCAGGACGGCAGCGCGGCATCCTACCGGGGCTTCGCCGAGGAGGCGTCACGCATCCCAGCCCCGTCTCGCTGGTTCCCCGGCAACCATGACGACGTCCCGGCGATGCGCGAAGTCTGTGCCGGCACCTCCATGCTGGAGCCCATAGTCGATTTTCCCCACTGGCGACTGGTGCTGCTGGACTCGACCATCGAGGGCGCGGTACCCGGTTTCTTCCCCAGCGAGCAGTTGGCGCTGCTGGAGGAGGCCATCGAGGGCGCCGGCGAGCGTCATGTGCTGGTCAGCTTCCACCATCATCCGGTGTCCATCGGTTGCGCCTGGATGGAGCCCATCGGCGTGCGCAACGCCGAAGCGCTGTTCGCGGTGCTGGATCGCTATCCACAGGTGCGCGCGCTGCTCTGGGGGCACGTCCATCAGGAGTTCGACCAGTCGCGCAATGGCGTACGCCTGCTGGCCTCGCCGTCCACCTGTGTGCAGTTCGCGCCGGGTAGCGAGGACTTCAGCGTCGGCAGCGAGGCGCCGGGCTATCGCTGGCTGCGGCTGACCCGCGATGGCCGTGTGGAGACCGGGGTTTCCCGGGTCATCGGGATCGCCTTCGAGGTGGACTACAGCGTCAAGGGTTATTGACCTTCGCGCCGCGGCACGGCAAGAAGTACAGCTTTCCCTCGATCCGCCAGGAAACCGCGTGTCCAGCCAGCAGCCCAGCCTTCTCTATATCCACGGATTCAACAGCTCACCCGCGTCGCACAAGGCGCGCCAGCTCAGCGCCCTCATGGCCCGCCTGGGGCTTGCCGGGCGCCTGCGGGTGCCGGCGCTGCACCACCATCCGCGCCAGGCCATTGCCCAGCTTGAAGCGGCCATCGCCGAGCTGGGGCGGCCGACGCTGGTCGGCAGCTCCCTGGGCGGCTACTATGCGACCCACTTGGCCGAGCGCCACGGCCTTGGGGCCGTGCTGATCAACCCTGCGGTCGCCCCGCACCGGCTGTTCGAAGGCCACCTCGGCCCCCAGAAGAACTACTACAGCGAAGAAACCTGGGAGCTGACCTTGGAGCACGTAGCGGCCCTGGCCGAACTGGAAGTGCCGGCCCCCACGGACCCGGCGCGCTACCAGGTCTGGCTGCAGACGGCCGACGAAACCCTCGATTACCGCCAGGCGGAGCGCTATTACCGCGCTTGCGCCCTGCGCATCGAGGCCGGCGGCGACCACGGTTTCCAGAATTTCTCCGCCCACCTGCCCGCGCTGCTGGCCTTCGCCGGCTTTCCGGCGACGCTGTGGCGTGACATCGACTTTTCCGACCTCTGACTGAAAGGGAATCCATGGCTACTTACAACGCGGATGCCATCGAAGTCCTCTCCGGCCTCGACCCGGTGCGCAAGCGCCCGGGCATGTATACCGATACCACTCGCCCCAACCACCTGGCCCAGGAAGTCATCGACAACAGCGTCGACGAGGCCCTGGCCGGCCACGCCCGGAGCGTGCAGGTGATCCTCCATGAGGACAACTCCCTGCAGGTGATCGACGACGGCCGCGGCATGCCCGTGGACATCCACCCCGAAGAAGGGGTGCCCGGCGTCGAGCTGATCCTCACCAAGCTCCATGCCGGCGGCAAGTTCAGCAACAAGAACTACCAGTTCTCCGGCGGCCTGCATGGCGTGGGGATCTCGGTGGTGAACGCCCTGTCCACCCGTGTCGAAGTCCGGGTCAAGCGCGAGGGCAACGAATACCGCATGACCTTCGCCGACGGTTTCAAGGCCACGGATCTCGAGATCATCGGCAGCGTCGGCAAGCGCAACACCGGCACCAGCGTGCACTTCTGGCCGGACGCCAAGTACTTCGACTCCCACAAGTTCTCCGTCAGCCGCCTGAAGCACGTGCTCAAGGCCAAGGCGGTGCTCTGCCCCGGCCTGTTGGTGACCTTCGAGGACAAGGCCAGCGGCGAGCGGGTCGAATGGCATTACGAGGACGGCCTGCGCTCCTACCTGGTGGACGCCGTCTCCGAGTTCCAGCGCCTGCCCGATGAGCCGTTCGTCGGTGCCATGGCCGGCAACAAGGAGGCGGTGGACTGGGCGCTGCTATGGCTGCCCGAGGGGGGCGAATCCCTCCAGGAGAGCTACGTCAACCTGATCCCCACCGCCCAGGGCGGCACCCATGTGAACGGCCTGCGCCAGGGGCTGCTGGATGCCATGCGCGAGTTCTGCGAGTTCCGCAACCTGCTGCCGCGCGGGGTCAAGCTGGCGCCGGAAGACGTTTGGGAACGCATCGCCTTCGTCCTCTCGATGAAGCTGCAGGAGCCCCAGTTCTCGGGGCAGACCAAGGAACGCCTGTCCTCCCGCGAGGCCGCCGCCTTCGTCTCCGGCGTGGTCAAGGACGCCTTCAGCCTCTGGCTCAACGCCCATCCGGACCTGGGCATGCAACTGGCCGAACTGGCCATCAGCAACGCCGGCCGCCGACTCAAGGCGGGCAAGAAGGTGGAGCGCAAGAAGATCACCCAGGGCCCGGCGCTGCCTGGCAAGCTGGCGGACTGCGCGGGCCAGGACCCCATGCGGGCCGAGCTGTTCCTGGTGGAGGGCGACTCCGCCGGTGGCTCCGCCAAGCAGGCGCGGGACAAGGAATTCCAGGCCATCATGCCGCTGCGGGGGAAGATCCTGAACACCTGGGAAGTGGATGGCGGCGAAGTGCTGGCCTCCCAGGAGGTGCACGATATCGCCGTGGCCATCGGCGTCGATCCCGGTGCCTCGGACCTCTCCCAGCTGCGCTACGGCAAGATCTGCATCCTCGCCGACGCCGACTCCGACGGCCTGCACATCGCCACCCTGCTGTGTGCGCTGTTCGTTCGCCACTTCCGCCCGCTGGTGGAGGCCGGGCACGTCTACGTGGCGATGCCGCCGCTGTACCGCATCGACCTGGGCAAGGAGATCTACTACGCCCTGGACGACGCAGAGCGTGACGGCGTCCTCGATCGCCTGGCCGCCGAGAAGAAGCGTGGCAAGCCCCAGGTCACCCGCTTCAAGGGCCTGGGTGAAATGAACCCGCTGCAGCTGCGCGAGACCACCATGGACCCGAATACCCGGCGTCTCGTCCAACTGACCCTGGAGCAGGACGACGGCACCGTGGAAGTCATGGACATGCTGCTGGCCAAGAAGCGCGCCGGTGACCGCAAGTCCTGGCTGGAGTCCAAGGGCAACCTGGCCGAGGTCATGGTGTGAGGGGAGTCCTGTTCCTCGTCGGCCTGCTGATCTCCGCCCCACTCTGGGCCGCCGAGGCGCCGGAACAGCTGCGCCTGGCCGCCGAGTATCCGGTGGAGGGCTTGCCCCAGGGCAACCTGTCCGGACTGACCCGGTGCGGCGACGAGTTGCTGGCGGTGTCCGACCGCGTCGACAACCAGCTTTACCGGCTCAAGCCCATTGGTGGCCTGCTCCAGGCGGAGGCGGAGACCTTCCTGGCACCCCCGCCCCCGCCGAGCAACCTGCCCTGGGGCGTGCGAGCGCGCTCCTGGGCGGTGAGCATGTTGCGTGGCAACGAGCTGGACTTCGAAGGCATCACCTGCGATCAGGCGGGCAACCGCTACCTCGTGAGCGAGGCCCTGGCGGCGGTGCTGCAGATCCCGGTCAGTGGCGAACCCACCTGGCTGATGCTGCCGGACAACCTGGTGCGCCAGGCCCGCGCCAGCGGCATGCTGCTGCACTTCAATGCCCTGCTGGAGGGCATCGCCGTCGATCCCAAGGGCGAACGCCTCTGGCTCGCCGCCGAGCGTGAGCGTCGCGGCCTGATGGTGGTGCACAGGCAACAGGCCACCTGGCGGTGCACTGGCGGCTGCGTGATCTTCAGCGAGGCGGGTACCGAGGCGCCGCCCGCCCCCACGGGCAGCGGGCAGCGGATGCCCCGTGACTTTTCCGATGTCGCCTTCTTCGAGGAAAAACTCTTCACCCTGGAACGCCTTGCGCACCAGATCTGCCGGCGCAAGCCGAGCAATGGCGAAGTGGAGCGCTGCTGGTCCTTCGTCGAAGAGGGCCTGGCCGACACCCGTCGCTATGGCGTGCCCTTCGGCGTAGCCGAAGGCCTGTGGATCGACGCCGATGGCGCCTGGGTGGGCCTGGACAATGGTGGCAAGGCCCGGGGCGATGGCGAGCGCCGGCCCATCGTCTGGCGCTTCTCCGCACCCAAGGGCGGCTGGAGCGGCAAATGACCATGCAGACGCCGGGGCGGCGCTTGGGGAGGGTGATGCTGGTGCTCGCCTGGGGCATCGGCCTGCTCCTGGCCACGCATTTCTTCGGCCTCTGGGAAGATCGCCAGCACAACCCCAATCGCACGCCGGAGTCGGTCCAGGGCGATGGCTACGTGGAAGTCCGCCTGGCCAGCAGCCGCCAGGGGCACTACCTGCTGGACGGCCTGATCGACGGCCACAAGGTCACCTTCCTGCTGGACACCGGCGCCACCCAGGTGGCGGTGCCGGTTCGGCTGGCCGAGCGCATCGGCCTGGCGCCCGGCGCGCCGGTCACCCTGAGTACCGCCAATGGCCGCGTCACGGGCCAGCGCACCCAGTTGCAGGACCTGCGGCTGGGGGACATCCGCCTGATCCAGGTGCCGGCGATCATCGTCCCGGGCATGGATGGCAACGAGGTGCTGCTCGGCATGAGCGCCCTGAAACAACTCGAATTCACCCAGCGCGACGGCACCCTGGTGCTGCGCCAAGTCACTTCTCCGTGAGGCACGCATGAGCGAATCCCTCGATCTCTCCCTGGAAGGCGTGGAGCGTCGCTCCCTGGCCGACTTCACCGAACAGGCCTACCTGAACTACTCCATGTACGTGATCATGGACCGCGCCCTGCCCCATATCGGCGACGGCCTGAAGCCCGTGCAGCGGCGCATCATCTACGCCATGAGCGAACTGGGCCTGGACGCCGACGCCAAGCACAAGAAGTCCGCCCGCACCGTCGGCGACGTGCTCGGCAAGTTCCACCCCCACGGCGATTCCGCCTGCTACGAGGCCATGGTGCTGATGGCGCAGCCCTTCAGCTACCGCTACACGCTGGTGGATGGCCAGGGCAACTGGGGTGCGCCGGACGACCCCAAATCCTTTGCCGCCATGCGTTACACCGAGGCGCGGCTGTCGCGCTATTCCGAAGTGCTGCTGACCGAGCTGGGACAGGGCACCGTCGACTGGGTGCCCAACTTCGACGGCACCCTGAACGAGCCCGCGACCCTGCCGGCCCGGCTGCCCAACCTGCTGCTGAACGGCACCACGGGCATCGCCGTGGGCATGGCCACCGACGTGCCGCCCCACAACCTCAGGGAAGTGGCCAGCGCCTGCGTGCGCCTGCTGGACGAGCCCTCGGCCACGGTCGAGCAGCTCTGCGAGCATGTGCTGGGCCCGGACTTCCCCACCGAGGCCGAGGTCATCACGCCCCGCGCCGACCTGCTGAAGATCTACGAAACCGGCCGTGGCTCGGTGCGAATGCGCGCCGTGTACCGGGTCGAGGACGGCGACATCGTCGTCACCGCGTTGCCCCACCAGGTCTCCGGGGCCAAGGTGCTGGAGCAGATCGCCGCCCAGATGCAGGCCAAGAAACTGCCCATGGTGGCGGACCTGCGGGACGAGTCGGACCACGAGAACCCGACCCGCATCGTCATCATCCCGCGCTCCAACCGGGTGGACGCCGACGAGCTGATGCAGCACCTGTTCGCCACCACCGACCTGGAGTCCAGCTACCGGGTCAACATGAATGTCATCGGCCTCGATGGGCGGCCCCAGGTCAAGGACCTGCGAACCCTGCTCAGCGAGTGGCTGACCTACCGCATCGGCACCGTTCGTCGCCGCCTGCAGTTCCGCCTCGACAAGGTGGAAAGGCGTCTGCATCTGTTGGATGGCCTGCTGATCGCCTTCCTCAACCTGGACGAGGTGATCCACATCATCCGCACCGAGGACCAGCCCAAGCCGGTGCTCATGGAGCGTTTCCAGCTTTCCGAGGTCCAGGCCGACTACATCCTCGATACCCGCCTGCGCCAATTGGCCCGCCTGGAAGAAATGAAGATCCGTGGCGAGCAGGAGGAGCTGCTCAAGGAGCAGAAGAAACTCCAGGCCCTGCTGGGCAGCGACGCAAAGTTGAAGAAACTGGTGCGCGAGGAACTGCTCAAGGACGCCGAGACCTACGGCGACGACCGCCGCTCCCCCATCGTCGCCCGTGCCGAGGCTCGCGCCCTGTCGGAAACCGAGCTGATGCCCACCGAGCCGGTCACCGTGGTGCTCTCCGAGAAGGGCTGGGTGCGTTGCGCCAAGGGGCACGACATCGATGCCAGTGGCCTCTCCTACAAGGCTGGCGACGGCTTCAAGGCCGCCTCCCCCGGCCGCTCCAACCAGTACGCGGTGTTCATCGACTCCACCGGGCGCAGCTACTCCCTGGCGGCGCACTCCCTGCCATCGGCCCGTGGCCAGGGCGAGCCCCTCACGGGTCGCCTGACCCCGCCGCCGGGCGCCAACTTCGAGTGCGTGCTGCTGCCGGACGACGAGGCCCTGTACGTCATCGCCTCGGACGCGGGTTACGGCTTCGTGGTCAAGGGGGCCGACCTGCAGGCCAAGAACAAGGCCGGCAAGGCCTTGCTCAGCCTGCCCAGCGGCTCGCGCGTGCTGGCGCCCCGGCCCTTGCAGGACCTGGAGAACGACTGCCTGGCTGCGGTGACCACCGAGGGCCGCCTGCTGGTGTTCAAGGTGGCCGACCTGCCGCAACTGGCCAAGGGCAAGGGCAACAAGATCATCGGCGTTCCGGGGGATCGCGTCGCCAGCCGCGAGGAGTACGTCACCGACCTGGCCGTGCTGCCCGCCGGCGCCACCCTGGTACTCCAGGCCGGCAAGCGCACCCTGTCGCTCAGGGCCGACGATCTGGAGCACTACAAGGGCGAGCGGGGTCGCCGCGGCAACAAGCTGCCGCGCGGCTTCCAGCGTGTGGATGCCCTGCAGGTCGAGCCCTTGGCGACTGCCAATTGACGTGGGGCTCTGGAGTCCGGAGCCACATTGACGGATGATATGAACCCTCGCCGCCCCTCTGGTGGCGAGGTTGAATGAATTCGACTGCAGGCTGCCCACAAGGCGGCCGTGGGTGAGATTGATGACCGTGCGTTTTCCCCTGGCTCTGATGCTGGTGAGCCTGCTTGGCCTTACCGGCTGCATGCATAGCCCCCCCGTTCCCATGTTCCAGCTGGACCCCGGTACTCCGGAAGTACCGTCGGAGAAGGCTGGCATGCAAGTGCTGCTCGGTCCGGTGACCGTGGCTGACTACCTTCAGCGTGAAACCCTCCTGCAACGGCAGCCCGACGGCAGCCTCACCGCCGCGAGCGATGGCCGCTGGGCGGGCAGCCTGGCGGCGGATATCGACCAGTTGCTGCTGCGCCAGCTGTCCTGGCGCCTGGACAGCCAGCGCCTGGTCCTGGCCCCGGGCAATCCCGGCTTTACCCCCGAAGTGCAGGTGCTGGTGACCATCAGTCGCCTGGATTCCGGCCCTCAGCGGCCCGCGGTGCTGGAAGCGCAGTGGCGCTTGCTGGATCGTGCCGGCAAGTTGCGCGACAGCCGCCTGGTGCGACTGGAGGAGCCCCACGCGGGGACGGCTGCCGACCAGGTACGGGCCCAGAGTGCGTTGTTGCAGCAATTGGCCGGACAACTGGCCGATGCGGTGAAACCCCTGGAAGGCCAGCAGCCGGTTGCGGAGACCCCGCGCAAGCCGGCCCAGCCCGCAGCTGCCGCCAAGCCCAAGGCGCCGCCGCAACCGAAGATTCCCATGGCGGCGCCTGTGCGCACCGATGTAGAGGTGTTCCGGTTCTAGCCGAAAGCCATGAAGAAGCCCGCTGAAGGCGGGCTTTTTCATGGCCGCGGATTTGTCGTCGTCGCTGCGGCTGTCGAGTCGCGCTGTTTTTCACGGGCATGAAAAAGCCCGCTGGTAGTGGCGGGCTTTGTCGTTTGCGGTGCTCAGTGCGCGCGGGCTTCGTGCATGCGCGCCAGTTGGCGCTCCAGCAGGGACGGATAAGGCTCCAGCAGGCGTTCGACGCAGCAGGCGCCTTCCGGACTGGTGATGGCGCGGATACGGGCGCGCTGGCGTACCAGGTCGTCTTCGGCGACGGCGCGCTCCACCAGCAGGAGGTTGCGGCTGTGCTGGCTGAGGGCCAGGGCGCTCTGGGTGGTCTCGTCCAGCAGCAGGTCGCCCTGGCCCAGTCCGGACAGGTCGTCGCCCAGGGTCAGGCCCAGTTGCAGCTGCAGGGTGATGCCGCTGTCGGCCACTTCGATCTGCAGGGCATGGCCCAGGGCGCGCATCAGTTCGCCGCAGCAGAGCGCATGGGTCAGGTAGTCCTCGTCGGCGTCCTCGCTGTGGAAAAGCATCAGGCTGCTGCCGTCGTTGAGGGTCAGCAGTTGCCCCTGGTAGAGGCGGGCGGCCTGATCCAGGCAGTCGCGGTAGCGTTGCAGCAGGTCCATCAGGCGGCTGCGCGGCAGGCGGCGGAGCTGGTCCTGGGCCCCCAGCTGGATGGCCAGCACCGCACTGCGGCGGGGCGCTTCGGCCGCCACGGGCGTCGGCTTCGCCTCGGGCTCGGGCTCCTCGAGCTCCTCCCGCAGGTCGGCGAAGGGGTCTTCTTCGTCCGGCGTGAAGAGTTTGCTCGGGGTTTCCTCGTCGTCGTCGTAGCGCTCGTCCCGCAGGTCGCGGACCTCGAAGTCGTCTTCGTCGTCGTCCGGCTCATGCCTCGGCTCGGGTTCCCGGAAATCGTCTTCGATATCGGCGAAGTCCTCTTCGTCGATGGGCTCGGGCTCCGGCTTCTCGGGCACCAGTCGGGCCTGCAGCTGACGCGCCAGGTCGCCGATCTCGTCCTGCCGGCCGGCACCGGGAGCGGGGTCGTCGGGGTCTCGCAACCAGACGCGCAACTGCAGCAGCGGCGTGGAGATGTGACGCCCGAGGCGCAGGCTCAGGGACAGGGTCAGGGCCAGCAGGATCAGGCTGAGCAGCCCCATGCTCTGCAGGCTGATGGTCATGGGCTGCTGGAACTGCTCCATGTCGAGGCTGAGGCGCAGGTGCCCGGCGATCACTTCCTGGAAGGTGATCGGCGTCGAGTAGAGGCCTTCGGTCTCGCCCAGCAAGCCCTGCTTGGGCCTTGAGCCGGCCTCGGCGAGGATGCGGTTGTCCACGCTGTAGATGGCCGCATGGGCCACCAGCGGGTTCTTCACCAGGTTGTTGAGCAGGACGTTGAGGCTGAGGATGTCGTTGGACACCAGCAGCTCCGTGGCGGAGGCCGCGGTCTGGGCGGTCAGGCTCTGGCCCAGGGCATCGGCCTGCTGTTGCATGGCCTGCTTGAACTGCATGCCCATCACCCAGGCGTAGATAACCAGCGCCAGGGCCACGAGCAGCAGGCTGTGGCTGGCGATGCGCAGGGCGATCGGCACACGCCGCTGGCGCAGGGCGTGGAAGATCAGCAGGAAGAAATTGTCGGGCTTGACGGATGTGGGCCGGGTCACAGAGCGCGGCTCTTCTCGGACGAAATTGTGGCGCAGTATAGCGAGCGCCCCTTGCAGGGCAAAGCGCCGCCCATGCCGCGGGTGCTGTGAAAGTGGGTAGAATGTGTGCCTTTTCATGGGCTGAGGGAGGTGCGCCTTGCGCGAGATTGTCCTGATCAACATCACGGGCGAAGACCGTCCCGGTCTGACGGCCGCCATCACGGGCGTGCTGGCCCAGGGCGGCGTGAACATCCTGGACATCGGCCAGGCGGTGATCCACGACACCCTGTCCTTCGGCATCCTGGTGGAAATCCCGGATAACGCCGAGGCTTCGTCCGTGCTCAAGGACGTGCTGTTCACCGCTTACAAGCTGGATCAGCAGGTGCGTTTCACGCCGGTTTCCGAATCCGACTACCAGCAATGGGTCGCCGGGCAGGGCAAGAGCCGCTACATCGTCACGCTGCTGACCCGCAAGGTGAGCGCCGAGCAGTTGCAGCGAGTCAGCGCCATCACCGCCAAGTACGGCCTGAACATCGATCACATCGACCGCCTGTCGGGGCGCATGTCCCTGGACATGCCCGCCGACCAGGGCAAGGGCTGCATCGAGTTCTCCGTGCGCGGCGAGCCTGCCGACCCCACCGCCCTGCGGGCCGAGTTCCTCAGCGTGGCCCAGGAGCTCAACGTGGACATCGCCTTCCAGCGTGATTCGGTGTTCCGTCGCAACCGCCGGTTGGCGGTGTTCGACATGGATTCCACCCTGATCGAGGCGGAGGTGATCGACGAACTGGCCAAGGCCGCAGGCGTCGGTGACCAGGTGGCCGAGATCACCGAGCGCGCCATGCGCGGCGAGCTGGATTTCCGCGCCAGCTTCAAGGAACGCCTGGGCCTGCTCAAGGGGCTGTCCGAGGAAGTGCTGGAGGAAATCGGCGCGTCGTTGCGCCTGACCGAGGGCGCGGAAACCCTGTTCGCCGAACTCAAGCGCCTGGGCTACAAGACGGCGATTCTCTCCGGCGGCTTCACCTACTTCGCCAGGCAGCTGCAGGCGAAGCTGGGCATCGACTATGTCTTCGCCAATGAACTGGAGATCGTTGACGGCAAGCTCACCGGCGTGGCCATCGAGCCCATAGTCGACGCCCAGCGCAAGGCCGATCTGCTGGCCGAGCTGGCCCGCAAGGAAGGCCTGCGCCTGGAGCAGACCATCGCGGTGGGAGACGGTGCCAACGACCTGCCGATGCTGGGCCTGGCGGGCCTGGGCGTGGCCTTCCGGGCCAAGCCGCTGGTCAAGCAGTCGGCCAAGCAGGCCATCTCCAACCTGGGGCTGGACTGCATTCTCTACCTGCTCGGCTTCCGTGACCGCGACGGCCAGGAGTAGGCACCGCGCCGGACATGAGAAAGCCGCCCGAGGGCGGCTTTTTCGTGGGTGCCGATTCCGCGCGGCTATTCGTCGTCGGAGGAGAAGTCGTAGTCCATCGCCTGGCTCGGGCCCTGCAGGTAGTAGCCCTGGATGTAGTTGACCCCCGCCTGCCACAGGGTGGCGAGCACGCTGGCGGTCTCGACGAAGGGCACTATGGTCAGCTTGGCCTGGGCGTGGAGGCTGGCCAGCAGGGTCTTGAGCGCTTCCTGGTTCTCCGCGCGGCTGAGATCCTGGGTGAAGGAGCCGTCCACTTTCACGAAGTCGATGGAAAGGTGCTTCAGGGTGTTGAAGGGGTTGAGCGCACAGCCGAACTGGCTGAGGGCTACCTGGCAATGCAGCTCCGCGAGGCCCTGGGTGAGTGCCTTGGCTTGCTTGAGGTGAGCGATGGCTTCCGGCTCGCTGAACTGGAAGACCAGCGCGTCGGACGGCAGGCGCGCCGCCTTGAGCGCCACGCTGAGCCAAGGGAGCAGGGTCTGGTCCTGGAGGCTGGCGCCGGACAGGTGGACGAACAGCCGGGTGTTGTGGCCCTTGGCGCGGTGTTCGGCCAGCAGCTTGATGGAATTGAGGATCACCCAGCGGTCGATCTTCTCGGCCAGGCCGGCCGCCTTGGCGGCGTCCAGGAAATCCGCAGGCGGCACTTCCTCGCCCTGGGGGCTGAGCAGGCGCAACAGCACTTCGTAGTGTTCGAAACTGTCGCCCCGGAGGCTGATGATGGGCTGGAACAGCAGGCGGAAGCTGTTGTTCTCCAGGGCTTGCTGGACCATGGCCACCAGGTTTCCGCGATTGGCGGCGGCCGCCAGTTCCTCGGCGGGGTCGTAGAGGCGCAGGCCATCTTCGTCACCGAGTTCGTCGGCGCAGCGGTGGGCGCGGTCCACCACGTCCTGGGCCCTGGCGGTGGTTTCGCTGAGTCCGGCGACGCCAATGCACAGGCTGACCTGCACGGTGCGGCCGCTGACGTCGAACAGGTGCTGGTCGACCTTTTTCAACAGCCCCTGCAGAAGGTCTCGCGCCTGCTCGGGGGACTGGCCCTGCAGCAGCACGCCGAAGACATCGTCGCCATAGCGGGCCAACTGGGCGTCGCCGACGAAGTGGGCGCGCAGCAGGTTGGCCAGGTCGGTCAACAGCAGGTCGACGCCGGCGATGCCGATCTCCGCCAGCAGGCTGGGGTAGCGGGCGACGCGGATGTAGGCAAGGGTGGCGGACTGTCCGGCCTTGACCGCGCGCTCGGCCGCGGCGTCCAGCATCTCGTTGAAATGGGAGCGGTTGAACAGGCCGGTGACCAGGTCCTGGCTGCTGATCTCCCGCAGTTTCTCTTCCAGTTCGGCGCTGTCGCTCTCGGCGCGGATCACCACCTGGATGCAGGGCTCGCCGTCGTAGCTAGCGGGGGAAAAGCTCATCCGTGCCTGGAAGTGCTGGCCGTCCACCTTGCTGCCGCTGCAGGTCAGTTCGCCGCTTCCTTCGCCCTCGCGGTAATTCTTCAGGAAGTCCTTGAAGCCGGCCTGGTCGGCGCCGGCGATCAGGTCGATCATCGGCATGCCTTCGAGCTCGTCCCCGTCGTCGTACCCGAACAGCTCCACGTAAGCCCGGTTGGCGTAGATATGCATGCCATCGTGGACGTAGGCGATGGCATCCACGGAACTGTCCAGTAGCAGTTGGCAGCGCTTTTCCGCCTCCCGCAGGCTGACTTCGGCGGCGCGTCGGGCGCGGCGTTGCTCCAGGTTGGCCAGTTCGCGGTTGGCCACCAGCACCAGGCGCTCGTCCTCGCCCTGGGGCAGGGCATCCTGGGCGCCCAGGGCCAGGGCCTCGGTGATCAGGTCGGAGTCGTTGCCCTGCACTAGCTGGATGAAGGGGATGTCCTTGGACTGGCGGCGGATGCTGTTGAGGGCTTCGCCCGGCGACAGGAGTTCGCTGTCGGGCGCGGCGATCAGCAGGTCCCAGCTCTGCTGCAGGGCTTCATTGAGGTCGTCGGCGGAGGTGATGCGATGAACCCGGGTGGCGCGACCGGAATTGCGGAAAAGGCTGACCAGTCGCTCGGCTTCGTTCTGCGAGTCTTCCAGGATCAGCAGACGGATCGTTTTCTTTTCGATGGCCATGGCCTTTGCTTAGCGCAGAACGAGCGCGTATAGGCGACGAACGGTGGGTTTTCCGGAATCTACAGTGACTTCCAGAGTGAGTCAAAATCTTCCTCTCCGCCCTGCGGCGTGGTGCCTGTTCCGCCTCCGGGTTTTCCCTGGGGCGGTGTCGGCTGCTCGAAGGTGCGGTATTCGAACTGGCTGAAACTGCCGGTGCTGGTGACGCGCCGGGTGAGGACGGCGCGGTGTTCATCGCCGTGGAGGTTGAGCTGGACCTTGTTGCCTTCCTGGAAGGGCAGGCGCGGGGTGATCAAGGTGGCCGGCCGCGAGATGGCGTTGATCGCCGGCAGCAGCAGGGCCCGCAGGTAGTGGCTGCCCTGTTCGCCCTTGCGGACCAGTTGCACGCCGCAGGACTGGGCCTGGGGGGCCACCAGCTCGATGCCCATCTGGGTGCCGCCACCGCGGACCTGTCGGATCCAGCGCACGATGGCGATGCTCCAGCTTTGCCCCGGCGCGTCCTGGATGCCCAGCAGCTCGCCGGCCTGCAGCTGGCTGGGAACTTCCCTCGGCCAGCTCAGGCAATAGCCTCCGGGGCTGTGGTTGACCACGGCCACGCTGAAGGTGGGGTAGCTTTCCGGACTCACGCTCGCCTGCGTCGGGCGGGTGTTGCTCTCGCCCACCGGGCGGGTGTACTCGATCTCCTCCATCAGGGTCCCGGGCTGCCAGCCCGTAGTGGGCTGGGCGTCGAAGGCGTTGGCCCAGACGTCCTTGTTCACGGGTCTGTTGAGCGGATCGAAGATCGCCTGGCCGATCTCCTGGTGCAGCTTGAGCACCTCGCTGAAGGAGCGGCTGCCTGCCAGGAAGAAGTGCAGGGCGCTCATGCCGATGCACAGTGTGAGCTCGCCCTGGCCCGGATTGCGCTGGAAGGTGCGCTCGGAGATATCGCCCCAGGCCGAACTCAGGTGTTGCAGCAGGTCGAGGCTGAGGCCTTCGGGAACCAGCAGGGGGGAGTGGCCGCGCTGCTCGGGGGGCAGCTCCAGATGGTCCTTGATCGCGCTCACCAGGGGCAGCGGATCCAGGCCCAGCAGGCTGCGGGGTTCCACTTCCAGGAAGAGCGACTTGTAGCGGGGCGGTCCGTCCAGTTGCGGTGCGACGGCGAAGAGGCTGGAGGGCAGTTCGGCGGACTGCAGCCGCGCCCGGCTGCTCCAGGTCTCCAGCACTTCCGCCAGCTTGGCGATGCCGGCCTGGCGCATCTGGTTGCAGCGCGCGCAACCCAGCAGCAGGGCCACCAGGTAGGTCTGTTCGGCGCTCAGGCCGTCGGTGTGGCGGGCCAGTGGATCGCGTACGACGACGCGATGCAACTGGCGTCCGAGGGCCAGTTGGTAGAGCTGGTGCAGTTCGAGCCAGAGCCCTTCCGGGACCGGGCAGTACAACTGGCTGGAGCGGATCAGCGGACCCTTCAGGCTGTGCAGGGCGCGCTGCAGGGCGACGGTGAGGAGCTGCGTGCGGTCCCGGTCGCGGCTGGGACGCGGGGCTTCCTGGACGATGATCAGCTTGTAGCCGATGGCGAGGTGGTTCTGCAGGGCCTGGCACAGGTTGGCGACCTTGCGCGGGCGCTCGTCCAGCACGATGGACTGGCCGAGGAAGTGCCGCTCCAGGTGCTGGCAGACGAAGTGCACCTCGGGGCGTATCAGCTCCAGCAACTGCAGTCGACTTTCGCTCGGAACGACCAGTTGGTTCAGCTCCACCAGCGCCTGATAGAGCTGGCGTGCGGTTTCGCCGAGGTTGGCCTTCGGCAGGTGGGATATCCAGCGTTTCAGCTCACGAGGGGTGGCGTCACAGAAGGACAGGCTCTGTTTGCTCGGCGTGGGTACGCGCAGCAGCAGGTGAGGGCTCTGGTGGTCCATCCGGATCGGACTCTCTGATTGCTCGTGGGGGCGTGGGTGGGATTTCAGCACTCTATCAGCATCCATGCACGCTGACAGCCAATCCCTGGCCTGGCTGTAGGGCGTTGCCGGGCAGCCGGCCGAGGCTGCCCGGCTCCGGGTATCAGGCGTTCTTTGGCAGGGCCAGCAACTGGCCCATGCGCACCGGGCTGCCTGGCCAGGCGCTGTCGGCCCAACGGATCTGGTCGGGCCCGAACAGCACGATGGCGGTGGAGCCCAGCTTGAAGCGTCCCAGTTCCTCGCCTTTCTCCAGCTGGATGGGCGCGCGGGCCGCCTCATCGTAGCCGAAGGTCTTCAGCTCGCGCTTGGGCGGTGTCACCAGCCCGGCCCAGGTGGTTTCGATGGAGGCGACGACCATGGCGCCCACCAGCACCACGGCCATGGGGCCGCGCTCGGTGTCGAAGATGCAGGCCACACGTTCGTTGCGCGCGAAGAGTTCGGGCACGTTCTCGGCGGTGCTCTGGTTCACCGAGAACAGACGACCGGGCACGTAGACCATCTCCCGCAGGGTGCCGCCCAGGGGGGCGTGTACGCGGTGATAGTCCCGGGGCGACAGGTACACGGTGGCGAACTCGCCGCCCATGAAGGGGGCGGCGCGCTCTGCATCGCCACCCAGCAGTTCCAGCACGCTGAAGCTGTGGCCCTTGGCCTGCAGGCAGCGGCCGTGCTCGATGGTGCCGAGCTGGCTGATGGCGCCGTCGGCGGGGCAGAGGATGGCGCCGGGGGTGTCGTCCAGGGGGCGGGCGCCCGGTTTCAGCGCGCGGGTGAAGAAGGCGTTGAAGTGCTCGTAGGCGGTCAGGTCTTCCACCAGGGCTTCACTCATATCGACCCGGTAGCGCTTGGCGAACCAGCCGGTGAAGGCATTCTTGAACCAGCGCACGCGGCATTCGGCGATGCAGCCGGCGAGTCGCGACAGCAGGTGATGCGGCAGCAGGTACTGGCTGAGGATGAAGAGGCGTTCTTTCATGGGTAGTCCTTGTAAGGCGGAGACTCAGGCCTCCACGGGGGTATCCGGGTGATTGCCCCACTCCGACCAGGAGCCGGCGTATCCCTTGACCCTTGGATAGCCGAGGGCCTTGGCCACCAGGTAGGTGAAGCCGGAGCGGTGGTGGGTCTGGCAGTGGGTGATGATTTCCTTGTCCGGGGTGATGCCGAGGGACTGGAGGATATCCGCCATGTCGGTGCGGATGCGCAGGGCGCGGGCCGGGTCCATGGCGGCGGTCCATTCGTAGTTCACCGCGCCGGGGATATGGCCGCCCTTGGCCGCCAGCACCTTGGTGCCGGCGTATTCGCCCGGGCCACGGGCATCCCAGATGGCCAGGTCGGCGGAACCGAGGCGACTCTGGATGTACTCGCGGGTGGCGGTCGGCTCGTCGTGGAGCCTGAGGGGCAGCGGACCGCCGACGGGGGCGGGCACGGCCTCGGAGGTTTCCCGGCCGTCCGCCAGCCAGGCATGCAGGCCGCCGTTCAGGTAGTGGTAGCGGCTGTGGCCGATGACATCAAGCAGCCAGATGAAGCGTCCGGCCCAGCCGCCGCCTTCATCGTCGTAGACCACATAGGTGGCGTCGGCGCGGTGGCCGAGCTCCCCGAACAGCGCTTCCAGGTCGGCCTGGGCGGGCAGCAGGCCCGGTGCCGGGGGCTGGCCCAGCTGGGTGCGCTTGGGGTCGACGAAGCGGGCGCCGGGTAGATGGCCGGCGGCGTAGCGGGCCGCACTGGTGAGGCCCACCAGGATCAGGTCGTCGGCACCCAGCAGGGGCGCCAGGTCGGCCGGCTCGATCACCAGGGGCAGGTTGGAGAACGCGGACATTGAAATCTCCGGCATGGGCAAAGGGGCGGATTGTAGCCGTTAGCGACCCCGCTTGGTGAAGCTGGACAGCGCCCGCTCGATGCACTGGGCGGTCTTGGCGAAGGCGCGCAGGCTGATGTCGGCGAAGGGGGCTCCTCCCTGGTCGGCCACCACCAGCATCGCTACCCGGCCATTGACGGCCAGGGAGCGCAGCAGGAGGTGATCGCCGGCGAACAGGCCCTTCAGCTGGCCGGGTAGCAGGGCGGAGAACTGTGCCGCGTTGTCCGGGCCCAGGCGCAACTGCCCGGCTTGCGACAGCAGGCGCCGCAGCACCTGGCTTTGGGCCGGGTCCAGTTGCAGGCCATTGGCTTCCCTGGGCAGGCCCGCCTGTTGCTGGACCACGAGTCGGCTGTGGGTGCGGTCGGCCAGGAGCACCAGGACCCGGCCCATGCCCCCGCTCTGCAGGGCATCCCGCGCGCAGGCGGAAAGCTGCACCACGTTGGCGAAGGGGCTGGGTTCGCGGATCAGCTCACCGCAGTGGCGGCGCCAGTCTTCCAGGGCGCCGGCCGTAGGCGTGGGGGCGGGGGGCGGCTCCCGGCGGAGGCGGTGCTCGGACCAGGGCCAGAGCAGGGCCTCGGCGGGATGCCAGAGTCCGGGGCGCGCATGTTGGCGAGCGCTCTGCGCGGCCTGTTGGTGGACCAGTTGCTGGACCTCTCCCAGTGGAAGTTTCATGAACAGCCCGGTGAGGCGCTGCCAGCGCAGGCTATGGTCATCGCTCCAGCCGGCATGGGCGGACACCGCCAGGCCGTTGGCCAGCAGCACGCTGTTTCCCGGATGGGTGAGCCAGCGGGACAGGGTCGGGTTGGCGTCCAGTGCCTGCTGCTGGTGCAGCGGGTGTTCATTGTCCCGGGCAATGTGCAGGGCCTGGACCAGCAGTCGGCGGTCGTCGCTCAGTTGGCGGTAGCCCTGGGCGATCCAGTCCGGCAGCTTCCAGTGTTCGGCCAGGCCCTGGCAGAGGCGCAGCAGCGGCACGCCCAGCAGTTCGCGCTCCACCTTGCCGGCCGGCTCGCCCTCCGCCATCACCCTGCGCTCCCAGGTGGCGAAGAGGTCCGGGTGGTTGGCCAGCAGCGGCCACAGGGGCGAGAGGAAGAGCAGGCTGCACCAGTGGATCTCCTGCCACAGCCGTGCCAGGCGTGCGGCGAACAGGCCGTTGGCCTGCTGGGCGGCATGCTGGCCGATCAGGAGCAGCTGGCGCAGGGCCTGGGGAATGTCCTCCTCCGGGACGGCGGGCAGGCGGTTCAGCAGCACTTCCGCGCGTTGCAGGCCCAGGCGGGTCAGGGCGACCTCCAGGCTGTCCGCCGGGCTGCTGAGCAGTCTGCCGGCGGCATTGGCCTCCCGCAGCAGGCTCAGCGCCAGGGCAGGGCTCTCCTGGGTCAGGTCGGCGATGTCGCGCAGCGAGCGACGACTGTCTCCCAGGGCACGGCGCACCCGCTCATGGGCGGGCGCGGGAACGGGCAGGCGTACCCCGTCGAGGTGCTTGATCCAGCCTTCCAGGCTGCGTGGCAAGGGTTTTGCGCTAGACATATGAAGGGGCCGCCATTCTGGCTTTTCGCCTTAACAGGCTATAGTCTGGCGCGAAAATTCCGATAACTGGAAGGGGCTTCCTCATACAACCCTTTCCGTCCACTCTGCAAACTTCCTCCCTATGGCAAAAATCATCGGCATCATCGTCGTCTTCGCCAGCGTGCTTGGTGGATACGTCCTGTCCCACGGCAAGATCGCGGCACTGATCCAGCCCTTCGAAGTGATGATCATCGGTGGCGCCGCGCTCGGGGCATTCCTCCAGGCGAACCCGGGCAGCACGACGATGATCGTGTTCAAGAAGTCGCTGAAGATGTTCGGCACCCGCTTTACCCATGGCTTCTACCTGGAAGTCCTGCGCCTGCTCTACGAGATCCTCAACAAGAGTCGGCGTGAGGGGATGATGGCCATCGAGGCGGACATCGAGGATGCCGCCGCCAGCCCGATCTTCAGCAAGTACCCGGGCATCCTCAAGGACGAGCGCATGACCGCGTACATCTGCGATTACCTGCGGATCATGTCGTCCGGCAACATGGCGCCCCATGAGCTTGAAGGGCTGTTCGACATGGAACTGGCGAGCCTGAAGGAAGAGCTCGAGCACCCCGCCCATGCCGTGAACCGCATCGCCGATGGCCTGCCGGGCTTCGGTATCGTCGCCGCGGTACTGGGCATCGTGGTGACCATGGCCATGCTGGGCGAGGCCGAGCAGGCCGCCCTGGGCCAGCACGTGGGGGCGGCGCTGGTGGGGACCTTCCTCGGTATCCTCGCGGCCTACGGTTTCTTCGGCCCCCTGGCGGTGTCCCTGGAGCACGACGCCAAGGAGGAGCTCAATGTGTTCGAGGCCATCAAGGCCTGCCTGGTCGCGTCCGCCTCCGGCATGCCGCCGTCGCTGGCGGTGGAGTTCGGGCGCAAGACGCTGTTTCCGGCGCACCGCCCGAGCTTCAGCGAGCTGGAGCAGGCCGTTCGCGGCAGCTGAAGGCTGAACCATGGAGAACAACCAGCCGATCATCGTCAAGCGCGTCAAGCGCTACGCCGCTGGCCATCATGGCGGCGCCTGGAAGATCGCCTTTGCCGACTTCGCCACGGCGATGATGGCGTTCTTCCTGGTGCTCTGGCTGATGTCCTCGGCCACGCCGGAACAGAAGAAGGCCATTTCCGGCTACTTCAAGGACCCCATCGGGTTCAGCGAAAGTGCCAGCCCCTACGTCATCGACCTGGGGGGCACGCCCACGCCCGCGCCCGACCGCACGCTCAACCCGGAACTGAAGGACGCCCCGGACGCCCAGGATTCGGCCATCGACAGCGCGCCGCTGGATGCCAGCCAGGTGGAGACCCTCGCCGAGAAGATCGAGAAGGAGCGGCTGGAGTTGTTGCTGCAGGAACTGCAGAACAAGGTCGAGGAGAATCCCGAGCTGCGCAAGTTCAAGGACCAGATCCTCTTCGAGATCACCCAGGACGGCCTGCGCATCCAGATCATGGACGCGGCCAACCGCCCCATGTTCGACCTGGGCAGCGCACGCCTGCAGCCCTACTTCGAGGACATCCTGCTGATCCTCGCCGAAACCATCAGGTCGGTGCCGAACAAGATCAGTATCAGCGGCCACACCGACGCCAAGCCCTTCGCCGGAGATGGCGAGTTCGGCAACTGGGAGCTCTCGGCCAGTCGCGCCAACGCGGCGCGGCGCACCCTGGTGGCTGGCGGCTACCCGGACGAGCAGGTGGCGCGGGTGGTGGGATACGCCTCCTCGGCGCTGTTCGATCGCCAGGATCCCTTCAACCCGGTCAACCGTCGCATCGACATCACGGTCCTGACCAAGAAGGCCCAGCGCGCCATCGAGGGCGAGTCCGAACCGCCTGCGGACTCGCCGCCGGCTCCCGAGACGCCGGCCAGCGAAGGCGCTACCCAGGCGCCCGCGGAGTCGACGGGCGAGCCCCCGCAGCCCGGGGAGTTGCGGGAAAGGCTGAACATCTTCGAGGAAGGCGTCCTGAAGATGGACCAGCCGACGGGGCAGTGATCCCTGAAATGAGAAGGCCACGGATTCCGTGGCCTTTTCATTTCGTTCGGCGGATCAGTACTCGTCCCCGGGCAGGCTGGCGAGGATGTGCCGGTAGCTGGCCATGCGCTGGGGATGCACGCGGCCGTCATCCAGCGCCTTGAGCAGGGCGCAGCCGGGCTCGCGGTCATGCTTGCAATCACGGAAGCGGCAGGTGCCGAGCAGGTCGTGGAACTCGATGAAGCCGGCTTCCACGTCTTCGCGGCTGACATGGCCCAGGCCGAACTCGCGGATGCCGGGGGAGTCGATCAGCTCGCCGCCACCGGGGAAGTGGAACAGGCGCGCGGTAGTGGTGGTGTGCGTACCCTTGCCGGTGAGCTCGGAGAGGGCGCCGACCCGCGTGTCCACGCCCGGCAGGAGGCTGTTCACCAGGGACGACTTGCCTACCCCGGACTGGCCGACGAACACGCTGATATGGCCGTCGAGCCGGGCCTTCAGCTCGTCCATGCCGCCTCCCTGGCGAGCGGACACTTCCAGCAACGGGTAATCCAGCTGGCGGTACATGCCCAGCAGGTCGTCGAGCATGGCGCTGTTCTCGTCGTCCACCAGGTCGGCCTTGTTCAGCAGCAGCAGCGGGCGGATGCCGGCGTGCTCGGCGGCCACCAGGTAGCGGTCGATGAGGTTGGCGTGGGGGTGGGGCAGGGGAGCGAAGACGATGACGATCTGGTCGACGTTGGCCGCCACCGGCTTGAGGATGCCGCGCATGTCCGGCCGGCACAGCTCCGACCGACGCGGCAGCTGGGCCACGATCACGCCCGTGCCCTGGTTGCCGGTGCGCCAGACCACCCGATCGCCGGTGACCAGCGATGGCAGGTTGGCCCGCAGGTGGCAGCGCGTGATCTGGCCGGCCTGATCGCCGTCCAGGGCTTCCACTTCCACCTGCACGCCGAAGTGGGCGATCACCAGGCCCGTCTGCTCGGGGCCGAGGTCGCCGCCTTCCAGCTCCTCGAGGGCGCGGGACTCTCGCTTGGCCGCGCGGGCGGCGCGCTCTTCCTGGATCTTCTCGATGCGCCAGCTCTGCCGGCGGGTCAACTGGCGTTTGGCCATGATGGTTCCGCTTGGAAAAAACGGCGCGAGTTTAGCACGCGGCCCGCAGCGGCAGGCTCTAAGCTAGAATGCGCGCCCCGCCCTGGAGACCGACTATGCAGAATGCACAGAACCTGATCTGGATCGACCTGGAAATGACCGGCCTGGATCCCGACTCGGACGTGATCATCGAAATGGCCACCATCGTCACCGACAGCGACCTCAATGTCCTGGCCGAGGGGCCGGTGATCGCCATCCACCAGAGCGACGAGATCCTCGCCGGCATGGACGAGTGGAACACCCGCCAGCATGGCCAGAGCGGGCTGACCCAGCGGGTGCGCGAGAGTCGTATCGACACCGCCGAGGCCGAGGCGCAGACCCTGGCCTTCCTGGAGCAGTGGGTGCCCAAGGGCAAGTCGCCCATCTGCGGCAACAGCATCTGCCAGGACCGCCGCTTCCTCTACCGCCGGATGCCGAAGCTGGAGGCCTATTTCCACTACCGCAACCTGGATGTCTCCACCGTCAAGGAGTTGGCCGCGCGCTGGGCGCCCACCGTGCGCGATGGGGTCAGGAAGAGCAGCAGCCACCTGGCCATGGATGACATTCGCGACTCCATCGCCGAGCTGAAGCACTACCGCGAGCACTTCTTCAAGCTGTGATGCCGTCTCCCGCCCTGGCCTGATGACGGGCCAGGGCCCAGGCCACGTGCTCGCGCACCAGTGCCGAGGGATGTTCGCGGCGCAGGTGCAGGGCCTCCAGTACAGGAATGCTGCTGGGGGCGTTCCCCAGGCCCACCGCCAGGTTGCGCAGCCAGCGTTCGTAGCCGGCGCGGCGCAGGGGCGAACCTTCGGTGCGGCTGAGAAACTCCTCTTCGCTCCAGCGGAACAGTTCCGCCAGCTCCGCGTTGTCCAGGCCATGGCGCGGCTGGAAGTCGCCTTCTCCCGACGGCCTGGCGAAGCGGTTCCAGGGACAGACCATCTGGCAGTCGTCGCAGCCGAACACCCGGTTGCCGATCTGCGGGCGCAGCGCTTCCGGGATGCTGCCCTTGTATTCGATGGTCAGGTAGGAGATGCAACGCCGTGCGTCCAGCTGGTAAGGGCCGGTGAAGGCCGCGGTGGGGCAGATGTCCAGGCAGGCCGTGCAGCGCCCGCAGTGCTCGCTGCCGTGGGGTTCGTCCACCGGCAGCGGCGCGTCGATGAAGAGTTCGCCGAGGAAAAAGTAGCTGCCTGCCTTGCGGTTGAGCACCAGGGTGTTCTTGCCGATCCAGCCCAGCCCCGCCTGTTCGGCGATGGCCTTCTCCAGCACCGGCGCGCTGTCGACGAAGGCGCGGTAGCTGAAGGGGCCGATGGCCTTCTCGATGCGCTCCGCCAGGTGCTGGAGGCGTTTGCGGATCAGCTTGTGGTAATCCCGACCCAGGGCATAGCGGGACACGTAAGCTTTTTCCGGCTGGGTCAGGACCTGGGCCATGCGGGTGTCGCCAGGCAGGTAGTCCATGCGCAGGGAGATCACCCGCAGCGTGCCGGGCACCAGTTCGTCCGGGTGGGAACGCTTGCTGCCATGGGCCGCCATGTAGTCCATTTCGCCCTGGAAGCCGGCGTCCAGCCAGCGCTGCAGGTGGGCCTCGTGTTCGCCCAGGTCGACGCCGCTGATGCCCACCTGCTGGAAGCCGAGTTCGCGCCCCCATTCCTTGATGGCGCGGGCGAGGTCGGCGAGATCGTGCGTGGAAAGGGTCATGCTGGGGCGGGAAACCGGTGGCGAGGTGGATATAATTCTGCCAGACCTCGCAGCCGTAACCGAATCCGATGCATCTCTCCCGCGACGACCTGCCCCTGTTCCTCCATTCCGCCGCCCAGGTGCGCGACCTCGATGCCCGGCTGATCGCCGCCGGCACGCCGGGGTTCGAGCTGATGCGGCGGGCCGCCCATGCCACCTGGCGCGCCCTGCGGCGACGCTGGCCCGACGTCGGGTGCCTCACGGTGTTGGCCGGGCGTGGCAACAATGCGGGAGATGGCTACCTGGTGGCAGCCCTGGCCCAGCGCGCGGGTTGGCGGGTGAGGGTGCTGGCGCTGAGTGCGCCCGACGCCCTGACGGGCGACGCCGCCCTGGCCCGGGACGAGGCGCTGGCTGCCGGCGTGCGTCCGCAGCCCTGGAGTGAGTGCGCTCCCCTCGAAGGGGTAGTGCTGGACGCGTTGCTGGGCACCGGCCTGGCCGGCGCCGTGCGCGAGCCCTATGCCCAGGCCATCCGCCTGCTCAACGCCAGCCCCCTTCCGGTGCTGGCCGTGGATATTCCCTCGGGCCTCTGCGCCGACACCGGCCGGGTGCTGGGCGTGGCGGTGCGGGCAGACCTGACGGTGACCTTCATCGGCCTCAAGCTGGGCCTGTTCACAGCGGACGCGCCGGACCAGGTGGGCGAGCTGGTGTTCGATGACCTCCAGGCCGATCCCGCACTGGTGGCGGCGACGCCCCGGGTAGCGGATCGCCTGTCCCTCGGCAATCTGCCGCGTCTGGCGCCGCGCCTGCGCACTGCCCACAAAGGCCAGCTCGGCCACCTGCTGGTGGTCGGTGGTGACCTCGGGCTGGGTGGCGCGAGCCTGCTGTCGGCGGAAAGCGCCCTGCGCGCCGGTGCTGGCCTGGTGTCGCTGGCCACCCGCCCCGATCACGTGCCAGCCGCCCTGGCGCGTCGCCCGGAAGTCATGTGCGCGGGGGTGCGCTCGGCCAATCAATTGCTGGCGTTGGCCCGGCAAGCTGACGTGCTGGTGGTGGGGCCCGGGCTGGGGCAGGGCGCCTGGGGGCGCAGCCTGATCAGCGCCGTGTCGGGGCTTTCGGCGCCTCAGGTCTGGGACGCCGACGCTCTGAACCTGCTGGCGGCCGACCAGGCGGAATTGCCTGTCGGCAGCGTGATCACGCCTCATCCTGGCGAGGCGGCGAGGCTGCTGGGCGTGTCCACCGCCGAGGTCCAGGCCGATCGGCCTCGTGCGGCCCGGGAACTGGCTCAACGGTTTCAGGCCGTGGTCCTGCTCAAGGGAGCTGGAAGCCTGGTGGCGGCCCCTGATGGCCGGATGGCGCTCTGCGATCGTGGCCACCCGGTGATGGCCGGGGCCGGGCTGGGGGATGTCCTGGCCGGACTCATCGGCGCCTTGCTGGCGCAGGGGTTGGATCCCTACGGCGCCGCCTGCCTGGCCGTCTGGCTCCATGCTCGCGCCGGGGAAGTGCTGGCTCCCGGTGGGCGGGGGCTGGCGGCCAGTGACCTGTTACCGACCATTCGTCAGTTGCTCGAGGAGATTGCACCGTGCCTGAAGTGATCCTGCATGCCGAGGGTGAGGAGGCCATGCTGGCCCTTGGCGCCCGTCTGGCCGCCTTGACCGGAGGGCGTGGCGTTCTGTACCTCCATGGGGACCTCGGGGCGGGCAAGACCACGCTGTCCCGCGGCATTCTGCGGGGGCTGGGCCATGCGGGTGCGGTGAAAAGTCCCACCTTCACCCTGGTGGAGCCCTATGAAATCGGCGAGCTAAGGGCATTCCATTTCGATCTATACCGGCTCGCCGACCCGGAAGAACTGGAATTCATGGGCATCCGCGACTATTTCGAAGGCGATGCCCTGTGCCTGATCGAGTGGCCCCAGAGAGGCGCCGGCATTTTGCCAAAGGCCGACCTGGACATTAACATTACGCCGCATGCGGGCGGCCGTTCGCTGTGCTTCTCGCCCCACACCGAGCGAGGCGAAGCATGGTGTGCCGCCCTGGCCTTGGGAGCATGAAAACAAAGATGGGGTGGGGTATGCGCTCGCGCGCGCTGTTTGCCGGGATTGGGGTTCTGCTTGCGGCGTTGGCCGCTGATGTCCTGGCTGCCTCGGAGGTTCGCGGAGTGCGGCTCTGGCGCGCGCCGGATAACACGCGCCTGGTCTTCGACCTGTCCGGGCCGGTACAGCATTCCGTATTCACCTTGACGGCGCCCAACCGCATCGTCATCGACATCAATGGCGCCAAGCTGGCGACGAGGCTCGAGCAGCTTTCCACCAGCAATACGCCGATCACTGCGGTTCGCTCCGCCCAGCGCACGCCGAACGACCTGCGGGTGGTGATCGACCTCTCGAGCACTGTCACGCCCAAGAGCTTCTCTCTCGCGCCGAACCAGCAGTACGGCAACCGCCTGGTGGTGGACCTGTTCGACCAGGAGGCCGCCGCCAATGAGGCCAGTGCGCCCCAGGTCGCCACGGCCCCGAGCACGCCACAGGCCCCGGTCACGCCGACCCGGCCGGCTCCCAGCAAGTTGCCCCCGGTGCCGGGAGGCAAGCGCGACATCGTCATCGCCATCGATGCCGGCCACGGTGGTGAGGACCCGGGAGCCCTCGGTCCCAAGGGGCAGCATGAAAAGAGCGTGACCCTGGCCATCGCCAAGGAGCTGCAGCGCCAGATCAACCAGGAAAAAGGCTTCCGCGGGGAACTGGTAAGGACGGGCGACTATTTCATTCCATTGCGCAAGCGCACCGAGATTGCGCGGAAGAAGGGCGCCGACCTGTTCGTTTCCATCCATGCGGATGCCGCGCCCAGCCGCAGCGCGTTCGGGGCCTCGGTGTTCGCCCTGTCGGACCGTGGCGCCACCTCGGAGACCGCCCGCTGGCTGGCGGATAACGAGAACCGCTCCGACCTGATCGGCGGGGTGGGCAGCGTCAGCCTGGACGACAAGGACCGCATGCTGGCGGGCGTCCTGCTCGACCTGTCCATGACCGCGACCCTGTCCTCCAGCCTCAATGTCGGCCAGAAAGTGCTGTCCAACGTCGGCCAGGTGACGTCTCTGCACAAGCGGCGGGTGGAACAGGCTGGTTTCATGGTGCTGAAATCCCCGGATATCCCGTCGATCCTCGTGGAAACAGGCTTCATCTCCAACCACAACGAATCGCAGAAGTTGACCAGCGCCAGCCACCAGCAGGCCCTGGCGCGCTCCATCAAGACCGGTGTGAAGCAGTTCTTCCAGCAGAATCCTCCGCCGGGCACCTACATCGCGATGCTGCGTGACCAGGGCAAGATCGCCATCGGGCCGCGCGAGCATGTAGTCACCTCTGGCGAGAGCCTGGCGCTTATCGCCCAGCGTTACGAGGTCAGCACCGCCTCCTTGCGTTCGGCCAATTCGTTGTCCAGCGACACCATCAAGGTGGGCCAGGTCCTGAAGGTCCCCGCCGCGACCCTGGCAGCGCAGCCATGAGTGACCTGCCCCGCATCCAGCTGCTGAGTCCGCGGCTGGCGAACCAGATTGCCGCCGGCGAGGTGGTGGAGCGCCCGGCTTCGGTCATCAAGGAACTGTTGGAGAACAGCCTGGATGCGGGCGCCAGGCGCATCGACGTCGAGGTGGAGCAAGGGGGGATCAAGCTTCTGCGGGTGCGTGACGACGGTGGCGGGATCCCGGCCGACGACCTGCCCCTGGCGCTGGCCCGGCATGCCACCAGCAAGATTCGCGACCTGGAGGATCTGGAGCGGGTCATGAGCCTGGGCTTTCGCGGCGAGGCGCTGGCTTCCATCAGCTCCGTGGCGCGGCTGACCATGACTTCCCGCACCGCCGACGCCGAGCAAGCCTGGCAGGTGGAGACCGAGGGGCGCGACATGGAGGCACGGGTGCAACCCGCCGCCCATCCCGTGGGCACCTCGGTGGAGGTGCGCGACCTGTTCTTCAATACCCCGGCGCGGCGCAAGTTCCTGCGGGCCGAGAAGACCGAGTTCGACCACTTGCAGGAGGTCATCAAGCGCCTGGCGCTGGCCCGCTTCGATGTGGCCTTCCACTTGCGCCACAATGGCAAGGCCATCCTGGCCCTGCACGAAGCTCGCGATGCCATCTCCCGTGCCCGCCGCGTGGCCAGCGTCTGCGGCCCGGCGTTCCTCGAGCAGGCGCTGCCCATCGAGGTGGAGCGTAGCGGGCTGCACCTGTGGGGCTGGGTCGGACTCCCCACCTTCTCGCGCAGCCAGGCGGACCTGCAGTACTTCTATGTGAACGGTCGAATGGTGCGCGACAAGCTGGTGGCCCACGCGGTACGCCAGGCTTATCGAGATGTGCTGTACAACGGCCGTCATCCGACGTTCGTGCTGTTCTTCGAAGTGGATCCGGCGGTGGTGGATGTCAACGTGCATCCCACCAAGCATGAGGTGCGCTTCCGCGACAGCCGCATGGTCCATGACTTTCTCTACGGCACCCTGCACCGTGCCCTGGGCGAGGTGCGGCCGGAAGACCAGTTGTCGGCACCGGCCGCCACCGACGCCGTGGTGCGTCCCACTGGCCAGGCCGCCGGCGAGTTCGGCCCCCAGGGCGAGATGAGCCTGGCGGCCAATGTTCTGGAACCGCCGGCTGCACCAGCCTGGCGTCCCCCGGTTGGCAGTGGTTACCAGGCTCCACGCCCCCAGCCTGCGGTGCCGCTGGCGGAGGCGCAGGGCGCTTACCGGGAGTTCTTCGCGCCCTTGCCGGCGGCCTCCACCTCCGCCCCGCTGCCCGATAGCCAGGGGGATGTGCCGCCGCTGGGCTACGCCCTCGCTCAGCTCAAGGGTGTCTACATCCTTGCGGAGAACGCCCAGGGCCTGGTCCTGGTGGACATGCATGCCGCCCACGAACGCATCACCTACGAGCGCCTGAAGGTGGCCATGGCCAGCGAGGGGCTGAAAGGTCAGCCTTTACTGGTGCCCGAGTCCATCGCGGTGGCTCAGCGCGAGGCCGACTGTGCCGAGGAGCACGTCGAGTGGTTCCGGCGTCTGGGGTTCGAGCTGCAGCGCCTTGGGCCCGAAACCCTGGCGATTCGCCAGATTCCGGCCCTGTTGAAGCAGGCTGAGGCCGCCCAGTTGGTGCGTGACGTGCTGGCCGATCTCCTCGAGTACGGCACCAGTGACCGTATCCAGGCACACCTGAACGAATTGCTCGGCACCATGGCCTGCCACGGGGCCGTGCGAGCCAATCGGCGCCTGACCCTGCCCGAGATGAATGCCTTGCTGCGGGATATGGAGCAGACCGAGCGCAGCGGTCAATGCAACCACGGTCGTCCCACCTGGACTCAACTGGGCATGGACGATCTGGACAAGTTGTTCCTGCGGGGGCGATAACGGTGCGCGGCGGGGTAGGCGTCCAGCACGCGCTCCCGCTGACTTGCTGCTGGTCCTGAATCCCGTTTCCTTGAGTAGCCCATGTCCCGACTTCCTCCCGCCATCTTCCTCATGGGCCCGACTGCCGCCGGCAAGACCGACCTGGCATTGGATCTGGCGCGTACCCTGCCCTGCGAACTGATCAGCGTCGACTCCGCGCTGATCTACCGGGGAATGGACATCGGCACGGCGAAGCCAGATCGGGCGACGCTGGCCGAGTTTCCCCACAGGTTGATCGATATTCGTGATCCGGCGGAGAGTTACTCGGCGGCGGAGTTTCGTGCCGATGCCCTGGCCGCGATGGCCGAGATCACCGCCAGGGGGCGCATTCCGCTGCTGGTGGGGGGCACCATGCTGTACTACAAGGCCCTGCTCGAAGGTCTGGCGGACATGCCCAGCGCGGATCCCGAGGTTCGAGCCGAGCTGGAAGCTCGCGCGGCACGGGACGGCTGGGAGGCACTGCATCGCGAGTTGGCGGCGCTGGACCCCGAATCCGCAGCCCGCATCCATCCCAATGACCCCCAGAGGCTGACCCGGGCGCTTGAGGTCTACAAAGTCAGCGGCCTCACCATGACCGAGCACCGGCAGCGCCAGGCAGCGCAAAATCTGGCCGGAAACGCGCAAGGTAAGGCACATTTGCCTTACAATGTCGCCCATCTGGCGATCGCCCCGGCGCAGCGGCAGGTATTGCACGAGAGAATTGCGAAGCGATTTCAACTGATGCTGGAACAGGGCTTCATCGACGAGGTCGAAGCGCTGCACGGCAGAAGTGACTTGCACGCGGGGCTGCCGTCTATTAGATCGGTCGGATATCGTCAGGCTTGGGACTACCTGGAGGGTGATCTCAGCCGTTCCGAAATGGAGGAGCGGGGTATCATTGCCACCCGCCAGTTGGCCAAGCGACAGTTCACCTGGCTTCGTAGTTGGGCTGACCTCCACTGGCTGGACAGCCTGGCTTGCGACAATCTGCCGCGTACCTTGAAATACCTGAAGTCGGTCTCCATATTGAACTGAGACCTTGCCGGTTACCGTCTATCCTTGGGGGTAGGGCGGAGATACCAGTCAGATTTCCTGAATCTTGAAAACTAAAACGATTGATCCCTAAAGGAGTGCGGCACATGTCAAAAGGGCATTCGCTACAAGACCCTTACCTCAATACCCTGCGTAAGGAACGCGTACCGGTTTCCATCTATCTGGTGAACGGCATCAAGCTGCAGGGCCAGATCGAGTCCTTCGACCAGTTCGTGATTCTGCTGAAGAACACTGTCAGCCAGATGGTCTACAAACACGCCATTTCCACTGTGGTACCGAGTCGTCCGGTACGTCTGCCCAGCGCTTCCGAGCAGGAGCAGCCTGAGCCGGGTAACGCCTGATAGGAGACTGCTTTGTTTTTCGAACGCCCTGGTGGTGGTGAGCGGGCCATTCTGGTTCATCTGGACGGCCAAGATCCCGAGGCGCGCGAAGACCCGCAGGAATTCCTGGAACTTGCTCGTTCGGCCGGTGCGGACACGGTGGCTTTCATTTCCGTTCCCCGTCACCAGCCAACGGCCAAGTACCTGATCGGCAGCGGCAAGGTCGATGAGTTGCATGACCTGGTGAAGGCTGAAGAGGCCGAACTGGTCATCTTCAATCACACCCTCACACCCAGCCAGGAGCGCAACCTCGAGCGCGCCTTCGAGTGCCGGGTGCTCGACCGTACCGGTCTGATTCTCGACATCTTCGCCCAGCGTGCCCGAACCCATGAAGGCAAGCTGCAGGTAGAGCTCGCCCAGCTGGAACACATGAGCACGCGTCTGGTTCGCGGCTGGACTCACCTTGAGCGCCAGAAGGGCGGTATCGGCCTTCGTGGCCCGGGTGAAACCCAGCTGGAAACCGACCGTCGCCTGTTGCGTGTGCGCATCCGGCAGATCAAGCAGCGCCTGGAGAAGGTTCGCAGCCAGCGTGAACAGGCCCGTCGCGGGCGCAAGCGCGCAGATATTCCGTCGGTTTCGCTGGTGGGCTACACCAACGCCGGCAAGTCGACGCTGTTCAACTCGCTGACCACCTCCGAGGTGTATGCGGCGGACCAGTTGTTCGCCACCCTCGATCCGACCTTGCGCCGGCTCGAACTGGAT
This sequence comes from Pseudomonas furukawaii, assembly GCF_002355475.1. Taxonomy (NCBI): domain Bacteria; kingdom Pseudomonadati; phylum Pseudomonadota; class Gammaproteobacteria; order Pseudomonadales; family Pseudomonadaceae; genus Metapseudomonas; species Metapseudomonas furukawaii. Next base: position 5,618,722 of record NZ_AP014862.1, on the reverse strand, counting down.
GACCTGGGGCCGATCGTCCTGGCCGATACCGTGGGCTTCATTCGCCACCTGCCGCACAAACTGGTGGAAGCCTTCCGGGCTACCCTTGAAGAGTCGGCCAACGCTGACCTGCTGCTCCACGTCATCGACGCCCATGAACCAGAACGCATGGCGCAGATCGAGCAGGTGCTCGCGGTGCTTGGTGAAATCGGGGCGGAAGGCCTGCCTATGCTGGAGGTCTACAACAAGGTCGACCTGCTGGCGAACGTCGAACCACACATCCAGCGTGATGCCGATGGCAAGCCCGAGCGGGTCTGGCTGTCGGCCAAGGAAGGTGTGGGGCTCGATCTGCTGGAGCAGGCGGTTGCCGAGTTGCTGGGCGAGGATCTCTTTGTGGGAACCTTGCGCCTGCCGCAGCGTTTCGGTCGCTTGCGGGCGCAGTTCTTCGCACTGGGCGCGGTTCAGACCGAAGAACATGACGAAGCCGGGGATATCCTGCTGGCGGTGCGACTGCCGCGCGTGGAGTTGAATCGGTTGGTCAGTCGTGAGGGTTGGCAGCCAAGCGAGTTCCTTGAGCAACACACTTTGCAATAAAGCCCGTAGAGGTGGTTTTGCGGCGGGCTGCGGGCTTGGGTAGCATGGGCGGGCGCGCCGTGGGCGCGTCTTTGCTTTATCAGTATGGAGAGCGCTATGGCTTGGAACGAGCCGGGTGGCAACTCGAACAACCAGGACCCCTGGGGTGGACGCCGTGGCGGTGACCGCAAGGGTCCGCCGGACCTGGACGAGGCCTTCCGCAAGCTGCAGGACAGCCTGAATGGACTGTTTGGCAGCGGCAAGAAACGTGGCGGTGATGATGGCGGTGGTCGGTCGGGCGGCGGTTTCGGCCTGCTCGGCATCGGTCTCGCGCTGCTCGCCGCTGTCTGGCTGTACAGCGCCGTCTATGTGGTGGACGAGCAGGAGCAGGCCGTGGTGCTGCGCTTCGGCAAGTACTACGAGACCGTCGGCCCCGGCCTGAACATCTATTTCCCGCCGATCGATCGCAAGTTCCAGGAGAACGTCACCCGCGAGCGTGCCTACAGCAAGCAGGGGCAGATGCTCACCGAGGACGAGAACATCGTCGAGGTGCCGCTCACCGTCCAGTACAAGATCACCAATCTCCAGGACTTCGTACTGAACGTCGATCAGCCTGAAGTCAGCCTGCAGCATGCCACTGAAAGCGCGTTGCGCCACGTGGTGGGCTCCACCGAGATGGACCAGGTGCTGACCGAGGGACGTGAGTTGATGGCCAGCGAGATCAAGGAGCGCCTGCAGCGTTTCCTCGATACCTATCGCACCGGCATCACCGTCACCCAGGTCAACGTGCAGAGCGCGGCGGCGCCCCGCGAAGTGCAGGAAGCCTTCGACGATGTGATCCGTGCCCGCGAAGACGAGCAACGCGCCAAGAACCAGGCCGAAGCCTACGCCAACGCCGTGGTACCCGAGGCCCGTGGTCAGGCCCAGCGCATCATCGAGGATGCCAACGGTTATCGCGATGAAGTGATTGCCCGTGCCGAAGGTGAGGCCGATCGCTTCAGCAAGCTGCTGACCGAGTATCGCAAGGCGCCTGAAGTCACCCGCCAGCGTCTCTACCTGGAAACCATGCAGGATGTCCTGGCCAACACCAGCAAGGTCCTGGTGTCCGGCAAGGATGGCCAGAGCAACCTGCTCTACCTGCCGCTGGACAAGATGATCGACAGCCGTGGTGGCAGTGCCGCCCCGGTGGCGCCGGCCGGATCGGCTGCCGCAAGCGGTAGCGACCTCGGCTCGCGCATCTCCAATGACTTGCAGCAGCGCAATCTGCGTTCGAGGGAGAGTCGCTGATGAGCAATAAATCGCTGTTTGCCCTGATCGGCGGCGTGGTGGTGGCCCTGCTCCTGTGGAGCAGCCTCTACATCGTGTCGCAAACCGAAAGGGCGGTCCTGCTGCAGTTCGGTCGAATCGTCGAGTCGGACGTGAAGCCCGGCCTGCACTTCAAGATTCCGTACGTCAACCAGGTGCGCAAGTTCGACGCTCGCCTGCTGACCCTGGATTCTCCGACCCAGCGCTTCCTGACCCTGGAGAAGAAAGCGGTGATGGTGGATGCCTATGCCAAATGGCGCGTGGCTGACGCTGAGCGTTTCTACACCGCCACCTCCGGCATGAAGCAAATCGCCGATGAGCGCCTGTCGCGCCGTCTCGAAGCCGGCCTGCGCGACCAGTTCGGCAAGCGCACCTTGCATGAGGTGGTGTCCGGCGAGCGTGACGCGCTGATGGCCGACATCACCGGCGCCCTCAACCGTATGGCCAACAAGGAGTTGGGCATCGAGGTGGTGGACGTCCGGGTCAAGGCCATCGACCTGCCGAAGGAAGTGAACCGCAGTGTGTTCGAGCGGATGAGCACCGAGCGTGAGCGCGAGGCCCGCGAGCACCGTGCCAAGGGTGCCGAGTTGGCCGAGGGTATTCGCGCTGACGCTGACCGCCAGCGCCGGGTACTGCTGGCCGAGGCCTACCGTGAGGCTGAAGAGACTCGCGGTGAGGGCGATGCGCAGGCGGCTGCCATCTATGCCAAGGCTTATGGTCAGGACGAGGAGTTCTACGCCTTCCACCGTAGCCTCCAGGCCTATCGCGAGAGCTTTGCCAACAAGAGCGACGTGATGGTGCTGGACCCCAATAGCGATTTCTTCCGCTATCTGGACAAGGCTGCGCGCTGATCGACAGTGCCCCGGCGGACGCTTGTCGTCCGCCGGGGTGACCGTCGGAGAAAACGTGTTATCATGGGTCAGCCGGGAAATCCCGGCTTTTTTGCGTCCGCGGGAATCATGTGGCAGGAACTCGGCATTGCCTTTTGTCTGATGCTGGTGCTGGAAGGCATCCTGCCCTTCCTCTATCCGCGCCGTTGGCGCGCCGCGGTGCTTGGGTTGGCGGAGTTCAAGGACCGCCATCTCCGCCTGATGGGCCTGTCCAGCATGTTGCTGGGGACCGGCCTCCTTTATCTGCTTCACTGATGGCTTGCCGCCCGGCTAAGAGGGGATTGGCGAAATGGCAACGGTAGATCGCTGGCTGCTGCCAGATGGTATCGAAGAAGTACTGCCGCCCGAGGCGGCACGCATCGAGGCAGCCCGCCGCCAGGTGCTGGACCTGTTCCAGCGTTGGGGCTACGACTTCGTGGTTACGCCGCATATCGAATATCTCGAGTCCCTGTTGACCGGTGCCGGCCAGGACCTGGATCTGCGCACCTTCAAGGTGACCGACCCGCAGTCGGGCCACCTCATGGGGTTCCGCGCCGACATCACGCCGCAGGTGGCGCGCATCGATGCCCACACCTTGCGCCGTGAGGGGCCGAATCGCCTCTGCTACGCCGGCAGTGTGCTGCACGCCAAGCCGCGTGCCCTGTCCACGTCCCGCAGTCCGATCCAGTTGGGTGCCGAACTCTACGGCGACGCCAGCCCCGCCAGCGACGTCGAGGTCATCAGCCTGATGCTGGAAATGCTCGAGCTGGCGGCCGTTCCTGACGTCCACATGGACCTCGGCCATGTCGGCATCTACCGTGGCCTGGCTCGGGCAGCCGGCTTGTCCGGCGAGGTGGAGCGCAGCCTGTTCGATGCCTTGCAGCGCAAGGCGGTAGACGAAGTCGCTGACCTGACGGAAGGTCTGCCGGGTGAACTGGCATCCATGCTGCGTTCCCTTGCGGAGCTTTGCGGCGGTCGGGAGATACTCGACCTGGCCCAGGGTGTGCTGATGGATGCGCCCTCCGACGTGCATCGTGCCCTGGACGAGCTGATCGCGATCGCCGACGCCCTGGAGCTCCGCTATCCGGAGCTTCCGTTGTATTTCGACCTGGGTGAGTTGCGTGGCTACCACTACCACACCGGCGTGGTGTTCGCGGCATTCGTGCCAGGGGTCGGCCAGTCGATCGCCCAGGGTGGGCGCTACGACGATATTGGCGCCGACTTCGGTCGCGCCCGCCCGGCCACCGGCTTTTCCACCGATCTGAAAACCCTGGTGACCCTGGGCAACATGGCGCTGGAGCAGGTCGTTCCGGGAATCTGGGCGCCGGACAGTCGCGATCCCTATCTCTGGTATGAGGTCAAGCGCCTGCGTGCCGAGGGGCAGCGCGTCGTTCAGGCCTTGCCGGGCCAGGAAACAGCAAGTGCGCAGGCGGTGGATTGCGACCGCCAACTGGTCCTGCGCGAAGGACGCTGGCAGGTGACTGCGCTCGACTGACGAGTGCGTGACTGGCCGGGCCATGCGTCCGGCCGCAAACGAATTTCCGAGATTTCCGCCGGCCCCGCCGGCATCGAGCTTCTGCGAAGAGGACAAGAGTTATGGGTAAGAATGTCGTAGTCCTGGGCACCCAGTGGGGTGATGAGGGTAAGGGCAAGATCGTCGATCTGCTGACCGACCAGGCTGCCGCCGTCGTGCGTTACCAGGGCGGCCACAACGCCGGCCACACCCTGGTCATCGATGGCGAGAAGACCGTGCTGCACCTGATCCCGTCCGGCATCCTGCGTGAGAATGTCGAGTGCCTGATCGGCAACGGCGTCGTGGTGGCTCCCGATGCGCTGATGCGTGAGATCACCAAGCTGGAAGAAAAAGGCGTGCCGGTGCGCGAGCGCCTGCGCATCAGTCCCGCCTGTACCCTGATCCTGCCGTACCACGTGGCCCTGGATCAGGCCCGCGAGAAGGCCCGTGGCGATGCCAAGATCGGCACCACCGGTCGCGGCATCGGCCCGGCTTACGAAGACAAGGTCGCTCGTCGCGGCCTGCGGATCGGCGACCTGTTCCATCGCGAGCGTTTCGCCGCCAAGCTCGGCGAGTTGCTGGACTACCACAACTTCGTCCTGCAGCACTATTACAAGGAGCCGGCGGTCGACTTCCAGAAGACCCTGGACGAGGCGCTGGGCTACGCCGAGCTGCTCCAGCCGATGATGGTCGACGTGGCCGCTCGCCTGCATCAGCTGCGCAAGCAGGGCGCCTACATCATGTTCGAAGGCGCCCAGGGTTCGCTGCTGGACATCGACCACGGTACCTACCCCTACGTCACCAGCTCCAACACCACCGCTGGCGGCACCGCGACCGGTTCCGGCTTCGGTCCGCTGTACCTGGACTACATCCTCGGTATCACCAAGGCCTACACCACTCGCGTGGGTTCCGGTCCCTTCCCGACCGAGCTGTTCGATGACACCGGTGCCTACCTGGCCAAGCGCGGCCATGAGTTCGGCTCCACCACCGGCCGTGCCCGTCGTTGCGGCTGGTTCGATGCCGTGATCCTGCGTCGCGCCATCGAGATCAACAGCATCTCCGGCCTCTGCCTGACCAAGCTGGATGTGCTCGATGGCCTCGAAACCATCCGCATCTGCACCGGCTACAAGGGTGCCAATGGCGAGTTGCTCGAAGACGCACCGACCGACGCCGACAGCTACATCGGCCTGCAGCCGGTCTACGAGGAAATGCCGGGCTGGAGCGAGTCCACCGTCGGCGCCAAGAGCCTGGCCGAGCTGCCGGCCAACGCCGTCGCCTACATCAAGCGCGTGGAAGAGCTGGTGGGTGCGCCCATCGACATCATCTCCACCGGCCCGGATCGCAACGAGACCATCGTCCTGCGTCATCCGTACGCCTGAGTCGACCGACTCGCTCCCGAAGGGCCGCCCAGTGCGGCCCTTCGTCGTTTTACCGGAGCAGAATGTCGCGCATCTGGTCGGCACGCAGCTTGCTGGCACTTTATAAATCCGGGTTGTCGCCGTTACAGCGGTAACGGTCGTAAAAGGAGCCACACGTCGTGTCAGTCATCCTGTCTTTGTTGCAAAGCCGCCTGTTGCGTCCGGTCTTCATCGCCCTCGGGCTGGCCCTGTTGGTGCAGGTGCTGGTGGCGGTCGCCCTGACGCGGGGCACGGTGAATTCGCTGGTAGAAGAGTTGAGTGTGCGCCTGGGGGGTGACACCCAGCGCCTGGCCGGGGACCTGGAGCAGGCCGGCCAGGAGGTCTCCGGCAGCCTCAACGCCCTGTCCGCCAAGACCCGCGAGCGGCTGGGGGCGGCCCTCAGTGAGCGCCTGCAGCAGGAGCGGGGGCAGTTGCGCCTGACGCTGGAGAAAAGCCTCAAGGAGTCCGCCAACGATCTGGCCCAGTTGCTCGCTGCCGTGGCACCCCGGGCCATGTGGGACAGCGATGTTCCCACCCTCTCCGAGTTCGCCCGCCGCGCCCAGCGCAATCCCAACGTGCTCTTCGTGGTCTACGACGATGCCAATGGCCAGCACCTGACGCGTTACCTCAATCGCGAGAATCCCCGGATCAAGGCGCTGCTGGCCAAGGGCGAGGGGCAGCGGGCATTGGACAAAGTCCTGGATGCCGCCGCCAGCGACCCCTCCGTCTACCTGGTGGAGGCCTCCATCAGTCCCAACGGCGTCGAGATCGGCAAGGTGCGCATGGGGGTTTCCACTGCGTCCGTGGAGCAGGAGCTCAAAGCGTTGGATCAGCGATTCGCCGCCCTGATTGCCAGCGGTGGTGAGTTGGTGGGTGAGAGCCTCTCCGGTGCGGCTGCGGAAAGCAGTGCCGCCTTGACCGCCCGCCTGCAGTCGGCCCGTGAGGCGGCCGGCAGCATGAGCGTCGGAACCCGAGAGGCTGTCGAGTCGGCCGCAGCAGAGCTGCGTTGGCGCATCGGCCTCGGCCCGGTGCTGGTGGGCCTGGGCGTGTTGCTGGTGCTGGCCGTGGTGCTGGGACGGCGCGTGGTGGTGCGCCTGCGTCGCCTGATCGTGGCCCTCAACGATCTGGCGGCGGGCGAGGGAGACCTGACGCGTCGGGTCCCCCTGGATAGCCGCGATGAGGTCGGTGAGATGGCCGATGCGGTGAACCGTTTCGTCGACAAGCTGCAGCCCATCGTTCGCGAAGCGGGTGACGTGGCCGAGCGCACTGGGGTCGAGATCCAGGCGCTGTCCCAGCGCAGCCAGTCCGCCGAGGCGGCGACTCATCGCCAGCGCAATGAAGTGGAGGGCAGTCTCCATGCCCTGGCGGGAATGGTGGCCGAGGCCCAGGCCGAGAGCCAGGCCATGCAGGACGCCCTGCGGCAGGTGGGGGAGATTCGTCAGGCGGCCCAGGACAACGCCGCCATCGCCCGGCGCGTGGGAGGCTTGATCGAGAACCTGGAAGAGCGTGTGCAGAACGGCTCGGCGGTGATCGAGCGGCTGGCGCGGCAGAGTGAACAGATCGAGATGGTGCTGTCCGTCATCCACGGCATCGCCGAGCAGACCAACCTCCTGGCCCTGAATGCGGCCATCGAGGCGGCCCGGGCCGGGGAGAGCGGTCGTGGCTTTGCGGTCGTGGCCGATGAAGTGCGAGCCCTGGCCAGCAAGACGCAGCAGTCGACGGGGGATATCCAGGAACATATCGCTGCGCTGCAGACCGGGGCCCGCGAAGCCGTCTCCGCCATTGCCCAGGCGCGGGAGCGTGCAGTGGAAGGGCTGGAGGCGCTGCGCGACAGCGAGCGCCTGCAGCAAGGCGTGCAGCAGGCGGTGGAGCAGGTTCACGGGGCGGTCCAGGCGGCCGCGCGGGCCGCCGAGCATCAAGCGGCGGGGGCCGATGGCGTGCGTGGTCGGGTGGATGTGATCCATGCCGAGGCCAGTCGAGCGGCCGAAGCGGTGGCGGCCACCGCCAGCAGCGGCCGGGTGTTGGCGGGGCTGGCGGATCAGTTGCGGGCCAGTCTGGGGCAGTTCAAGGCCTAGGTCCGGGTGCGGGGCCCCTGCGCGGGCCCCGTTCGGGCGAGGCGATTGGATTTCCGGAAGCCGGAAAGCACAAAGCCGAGCAGAGCTCGGCTTTGTTGAAGAGTGGTGCCCAGGAGAAGACTCGAACTTCCACGGTGTTGCCACCGCTAGGACCTGAACCTAGTGCGTCTACCAATTCCGCCACCTGGGCACATTGCGATGATCGCTCATCGACTTATACGGAGTTCATCGCGAAGGATACGGATCCGTACGATCCGTTTGAAAATGGTGCCCAGGAGAAGACTCGAACTTCCACGGTGTTGCCACCGCTAGGACCTGAACCTAGTGCGTCTACCAATTCCGCCACCTGGGCACTGGATGCGATGATTGCTCATCGGCTTCCTGTTACAACGTCTCAGCGACGCTGTGGGCGCGAACTATACGAGCCGACTTTTGTGTTGTAAACCCCTGAGCGCGAAAAAAATTATTCTTCGGACTAAGCTGACCGACAATTGGAATTCGCGCTTCAATAGACAGATGGCACATCCCTCTTATGGATAAAAAGGTGATAACCCCCTGATGGCCGATTGGCAGACCCTCGATCCCGAGGCCGCTCGTGAAGCGGAAAAATATGACAACCCCATTCCCAGCCGTGAGCTGATCCTCAAGCGCCTCGACGAACGAGGCGCTCCCGCCAGTCGTGAGCAACTGGTGGACGATTTCGGCCTGTCCAGCGATGAAGAGCTGGAGGCCCTGCGCCGCCGACTCCGCGCCATGGAGCGAGACGGTCAACTCATCTATACACGTCGCGGCACCTATGCCCCCGTGGACAAGCTCGACCTGATCCGCGGCCGCATCAGCGGTCATCGTGACGGTTTCGGCTTCCTCATTCCCGACGATGGTTCCGACGACCTCTTCCTCAGTCCTGCTCAGATGCGGCTGGTGTTCGATGGCGACCGTGCCCTGGCGCGGGTCGCAGGCCTCGATCGCCGTGGTCGCCGTGAAGGCGCGCTGGTGGAGATCATCGAGCGTGCCCATGAAAACCTGGTGGGACGATTCTTCGAGGAGAGCGGCATCGCCCGGGTGGTGGCGGACAACCCGAAGATCCAGCAGGAAGTGCTGGTGGCCCCGGGCAAGCAGGGCGGCGCCCGCCACGGCCAGTTCGTCCAGGTGAAGATCGAGCAGTGGCCGAGCAATTTCCGTCTGGCCCAGGGTGAAGTGGTGGAGGTGCTGGGCGATTACATGGCGCCAGGCATGGAGATCGAAGTCGCCCTGCGCAGCTACGACATTCCCCACGAATGGCCCGCCGCCGTGGTGAAGGAAGCGGCCAAGCTCAAGCCCGAGGTGGCCGAGAAGGACAAGGAAAAGCGCATCGACCTGCGCGACCTGCCCCTGGTCACCATCGACGGCGAGGACGCCCGGGACTTCGACGATGCCGTCTATGCCGAAGCCCGCAAGGGGGGCGGCTGGCGACTCATCGTCGCCATCGCCGATGTCTCCCATTACGTGAAGGTGGGCTCGGCCCTGGACGAGGAGGCGACCAACCGGGGCAACTCGGTGTACTTCCCCGAAAAGGTCATCCCGATGCTCCCGGAGGTCCTCTCCAATGGGCTGTGCTCCCTGAACCCGCAGGTGGACCGCCTCGCGATGGTCTGCGAGATGACCCTGTCCCGCGCCGGCAAGATGACCGGCTACGAATTCTACGAAGCGGTCATCCATTCCCATGCGCGCCTCACCTACACCAAGGTCAGCCAGTTCCTGGAGACCCCGGAGTCCGTCGAAGCCCGTCAGTTCGCCGAACACTCGCCGCATCTGGTCAAGCCCCTGCAGCAGCTCTACAAGCTCTACAAGGTATTGTTGGCGGCCCGCCAGGTGCGTGGCGCCATCGACTTCGAGACCCAGGAAACCCGCATCGTCTTCGGGGCCGATCGCAAGATCGCCGACATCCTGCCGACCCAGCGCAACGACGCCCACAAGCTGATCGAGGAATGCATGCTGTGCGCCAACGTCGCCACTGCGCGCTTCCTCGAACAGCATCAGGTGCCGGCGCTCTACAGGGTCCATGAGGGCCCGCCCAGCGAACGTCTGGACAAGCTGCGGCAGTTCCTGGGCGAGCTGGGCCTCAGCCTGAATCGCGGAAAGGCCGAGCCGACTCCGAGCGACTACCAGGCGCTGCTTGAAAAGGTGCGCGAGCGTCCGGACTACCACCTGATCCAGACGGTGATGCTGCGCTCCCTCAGCCAGGCGGTCTACAGCCCGGACAATGAGGGGCATTTCGGCCTCAACTACGATGCCTACACCCATTTCACCTCGCCGATCCGCCGTTACCCGGACCTGCTGGTGCACCGCGCCATCCGCAGCGTGATCCGCTCCCGCCGGGCCACCGAGCACGTGCGCCGCGCGGGTGCGGCGGCCATGACCAAGGCGCGCATCTACCCCTACGACGAGGCGCGCCTGGCTCAGTTGGGCGAGCAGTGCTCGATGACCGAGCGTCGCGCCGACGAGGCCACCCGCGACGTCACCAACTGGCTGAAGTGCGAGTACATGCGCGACCGAGTGGGTGAGACCTTCCCGGGCGTGATCTCCGCGGTGACCGGCTTCGGCATCTTCGTCGAACTGATCGATATCTATGTGGAAGGCCTGGTGCACGTGACCGCGCTGCCGGGCGACTACTACCACTTCGATGCCATTCATCATCGCCTTTCCGGCGAACGCTCCGGTCGCAGCTTCCGTCTCGGTGACCAGGTGGAAGTGGTGGTGGCGCGAGTGGACCTGGACGAGCGCAAGATCGATTTCGAGCTTTCGGAGAACGTCCTCACCGCCCCCGGCGGTCGCAACAAACGCGGTGCCGAAAAGGCCAAGTCAGCTCCCGAGCCCAGGGTCGGCAAGGGGCGGGGGCGTGGTGCCAAGGCGATCGCCCGTGGCGCCGGCCAGGAGCGTCCGGCGCAGGAGCCCCGCGCTGCAGTGGCCTCCCGTCGTCCCCGTTCCGGCAAGGTGCAGGCCTTGCCGCCGGTCGCCCCGGAGATCCTCGCCCAGGCCGAGGAGATGCTGGGCAACACCGACGTGAATCGCAGCCGTGCCCTCAAGCAGGCCCTGCTCAGCGAGGCCCGCCAGGGTGCCAAGGCGAGCAAGGGCAGTCGACCGGCGCAATCGCCACTGGACAAGCCGGGCAAGGCCGAAGGCAAGGGAGGCACCAAGCCGCCGAAGAAGAAAGCCAAGGCGGCCAAATCCACCGCTGCCGGCAAACCCACGAAACATAGGAAGGGACCGCCCAAACCGAAGGCGCCCGCCAGCAAGGTCAAGAAATGAGTCAATTGGAAAAGGTCTACGGCGTTCACGCCGTGGAAGCGCTGCTGCGCCACCATCCCAAACGCGTCAAGCAGTTGTGGTTGGCCGAAAGCCGGCACGATCCCCGGGTCCAGGTCCTGCTGGACCTCGCCTCCCAGCATCGCGTGCCGGTGGGTCACAAGGATCGCCATGAACTGGATGAGTGGGCCGAAGGCGTCCACCAGGGGGTGGTCGCCGAGGTCAGTCCCAGCCAGGTCTGGGGTGAGAACATGCTCGATGAGCTGCTGGAGCGAAGCCCCGGTGCCCCCCTGCTGCTGGCCCTGGATGGCGTCACCGATCCCCACAACCTGGGTGCCTGCCTGCGCACCGCCGACGCGGCCGGCGCGCTGGCGGTGATCGTGCCCAAGGACAAGTCCGCCACCCTCAACGCCACTGTACGCAAGGTGGCCTGCGGCGCGGCGGAAGTGATACCGCTGGTGGCGGTGACCAACCTCTCGCGCACCCTGGAGAAGCTGCAGAAGAAGGGCCTCTGGGTGGTCGGCACCGCCGGCGAGGCCGAACAGCAGGTCTTCGAGCAGGACCTTACCGGTCCCACCGTGCTGGTCATGGGGGCCGAAGGCAAGGGCATGCGCCGCCTGACCCGCGAACACTGCGACTTCCTGGTGAAGCTGCCCATGGCAGGCAGCGTCAGCAGCCTCAACGTTTCCGTAGCCACCGGCATCTGCCTGTTCGAGGCGGTGCGGCAGCGCAGGATGAAAGCCTGACGCACAGATCCCGGGCCGCTGACTCGCGGGGTCAGCCCCGGGCCACTCCAGCGTTCCAGGCGCTGTTCAAATATTCGCCAGTTTTTCTTGCGCGGCATTCTCCCCTTCAATAGAATGTCGCCCCTTGCCGCCAGGGGCAGGCTGTTGCACGTCCCCGCGCCGGCAAGACCAAACGAGATATTCACTCCTTGCCTGACCACGATGTTGGCAGGCTACAACCCGTAAGGAGCATTTATGCGTCATTACGAAATCATCTTCCTGGTTCACCCGGACCAGAGCGAGCAGGTTGGCGGCATGGTTGAGCGCTACACCAAGCTCATCGAAGAAGACGGCGGCAAGATCCACCGTCTGGAAGACTGGGGCCGTCGTCAGCTGGCCTACGCCATCAACAACGTTCACAAGGCTCACTACGTGATGCTGAACGTTGAGTGCAGCGCCAAGGCCCTGGCCGAGCTGGAAGACAACTTCCGCTACAACGACGCTGTTATCCGTAACCTGGTCATCCGTCGCGACGAAGCCGTTACCGGCCAGTCCGAGATGCTCAAGGCCGAGGAAAACCGCAGCGAGCGCCGCGAGCGCCGTGAGCGCGTTGAAACTGACTCCGCCGTCGAAGGCGAAGACAGCGACAACGCTGACGAGTAATCCACGGATCTATTGAGGAGCCAAGTTCATGGCACGTTTCTTCCGTCGTCGTAAGTTCTGCCGTTTCACCGCTGAAGGCGTGAAAGAGATCGACTTCAAGGATCTCAACACCCTGAAGGCCTACATCTCCGAAACCGGCAAGATCGTTCCCAGCCGTATCACCGGCACCAAAGCCAAGTATCAGCGTCAGCTGGCCACCGCTATCAAGCGCGCCCGCTACCTGGCCCTGCTGCCCTACACCGACAGCCACGGCCGTTGATCCCGGTCAGTCGACCCGGGCAAAGGGAATAGATCGAGATGCGTGCTCTGGCTGACTTCATCATGCGCGGTCGCACCCAGGCCACCCTTGTGGTGGTGGGGGCGGCGCTGCTGCCGATGATGTTCTGGCTGAGTGCGGCCGCAGGCAGCCTCGTGCTGCTGCGGCGTGGCGTGAACGATGCCATCGGCATTGTCGCCTGGGCCCTGCTGCCAGCCCTTGGCTGGTGGTACTTCGGCGAGCCGCGCACCCTCATGGTGCTGGTCGGCGCGCTGGGTTTGGCCCTGGTGCTGCGTTCCAGCGTGTCCTGGACGCGGGTGCTGATGGTCAGCGTGGCGCTGGGCCTGCTGTATGGCCTGGTGCTGGGTGCGGTGTTCCGCGAGCCCATTGCCGCGATGGCGGCTGAGCTGGACAAGCTCATGCCGCAGGTGATGGGGGGCGTCTATTCGCAACTGGCGGATGACGAGCGAGCGCGCCTGGCAGCCATGATCGCACCGGTCCTGACCGGCCTGATCGCGGCGCTGCTGCAACTGCTGAGCGTGCTGAGCGTGATGCTTGGCCGCTACTGGCAGGCAGCCCTGTACAACCCCGGTGGCTTCGGCAGCGAGTTTCGCGCGCTGAGGCTGTCGCCGGCACTGGCCTTCGGCCTGCTGGCCGCCATGCTGCTGGGCCCGAACCTGGGCCTGGAGCTGGCGATGCTGACGCCGATCTGCAGCGTGCCGCTGGCCCTCGCCGGCCTGGCCCTGGTGCATGGTCTGGCGAAACAGGGTGGACTGGCCGGCTTCTGGCTGGTGGGTCTGTACGTGTCGCTGCTGCTGTTCATGCAACTGATCTATCCGTTGCTGGTGGTCCTGGCCATCGTCGACAGTCTGTTTGATTTTCGCGGACGCAAGGCGCGCAAGAACGGCGCCGGCCCTGCGAACGGTGAAGGTTAAAAGTTAAGAGGTAAGACTCAAATGGAAGTCATCCTGCTCGAAAAAATCGCCAACCTGGGCAACCTGGGCGACAAGGTAAGCGTAAAGTCCGGCTACGGCCGTAACTACCTGCTGCCGCAAGGCAAGGCCACCGCCGCCACCGCCGAGAACGTTGCTGCGTTCGAAGCTCGTCGCGCCGAACTGGAAAAGCAGGCCGCCGAGAAGAAGGCTACCGCCGAAGCTCGCGCTGCCCAGCTGTCCGAACTGGAAGTGACCATCACTGCCAGCGCCGGCGACGAAGGCAAGCTGTTCGGTTCCATCGGCACCCACGACATCGCTGACGCCCTGACCGCCGCTGGCGTTCCGGTTGCCAAGGCCGAAGTCCGCCTGCCCAATGGCACCATCCGCCAGGTTGGCGAATACGATGTCGCACTGCACCTGCACACCGAGGTCGAAGCTGCTGTCAAGCTGATCGTGGTTGCCGGCTAAGCACGCCGTCGCGCGCGCTTGCGCTCAGGTGCAGGCTCGCTAACATCGGGCACGTCATTGCGAAAGCGGTGACGTGCCCGATGTCTTTTCAGCCCCCGTATCTTCCGAGCCCATGAACGATATCACCGTCCCGGAACAGTTCGATCTCCAGACCTCCGCGCTCAAGGTGCCGCCGCACTCCATCGAGGCCGAGCAGGCCGTGCTGGGTGGTCTGATGCTGGACAATAACGCCTGGGAGCGCGTGCTCGACCAGGTGTCCGACGGCGACTTCTACCGCCATGACCATCGCCTGATCTTCCGCGCCATCTTCAAGCTGGCCGAGCGCAACATGCCCTTCGACGTGGTGACCCTGTCCGAGCAACTGGACAAGGAAGGCCAACTGCCCCAGGTGGGCGGCCTTGCGTACCTCGGCGAACTGGCGAAGAACACCCCCTCGGTGGCCAACATCAAGGCCTATGCACAGATCATCCGCGAGCGGGCCACCCTGCGGCAGCTGATCGGCATCAGCAACGAGATCGCCGACAGCGCCTACAACCCCCAGGGCCGTACCGGCGAGGAAGTGCTCGACGAGGCCGAGCGGCTGATCTTCCAGATCGCCGAAGCCCGTCCGAAAACCGGCGGTCCGGTCGGGATCAACGACATCCTGGTTCGGGCCATCGACCGAATCGACGAACTGTTCAACAACGGCGACGCCATCACCGGCCTGTCCACCGGCTTCAATGACCTGGATACGCAGACCAGCGGCCTGCAGCCGGCCGACCTGATCATCGTCGCCGGCCGTCCTTCCATGGGTAAGACCACCTTCGCCATGAACCTGGTGGAGAATGCCCTGATGCGCAGCGACAAGGCGATCCTGGTGTACTCCCTGGAGATGCCTTCCGAGTCCATCGTGATTCGTATGCTCGCCTCCCTCGGCCGCATCGACCAGACCAAGGTCCGCGCCGGCCGCCTGGATGACGACGACTGGCCGCGCCTCACCTCGGCGGTGAACCTGCTCAACGACCGCAAGCTGTTCATCGACGACACCGCCGGCATCTCCCCCTCCGAGATGCGTGCCCGTACCCGTCGCCTGGCCCGCGAGCACGGCGAGATCGGCCTGATCATGGTGGACTACCTGCAGCTGATGCAGATCCCGGGTTCCAGTGGCGACAGCCGGGTGAACGAGATCTCCGAGATCTCCCGCTCCCTCAAGGCCCTGGCCAAGGAATTCAACTGCCCGGTGATCGCCCTGTCCCAGCTCAACCGCTCCCTGGAACAGCGCCCCAACAAGCGTCCGGTGAACTCCGACCTCCGCGAATCCGGGGCCATCGAGCAGGACGCCGACATCATCATGTTCGTCTACCGGGACGAGGTGTATCACCCCGAGACCGAATACAAGGGCGTGGCCGAGATCATCATCGGCAAGCAGCGTAACGGTCCCATCGGCACCGTGCGCCTGGCCTTCCTCGGCAAGTACTCGCGCTTCGAGAACCTGGCGCCCGGCACCTACCACTTCGAAGACGAATAAGCGCACGGCCGATCGCGGCGCGGACGCGCCCCGGCGTCCAGCCCTGGATCAATGAACCAGGGCCCGCTGGGGGTATCATGGGCGCCCGTTTTCGTTCATGAGCCGCCTCCATGCGCCCGCTGATCGCCGCCGTCGACCTGTCCGCCCTTCGCCACAACCATGCCCTCGCCAAGCGCTGCGCCCCGGGCCGCCAGGCCTTCGCCGTGGTCAAGGCCAATGCCTACGGGCATGGCGTTCGTGAAGTGGTGGCCAGCCTGCGGGGCGAGGCCGATGGTTTCGCCGTCGCCTCCCTGGAAGAGGCCGCCGAAGTCCGCGCCCTCGACGACCAGGCGCGGGTGCTGCTGCTGGAAGGCTGTTTCGAACCCGCCGAGTACCCGCTGGCCGCCCAGCTTGGACTGGACCTGGTGGTCCAGGGGCCGGAGCAGGCCGAGGCCCTGCTGGCCAGCGCGCCCTGCCGTCCCCTCAATGTCTGGCTCAAGCTCGACTCCGGCATGCACCGCCTGGGGTTCTCGCCGGAACGGGTTCGGCATTGGCACGCGCGCCTGCGCGGCGCCGCCCAGGTGGCCGAGCTCAACCTCATCAGCCATTTCGCCTGCGCCGACCAACGCGGCCATAGCCTCAACGAAGTCCAGCTGGAGTCCTTCCTCGAACTGCTGGACCTTGAGTTCGACCAGCGCAGCCTGGCCAACTCCGCCGCCGTGCTGGCCCTGCCCGCCGCCCATATGGACTGGATACGCCCGGGCATCATGCTCTACGGCGCCTCCCCCTTCGCCGACCTGGACGCCCGGGAACTGGGCCTGAAACCGGTGATGACCCTGAGCGCCCAACTGATCGCCGTGCGTGATATCGAAAAAGGCGAAAGCGTCGGTTACGGCGCCACCTGGGAGGCCGATCGGCCGTCACGCATCGGCACCGTCAGCTGTGGCTACGCCGACGGCTATCCGCGCCATGCGCCCAGCGGTACGCCGGTGCTGGTCAATGGCCGTCGCGTGCCCCTGGTGGGCAGGGTCTCCATGGACATGCTGGCGGTGGACCTGAGCGACCTGCCCGAGGCCCGCGTCGGCGACTCGGTGGAACTCTGGGGCGCCGGCCTGTCGGTGGATGAGCTGGCGGCGGCCTGCGGCACCCTCGGCTACGAACTGCTGACCCGGGTCACCGCGCGGGTGCCGCGCCGCTACCTGGCCTGACTCACGCCTGGCCCAGCCCGCTGGGCGCCTTCAGCACATCCAGCAGGAGGCGCTCGTCCTCGGAGCGCTCGCCGTCCTCGCCGTATAGCGCCAGGCCCGAGCGCCCACGCCCCTTGGCCTTGTACAAGGCCTGGTCGGCGCACTGGTAAAGACCGGAGAAATGGTGGGCGTGCGACGGGAACAGGGCAACGCCGATGCTGATGGTCACCGACAGGTGCTCGGCGCCATAGCGCACCGGTACCGACAGCTCGTCCAGCAGGCGGCGGGCCAGCTCCAGGGCCTGGGGCTCGGCATCCGCGCCGCCGATCACCACCGCGAATTCATCGCCGCCCAGGCGCGCCACGGCATCGCCACCCCGCACCTGCTGGCGCAGGCGCCGGCCGATCACCCGCAGCAGCTCGTCGCCGGCGGCGTGACCGAAGCGGTCATTGATGGGCTTGAAATGGTCCAGGTCGATCAGCAGCAGGGCCAGCGGCTCCTCATGGCGCCTCGCATTGGCCAGCGCCGACTCGGTGCGTTCCACCAAGTAGCGGCGGTTGGGCAGCTCGGTCAGGGCATCGTGGAAGGCCGCGTGCTCCAGCTCCCGCTCCCGCTCGCTGAGGCGCTGGTTGGCCGCCGCCAGCTCGGCCGTGCGACGGGTCACCGCGGCTTGCAGCTCATCGGCGCTGGCCTGCATCTGGGCCAGGCGCGCGGTCTTTTCACGGTCCGCCTGCACCAGGGCGGCGGCCTTCTCCTGCTTGAGGATCTGGATGCGATAGGCCAGGGCGAAGGAGAACAGGATGGACTCGGCGGCCACCGCCATGGGGAAGATGTAGGCGTTCCAGCCCGTCGGCTGCAGCACGCCGGTGGTGCGTAGCAGCAGGATCGCCACGCTGCCCAGTACCAGGCCATAGCCACAGAGGTAGAGCAGGGCGGGGAAGAAGCCCTGGCGCCAGCGGATCAGTGCGGCGCCCAGGGCGGCGGGAATGCTGGTCAGCGACAGCAGGGCGATCAGCCAGGCCGCCAGATAGCGCTGGCCCAGCAGTTCCAGGGCGATGGCGACGAGGTAGACGCCGCAGGCCATGCTCAAGAGGTGGTGCGCCCAGCGCACGTGGACGCGGGTCTGCAGCAGCGTCTGGGTGAAGCGGCTGGCGAACAGCCCCCAGAGGGAGGGCAGGGTGATGCGGTCCAGCCAGGCCGGAACGGGGTGGTCCGGCCAGAGGTACTGCATGCCGTGGCCGGTCATGCTCATGATGAACACCAGCGCCGAGGCGGTGGTCAGCACATACCAGAGATAGGCGTTGTCCCGCAGCGAGATCAGGATGAACAGGTTGTACAGCAGCAGGGCGAGGATCACCCCGTAGATCAGTCCCAGTCCCAGGTTCTCCTGGGCGGCCACCAGGGTCAGGTCATCCAGTTGCCAGGCCTTGAGGGGGAAGGAGTTGCCGGCCGGGTCGAAGGTGCGCAGGTACAGGGTCAGGGGCTGGTCCTGGAGCCCGGGCAACTGGAACAGCATGCGCCGGTAGGGATAGTCCCGCCCCTCGCTGAAATTGACCCGCTCGCCGGACTGGCGCAGCGTCCAGCCACCCTGGCCATCGGGCAGGAACAGCTGCAGGTCCAGCTGGGTCACCGAGCCCACCTCCAGCCACCAGTCCGAGGGCGCATCGGCGTCGCGCTGCACCTGCAGCTTCACCCACCAGACGCTGCGGCTCTGGCCCACCGAGGCGCGGCCCCTGGCCGGCGCGAAGTGGGACTGCACCGACGGGTCGGCCATGTCCTCGATGGACAGGGTGCCGCGGGGGTCCTCCAGGAGTTCCGCCGCCGTGTTGAGGGCGCCTCCACTGCTGTCGGCGCGCAACAGGAATGGCGCGGCGCCGGCCTGGCCACAAAGGCCCAGCACGCCCAGCAACAACAGGATGGGGATGATTCGGTTCAGCACCGCGCGCTCCTAGTGCCCGATACCGTTGGGAGCGGGCGATCTTGTTATCGTCGCGAGTATAGCCACAGCGCCTCGAGGCTTCATGACAGAGATGAGCGCGGTCATTAAAAAACCCAGTGCAGGCGTCGGACTTGCTCAAAATTTGTGCTATATTCCGCGCCCCCCGTGAAAGCCCGCTGATCAAAAAACATGCAAGCCGCCAAGCCGCTGTTCGACTATCCCAAATACTGGGCCGAGTGTTTCGGACCCGCCCCCTTCCTGCCCATGAGCCGGGAAGAGATGGATCAGTTGGGTTGGGATTCCTGCGACATCATCATCGTCACCGGCGATGCCTACGTCGATCATCCGTCGTTCGGCATGGCCATCATCGGCCGGCTGCTGGAGGCCCAGGGCTTCCGCGTGGGCATCATCGCCCAGCCGGACTGGCGCTCGAAGGACGACTTCATGAAGCTCGGCGAGCCGAACCTGTTCTTCGGTGTCGCCGCCGGCAACATGGACTCCATGATCAACCGCTACACCGCCGACCGTAAGATCCGCTCCGACGACGCCTACACCCCCGGCGGCCTCGCCGGCAAGCGCCCCGACCGCGCCAGCCTGGTCTACAGCCAGCGCTGCAAGGAAGCCTACACCCACGTCCCGGTGGTCCTCGGCGGCATCGAGGCCTCCCTGCGCCGCATCGCCCACTACGACTACTGGCAGGACAAGGTGCGCCGCTCCATCCTCATGGACGCCACCGCCGACATCCTCCTCTACGGCAACGCCGAGCGCGCCGTGGTGGAAATCGCCCAGCGCCTGTCCTGGGGCGAGTCCATCGACAGCATCACCGATGTGCGCGGCACCGCCTTCGTCCGCCGCGACACCCCCGAGGGCTGGTTCGAGATCGACTCCACCCGGATCGATCGCCCGGGCAAGATCGACAAGATCATCAACCCCTACGTCAACACCCAGGACACCGAAGCCTGCGCCATCGAGCAGGCCAAGGACGCCGCGGAGGATCCCGAGGAAGCCAAGGTGGTGCAACTGCTGCCGCACCCCCGGATGACCCGCGACAAGACCGTGATCCGCCTGCCGTCCTTCGAGAAGGTGCGCAACGACCCGGTCCTCTACGCCCACGCCAACCGCGTGCTGCACCTGGAGACCAACCCCGGCAACGCCCGTGCCCTGGTGCAGCGCCACGATGACCTGGACATCTGGCTGAACCCGCCGCCCATCCCCATGAGCACCGAGGAGATGGACTACGTCTTCGGCCTGCCCTACGCCCGCACCCCGCACCCGGCGTACGGCAAGGAGAAGATCCCGGCCTACGACATGATCCGTTTCTCGGTGAACATCATGCGTGGCTGCTTCGGTGGCTGCACCTTCTGCTCCATCACCGAGCACGAGGGCCGGATCATCCAGAACCGCTCGGAAGAATCGATCATCCGCGAGATCGAGGAAATCCGTGACAAGGTGCCCGGCTTCACCGGCGTCATCTCCGACCTTGGCGGCCCCACCGCCAACATGTACCGCATCGCCTGCAAGAGCCCGGAGATCGAGAAGCACTGCCGCAAGCCGTCCTGCGTCTTCCCCGGCATCTGCGAGAACCTCAACACCGACCACTCGGCGCTGATCCAGCTCTATCGCCGCGCCCGCGAGCTGCCCGGGGTGAAGAAGATCCTCATCGCCTCCGGCCTGCGCTACGACCTGGCCGTGGAGTCCCCCGAGTACGTCAAGGAACTGGTGACCCACCACGTCGGCGGCTACCTCAAGATCGCCCCGGAGCACACCGAGCGCGGCCCGCTGGACAAGATGATGAAGCCCGGCATCGGCACCTATGACCGCTTCAAGCAGATGTTCGAGAAGTTCTCGAAGGAAGCGGGCAAGGAGCAGTACCTGATCCCCTACTTCATCGCCGCCCACCCCGGCACCACCGACGAGGACATGATGAACCTCGCCCTGTGGCTCAAGCGCAACGGTTTCCGCGCCGACCAGGTGCAGGCCTTCTACCCGTCCCCCATGGCCACCGCCACCGCCATGTACCACTCGGGCAAGAACCCCCTGCGCAAGGTCACCTACAAGAGCGACGGCGTCACCATCGTCAAGAGCGAGGAGCAGCGTCGCCTGCACAAGGCCTTCCTGCGCTACCACGACCCGAAGAACTGGCCGCTGCTGCGCGAGGCCCTTCAGCGCATGGGCCGCGCCGACCTGATCGGCAACGGCAAGCACCAGCTGATCCCCACCTTCCAGCCGCAGGCCGACGAGTACCACAGCGCCCGCCGCAAGAACTCCACCCCGGCCGGCAGCAAGAAGGTCGGCAGCACCGGCAAGTTGCTGACCCAGCACACCGGCCTGCCACCCCGTGGCAGCGACGGCAGCAAGCCCTGGGACAAGCGCGAGCAGGCCAAGGCCGCCGCCGAGGCTCGCAAGCGTGCGGAGGAGAAGGCCGCTCCGGGCAAGGGCGGTGGCAAGAAGAAGCCCGCCAAGCGCCCCGTGGCGCCGCGCTGAAACGAAACGCCAGCCCAAGGGCTGGCGTTTTCCTGTCCGCCCTCGTGCGATGGGCGGCGACATCCGTCGGAATCTTCCGGTGAATTCGTAATTGGTACTAGAGTACCAATATCACGACGGAAAACCGGTCCCCGCCATGCGCACGCCCTCCCTCCTGGCCTTCGCCCTCCTGCTCGCCGGCTGCGGCGAGCCCACCCCGCCGCCGGTCACCCACGCCGACTTCCAGAAGGACCTCCAGGCCCGCCTGATCAAGGCCCGGCCCGGCACCGTGATCGAACTGCCCGCCGGCACCTGGCGCCTGGACCGGGGCCTCAGCCTCAAGGTCAGCGGCGTCACCCTGAAGGGCGCCGGCATGGACAGGACCATCCTCAGCTTCAAGGGCCAGAAGGCCGGTGCCGAGGGGCTGCTGGTGAGCGCCTCGGACTTCACCATCGAGGACCTGGCGCTGGAAGACACCCGGGGCGACGCCCTCAAGGTGATCGGCGGCCGGAACATCGTCATCCGCAACGTGCGCACCGAATGGACCAACGGCCCGGCCACCGAGAACGGCGCCTACGGCATCTACCCGGTGCAGACCGAGAACACCCTGATCGAAGGCGCCGTGGCCATCGGTGCCTCCGACGCCGGCATCTACGTCGGCCAGTCGCGCAACGTGGTGGTACGCAACAGCCGCGCCGAGCGCAACGTCGCCGGCATCGAGATCGAGAACACCATCGGCGCCGATGTCCATGACAACCTCGTCATCGGCAACACCGGCGGCATCCTCGTGTTCAACATGCCCAACCTGCAGCAGCCGGGACACGGCACCCGTGTCTACCGCAACCGCATCCAGGCCAACAACCACGCCAACTTCGGCCACAAGGGCACCCCGGTGGCCAGCGTGCCGGCCGGCTCCGGCGTGGTGATCAACGCCAATGACGATGTGGAGATCTTCGACAACGACATCGGCGATCACCGTACCGCCAACATCATCGTCAGCAGCTACTTCAGCACCGGCTACAGCGACCTCTCCACCACCGAGGATTTCGATCCCTACCCCGAGCGCATCGCCATCCACGGCAACCGCTTCGGCCCCGGCGGCGACAGCCCCGACCATCTGGAACTCAAGGCGCTCAAGCTCACCCGGTTCGGCCTCAACGGCCGCCTGCCGGATATCCTCTGGGACGGCTACATCAACCCGGCCAAGGCGGTGGACGGCAAACTGCCGGCGGAGCAGGGCATCTGCATCGACAATGGCGACGCCACCCTGGTGAACGTCGACGGGCCGAACAACTTCAGGAACATCAGCACCGACATGAGCCCCCACCGCTGCCGCCTGGCGCCCCTGCCAGCGGTCAAGCTGGTCCTGGCGGAGCAGGGCGCATGAGGCGGGCGCTCTGCCTGGTCCTGCTGGTGCTGGCGGGCTGCGGGCGGGAGGTGGAGCCGCTCTACCTGCCCGACGGCGACGCCTACCCGGAACGCCTCAGTGGCTGGGGCATGCTGGAGCGCGTCGACGGCCACCTGCGCCCGGTCGCGACCGCGCTGGCCTACGACCTCAACACCCCGCTGTTCAGCGACTACGCCCACAAGCTGCGGACGCTCTGGCTGCCGCCGGGACAGCGCGCCCGCTACGGCGAGGCGCGGCTGGAGTTCCCCGTGGGCACGGTGCTGACCAAGACCTTCCACTACCCCAAGGACGACCAGGGCCGTCTGCTGCGGAACGCCCCGGACGACCCCGATCCGCGATCCGGCCTGGACCTGGCCCGTGTGCATCTGGTGGAAACCCGCGTGCTGCTGCGTCAGCGCGGCGGCTGGGTGGCCCTGCCCTACGTCTGGGACGAGGCCCAGGGCGACGCCCACCTGGAATGGGCCGGAGCCAGCGCCGAGCTGACCCTGCATGACGCGCAGGGCGACACCCTGGCGGTGGACTACCAGGTCCCGGATGCCAACCAGTGCGCGGGTTGCCATGAGGAGCGCCATGGCGAAGGCATTCAGCCCCTCGGTCCCAAGGCGCGGCACCTGAACCGCGACCGGGTCTACGCGGAGGGCGTGGAGAACCAGCTGCGGCACTGGCAGCGCCTGGGCCTGCTGGAGGGGCTGCCCGCTGCCGGGGCCATCCCGCGCAATGCGCTGGCCGGCGCCCCCCGGGCCGGCGAAAGCCTGGAGCAGCAGGCCCGCAGCTACCTGGACATCAACTGCGCCCACTGCCACAACCCCGAAGGGCCGGCGCGCACCTCGGGTCTCTACCTCGACCCCGCCACACCCCCGGGCGTCGCCTATGGCCTGTGCAAGCCGCCGGTGGCGGCCGGCAAGGGCTCCGGCAACCGCCTGGTGGGCATCCATCCCGGCCAGCCAGACGCGTCGGTGCTGATCTACCGGATGGCAAGCACCGACCCCAGCGTGATGATGCCCGAACTGGGGCGTTCCACCGTCCACCGCGAAGGCCTTGACCTGCTGACCCGCTGGATCGCCAGCCTGCCGGGCGGGTGCTGATCGACATCCCGCAGGGGGCGCCGCGGCCACCCCTTTCATGGGTGCTTATAGCCAATCGGCCTGAACGACCCGCCACGAATTCCCATCTTCTTCATCTTCCGCCGCTAGGCTGGAACAGCACTCACCCGGGCGGCCCGCGAACCAATTTCGTGCAGCCGGCCCATCCGGGTGCGCTGGCGGCCCCCTCATGGTGCTTGGGCGGGCCGAAATCCGTGGTTCGGGGGCTGGCACAAACCTTGCGCGGCTTCCCGTATCGTCCAGGCCCGCAGGAGGCTCGCCGTGTCGATCCATGTTGCGCTGCATCACGTCACCCACTATCGCTACGATCGCGAGGTCAACCTCGGCCCGCAGATCGTCCGACTGCGTCCGGCCCCCCACAGCCGCACCCGGATCCTCGGCTACTCCCTCAAGGTCACGCCCGGCAAGCACTTCATCAACTGGCAGCAGGATCCCCAGGGCAACTACCTGGCTCGCCTGGTGTTCCCGGACAAGACCCGGGAAATGAAGGTGGAAGTGGACCTGGTGGCCGAGATGGCGGTGTTCAACCCCTTCGACTTCTTCCTCGAGCCCTACGCCGAGCAGATCCCGTTCCAGTACACCGCCGACGACGAGCGCGAACTGGCCCCCTACCTCAGCCGCCAGCCGGCGACGCCCCTGTTCGCCGACTACCTGTCGCGCGTCGACCTCAGGCCACAGGGGGCGGTGGACTTCCTGGTGGCCCTGAACCAGCAACTGTCCCGCGACATCCGCTACCTGATCCGCCTCGAACCCGGGGTGCAGACTCCCGAGGAAAGCCTGGAAAAGGCCTCCGGCTCCTGCCGCGACTCCGCCTGGCTGCTGGTGCAGCTGCTGCGTCACCTGGGGCTGGCCGCGCGGTTCGTCTCCGGCTACCTGATCCAGCTCACCGCTGACCAGAAGTCCCTCGACGGCCCCAGCGGCACCGAGGTGGACTTCACCGACCTGCACGCCTGGTGCGAGGTCTACCTGCCCGGCGCCGGCTGGGTCGGCCTGGACCCCACCTCCGGCCTCTTCGCCGGTGAAGGCCATATCCCGCTCGCCTGCAGCCCGGAACCCTCCTCGGCGGCGCCCATCAGCGGTGCGGTGGATGAGTCCGAATGCGCCTTCTCCCACGAGATGCGCGTCGAGCGTGTCTGGGAGGCGCCCCGGGTCACCAAGCCCTACAGCGAGGAGCAGTGGCAGGCCATCCGTGAACTGGGCGCGCGCATCGACGCCGATCTGGTGGCCGGTGACGTGCGCCTGACCATGGGTGGCGAACCCACCTTCATCGCCATCGACTACCCCGACGATCCGGAGTGGAACACCGCCGCCCTCGGGCCGAACAAGCGCCGCCTCGCCGCCGACCTCTTCCATCGCCTGCGCCACCACTACGCGGCCGGCGGCCTGGTGCATTTCGGCCAGGGCAAGTGGTACCCCGGCGAGCAGTTGCCGCGCTGGTCCCTCAACTGCTACTGGCGCAAGGACGGCGAACCCATCTGGCAGGACCCGGCGCTCTATGCCGACGAGCGCCGCAGCTACGGCGCCAACGCCACCCTGGCTTCGCGCTTCCTCAGCCGCGTCGCCAGCCGCCTCGGCCTGGCCGGCGACCACCAGTTCCCGGCCTACGAGGACTGGTTCTACTACCTCTGGCGCGAGCGCCGGCTGCCCAGCAACGTCACCCCGGAAGACGCCCGCCTGGCCGACCCGCTGGAGCGCGAACGGCTGCGCCAGGTGTTCGAGCGCGGCCTCGGCGAGGTCATCGGCCATGTGCTGCCCCTGGCCCGCAGCGCCGCCGGCGATGCCTGGGAAAGCAGCAGCTGGTTCCTTCGCGACGAGCACTGCCGGCTGATTCCGGGCGACTCGCCCCTGGGCTACCGCCTGCCCCTGGACTCCCAGCCCTGGGCCCGCGAGACCGACTACCCCTACGTGAACCCGGCGGACCCGAGCCAGGCCTTCCCGCCCCTGCGCCAAGCCGCGCAGATTCGCCGGCAATTGCAGGACGGCGCCCGTAGCCCCCGGAACGAGGACCGCGCGCCGGGCCGTTTCGAGTCCGCCGCCGGGATCACCCGCACCGCGCTCTGCGCCGAGCCCCGGGATGGCCGCCTGTACCTCTTCATGCCTCCCCTGTCGGAGCTGGAGGCCTACCTGGAACTGGTGTCCGCCATCGAGGCCACCGCCGCCGAGCTGGCCTGCCCGGTGCTGCTGGAAGGCTACGAGCCTCCGGGCGACCCGCGCCTGAACCAGTTCCGCGTCACGCCCGATCCGGGCGTGATCGAGGTGAACATCCACCCCGCGGCCAACTGGGAGGAGCTGGTGGAGCGCACCGAGTTCCTCTACGAGGCGGCGCGGCAATGCCGCCTGTCCAGCGAGAAGTTCATGGTGGATGGCCGCCACGTGGGCACCGGCGGCGGCAACCACTTCGTCCTCGGCGGCGCCACCCCGGCGGACTCGCCCTTCCTGCGCCGTCCCGACCTGCTGCGCAGCCTGGTGAGCTACTGGCACAACCACCCCTCGCTGTCCTACCTCTTCTCCGGCCTGTTCATCGGCCCCACCTCCCAGGCTCCGCGTGTGGACGAGGCGCGCAACGACGCCCTCTACGAGCTGGAGGTCGCCTTCGCCCAGATGCCCGAACCCGGCGCCGACTGCCCGCCCTGGCTGGTGGACCGGCTGTTTCGCAACCTGCTGGTGGACGTCACCGGCAACACCCACCGCGCCGAGTTCTGCATCGACAAGCTCTACTCGCCCGACAGCGGCAGCGGTCGCCTCGGCCTGCTGGAGCTGCGCGCCTTCGAGATGCCGCCCCACGCGCGCATGAGCCTGGCCCAGCAACTGCTCCTGCGGGGCCTGGTGGCGCGCTTCTGGAGCGAGCCCTACCAGCCGCCGAAGCTGGTGCGCTGGGGCACCGAGCTGCACGACCGCTTCCTCCTGCCGCACTTCGTCCGCCAGGATTTCGACGACGTGGTCCACGAGTTCAACGCCGCCGGCTACCCGCTGCGCAGCGAGTGGTTCGCGCCGCATTTCGAGTTCCGCTTCCCGAAATACGGCGACTTCCAGGTCAAGGGCATCGACCTGGAGCTGCGCCAGGCGCTGGAGCCCTGGCACGTGCTGGGCGAGGAGGGCGCCAGCGGCGGCACCGTGCGCTATGTGGATTCCTCGCTGGAACGGGTGCAGGTCAAGGTCAATGGCGTGGCGCCGGACCGCTACGTGCTCACCTGCAACGGCGAGCCGGTGCCCCTGCGGCCCACCGGCCGGGTCGGCGAATTCGTCGCCGGGGTGCGCTACCGCGCCTGGCAACCGGCCTCCTGCCTGCAGCCCACCATCGGCGTCCAGGCGCCGCTGGTGTTCGACCTGGTGGACACCTGGATGCAGCGTTCCCTGGGGGGCTGCCAGTACCATGTGGCGCACCCCGGTGGCCGCAGCTACGATAGCTTCCCGGTGAACGCCTATGAAGCGGAGAGCCGGCGCCTGGCGCGGTTCTTCCGCCACGGCCACACCCCGGGCAGGCTCCAGGTGGCCGCACCGGTGGTGAGCGACGAACTGCCGATGACCCTCGACCTGCGCCGCGTCTAGTCGGGCGAGGGTACGCCCGGTCGGCCCCGTGGCGACCGGGCGCCCCGTCGTCCGCTACAGTTTTCCCTGCCGCCCCACTGCCGAGCTTCCTGATGTCCGACCTGCTAGCCCACTACCCGCTCACCGCCACGGCCTACCACGAACTGCTGGACGCTTCGGGCCAGGTACGTCCGCACTGGCGGCGGCTGTTCCGGCAGCTGGAACGCAGCACGCCGGCGCAGATGCGCCAGCGCCAGGAGCTGCTGGCGCGGCAGATCCAGGAGAACGGCGTCACCTACAACGTCTATGCCGACCCCAAGGGCACCGACCGTCCCTGGGAGCTGGACCTGCTGCCCAACCTGCTGTCGGCCGAGGAGTGGCAGCCCATCGCCGCCGGCGTCGCCCAGCGGGCGCGCCTGCTCAATGCGGTGCTGGCGGACCTCTACGGCCCGCAGGCCCTGCTGGCAGAAGGGTTGCTGCCCAGCGAGCTGGTCTACGGCCACCCGAACTTCCTCTGGCCGTGCCAGGGCGTGGCGCAACCCGGCGGCATCTTCCTCCACAGCTACGCGGTGGACCTGGCCCGCGACGCCGACGGGCGCTGGCACGTGCTGGCGGACCGGACCCAGGCGCCCTCCGGCGCCGGCTACGCCCTGGAGAACCGCCAGATCGTCGCCCGCGCCTTGCCGGAGCTCTACCGCGACCTGCGGGTGCAGTACCTGGCCGGCTACTTCCGCACGCTCCAGGAAACCCTGATCCGCCAGGCCCCCGGCGACGGCGAGACGCCCCTGGTGGTGCTGCTGACGCCGGGGCGCTTCAACGAAACCTATTTCGAGCACCTCTACCTCGCCCGCCAGCTGGGCTTTCCCCTGGTGGAAGGCCACGACCTGACGGTGCGCGACGCCACGCTCTACCTCAAGACCCTGGGCGGCCTGAAGCGCGTCCATGCGGTGCTGCGCCGCCTCGACGACGATTTCTGCGATCCCCTGGAACTGCGCACCGATTCCGCCCTCGGTGTGCCCGGGCTGCTGGATGCCGTGCGCCAGGGCCGGGTGCTGGTGGCCAACGCCCTGGGCAGCGGCGTGCTGGAGTCCCCCGGGCTGCTGGGGCTGCTGCCGCGGGTGAGCCAGCGCCTGCTGGGTGAAGACCTGCTGCTGCCCACGCTGCCCACCTGGTGGTGCGGCCAGGGCGACCTGCTGGACAAGTCCCTCGACGGCCTCGCCGGCCTGGTGTTCAAGCCGGCGTTCCCCTCCCAGAGCTTCGAGCCGCTGTTCGGCCACGCCCTCGAGGACGGCGCCCTGGACGCCCTGCGCCGGCGCCTCCAGGCCCATCCCCACGCCTACGTGGCGCAGCGCATGGCGCAGCTGTCCCAGGCGCCGGTCTGGCAGGGGGACGACCGGGGCGGCGAGCTGCAGTCCCGGGCCATCGGCATGCGCGTCTTCGCCGTCGCGGGGCGTGACGGCAACTACTGGGTCATGCCCGGCGGCCTGACCCGCGTGGCCTCGGCGGCGGACGCCGAAGTGGTCTCCATGCAGCGGGGCGGGGCGAGCAAGGACACCTGGGTGCTGGCCGACCTGCCGGTGGTGGGCGAGCCCCTGCGGCCGCGCACCCTGGGAGTGCGCGACCTGATTCGCCAGGACCCCTACCTGCCCTCGCGGGTGGTGGAGAATCTCTTCTGGTTCGGCCGCTACAGCGAGCGTTGCGACGATGGCGCGCGGCTGCTCCGGGTCGTGCTGTCGCGCTATGTGGACGCCGATGGCGACGAACGGGCGCTGCAATCGGCCCTGCGCCTGGCCAGCGCCATCGGCCTGCTGCCCGCCGGCGAAGAGCCCCTGGAAGCGCGCCTGCTGGCGGCCCTGCTGGACGACGGCTGGCTCAGCGGCGTCAGCGCCAACCTCAGGCGCCTGCACTGGGCGGCGGCCCAGGTGCGCGGGCGGCTGTCCCGGGAGAACTGGAACGCGGTGCTGGAGCTGAACCGCGAGGCCCAGGCCCTGGACCCGGCGCGCATGGACCTGGGCGAGGCGCTGGAATTCCTCAATCGGCTGCTGATGTCCCTCTCCGCCCTGTCCGGATTCGCCCTGGACGACATGACCCGTGACGATGGCTGGCGTTTCCTGATGATCGGCCGGCGCATCGAGCGCGTGCAGTTCTACGCCGAGGCCATCGCCGGCTTCCTCGAGGACGGTTCCGCCTGGGATCAGGGGGCACTGGAATGGCTGCTGGAGCTGGGCAACAGCACCATCACCTACCGGTCCCGCTACCTGGCATCGCCGCAACTGATTCCGGTGCTCGACCTGCTCCTGCTGCACGACCAGAACCCCCACGCCCTGCGCTTCCAGTTGCAGGCGCTGGAGCGTTCCCTGGGGCGCCTGCACCAGGAATTCGGCGCACCCCAGGAGGTGCTGCTGAGCGGCCTGATCGGCCGGCTGCTGGCCTTCGACCTGGGCACCCTGGAGAACCCGCTGTTCGGCAATGAAGGGCTGGAGGAAGTGCTTGCCGGACTGGCCGGGTTGCTGCGGGACATCGCCCAGGCCGTCGCGCAGGTCTCCGACCGCCTCGGATTGCGCTATTTTGCCCACGTCGATGACGTCAGCCAGCAAACGGTATCCACCTGATGCACGCCCACGCCCCAGCCCCCATACCCGCCCAGGGCGCCCGCTACCAGGTGTTCCACGACACCCATTACCGCTATTCGGCGCCGGTGTCCCTGTCCCAGCAACTGGTCCACCTCTGGCCCCGGGACTGCCCCTGGCAGCTCTGCAGCGACCGGCAACTGCTGATCGAGCCGGAGCCCACCCTGCGCCGGGACCTGCTGGACGTGTTCGGCAATCCCCTGACCCGGCTGGCCTTCGAGCGCCCCCATGACGAACTGCAGGTCAATGCCCGCCTGCAGGTGGAGGTGCTGCCACGTGGCCCGCTGGAGCTGGCCGACTCACCGCCCTGGGAGGCGATTCCGCAGCGCCTCGCCTTCAGTGGACGGCCCCTGGCGCTGGCGGAGCTGGAAGCCTGCCGCTACCGGGTGGAGTCGCCCTATGTGCGGATCAAGCGGCAGTTCAGCGACTTCGCCGCCGGCTGCTTCCCCGCCGGCCGTCCCCTGTTGCAGGGCGTGTCGGCGCTGATGGAGAAGATCTTCAGCGAGTTCGCCTTCGATGCCGAGGCCACCCAGGTCGCCACGCCGCTGACCGAGGTAATGGAGCGCCGTCGCGGCGTCTGCCAGGACTTCGCCCACCTGATGCTCGCCTGCCTGCGCTCCCGTGGCCTGGCCGCCCGTTACGTCAGCGGCTACCTGCTGACCCAGCCGCCGCCGGGCCAGCCCCGACTGATCGGCGCCGACGCCTCCCACGCCTGGGTCTCGGTCTACTGCCCGCACAATGGCTGGGTGGACTTCGACCCCACCAACAACGTCCTGCCCAACCTGGAGCACATCACGCTCGCCTGGGGCCGCGACTTCTCCGATGTCTCGCCCCTGCGCGGCGTCATCCTCGGCGGCGGCAGCCACGATCCCGAGGTGCGGGTCACCGTGATGCCGCTCTGGGAGCTCGCCGTCTGAATCCTGCGGCGCCCCGTCGGCTGGCGCGCGTTTTGCCCACGAAGTGCTAGCGTTTCCGGAGCCACTTCTCTCCTGCAGGGTGCTTCGCCATGGATGAAACAACCATCGTCAATGTGGGTACCGAGAAGGTCAGCGCGTTCATGACCACCGTCATGCAGTACGCCACCACCTTCGGCGTCAAGATCCTCGCGGCCATCGCCTTCTGGGTGATCGGCCGCTGGCTCATCGGCTTCGCGGTCGGCCTGGTCCAGCGCTCCCTGGAGCGACAGAAGGTCGACCCCACCGTGCTGCGCTACGTGGGGTCCTTCATCACCGTCACCCTGAACATCCTCCTGGTGGTGGGCATCCTGGGCTATTTCGGCATCCAGACCACCAGCCTGGCGGCGCTGATCGCGGCGGTGGGCCTGGCCATCGGCATGGCCTGGTCCGGGCTGCTGGCGAACCTGGCGGCCGGCGGCTTCATCATCGTCCTGCGGCCCTTCAAGGTCGGCGACTTCATCTCCGCCGGCGGCATCACCGGCACCGTGAAGGAGATCGGCCTGTTCGCCACCAGCATCAACACCCCGGACAACGTGATGACCCTGGTGGGCAACAACAAGATCTTCAGCGACAACATCCAGAACTTCAGCCACAACGCCTTCCGCCGCGTGGAGCTCAAGGCCCAGCTGTCCGGCGCTGCCGACTGGCAGGCCGCCGCCGCGTTGCTCAAGGCGCGCATCGCCGCCATTCCCAACGTGCTGGCGGACCCGCCGGTGGATGTGGAGATCCTCGAATTCAACCTGGTGGGCCCGGTGCTGGCGGTGCGGCCCTATTGCCATAACGACGCCTACTGGCAGGTCTACTTCGACACCAACCGGGTGATCAAGGAGGCGCTCGGCACCGACTTCCCGGCGCCCATGCCGGCCCAGACCATCATCGTCCAGCAGCCGCAGGCCTGACCTGCCCCCTCTTCCTTCGGGAGAGGGTTGGGGTGAGGGGAACCGTTGCGCGAGCAGGGGTTCCGCCTTGTCCCCGGGTTTCATCCAGGCGCTACGGGCAGTCTTCCTCGAACCGCAGGTGCAGGATGGGGAAGGGCTTGCCCGAGCCGTCCACTTCCGAACGGGCGTACTGGACGAACCCCAGGTGTCGGTAGAAGCCCATCGCCTGGGGGTTCTGCTCGTTCACGTCGACGCTGCGGGCGCCTCCGGCAAGGGCGTGAGCCATCAAGGCCCGGCCGATGCCCCTTCCATGGCAGGCGGGGTCGACGAAGAGCATCTCCACCTTGTCGTCGGCCGTGCCGACGAAGCCCAGGATGCGGCCTTGGGCATCCCGCAGGCAGGCCAGGCGCACCGAATCCAGGTAGGCGTCGCGGACCAGCGGCTTGAAGAACTGGATGTCATCCTCGCCGAGGAAATGGTGGGTGGCGCGCACCGCGGCCTCCCAGACTTCGGTGAGGCGCTGGCGGTCGGCGGGGGAGAGGGCGTTCAGGGTTTCGATCGGGGTGGTCATTCAATTCACCAGTGGTGTTTGCGTCGGTTCCATCGGTAGAGCAGGCGGGCGAAGGCCTTGTAGCCCAGTTGGGCGAGGCCGTGGATCAGCGGCAGGGAAAACAGCCGGGCCTTCCAGCGCTCCTTCGGCGAGTGGCGCCAGAGCACGATGAAGGCGTCCAGGCCCATGCGCTTTACGCCCCGTTCGTCCAGCAGGTGCAGGCGTTCACGGACGTATTCCAGCGTTTCTCCGATTTCCGTCACCGCCGCGTTGTCCTGGTGGATGTCGGCCCATTCCACCTGGCAGGCGGTGGTCTTGTCCTTCTGCGCCTCTATGCCGGCCCGGCACACCGGGCAGGCGCTGTTGTAGAAGACCTTGATGCGCGCGTCGTTCGCCATGGCCGGCTCCTGGTCAGCGTGGGGCCGACAGAGTGTAGGACCGCACGCGGGCGGCTGTCGCCGGGGTCAGTGGGGCTTGCGGTCGACCCATTTCGGCGCGCTGCTGGGGCGCCAGGCTTCCAGGCGGTCCAGCAGGGTGGCGGGGTGGCCACCCACCTGCAGCATGCCGCGATGCTGGTCGCGGACGAAGCGCTCTTCCACCAGGTGGTCGAGAAAATCGGTGAGCTTGTCGTAGAAGCTGTTCACTTCCAGCAGGCCCAGGGGCTTGCTGTGGTAGCCCAGTTGGCCCCAGGTCCAGACCTCGAACAGCTCTTCCAGGGTGCCGAGGCCTCCGGGCAGGGCGATGAAGGCGTCGGACAGCTCGGCCATGCGGGCCTTGCGGGCGTGCATGCCGTCCACCACTTCCAGGCGGGTCAGGCCCTTGTGGCCGATTTCAGCGTCCATCAGGCTCTGGGGAATCACCCCGATGACCTCGCCGCCGGCCGCCAGGGCCGCGTCCGCCACGGTGCCCATCAGGCCCACCGCGCCACCACCGTAGACCAGGGTGATGCCGCGCTCGGCGAGGGTATGCCCCAGCAGGGCGGCGGCCTCACGGTAGATCGGCTTGGCGCCGGGGCTGGCGCCGCAGAACACGCAGATGGATCGCAAGGTCATGCCGGGGACTCCTGGGGCGAAAAAAGCGCGCAAGAGTACCGGCTTCGAACCCAGGCTCCAAGCTGTGCGGATGGTCAGCTTCCGAACGGTAGGCCCCGCTGCGGGAGGTGAGGCTCAGTCGGCGGTGGCGCCACAGGCCCCGGCGGCGTAGGCGGCGAGCAGGCTTTGCAGGAAGTTCATGGTGCGTCTCCGGGGAGGGGGGAATGACGCAAGCCTAGACGGGCGGCGGGGGCGCCGCCCTTAGATTCTGTCCATGACGGCCATAGCTCAGGCCAGCTTCAGCAGCTCCGCGGCGGTCATCCCCGACAGCCCCAGCAGGCAGAGGCCGCACGCCAGGTAGGTGAGACGGTGCCAGAGGCTGGACGCGGCGCGGCGGAACCAGTCCACCAGGCCGGCGCAGATGAAGCACCAGAGCAATGAGGAGAGCATGAAGCCGGCGAAGAACACCGCCAGGTGGGTCGGCGTCGGCTCGGCCACGCCGATGGCGGCCATGGCGCCCCCCATGGCGGCCCAGTAGACGATGTTCTGCGGGTTGGTCAGGGACAGCGCGGCGCCGGAGGCGAAGGCCCCGCCGCTGGCGCCGCCGTCATCCGGCGAAGGTTGCGGGGGCCGGCGGGCGTCGCGCAGGGATTGCACGCCCAGCCAGGCCAGGTAGAGGGCGCTGGCGATGGTCAGGGGATAGCGCACCATGGCGCTGTCCAGCAACAGGGCGAGGCCGGTGAGGCCCAGGGCCGCCCAGGTGGCGTCCCCCACCAGGGAGCCGATCTGCACCATCAGCGCCGGCCGGTAGCCGTCCCGCAGGCCGCGCCGCAGGGTTTCGCTGAACACGGCGCCGGGAGCGGCGTTGAAGATGAAGCCGAGCAGTACGGCGGCGAGGAAGAAGGACAGCATGGGACGGGTTTCCGGTGGAGGGACGCCTATCCAAGCAGTCCGGCGAAACGATGGCAATGGGACGGGTGCGAAAATCCGTGCCCCGTGCCCGCAGGATTCCTTTTGCGACTGAAAGCGTCGCCTCAGTCCTCCTGGTCCAGCTGCTCCAGCATCCAGCGGACGAAGTCGCGCACCTTGGGCACTTCCGCCGCGTGTTCCGGGTAGGCCAGGTGATAGGCGTTGCGGCTGGGCATGGGGTGGTCCCAGGGGATCACCAGCTTGCCCTCGGCCAGTTCCTCTTCCACCAGGAAGCGGGGCAGCAGGGCCACGCCACAGCCGGCCTGGGCGGCGCGGATACACATGTAGGAGGTATCGAAGCGGGGCCCGTGGTAGCTGTGCTCGGTATGCCGGTCCTGGCTGAGGAACCACTCGTGCCAGGCCTCAGGCCGGGTGGCGTTCTGCAGCAGCACCAGCTCGGTGAGCTGGGTGGGTTCGGTGAAGGGCGTGGCCGGCATCACGCCGGGGGCGCAGACCGGCACCACTTCCTCGCTGAACAGGCGGATGCACTCGGCGCCGGGCAGGGCGCCCTGGCCGAAATAGAAGGCCACGTCGCTGCGACCCTGGGCCAGGGCGTCGGGCTCCAGTTCGTTGCGCAGGTCCAGGTGGATGTTGGGGTGGCGCAGGCGCCAGCCCTTCAGGCGGGGGATCAGCCAGCGAGCGCCGAAGGTGGGCGGCGTGGCCACCCGCAGTACCTCGGTCTCGCCGCCGTAGGACAGCATGTAGTGGGTCGACATCTCCACCTGGGCGAGGATCTTGCGTACCTCGGTGAGGTAGAGGGAACCGGCCGGGGTCAATTGCAGGCGACGCCGCACGCGGCGGAACAGCAGGTGCTGGAGCAGTTCTTCGAGCTGCGCCACCTGCTTGCTGACGGCGCTCTGGGTCAGGCTCAGCTCGTCGGCGGCGCGGGTGAAACTGAGGTGCCGGGCCACCGCCTCGAAGCATTGCAGGGCGGTGATCGACGGCATGTGGCGTTTGAGCATCGGGAAACTCGCGTGGCAGTGCGCAGCATGAATTTTCGGAATGATATGTGTCGGAAAGGTTGCTTGTTGGCAAGCCCTTTTCGCGGCTATTACTGACGCCCATCCGATTCGGCACCGAACCGGTAGGAGCGGGCTGGTCCGCGAAGCCTTCGCCCGCGAGCCGCTCCTGCAGGGTCAGTGCCATTACTCGCCGAAACAGGAGTTCCCATGGTTGCCGCGCTGCTTGACCGCCTCGGTGTCGATCCCTCCCTCTACAGCCAGGGCGATCACGCCGTTCACTCACCCATCGACGGCAGCCGCATCGGCACCGTGCGCCTGGTGGGCAAGGTGGAGGTCGAACAGGCCGTCGGGCGTGCCGCCGAGGCCTTCCAGGCCTGGCGCAAGGTGCCGGCGCCGCGCCGTGGCGAACTCATCCGCCTGTATGGCGAGGCCCTGCGCCAGCACAAGGCCGAGCTGGGCGAACTGGTGTCCTGGGAAGCCGGCAAGATCACCCAGGAAGGCCTGGGCGAAGTCCAGGAAATGATCGACATCTGCGACTTCGCCGTCGGCCTGTCGCGGCAGCTGTACGGCCTGACCATCGCCTCCGAGCGCCCGGGCCACCACATGCGCGAGACCTGGCATCCCCTGGGCGTGGTGGGCGTCATCAGCGCCTTCAACTTCCCGGTCGCCGTGTGGAGCTGGAACACCGCGCTGGCGCTGGTCTGCGGCAACCCGGTGGTGTGGAAGCCGTCGGAGAAGACGCCGCTGACCGCATTGGCCTGCCAGGCCCTGTTCGAGCGCGTGGCGAAGGACTTCAGCGAGGCCCCGGCGCACCTGTCCCAGGTGGTGATCGGCGCCCGCGAGGCCGGCGAGGCCCTGGTGGACGACCCGCGCGTGGCCCTGGTCAGCGCCACCGGCAGTACCCGCATGGGCCGCGAGGTGGCGCCCCGGGTGGCGGCCCGCTTCGCCCGCAGCGTGCTGGAGCTGGGCGGCAACAACGCCATGATCCTCACCCCCAGCGCCGACCTCGACCTGGCGGTGCGGGCGATCCTCTTCAGCGCCGTCGGCACCGCCGGCCAGCGCTGCACCACCCTGCGCCGGCTGATCGCCCACGAATCGGTGAAGGCGGAGATCGTCGAGCGCCTCAAGGCGGCCTACTCGAAGGTCCGCATCGGCCACCCGCTGCAGGGCAACCTGGTGGGCCCGCTGATCGACCGGCAGAGCTTCGAGGGCATGCAGCGCGCCCTGGAGCAGGCCCGCGCCGAGGGCGGCGTGGTCTTCGGCGGCGAGCGCCAGTTGCAGGACCGGTTCCCCGAGGCCTGGTACGTCTCCCCGGCCATCGTCGAGATGCCGGGCCAGAGCGCCGTGGTCTGCCATGAAACCTTCGCGCCTATCCTCTACGTGGTCGGCTACCAGGACTTCGCCGAGGCCATCGCCCTGAACAACGCCGTGCCCCAGGGCCTGTCCTCCTGTGTCTTCACCACCGATGTCCGCGAGGCGGAGCTGTTCCAGTCGGCGGTGGGCAGCGATTGCGGCATCGCCAACGTCAACATCGGCCCCAGCGGTGCCGAGATCGGCGGCGCCTTCGGTGGCGAGAAGGAAACCGGCGGCGGCCGCGAGTCCGGCTCCGACGCCTGGAAGGCCTACATGCGCCGCCAGACCAACACCGTGAACTACTCCCACGAACTGCCCCTGGCCCAGGGCATCACCTTCGACTGACCCGCAGAGCCCTCGCCGATCGGGGAGGGCGGCACCCCCGTGCCTAAGGAACGCCCCATGACGCTGCGCCAGGAATGCCTCTGGGAACAGCTGACCCCGCAACCGCCCGCCGGACCCGAGCTGAAGGGCGAGGTGCGTGCGGACGTCTGCGTGATCGGCGCCGGCTTCACCGGCCTCTCCGCCGCCCTGCACCTGGCCGAGGCCGGGCAGCGCGTCTGCCTGCTGGAGGCCCACAGCCCGGGCCACGGCGGTTCGGGTCGCAACGTCGGGCTGGTCAACGCCGGCCTGTGGATTCCGCCGGACGAGATCGAGGCGGGCCTCGGCCACGAGGTGGGCGCACGGCTCAACCGCACCCTCGGCGCCGCGCCATCCCTGGTGTTCTCCCTGGTGGATCGCCATGCCATCGATTGCCAGTTGCGCCGCGAAGGCACCCTGCACATGGCGCACAACGCCCGTGGCCAGGCCGACCTCGCCAGCCGCTGCGAGCAATGGCAGCGCCGTGGCGCCCCGGTGGAACTGCTCACCGGCCAGGCCTGCCGCGAGGCGACCGGTACCGAGCGCATCGCCGCCGCGTTGCTGGACCGGCGCGCCGGCACCCTCAACCCCATGGGCTACACCCGAGGCCTGGCCCGCGCGGTGCGCGCCCTGGGCGCCCAGCTGTTCGAGCGCTCCCCGGTGCAGCGCCTTGAGCGCCAGGGCGCGGACTGGTGCGTCATCACCGGGCAGGGCAGCGTGGTCGCGCCCCGGGTGGTGATCGCCTCCAACGCCTACACCGAAGGCCAGTGGACCGAACTGCGCCGCCACTTCTTCCCGGGTTACTACTACCAGGTGGCCTCCCGGCCGCTCGCCGGCACCGCCGCCGACCGCATCCTGCCGGGCGGGCAGGGCTCCTGGGACACCCGCCAGGTGCTCAGCAGCATCCGCCGCGACGCCGAGGGGCGCCTGTTGCTGGGCAGCCTGGGCAATGGCGCGGGCAAGCCGGCCTGGTTCCTGAGGGCCTGGGCCGACCGCATCCAGCGGCACTACTTCCCCTACCTGGGCAAGGTGGAGTGGGAATGCACCTGGACCGGCTGCATCGATTTCACCCCCGATCACCTGATGCGCCTCTACGAGCCGGCGCCCGGCCTGCTGGCCTTCACCGGCTACAACGGGCGCGGCGTCACCACCGGAACCGTAGTGGGCAAGGCCTTCGCCGACTTCATGCAAAGCGGCGACGAGCGGGTCCTGCCCATGCCTTTCCAGCCCATGCGCGCGGTCGCGGCGGCGGGGCTCAGGAGTTCGTTGTACGAAGCGGGTTTCTCGCTCTACCACGCGGGCCAGTGCCTGCGCGTGGTGATCTAGCCGATGGCGTCGACAGCGATGTGCCGCGGCGTGACGCAGGTCGCAAAGAAGTGCGCCCCTGTGGCTGTAAGCGCAGGCTTAGTTTCTGCAGGATGGGAGGACGAAACGGGGGGACAGTGACAGTGCAGTGTGGGAAATTTCGCGCACCAAGCGTGTGCAAATAAGTACCGCGAGTCTATTGTTACCTGACGTGCTGGCACACTGGTGTCAGGCGACTGTCGGATTCGCCCGGAAGTTTATTGGTTAAAACTGTAAGGCATTGATTTTAAATAAGAAAAATAAAATACGAGGAGGTGGGATCAGCCTTTTTGAATGCGGGAAAACAACAAGAATTAATGGCACGCCACTTGCTGAATACAAGCGCTAACCCTAAAAACCTCAGGAGCAAAACTCCATGTCGCAGAAGATTTACAGAAAAGGCTTTCTGGCTCTCGCGGTTACCGCCGCACTGGGTATTTCTTCCTTCGTACAGGCCGATGTCGTCATCGGCGTCGCCGGCCCGCACACCGGCGCCAACGCGTCCTTCGGTGAACAGTACTGGCGCGGCGCGTCCCAGGCTGCCGAAGACATCAACGCCGCCGGCGGTGTCAACGGCGAGAAGATCAAGCTGGTGAAGGCCGACGACGCCTGCGAACCGAAGCAGGCCGTCTCCGTCGCCAACCGCCTCGTTGACCAGGACAAGGCCATCGCCGTCGTCGGCCACTTCTGCTCCTCCTCCACCATCCCCGCCTCCGAGGTCTACGACGAAGCCGGCATCATCGCCATGACCCCCGGCTCCACCAACCCCGCCGTCACCGAGCGCGGCCTGTCCGGCATGTTCCGCATGTGCGGCCGTGACGACCAGCAGGGCATCGTCGCCGGCGACTACATCGTCGACGTGCTGAAGGCCACCAAGGTCGCCATCATCCACGACAAGGACACCTACGGTCAGGGCCTGGCCGACGCCACCAAGGCGCAGCTGGCCAAGCGCGGCGTGAAGGAAGTCCTGTACGAAGGCCTGACCCGTGGCGAGAAGGACTTCAACGCCCTGGTCACCAAGATCCGCGCCTCCGGCGCCGAGGTCGTCTACTTCGGTGGTCTGCACCCCGAAGCCGGCCCGCTGGT
This sequence comes from Pseudomonas furukawaii, assembly GCF_002355475.1. Classification (NCBI taxonomy): domain Bacteria; kingdom Pseudomonadati; phylum Pseudomonadota; class Gammaproteobacteria; order Pseudomonadales; family Pseudomonadaceae; genus Metapseudomonas; species Metapseudomonas furukawaii. The sequence continues at coordinate 5,579,446 of NZ_AP014862.1, read as the reverse complement.
CCGCCAGATGCGCGAGCAGGGCCTGACCGCCAAGTTCCTCTCCGGCGACGGCATCGTCACCGACGAACTGGTCACCACCGCCGGCGGCCCGCAGTACACCAAGGGCGTGCTCATGACCTTCGGCGCCGACCCGCGCAAGATCGAGGACGGCAAGGCCGTGATCGAGAAGTTCCGCGCCGGCGGCTTCGAGCCGGAAGGCTACACCCTCTATGCCTACGCCACCCTGCAGGCCCTCGCCGCCGGCTTGAACGGCGCGGGCGCCAATGACCCGGCCAAGGCCTCCGAATGGCTGAAGAGCAATCCGGTGCAGACCGTCATGGGCAAGAAGGAGTGGGATTCCAAGGGCGACCTGAAGGTCTCCGACTACGTGATCTACGAGTGGGATGACCAAGGGAAGTACCACCAGCAGTGAGTGGCGGCCAGGATCGGCTGAGCGTGTCCCGCTCGGTGGATCCTGATCCGGCACCTGATTTAGCTCGGCTGACTGGCCTGACGCCATCCGCGTCCGGCCGGTCGGTGCATTCCGGGAAACTGCTGAAGTCCTTATCCGCTTGAGCCGGGAGTCCGCTCCCGTTCTGGTCATTCAGTGGTACCCGTCTGATTCCACTCGCGGGGGCCGGCCGAACCCAAGGCCGGTCCTCCAAAAGACGAGACAGTGAGATGGACGGCATCATCCTGCAACAGCTGATCAACGGGCTGACCCTCGGGGCGGTCTACGGCTTGATCGCCATCGGCTACACCATGGTTTACGGCATCATCGGCATGATCAACTTCGCCCACGGCGAGGTGTACATGATCTCCGCCTACATCGCCGCGATCACCCTGGCCATCCTGGCCTTCTTCGGACTCGAATCCTTCCCGCTGCTGATCCTCGGCACCCTGCTGTTCACCATCTTCGTGACCGGCGTCTACGGCTTCGTGATCGAACGCATCGCCTACAAGCCCCTGCGCAACTCCACCCGCCTGGCGCCGCTGATCTCCGCCATCGGCATGTCGCTGATCCTGCAGAACTACGTGCAGCTCAGCCAGGGCGCCCGCCAGCAAGGCGTGCCCACCCTGCTGGACGGCGCCATCAAGTTCCATGTCGGCGAAGGCTTCGTGCAGCTCACCTACACCAAGGTGTTCATCCTGGTGGCGGCCTTCCTCGGCATGGCGCTGCTGACCTACATCATCCAGCGCACCAAGCTCGGCCGCATGTGCCGCGCCACCCAGCAGGACCGCAAGATGGCCTCCATCCTCGGCATCAACACCGACCGGGTCATCTCCTACGTCTTCGTCATCGGCGCCGCCATGGCCGCCCTGGCCGGCGTGCTGATCACCATGAACTACGGGACCTTCGACTTCTACGCGGGCTTCATCATCGGCATCAAGGCGTTCACCGCCGCGGTGCTCGGCGGCATCGGCTCGCTGCCCGGCGCCATGCTCGGCGGCATCATCCTCGGGGTCGCCGAGGCGCAGTTCTCCGGCATGGTGAACACCGACTACAAGGACGTGTTCAGCTTCTCGCTGCTGGTGCTGATCCTGATCTTCCGTCCCCAGGGCCTTCTGGGCCGCCCGCACGTCGCCAAGGTGTAACCATGTCCTCCGCCATTGCCAGGAAACCCCTGGATCTCAAGAAGAGCCTGGTCGACGCCGTCATCGCCGGCCTGCTCGCCCTCATCGTCTTCGGGCCCGTCATGGGCGTGGTGCTCGACGGCTACGGCTTCAACCTGGAGTTCGGCCGTGTCGGCGTGATGATCGCCGTGGTCATGGTCGGCCGCTTCCTCCTCAGCCTCTACCTGCAGACCGCCCGTGGCGAGGCGCTGACGCAGCGCATCGAGAGTGCCGGCTCCGGCGTTCACGTGCGCGATCCCGGCTACCAGAGCCGCTTGCGCTGGATCATCCCGCTGCTGGTGGTGGCCGCGGTGATCTTCCCCTTCTTCGCCAGCAAGTACCTGCTCACCGTGGTGATCCTCGGCCTGATCTACGTGCTGCTGGGCCTGGGGCTGAACATCGTGGTAGGCCTCGCCGGCCTGCTGGACCTGGGCTACGTGGCCTTCTACGCCATCGGCGCCTACGGCCTGGCGCTGGGCTACGAGCACCTGGGCCTGGGCTTCTGGACCGTACTGCCGCTGGCCGCCCTGGCCGCCGCACTGGCCGGCGCCATCCTCGGCTTCCCGGTGCTCAGGATGCACGGCGACTACCTGGCCATCGTCACCCTCGGCTTCGGCGAGATCATCCGCCTGGTGCTGAACAACTGGCTCAGCTTCACCGGCGGCCCCAACGGCATGTCGGCCCCCAGTCCGACCCTGTTCGGCCTGGAGTTCGGCCGCAGGGCCAAGGAAGGAGGGGTGCCGATCCACGAGTTCCTCGGCATCGCCTACAACCCCACCCTGAAGTTCGTGTTCATCTACGGCGTGCTCTTCCTCACCGTGCTGCTGGTGCTCCACATCAAGCACCGGCTCACCCGGATGCCGGTGGGGCGCGCCTGGGAAGCCCTGCGCGAAGACGAGATCGCCTGCCGCGCCATGGGACTCAACCACGTGCTGGTGAAACTTTCGGCCTTCATGCTGGGCGCCTCCACCGCCGGCCTCGCCGGGGTGTTCTTCGCCACCTACCAGGGCTTCGTGAACCCCTCGTCCTTCACCTTCTTCGAATCGGCCCTGATCCTCGCCATCGTGGTCCTCGGCGGCATGGGCTCCACCGTCGGCGTGGTGATCGCCGCCTTCGTGCTCACCGTGGCGCCCGAGTTGCTGCGGACCTTCGCCGACTACCGAGTCCTGCTCTTCGGCCTGCTTATGGTGGTGATGATGATCTGGCGACCACGTGGCCTGATCCGTGTCAGCCGTGCCGGTTTCGCCCCGCGTAAAGGAGTCGCCCCATGAGCAGCGAAAACATCCTCAGCGTCGAACGCCTGATGATGCACTTCGGTGGCATCAAGGCGCTCAACGACGTCAGCCTGGAGATCAAGCGCGGCTCCATCTCCGCCCTGATCGGCCCCAACGGTGCCGGCAAGACCACAGTGTTCAACTGCCTGACCGGCTTCTACAAGGCCACCGGCGGACGCATCCGGCTCAATGCCCGGGGCGTCAGCACCGATGTCATCAAGATCCTCGGAGAGCCCTTCCAGCCCACCGACTTCGTCAACCCGGCGCAGTTCGGCAGCCGCCTCTGGTACAAGATGTTCGGCGGTACCCACCTGGTGAACCGCGCCGGCCTGGCGCGCACCTTCCAGAACATCCGCCTGTTCAAGGAGATGTCGGTGGTGGAAAACCTGCTGGTGGCCCAGCACATGTGGATCAACCGCAGCCTGCTGGCCGGCGTCTTCAACACCCCGGGCTTCCGCAAGGCCGAGGACGACGCCCTCAACCACGCCTTCTACTGGCTGGAAGTGGTGGACCTCACGGACTGCGCCAACCGCCTGGCCGGCGAACTCTCCTACGGCCAGCAGCGCCGCCTGGAAATCGCCCGGGCCATGTGTACCCGGCCGCAGATCGTCTGCCTCGACGAGCCGGCCGCCGGCCTCAACCCGGCCGAGACCGAGGCGCTCAGCCGGATCATCCGCAAGCTGCGGGACGAGCATGACCAGACCGTCCTGCTGATCGAACACGACATGGGCATGGTGATGAGCATTTCCGACCACATCGTGGTGCTGGACCATGGCGAGGTGATCGCCCAGGGCACGCCCTACGATATCCGCAACGATCCGAAGGTGATCGCCGCCTACCTGGGCGCCGAAGAGGAGGAAGTGGCATGAGCGCGCCCCTCCTGGAGTTCAAGGACGTCGACGTCTTCTACGGCCCCATCCAGGCCCTGAAGAAGGTCAGCCTGCACATCGACGAAGGCGAGACGGTGAGCCTGATCGGCGCCAACGGCGCCGGCAAGTCCACCCTGCTGATGTCCATCTTCGGCCAGCCCCGCGCGGCCTCCGGCACCATCGTCTACCGGGGCACCGAGATCACCCACAGGTCCGCCCACTACGTCGCCTCCAATGGCGTCGCCCAGTCGCCGGAAGGGCGCCGCGTGTTCCCCGACATGAGCGTCGAGGAAAACCTCCTGATGGGCACCATCCCCGTCGGCATGGACCACGCGGACGAGGACATGCAGCGCATGTTCGAGCTCTTCCCGCGCCTCAAGGAACGCCGCAACCAGCGGGCCATGACCATGTCCGGCGGCGAGCAGCAGATGCTCGCCATCGCCCGGGCGCTGATGAGCCGGCCCAAGCTGCTGCTGCTGGACGAACCCTCCCTGGGCCTTGCGCCCATCGTGGTCAAGCAGATCTTCCAGACCCTCAAGGAACTGGCCCAGACCGGCATGACCATCTTCCTGGTGGAGCAGAACGCCAACCACGCCCTGAGGCTCTCCGACCGCGCCTACGTGATGGTCACCGGCGAGATCCGCATGAGCGGCACCGGCGAGGAGCTGCTGGGCAACCAGGAGGTGCGCAACGCCTACCTCGGAGGCCACTGACCGCGCGCCTTCCCCCTCGCCCTCCGGGAGAGGGCGGGGGAGGGAGGAGGGTCCGCGCTCGACTTCCCCAAGGAGACTGCCATGCAATCCCTCCGCTTCTTCACCAACGCCGAGGTCGCCTCGACGCTGGCTTATCCACAGCTGATAGAGGCCCTCCGCCACGGCCTGGCGAACCCCGCCGAGGCGCCGGTGCGGGCCACCCACGCCTTGCCGGACGAGGCTTCGCTGCTGTGCATGCCGGTCTGGCGGAAGGGCCAGGGCGTCGGCGTCAAGCTGGTCACCGTGTTTCCCCACAACGGCGCCAAGGGCCTGCCTTCGGTGTCGGCCCTCTTCACCCTGTTCGACGACGCCACCGGCCAGCCCCTGGCGGTGATGGAGGCCTCCGAACTCACCGCCCGGCGCACCGCCTGCACCTCGGCACTGGCCGCCAGCGCCCTGGTGCGCCACGACGCCAGCCGCCTGCTGGTGGTGGGCACCGGCACCCTCGCGGCGCACCTGGTGCGCGCCCATTGCGTGGTGCGCCCCTATGCACGCGTGGAACTCTGGGGACGCCGGCCGGAAAAGGCCGCCGAACTGGCGCGCAGCCTGGCCGCGGAAGGCTACCCGGTGCAGGCGGCCAGCGACCTGCAGGCCAGCGCCCAGCAGGCGGACTGCATCAGCTGCGCCACCACCTCCACCTCGCCGCTGATCCTGGGCGACTGGCTGCACCCCGGCACCCACCTGGACCTGGTGGGCGCCTTCCTGCCCAGCATGCGCGAGACCGACAGCGCCGCCGTGGCCCGTTCACGCATCGTCGTCGACACCCGCGCCGGCGCCCTGGAAGAGGCTGGCGACCTGCTGTGCGCCATCGCCGAAGGGGCCATCACCGAACAGAGCATCCACTTCGAGCTCACGGACCTGCTTCACGGCCGGGGCCATCGCCAGACCAACAGCGAGATCACCCTGTTCAAGTCCGTGGGCCACGCCCAGGAAGACCTGGTCGCGGCACGGCTTGTGCTGGCCGCGGCGGGCGAATCCTAGCGGCCCGGTATCCCCTCGCCCTCCGGGAGAGGGAAGCCGGAACGGCTGGGTGGCGCGTCTTCCGTCCATTGCGGCGGTGCGCGCGGGCACCCTGCAGGTCGAGCACGGACAGCCCCCTCTCCCTCCGGGAGAGGGTTGGGGAGAGGGAGGCGGGAGCGGATTTCTGTCCCCATTCCCTGTGCAGCACCCTGTGGATAACCTGGTGGCAGTCTTCCCAGGCGGCCAGTTCACGCCGGCTGCAAGCCGTCGATCAACTTTTGCCCAGTGCCTGGCAAATCCCTTGAAAACAGTGACTTGGCGTTTTTCACCAAGGTTGCCCCAGGCGCGGCCACTTGTCGCCGCACGCTGTGCGGAAAGCTGTGGATAAGCTTGGGAATAACCGCTGCGGGGCCCATGGCCGCTGGGCTGGCGCCGGTTGCTCGTTTTTTCGTCAGCGGCGGGATCATCGGGATCGCGTAACCTATGCCGGTCTTATCGCAACGGGCCCGTGCCCCAGAGCAAGGAGAAGAGCATGACTTCCACTGTTTTCATCACCGGCGCCACCTCCGGATTCGGCGAGGCCTGCGCCCGCCGCTTCGCCCAGGCCGGCTGGTCGCTGGTGCTGACCGGCCGCCGCGCCGCCCGTCTGCAGGCCCTCAAGGACGAGCTGTCGGCACTGACCGATGTGCACACCCTGGAACTGGACGTGCGTGACCGCAAGGCCATGGAAACCGCCATCGAGGGGCTGCCGGAGCGCTACGCCAAGGTGCGTGGCCTGATCAACAACGCCGGCCTGGCCCTGGGCGCCGACCCGGCGCCCAAATGCAGCCTGGATGACTGGGACACCATGGTGGACACCAACATCAAGGGCCTGATGTACAGCACCCGCCTGCTGCTGCCGCGCCTGATCGCCCACGGCCGTGGCGCCAGCATCGTCAACCTCGGCTCCGTGGCGGGCAAATGGCCCTACCCGGGCAGCCACGTCTATGGCGCCACCAAGGCCTTCGTCGCCCAGTTTTCCCTGAACCTGCGCAACGACCTGGTGGGCACCGGCGTACGGGTCAGCAACATCGAGCCGGGCCTTTGTGAAAGCGAGTTTTCCCTGGTGCGCTTCGGCGGCGACCAGGCCCGCTACGACGCCACCTACGCCGGCGCCGAACCGATCCAGCCCGAAGACATCGCCGAGACCATCTTCTGGATCATGAACCAGCCGGCGCACATCAATATCAACAGCCTGGAGCTGATGCCGGTGAGCCAGACCTGGGCCGGCCTCTCTATTCATCGCTCAACGACGTGATGCGGGTGGACCGCCCCAGCAGTTGCAGGGCGCGGTCAGGGTAGTCGGTGATCAGCCCGCTGGCGCCCATGTCCAGCAGGTGCCGCATCGCCGGCTGCTCGTTGATGGTCCAGAGCTGCACCGCCAGGCCCCGCTGCCGGGCGGTGTCCATCAGCCCGGGGCTGGCCACCCGCAGGTTGCCGCTGTGTTCGGGGATCTGCAGGGCCTGGTAGGACGGGCTGACCAGGCCACCGAGGCCGATCCAGTCCAGGGCCACCAGCAGGCGCACGGACGTGGGCCCGGCCGCGGTGGCGACCTCCGGGCAGAGGGAACGGAAACGCTTCAGGCTGCGCTCGTAGAAGCTGCCCACCAGGACCTTGTCCCGTTGCCCGTGCGCCTTCAGCAGGTCGCAGAGGGCATCTTCCATGCCGACGTCCGGCACCTTGATCTCCACCACCTTGGGGTAGTCCGGGAAGCGTTCCAGCACCTCGGCGAAGGTGGGGATGCGAATGCCCTGGCCGCGATAGGGATGGCTCTCGCCGCCGTCGGCGCTCCAGCGGTAACCGGCGTCCAGGGCCCGCACCCGGTCCAGGTCCAGCTCGGCGATGGCGCCGCTGCCGTTGGTGGTGCGGTCCACCAGGGCGTCGTGCAGCACCACCAGTTGGCCGTCGCGGCTCAGGCGCAGGTCCATCTCCAGCATGTCCACCTTGAGGGCGGCGGCGCGCTCGAAGGCGAACAGGGTGTTCTCCGGCCAGAGGCCGCGTCCGCCACGATGGGCGATCACCAGGGGCGCCTCGCCGAAGCCGGCGAGTACCGCCGGCCGCTGCGCCGGGCGGCTGGTCAGGGCCAGGGCCAGCAGGGCGACGGCCAGGAGAAGAAGGGGAGCGAGACAGAATCGGGCGAAGCGCTTCATGTTGTTGTTATCCGCAGGGGCGTGGACGGGCGTGCCGAATCAAACGCGGGGACTATGACAAAGACATGAAGGTGGGGCGAGGGGCGGAACGGCGCGATGTGAGCCGTGCCCATCGATTGCCCGGCGCGCCCCGGATCGATGGGGTTCGCCGAGCTCACCCCATCGCCTCTGGTGGCTCAGCCCGCCAGCAGCCACACCCCGGCGCCGGCCGAGGCGCCACCGGCGAGGCGTACCAGCGGCGCGGCGGCCCGTGGCAGGGCGCGGACCAGGCCGTAGCCGGCGGCGTGCAGGGCGGCGGTGGCGGCGACGAAACCGGCGGCGTAACCCCAGGGGCTGGCCAGGTCCGGCAGCTCCAGTCCGTGGGCGACGCCGTGGGCCAGGGCGAACAGCGCGGTCAGGCCCAGCGCCAGCCACAGCGGCGGACGCACCGCCAGGGCCACCAGCAGGCCGAAGGCCAGGACGGAGCCGGCGATGCCGGTTTCCATCAGGGGCATTTCCACGCCGGCGAAGCCCGCCAGGCCGCCCAGCAGCAGGGTGCCGACGAAGACCAGGGGCAGCGCCCAACGGGCCCGGCCTTGTTGTTGCGCGGCCCAGAGGCCGACCGCCAGCATGGCCAGCAGGTGGTCGAGGCCGGCGATCGGGTGGGCCAGGCCCGCCGCCAGGCCGGAGTGATCGTGCCCGGCGTGGGCGAAGGCCAGGGCCGGGGTGAGGAACAGGGCAATGGCGAAGAGGGATTTGCGCAGGTTCATGGTGAAGCTCCTTGTTCACATGAGAGCGAGCGTGGCAGTCGATCACCCTCGCTCCCCCAGTCCCTCTCCCAGAGGGCGAGGGGTGATTGAAGTCAGGCCGTCAGCAGGCCCTGTGTCTCGATGAAGGCGATGATCTCGTCCAGTCCCTGGCCGACCTTTTGGTTGCTGAAGACGAAGGGGCGTTCGCCGCGCATCTTGCGGGCGTCGCGGTCCATCACGTCCAGGGAGGCGCCGACCATCGGCGCCAGGTCCACCTTGTTGATCACCAGCAGGTCCGACTTGCAGATGCCGGGGCCGCCCTTGCGCGGCAGCTTGTCGCCGGCGGACACGTCGATCACGTAGATCGTCAGGTCCGAGAGCTCCGGGCTGAAGGTGGCGGACAGGTTGTCGCCGCCGGACTCCACCAGGATCAGCTCCAGGCCCGGGAAGCGGCGGTTGAGCTGGTCCACGGCCTCCAGGTTGATGGACGCGTCCTCGCGGATGGCGGTGTGGGGGCAGCCGCCGGTTTCCACGCCGATGATCCGCTCCGGCGCCAGGGCCTCGTTGCGCACCAGGAACTGGGCGTCTTCCTGGGTGTAGATGTCGTTGGTCACCACGGCCAGGTTGTAGCGGTCGCGCAGGGCACGGCAGAGGGCCAGGGTCAGGGCGGTCTTGCCGGAGCCTACCGGGCCGCCGATGCCGACGCGCAGGGGTTGGCTGTTCATGGGTGGGTTTCTCCTAGGATCGGAACAGACGGCTGTACTGGCGCTCGTGCGCCATGCTCGCCAGGGCCAGGCCGAAGGCGGCGCCGCCCCAGTGGTTCGGTTGAATCTCGCTGGCCGTGCGCCGCGCCTGGTCCAGCTGCGGCAGCAGGGCCGAGGTGAGGCGCTGGGCGGCCTGCTGTCCCAGGGGCAGGGTCTTCATCAGTACCGCCAGCTGGTTTTCCAGCCAGCCCCAGAGCCAGGCGGCCAGGGCGTCCCGGGGCGGAATGGCCCAGGCGCGCGCGGCCAGTGCCCAGGCCACGGCCAGGCCGGGCTCTCGCAGCGCGCGGAGCAGGGCGCGGGCGGCGTCATCCTGTTCGGGCAGGTCGTCCAGCAGTTGTTGCAGGGAGTAGCCCATCTGCCGGCTTTCCAGGTGCAGTTCGCGGGTCTCGCGGCTGGCGCGGTGCTGGTCCGCCAGCTGCTTCAGGCGTTCCCAGTCCCCGGCGGCGGCGGCTTCGCAATGGGCCAGCAGCAGGGGCGCCTCGAAGCGCGCCAGGTTCAGCGACAGATGGTCGCCGATCCAGCGCGCGGCACTGTCCGGGTCGTGCACCAGGCCACTGTCCACGGCCAGCTCCAGCCCCTGGGAATAGCTGTAGCCGCCGATGGGCAACTGGGGGCTGGCCAGGCGCAGCAGCTGCCAGGCGGCCAGCGAGGGTGCGCCCTCGGTCACCTGCGCACACCGAACTGATGCAGGCGCGGCGCGTAGTTGAAGTCCGCCTCCAACTGATGGGAATGGTGATGGCCACCGCCGTAGGCGCCGTGCTCGGGCTGGAAGCCGGCTTCCACCGCCTCCACCCGCGCACCCAGCTGCTCCAGCATGGCCTGCAGCACATAGTCGTCCAGCAGGCGCAGCCAGCCGTCGCCCACCTGCAGGGCCACATGGCGGTTGCCCAGATGATAGGCGGCGCGGGTGAGTTCGAAGGCGTTGGCGCAGGTGACGTGGAGCAGCGCCTCGGGGCGGGCGCGCACGCGCACCACGCGGCCGTCCTGGGCCTTCAGGAAATCGCCGTCGCGCAGGGGCGGCTGGCCCCGTTCGAGGAACAGGCCGACGTCCTCGCCCTTGACCGTGAAGCAGCGCAGGCGGCTCTTGCTGCGGGCCTCGAAGGTCAGCAGCAGCTCTTCGTCCCAGCTCGCCTGGGCTTCTGTTCGTTCGTGGATGACCAGCATCGGGTGAATCCGGCAGTGTGCAATGCCGGGGCTAGAGCAAGGGGCTTGCCAAGATGGCGGAGGGCCTGATTGGCCGGGGCTTGCGCCTGGCGATGCCTGACGCTGGGGCGTTGCGCGGGTCCGAAATGGTGCGCGGCGCACCGCTGCGGTGCGTCCATCCTGGCGAGTCGGTCAGTTTTCCGGCTTGCCGGGCCCCATCCAGTGCTTGCCGCCGATCATGATGAAGCGCAGTTGCTGGGTGACCTTGCTGGCGGGCAGCAGGTGCGGCGGCAGGTTGTCCGCTGGCGGGTCGATCAGTTCCGGCAGGGTGGCGAACACCGTCTTCACCACCAGGTCCGCCACCAGGTCAAGGCCCTCGTCGTCCAGCTGCGGCATGCGCCTGATCAGCTTGAGGTCGGCGGCCAGGTCGTCGGTGATGCGCTGGCGCAGGGCGCCGATGGCCTGGCGCACCGGCTGCGAGCCGCCGTACTGCTCGCGGGCGAGGAAGAGGAACTGCCCCCGGTTGGCGGCCACCGCATCGAGGAAGATGCGCACCGAGGCCTCGATGATCCCGCCCAGCTCGAACTCGTTGTGGCGCACCATGCGGATGGTGGCGCGGAAGGTCTCGCCCACTTCCTCCACCAGGGCGAGACCCAGCTGGTCCATGTCGCTGAAGTGGCGATAGAACCCGGTGGGCACGATACCGGCGGTGCGGGCCACTTCCCGCAGGCTCAGGCTGCCGAAGCCACGACCGCTGTCCATCAGGAGGCGCGCGGCGTCCATCAGGGCGTGGCGGGTCTGCTGCTTCTGTTCCGAGCGTTGGGTCATGGGACGCGGCCGATTGCGAGGGTGCGGCGCACTCTAGCAAATGGCCTTCGCGGGCGTCGAACCCCGATCCGCAGGGCCTGTCCGAGCGTCACAAACAACAAGCCCGGCATCCGCCGGGCTCTGGGTTTGTAGCGCCAGGGTCCCTCAGCTGACGCGTTGGGCCTGCAGCAGACGGTCGGAGCCGCCTTCGGCGATGCGGTGGGCACCGGTGCGGTCGGAGCCGCCTTCGGCGATGCGGTGGGCACCGGTGCGGTCGGAACCGCCTTCGGCGATGCGGTTGGCACCGGCGCGATCTGAGCCGCCTTCGGCGATGCGGTTGGCGCCGGTGCGGTCGGAGCCACCTTCGGCGATGCGGTGGGCACCGGTGCGATCGGAGCCACCTTCGGCGATGCGGTGGGCACCGGTGCGGTCGGAACCGCCTTCGGCGACGCGATCCAGGACCATGAAGCCGCCTTCGGCTGCGACCGGCTCGTTGACCTGGATGGAGGTGCTTTCCTTGTACTCGCCCAGGATGGGTTGCGAGTCCGCCGGCAGGGCGAAAGCGGTGCTGGTCAGGGCGGTGAAGATCAGGGCGGCGAAGGCTTGGGTTTTCATGTTCTGGGCTCCTCTTGGGGGGCTGGAAACTGGGTACGGAGTCAATCTTACGGACGGCCTGTCGATTAAAAAGTGAACACTCGCGATAGAGCGCATCGACGCCGTTGATAGTTGTAGAAAGCCTTTATAATCAAGGTCTTGCGTCCTTTCTTGGGCCTTTGTAAGCGAGGCCTCCGAACTATATAGGGAGCATCCCCGAGGGATTCAGGGTCGATAGCTCATGGACAACAGGGCACGCCGAAGGGGCGGTCGTGGGAAAAGGGGAGAGGCACATGACACGAGGTCTTCGCATCCTGGCCAGGTCGCTGGTGGCCCTGGTGCTGCTGCTGGCGGCCCTGCTGGTGCTGGTGGATACCTTCGACTGGAATCGCATCCGGCCGGCCCTCAATGAGCGGGTTTCGGCGGAGCTGGGGCGTCCGTTCGCCATCGAGGGCGACCTGCGCCTGAGCTGGCAGCGGGAAACCGGGGAAGGCGGTTGGCGCGCCTGGGTGCCCGGGCCCCGTTTCGTGGCGCAAGGGCTGCGCCTGGGCAATCCCGGGTGGGCCAAGGGCGGGGATTTCGTCCGCCTGCAGCGGGTGGCGTTCCGCGTCGACCCCCTGCCCCTGCTGTGGCGCCAGTTGAGCATCCCGCGCATCGACCTCGCCGGTCCCGAGGTGGAGGTCCGGCGAATGGCCGATGGCCGCAACAACTGGAGCTTCGAGTTGCCGGCCGACCCCGGCGCCGGGGAGCGGCCCTCGGGCTGGAGCCTGGACATCGGCACCATCGGCTTCGACAAGGGGAGGGTGAAGGTGGACGACGCCCTGGGCGGTACCCGCCTGGATATCCAGGTCGATCCCCTGGGCAAGCCCATTCCCTTCGGCGATCTGCTCCCGGCCAAGGGCGTGCGGCCCGCCACCGTCAGCGCCCAGGACTACGCCTTCGCCTGGCGCGCCAAGGGGCGCTACCAGGGCCAGCCCCTGGAAGGCAGCGGCAAGCTGGGCGGGCTGCTGGCGCTGCAGAACGCCGATCTGCCCTTGCCCCTGCAGGCCGAGGTGCGTGCCGGCGGAACCCGCATCGCCGTCCTCGGCACCCTGACCGATCCGCGCCGACTCGGCGCCCTGGACCTGCGCCTGCAGCTGTCCGGCCCGAGCCTGTCCCAGCTCTATCCGCTCACCGGCGTGACCCTGCCGGACACGCCGGCCTATTCCACCGACGGCCGATTGGTGGCGAAGCTGCGGGAACCCGGTGGCGCCGAGTTCCGCTACCAGGGCTTCAATGGCCGTATCGGCGGCAGCGATATCCGGGGCGACCTCCGCTTCGTCGCCGGCCAGCCCCGGCCACGGCTCTCCGGCTCGCTGACCTCGGAGCGACTGCGGCTGGTGGACCTCGGGCCGCTGATTGGCGCCGACTCCAACGCCGCGCAGAAGGCCCGGGGCGCCGAAGGCCGGCAACCGGCGGACAAGGTGCTGCCGGTGGAAGTGTTCCGCACCGACCGCTGGCGGGCCATGGATGCCGACGTGTCATTCAGCGGCAAGCGCATCCAGCACAGCGAGCAACTGCCCCTCACCGACCTCTCCACCCATGTGCGGCTGGAGGATGGCCGACTGCGCCTGGAGCCCCTGCGTTTCGGCGTGGCCGGCGGCGTCCTGGACGCCGTCCTGCTGCTGGATGGCCGCCAGGTGCCGTTGCGTGGCCAGGCACGCCTGGATGCCCGGCGCTTCAAGCTGAAAGCGCTCTTTCCCAGGGTCCAGGCCATGGGCAACAGCTTCGGCGAACTGAATGGCAAGGCGGATATCCGCGGAAGCGGCAATTCCGTGGCGGCCCTGCTGGGCTCGGCCAATGGCGATGTGCAGGTGCTGGTGAACGACGGCACCATCAGCCGCAACCTGCTGGAGATCGCGGGCCTCAACCTGGGGAATTACCTGATGGGCCGGCTGTTCGGCGACGATGAGGTGGCGATCCATTGCGCGGCGGCGGACCTGGGGCTCAAGGACGGCCTGATGACGCCGCGCCTGTTCGTCTTCGACACCGAGAACGCGGTGGTCCAGGTGGACGGCACGGCCAACTTCCGCAACGAACGCCTGGACCTGTCGATCACGCCGGATGCCAAGGGGCTGCGGGTGTTCTCCCTGCGCTCGCCGCTCTACGTCCGAGGGACGTTCAAGCATCCCGAGGCCGGGGTGCAGACGGTGCCGCTGGTGGTACGTGGGGCCGGCATGCTCGCCCTCGGGGTGGCGGTGGCTCCGGCGGCGGGACTGCTGGCCCTGGTGGCGCCAGCGGCGGGGGGCGGCGAGCAGGGCAATGCCTGTGCGTCCCTGCTGAAACGGATGGACAAGCGCTAGCAGGCGGTTGAAAGGCTATCCGGGGTTGCCGGCGCGGCGTTGAAAGCAGGCTCGACAGGCCCGAGCTGCGCTTTATCGCCTCGCCTCGGCTGCCTCGCCAGGCGCCTCTAGAGCTGTTCGCGCTCCGCCTGTTCGCGCTGGCCGCAGGTCATGAAACCCTTGTGGCGGACACGACCGCTGCTGTCGAAGCTGATGTGATAGGGCTGCTGGTGGCCCTTCTCGTTGAGGATGTAGTTGTTGCAGGAGCCGGGGTGCACGCTGCGCTGGACGATGGACGAGGGACGGCCGCCGATGATCAGCACCTGCTGCCGGCTCATGCCGGGCTCCACGTCCCGCACCAGGGGCTGGTCATGGAAGGTGATGTAGTCGGTCGGGTTTTCGATCTTGCTGGCGCAGCCCGCCAACGATGCCAGGGCGCAAGCCGTGACAAGCGCTCGCTTGTACATCCGGGGTCCTCGTGGGTTAACGCAGTTGAATCACTGCGGTTGGAACACGGGAACGCGGCCAGAGTTCGCGGCGAAATGTCAGGATGTGAACCAGGCGATGGACGGCATTGCGCCAGTAGCTGGCGAATGGCCCGGGAATCGGCTGGAGCCCCCGGTCCACGGGGG